>NZ_RAVT01000104.1 GCF_013464915.1 Stenotrophomonas maltophilia
GTAAATGCCGAGGCACTCAGCAGCAGATCTTCGGCCTATGCCTCTTCCCGCGTGGACGCCGGAATCGAACCGAAGGATGCCGGCCTGCAGCAGCAGGCGCTGCACGAGAAGGCGCGCAGAGAGCTYGCGGCGGCACAGGCCGGGCTGCTGATGGCCCACGTGCAGGTGCAGCTGGCACTGGGRGCATGGCAGCCCGAGAAGGGGGACCCGGAGATTGARATCGGCAGGCCCATCGCTTCCCGGAAGAGCGCCGAAAGCGAAGCATCCGCGGCGCATCACTGACTGGCTCGAACGGCAACCCGCCAGGCCGTACMGGCCTGGCGGATCGTTCGTCGTCCGCTACTCGAGGAATACACTCTTGAACGCTATCCACAGTTCGTCCGTGCGTGTGCCCAGCATACTCATTCGCGAAACGGCAGCGCTTATCGTCCGCAATGGAAGGTCTTCGGTGACCGTCAATGAGATCCTTGAATGCTCGGGCGTCAGCCGCGGCGCGATGTTCCATCACTTCTACTGCAAGCAGGACCTGATCGACGCCACATTCTCCAGTTGGTTGCAGAGCTTCAATGACGATGTGGAGCAAAGAATGCGTGCCAACGGGCTCCGTCCCGGCGCATTCACCAACGCCTACGTGGAATCGGTGGTCGAGGGCTGCAGGCGGCACGACGTTGCAATGCTCTCGGCCCTGATCAT
>NZ_RAVT01000105.1 GCF_013464915.1 Stenotrophomonas maltophilia
GTGCGCGATGGCAATGAAAGTGCACTGGCCGGGCTCGATCGCACCGCAACCGGCTTTGATACCGACAGCGCGCTGTCGGCCGTTGACCTGCGCAAGATGCAGGAGCGCGCCGAGGTGATGCAGCTGGGTGGGCAGCTGCTGTTCAAGGGCGCGGGTGACCTGGGCAGCTACCTGAGCCAGAAGGCGGACACCGAAGAAGGCAAGGCGTTCTGGGCCGACGGCGGCAACGGACGCGCGCTGCTGCACGGCATGGCCGGTGCGGCGATGGCCGCATTGGGTGGCGCCGATGCGCTGAAGGGCGCGGTGAGTGCTGCCGGTGCGGAGAAGGCCAAGAAGGCGATCTCGGATTACCTCACCGCCAACCAGAGCGAGATCAGCCCCGAGCAGTTCCGGTCCTTGATGGAGGTCAGTAGTGCGATGGTGGGTGGACTGGCCGGTGGAAGCACCGGCGCCAACATTGCGCTTACAGGAGATCGATTCAATCGGCAGCTGCACCTTGACGAAGCAAAGAAGCTGGATGCGTT
>NZ_RAVT01000106.1 GCF_013464915.1 Stenotrophomonas maltophilia
GGAAGTGAAACGCAGCTGCGCCGATGGTAGTGTGGCTCAAGCCATGCGAGAGTAGGTCATCGCCAGGGTTTACACCCGAGAACCCCGCTGCWTGCGCAGCGGGGTTTTCCTTTTTTTGCAGGCCCYTGGTTTCAACCTGGACTTGCSGCAACAACTTCACGAAGAGCTTCAAGTTCCTCAAACAAGTTGTTGACAAAGCTGAAAGGCCTGCCATAATAGGCGGCTCGCAACGACGAAAGRCCCTCGGGTCCAACGACGAAGCAGCATCGGCAACAACGTCCACTCCGGTGAGACGGCCTTGAAAAAGGTGTTGACGAAGCGGAAAAGCCGGCTATAATGGGCGGCTCGCTACGAAGGAAACTTCGCAGCACACGGGAACGGCGCTGAGGCCACTTCCCAGGATCTTTGAAAGTATGCGCAGGTA
>NZ_RAVT01000107.1 GCF_013464915.1 Stenotrophomonas maltophilia
GGGCGAGGATGCTGGGAAGGGTGGGCGCACATTCTGATCTTCTTTGGTTGAGACCATGGGATGGGCCATGGCGACAGTGCACCTAGACTTTGGGCCCTGGAGTGTCGATCTTTGGTTGATTTTAGAATCGTCATCGGAACTATCGCCGGGCAGTAGAGGTTGGTTCTTGAGCCGCGTCTATCTGCTGACCAATGAACTCGAGACCCTGCCGGAGCCCCTCCAGATAGTCGCTGGCCGCTCCGCTGCGCTGGTTTGCATAACTTTCCATGATCAACGGTGACAGTTGAGTCCAGGCCGCGCGCATGGCCGCTGGGTCGGAGCAGTTCGCAAGGGCCGCAGTTACCGAATGCTCCAATGCTCTGGTGCGACCGTCGGAAATTGCAATGCGGCGCTCACACTCCCTGACGCGCAGCTCAAGCACCA
>NZ_RAVT01000108.1 GCF_013464915.1 Stenotrophomonas maltophilia
GTACCTACGAGGAACAGCGGCGCAGCAATGCCGGGCCGGCGCCGGTGGAACCAGCCGATGGTGGAGAGGATCGTCCACCGTTGCGGTAACGATCCCCTCTGGTAGAGCCGGCCGCTGGCCGGCTGCTCTGAATGTCGGGTTCAATGAGGTTGCCGGCCAGCGGCCGGCACTACCACAGGCGGTCAGCGCGGCTGCTTCACCGGCAGCACTCTGAACACGGTGACCGACGCGATCAACCGTGGTGCGATCTACCGCTTCCTGACCGAGCCCTGGAACGACGAWGAGCTGCGCAAGCACATCCACCAGGCATTCCGHACCTACGAGGAACAGCGGCGCAGCAATGCCGGGCCGGCGMCGGTGGAACCAGCCGATGGTGGAGAGGATCG
>NZ_RAVT01000109.1 GCF_013464915.1 Stenotrophomonas maltophilia
GCGGAAGCGTGCCGCTGGGCCAGGTGGCCAAGCTTCGGTTGGCGCCGCAGCTGTCTTCAATCCAGCGAGTGAACCAGGCGCGCGCGGTCACCGTGCTTGCAAAGAGCTCCGAGCTGACTGCTCAGGGGATCGCAGACAAGGTCGAGCCACTTCTTTCCGAATTCCGCAAGCAGGGCGTGCGGGTTGAACTCGGTGGCGAGATCGAAGAGAGCAAGAGTGCCAACGAAGGCATCGAGAAGCTGCTCCCGCTCTGCCTTGCTGCCATGTTCCTGTTGTTCGTATGGCAGTTCGAGAGCATCCGCAAGAGCTTGATCGTCCTGGCGAGCATTCCGTTCGTGGTCATCGGCGCGACCTTGGCACTCAAGCTGAGTGGCACCAGCCTGAC
>NZ_RAVT01000110.1 GCF_013464915.1 Stenotrophomonas maltophilia
ACGCCCAGGTGGCGGAATTGGTAGACGCACTAGTTTCAGGTACTAGCGGGTAAAACCGTGGAGGTTCGAGTCCTCTCCTGGGCACCAACGAAAAAACTCCTCGCTTCGGCGGGGATTTTTTTTGCCCGCGATCCGGGAACGGGCCGGGCATGGGGTCAGAGCCCGTTTCGCATGCGAAACGGTATCCGACCCCGGTGTACTGGGGTTGGATCCCTTCCCTCAGGAAAGGGCTCTGACCCCATCGCAAGATTGTTATCAAGAAGTGTTGACACCCCGGTAACAACACCCCATAATCTCGCTCCTCGACGCCCAGGTGGCGGAATTGGTAGACGCACTAGTTTCAGGTACTAGCGGGTAAAACCGTGGAGGTTCGAGTCCTCTCC
>NZ_RAVT01000111.1 GCF_013464915.1 Stenotrophomonas maltophilia
CGCATGGCCAGGCTGACCAGCGCATCCAGGTTGGGGTCGGAGAAGTCCTTCCACCATTGCCTGTTGGGCGTCCCAGGCAGGACATCCGCATCCAGCGCCGCCGGCGTGCGGGCCTGGCCCACATGATGCCGGGCTGCCGCGTCAGGGATCTCGGTCCTGGGGGCCACAGAGGCGCAGCCAGAAGACAGCGCCACAAGCACAGCAATCGACAGGCAGGCAACTCGATTTCCAATAGCCATGATCATGCCTCCTCGGTCGGGTGAATGCGGTAGAGCGCGGCATACAGCGCTGGAATGAGACCCAGCGTGATCAGCGTTCCAAGGGCGAGGCCGCCGATCATCACGATCGACATGCTGGTCCACATGGA
>NZ_RAVT01000112.1 GCF_013464915.1 Stenotrophomonas maltophilia
CCCGTTCCGATGTTCATGAGGTGATTGAGGATACGGGTGATCTCATCGAACATCGTGCGGATGTACTGTGCCCTGATAGGCGCCTCGATTCCCAGAAGGGTTTCAATCGCACGTACGTAGGCGTGTTCATTGCACATCATGGATACGTAGTCCAGCCGATCCATGTAGCCGATGGACTGGTTGAAGGGCTTGGACTCCGCCAGCTTCTCGGTACCCCGGTGCAGCAGGCCCACATGCGGATCCGCGCGCACAACGGTCTCGCCATCCATCTCAAGCACCAGGCGCAGTACCCCATGTGCCGCAGGATGTTGGGGGCCGAGGTTCATCACGTAGTTCCGGATCTCGGTATCCCGCCGATC
>NZ_RAVT01000113.1 GCF_013464915.1 Stenotrophomonas maltophilia
GTGAAACGCAGCTGCGCCGATGGTAGTGTGGCTCAAGCCATGCGAGAGTAGGTCATCGCCAGGGTTTACACCCAAAACCCCGCTGCTCACGCAGCGGGGTTTTTCTTTGTGCGTGGGAAACGCCGGTAGTGCCGGCCGCTGGCCGGCAACCCCGGTGGATCCACGCCATGCGTGGATGCTCCCCGCAAGGAACCAAGGTGCCAACCAAGGTTGGCAACTACCCACAGCAGGCCCACACCGCAATCGTTTGTCAGTAGCAACTGTCTTGTCAGGGGCTGCCGAGGGCCACCTCGGCGTCCCGCTTGCGGGCATTGAGGATCACCAGCAT
>NZ_RAVT01000114.1 GCF_013464915.1 Stenotrophomonas maltophilia
TGCGGGCTCACAACGCCAATGCCCACCGTGCGCTGCTTCCAGATTCTGTTGTCGGTGAGCAGGGTTTCGTACTCATCGATGCGGTTCGGGAATTCGCGGGTGAAATTCTCGATGAAATCGAGCAGCGACCCTTCTCTCGCGGCGTTCAGCCGCCGCAGCTCCTTTCCCTTCTTCCAGCGTGACTCCTTGTACTTCGGCATCTGCTCAGGCAGATCACGGTACACACCGCCGGGTCGGTAATACGTGGCATGCATTCGAGCGCCGGATACCGCCTCGTAGCAGTCCATCAGCTCTTCGCGTTCCCGGAATGCGTAGAGCAT
>NZ_RAVT01000014.1 GCF_013464915.1 Stenotrophomonas maltophilia
GTCCGAAGGTTCATGAGGTTGCCGGCCAGCGGCCGGCACTACCTGCTTTGGTGCGGCCCCTGAATGGATCGCCGCCCACGCGACACTGCGTCGCATCTACCCCCTGCCACGCGGCGCGAAAACAGGGTAAAATGTCGCGCTTCCCCACATCTCGGGTATGCCGATGCTGCGCATCCAGGCTGAAGCACTCACTTACGACGACGTCTCGCTCGTCCCCGCCCATTCGACCATCCTGCCCAAGGACGTCAACCTCGAAACGCGGTTGACTCGCGACCTGAAGCTGAAGCTTCCGATCCTGTCTGCAGCCATGGATACCGTCACCGAAGCCCGCCTGGCCATCGCCATGGCCCAGCTCGGCGGCATGGGCATCATCCACAAGAATCTCAGCCTGGAACAGCAGGCCGCGGAAGTGGCCAAGGTCAAGAAGTTCGAGGCCGGCGTCATCCGCGACCCGATCACCGTCGGCCCGGAAACCACCATCCGCGACGTGCTGGCCCTGACCCAGGCGCACAACATCTCCGGCGTACCGGTGGTGGGCAGCGACGGCCTGCTGGCCGGCATCGTGACCCACCGCGACATGCGCTTCGAGACCGAGCTGGACGATCCGGTCCGCCACATCATGACCAAGAAGGATCGCCTGATCACGGTCAAGGAAGGCGCCGCGTCCGACGAAGTGCTGCAGCTGCTGCACCGCAACCGCATCGAAAAGGTGCTGGTGGTCAATGATTCGTTCGAACTGCGTGGCCTGATCACCGTCAAGGACATCCAGAAGAACACCGACTTCCCGAACGCTGCCAAGGATCTGTCGACCCGCCTGCTGGTCGGCGCTGCCGTCGGCGTGGGTGGCGATACCGATCGCCGCGTGGAAGCGCTGGTCGCCGCCGGCGTGGACGTGATCGTGGTCGATACCGCGCACGGCCACTCGCAGGGCGTGCTGGACCGCGTCAGCTGGGTCAAGAAGAACTTCCCGAACGTGCAGGTCATCGGTGGCAACATCTGCACCGGCGAAGCCGCACTGGCGCTGCTGGACAGTGGCGCGGACGCCGTGAAGGTCGGCATCGGCCCGGGCTCGATCTGCACCACCCGCGTCGTCGCCGGCGTCGGCGTGCCGCAGGTCACCGCGATTGATCTGGTGGCCGAAGCGCTGCAGGACCGCATCCCGCTGATCGCCGACGGTGGCATCCGCTACTCGGGTGACATCGGCAAGGCGCTGGCCGCCGGTGCCTCGACCATCATGGTCGGCGGCCTGCTGGCCGGTACCGAGGAATCGCCGGGCGAGACCGAGCTGTACCAGGGCCGTTCGTACAAGAGCTACCGCGGCATGGGCTCGCTGGCTGCCATGGAGAAGGGGTCGAAGGATCGCTACTTCCAGGACGCCGCCACCGCCGACAAGCTGGTACCGGAAGGCATCGAAGGCCGCGTGCCGTACCGCGGCCCGGTGGGCGGCATCATCCACCAGCTGATGGGCGGCCTGCGCGCCACCATGGGCTACGTGGGTTGCGCCACCATCGAAGACATGCGCAGCAAGCCCAAGTTCGTAAAGATCAGCGGCGCCGGCCAGCGTGAGAGCCACGTCCACGACGTGACGATCACCAAAGAGCCGCCGAACTACCGCGCCTGACGCGGGCCGGATAAAGAGGAACGAGGAAGCTGATTCCCGTTCCTCTTTTTCCATCTGCCGCAGCAAATTATTTGAAGTTTCGTTTTCCCTACTGCATTGCCAGGGCGCCATGACCAATATCCATAACGACAAGATCCTGATCCTCGATTTCGGCGCGCAGTACACGCAGCTGATCGCCCGCCGCATCCGCGAGCTGGGCGTCTACTGCGAAATCTGGGCCTGGGACCACAACCCGGCCGAGATCGCGGCGTTCGGCGCCAAGGGCATCATCCTGTCCGGTGGCCCGGAATCGACCACGCTGCCGGGTGCCCCGGCCGCGCCGCAGGAAGTGTTCGACAGCGGCCTGCCGATCTTCGGCATCTGCTACGGCATGCAGACCCTGGCCGCGCAGCTGGGCGGTGCCACCGAAGCCGCTGACCAGCGCGAATTCGGCCACGCCGAAGTGAACGTGATCAACCCGGATGCACTGTTCAAGGGCCTGAGCGACCACGGCGGCGAGCCGAAGCTGAATGTCTGGATGAGCCACGGCGACCACGTCTCCGTTGCACCGCCGGGCTTCACCATCACCGCCACCACCGACCGCATTCCGGTGGCCGCCATGGCCAACGAGGAAAAGCGCTGGTACGGCGTGCAGTTCCACCCGGAAGTGACCCACACCCTGCAGGGCCAGGCGCTGCTGCGCCGCTTCGTGGTGGATGTGTGCGGCTGCCAGACCCTGTGGACCGCCGCCAACATCATCGATGACCAGATCGCCCGCGTGCGCGAACAGGTGGGCGATGACGAAGTGATCCTGGGCCTGTCCGGCGGCGTTGACTCGTCGGTTGTGGCTGCGCTGCTGCACAAGGCCATCGGCGAGAAGCTGACCTGCGTGTTCGTGGATACCGGCCTGCTGCGCTGGCAGGAAGGCGACCAGGTGATGGCGATGTTCGCCGAGCACATGGGCGTGAAGGTGGTGCGCGTGAATGCCGCCGACCGTTACTTCGCCGCGCTGGAAGGCGTGAGCGACCCGGAAGCCAAGCGCAAGATCATCGGCAACCTGTTCGTTGAGATTTTCGATGAAGAGTCGAACAAGCTGAAGAACGCCAAGTGGCTGGCGCAGGGCACCATCTACCCGGACGTGATCGAGTCGGCGGGCAGCAAGACCGGTAAGGCGCACGTGATCAAGAGCCACCACAACGTGGGCGGCCTGCCGGAGCACATGAAGCTGGGCCTGGTGGAGCCGCTGCGCGAGCTGTTCAAGGATGAAGTGCGCCGCCTGGGCGTCGAACTCGGCCTGCCGCGCACCATGGTCTACCGCCATCCGTTCCCGGGCCCGGGCCTGGGCGTGCGTATCCTGGGCGAAGTGAAGCGCGAGTACGCCGAACTGCTGGCCAAGGCTGATGCCATCTTCATTGATGAGCTGCGCAAGGCCGACCTGTACGACAAGACCAGCCAGGCGTTTGCCGTGTTCCTGCCGGTGAAGTCGGTGGGCGTGGTGGGTGATGCGCGCGCTTACGAGTGGGTGATTGCGCTAAGGGCCGTGGAGACGATTGACTTCATGACCGCCCATTGGGCGCATCTGCCGTATGAGTTCCTGGGCACGGTGAGCAACCGGATCATCAATGAGTTGCGGGGGGTGTCGCGGGTGGTCTACGACATCTCGGGGAAGCCGCCGGCTACTATTGAGTGGGAGTGAAATCAGGTCCTTCGGGGACTATCGCAGGCTATCGAAAAACTGCCGTAACGTGTTGATTTAAAAAAATATACGTCACGGCAGCTATCGGTGGCTATCGCCGGCCAACAGAACAGGTTGACGGTGGAACTGGCGGTAAGAACTGAGGGCCGAATTAAGACCGTCCCGTTCACTATCCAGACCAAAACCGTCTTTGACGGTAAAGGTCTCCTCGGGAAAGCTTGTTTTATGCGGCTTTCCCGGCATCAGCAGGTCTCCTGGCCCCTGACGGTAAAAGCCGTCATGAAACAGGAGAAAAACCTCGATGCTTACCGACACAGCACTGCGCAATCTCAAGCCTAAGTCCAAGATTTATAAGGCTTCAGACCGCGATGGGATGTACGTAACGGTATCGCCTACCGGTACCGTCACCTTCCGCTACGACTACCGTCTCAACGGACGCCGCGAAACCCTCACCATCGGCCGCTATGGGCCTGCCGGTATTTCGCTGGCTCTTGCTCGTGAAAAGCTGATCGACGCCAAAAAGGCCGTCACTCAGGGTAGGTCCCCTGCGCTGGAGAAGCAGCGCGATAAGCGTCGCCTGACCGCCGCCAAGACTTTCGGCGAGATGACCGCGAAGTGGTTGGTGGGCGCCCGGATGGCCGACAGCACCAAGGCGATGCGCAAGAGCATCGTCGATCGGGACGTCTTGCCGGCCTTTGAGAACCGCCAGCTCAACGAAATTACCTCCGACGACCTGCGAGCGTTGTGCAACAAGGTGAAGGAGCGCGGGGCGCCTGCTACCGCGGTGCACGTCCGCGACATCGTGAAGCAAGTCTATGCCTTCGCCATCCTGCACGGCGAGAAAGTGGAGAACCCCGCCGCCGATGTCGGTGCCGTGTCGATCGCAACCTTCGTGCCAAAGGATCGCGCCTTGTCGCCGCTTGAGATCCGTCTGATGGCGCGACAAATGGAATCGGTGGCGACCTAGCCGCTGGCGCTGCCGGCACAGTTGAAGCCGCTGCCCGAACCGGACACGGCCCCGGCTACGCCGGAGCCTGCCGACGAGAAGGTGCGTGTCTCGCGCGCCAACGCCGAGGCGCGCATCGCGCCGACCCGCGAGGGCTACGTCAATGCGATTCAGGTGTGGCCTTTCACGGACGGCGCGCTTTATCAGGTCTATGCCGCGCCGGGACGCGTGACCGTGGTTTCCTTGCAGCCGAGCGAGGAACTGGTGACTGTTGCCGCCGGCGATACCGTGCGCTGGATCGTCGGCGACACGTCCAGCGGCAGCGGCGACGCGCTGCGCGTCAATGTGCTTGTGAAGCCCATCCGTTCGGGCCTCAAGACCAATTTGGTCATCACGACCAGCCGCAGGACGTACCTGCTGGAGCTGACCTCGACAGAAAAGGCATGGATGGCGTCGGTGTCCTGGGACTACCCGAAAGACCGGATGCTGGCCTTGCAACGCCAGGCGAAAGCGGCCAGCGCCGCCGCGCCGGTCGATACTGGCCTGTCGCTGGAGAAGATCCGCTTCCGCTATGTGGTGTCAGGCAGCAATCCGCCGTGGAAGCCGCTGCGCGCCTTCGATGACGGCGAGAAGGTCTATATCCAGTTCCCGCCGGGCATTGCGCAAGGTGAGCTGCCGCCGCTGTTCGTGATCGGCGCGCAGGGTGACGGGCAATTGGTGAACTACCGTTTCCGTCCGCCGTACTACATCGTGGATCGGCTGTTCGGCGCTGCCGAACTGCGCCTGGGCGGTGATGGCGGCGACGTGGTGCGTATCGAACGCACGGATGGCGTGGCACGGAGGAACTGACCATGAGCCAGGACGACATTCCCGACCTCACTACGCCCCAGGCGGGCAAGGTGGCACCTGAGGCGGTGGCGCTGCGTGCGCAACCGCGTCCGGTCACACGTCTGAACCGGCGCACGCTGGCCATCCTCGCCGGCGGCCTGTCGGTCGTCGTGCTTGGCGCGCTGATGTGGTCGCTGCAACCGCAGCGGCGCGGCACTGGCGAGCAGACCGAGCTTTACAACGTCGATCGCGTCTCCAAGTCGGAAGGGCTGGACGCGCTGCCGGCAGACTACTCGAAGATGCCGAACAAACCGACAACCCAAGTGCCGGAGTTGGGGCCGCCGTTGCCGGGCGATCTTGGCCCGGCCATCGTGAAGTCGCAGCAGCCCGTGACGGCCGCCTACGCAGCTCCCGGCCACGACCCAAACGACGCGCTGCGAAAGGAAGCCGAATCGGCGGCGGCATCGTCGGTGTTCTTCCGCTCGGGTTCGCAGAAGGCCGCGCCGGTGGCGCAGACGCAAGCGGCCGCTGCGCCAGGCTTCGCCGCCAATGCGGCGTTCGACCCGCAGGCGGCCGGGCCTGCCTCGACGGCGGCCCAGCCTGCCGACCCGACCGCTGTGCAGAACCGACAAGATCAGAAAGAGGTTTTCCAGAAAACCGGAACCACGGAAACCCGTAATTCTGGCAATCTGACCCTGCCGGCTTCGCCGTATCAGGTCATGGCCGGAACGGTGGTGGCCGGGGCACTGGTGACGGGTATCAAGTCGGACTTGCCGGGCGACGTGATCGCCACGGTGACGGAGCCGGTCTATGACACCGCCACCGGCAAGTTCCTGCTGATCCCGCAGGGTTCCCGCATCCTGGGCAAATACAACAGCCAGGTCAGCTACGGGCAGAGCCGCGTGCAGGTAGTGTGGAACCGGATCATCCTGCCCGACACGTCTTCGCTCACGCTCGACAACCTGGAGGGCACCGACCCGGCCGGTTATGCCGGGCTGGAAGATGATGTGGATTGGCATTGGGCCCGCATCTTCGCCGGCGCGGCGCTGACCACGCTGCTGGGTGTCGGTGCCGAACTGGCCGCGCCGGAGAACCGGCAGGACGGTGATCGCATCATCATCGCCGGTCGCGACAGCGCCCAGGACAGCATCAATCAGGTCGGCCAAGAGATGACCCGGCGCAACCTCAACATCCAGCCCACCTTGACGGAGCGCCCCGGCTTGCCGGTACGCATCATCGTCAACCGCGATCTGGTGTTGCGGCCGTACCAGCCGCTTTTCTTCAACAGGGGGACTTCACGATGACGACGCGCAAGCTGCGGCTCGGGCCGTTGCCGAAAACGGAATCCACGAAGCTGACCTTTGCCTGCCCGGCCAGCCTGAAGCCGACCTCGACCGCTACGCGGCGCTGCACGCGCAAACCTACGGCGAGGCGGTCGATGCTGAAAAACTGATCCCTTACATGCTGGACGCCTTTATGGCAGGGGATCGAGGATTTAGGCGCACGGCTATTGCTGGTAAGGAGCCATAGCAAAGTCACACAGGAAGGGGGGGCGTGTCGGTGCTCTGCTGTGCTCGTTGGTCTTTGATCAGCGCACGAGTCTGCGCCGCAGTCAACGGCGCCTTGGTTTTTGAGTCTTCGTAGAGTTCGCCAAAGGCTAAGACTTTGGCCTCGGTGTAGCGCGTGCCATTAGGGCTATTCTTAGTCATTTGCAACGCGATGACTTCGGCATCGACACCTTCTTCCAGAAGTCGGCCAGCACGTTCAACTGTGGAACCTGCGCGAGACGCAGGCGAGGCGACTTTTTCGATGAGGTCGGCGCCGCTATCAACAAGGGCGCCTGCTGCTTCAATAATTTTTGACATTTCAGTTTCCTAAGTAAGCCCGGTCAGCGGGCTCTGTGTTTTTACGAGTCAATCAACGACTTCTTGATCTGCGCAACGCGGGACTGAGAGATTCCAACGCGTTTTGCGACTTCTACCTGAGTGACCCCTTGACCCAGCAGAGACAGAACAGAACTGTTCCGCTCTTCGATCGAAAGTGAAGTGGGGTCCCACTGATGCCGCTGGCGCATATCCCTCGTGATCCATTCGTCGTGCTGAGTCCTTCCGCTCCAGTGCTGCACATTTGCTGAAACCATTCCAGTGCGGTTGTCGACCTCCAGAGAGAACCGAGCTACCTCGGGGTCTGAGGTTAGTCGTCGCGTGAGCTCCGTAAGCTGCTGACGTACCTCGTCGGCTTGCAACACTGGTTGCGGTACAGGCTTCATCGGTCGTGCCATGCTCGCTTCCAGTTTATGTTGTTTCTAATATAAACTATATTACATACGTCAGGGGACGTCAATGATCCCTTCACCTGACCACGTACCTGGCACAGACTTGGAGTGAGGAAAATTCATGGCGCTGGAAGATGTTGAGGGTGGTGCCAACCCATCGTATCAAGGCTACGACTATCAAAAGTTGGTAACTATTTGGGTGGCGTTGCGCCTCATGTTCTCGCAGCATGCCGAGGCGGATCAGATCATCGTTGAGCCAGCTTCGCACGATGACGTCAAGGCCCAACTGAAGGTGTCACCGGAGGATGCCGACGCTAGCCTTCAAGTGATGGCTGGTGGTGAACTGCATGTCCAGATCAAGTTCAAGGGGGCTGGTGCTTGGAGTAGCAAGGATTTTGCTGGCGTTGTGAATGACAGAAAGGCCAGGGGGGGTAAAGGCCCAGCGCCCAGGCCTCGCGCCAAGGCGATGCTACTGGCCGACGATAGGCGGAGGTACGTCTTCATCACCAACTCCAGTGTCGATGGTGCGCTAGCCAAAGGCCGCGTTAGGTATCCAGGTCAATTTTCAGATAGCAGCTTCACGCCGACCAACCTCAACCTGAAAACGCCAGAGAAGCAAAAGCTCGCTGGTCGTTTCGCTCTGATTGAGGGTATGACGCACCAGGAGACGCGCAGGCAGATCGATGAAGTTCTCACCGAAAGTTTGCACGTTCCTGCTCAGGCACTGGACGCTTGTGTCGAACGACTTCAACGTGCTGTCGAAGATCGATTTCTCGAAGTCCCTGACCCGCTACGCAAAGAAGACGTTGAGAAGATTGCCGAGCTTTTCGGTGGCATGCCTCATGCCAATCCGCAACTGGCCCGGTACGTCGCGCCAGCTAATTTGCTTGCCGCAGAGGAGCGTCTTGCTCAATTGGGTGCAGTGCTATTAGTTGGTCCGTCGGGCTATGGCAAGAGCTTGACGGCTGACAAATTGGCCTTTGATAGACGTTGTGCCGATCGACCCTACAAGGTAGTACGAGAGAGCGCAGGCCTGGCGGAGATTGAGGATGCATTCGCTGCTCCCGGCCGAGTGCTTTTCCATCTTGAAGATCCTTGGGGACAGTCTGCTCTGAAGAAGGGGGAAGCAGAGGCGTGGGTCACGCGAATCAGTGCTCTTATGCACCAGCAGGTCTCCGACAAGCAGTTTGTCATCACATCTCGAAGCGAGATCTATCGCGAAGCCCTCAGCGCTTCGCCGTCCCCGGTGTGGGCCGACCGCGCTGTCGTTATCGACGATGACGCCTACGATGATGACGCGCGCAGGACGATATTGCACAGTTCACTGACTACAGCTGGTGCTTGGCGCCAGGATCTCGCGCGCCAACACGAAGTGCGCCTGCTTCGCAGGTTGAAGTCCCCCTTCGAGCTCAATGCGTTTGCGCGTGAGCTGAATGCGGTCTCGAAGCCAGCCGACGTTGACATCGACAGTCTGGTGAATCGAGCACTTAGTGATAGCCGTCTGCAGGTGGTTCGCGACCAGATACGTGGCTTTGGCGACCAAGGTACACGCGGCGCTGCCGTACTTTGGTCCTTGCTGCGCAATTCTCGCGCGTTGCCTCCTAGCCGGCTCACTAGCCTTCGGCGAGAAGTGGAGAGCGAAAACAAGGTCGAAATTGGACTCGACGACTTGGCCCGGCAACTGGCTCAAACCCAGCTGACCAAAGACGGTGACGGGGCTTATGTCGCTCATGCCAAGGTCGTGGAAGCTATGGAGAAATTGGCCCGTGAGCAACCTCGGGCGGCCGAGGTTGCGCTGAACGCTGTCGCGCGAGCGGCCCTTATTTTGGCCAAGAAGGATTCAGATTGGCTGAATCTGGTCGATCGCATCGTGACTGGGGCGAAGGCTTTGGAAAACGATGGCGTCGAACTCGATGAAGCTGTTGAGATTGCGTTCGATGACTTTCTTGTAGATGGCTTAGTGATGGCTGTTGGCGGTGCCTCGGAGTTTCATAGAGCCTGGGTAGCGGCAGATCGCGGGCTCAGTTCAAATTCGCCGATCAGATTGCTCGTCGACTGGCTTGAGCGTGGGGGGGCAAAGGATAAAGACGTTTTCGCCAACATCGGCTGGCGTCCACCAAAGGTCTCTAAGGCCAACCGCGACGCCGTCATCGCTTCTGACCGTGATTTGCTCATCCTCAAGGGATTCATCGCTCACCAGTTGCCGTGGACACACACTGACTATGGCGCTAATGATTTAATCTCATGGCTGAAGCCGTTCGGTGTAGATTTCACTCAAGCCTTCGTAGCTGCCGGCAGGGTGGTATCCCAAGCTGCCAACTTTGTCATGAGCGCCGATGCGATCTCAGAATGCGCGCTAATGGGTCCTGAGCCACCTTATGCGACGGTGTGGGACCAGATCATAGAGATGCAGGCGAGTGTCGACGCCGCCCTTGCCAAGTCAAGAACAGCGCGCTTTCAGGCATGGCAGGGCGAGCTTGATTTTGCCGAGAGCCTTCATATCGAAGAACGTGCGCAGGATGAGGGACCTTCGGCTGAACACTTCGCCAAGGGCTATGTGATCGCGCGACGTCGCCGGGAGGGATACGCCTGGATCTCGGTGCATCCGAGGCTGGATGTCGTACTGCCACTCTGGCCCGATGTAATGCGCTTCAACTTGCCCAAAGTCACTGCAGATGAACTCGACGCTTTTTTTGAAGCTGCGGGGCAGGACGACAGTCTTCAAGCTGCAGGTTTGGGTGTCATTGCCGACAGACGTCTGGAGTTTGGGCGAGATCGCGTTATGAACGCACTGGTCAGTGGGGGACCTAACGCGGTTGATGCGGCTGTCCGTGCCTTGTCATTCCTTGAGGGGGATGATGAGGATGGGGCGAGGGGGCTCTCGGCCCAGACTATTTTGCTTGGTCTTTTACCGAGTCTGTCGCCTGTTCGGGCTGCCTTGCTCGTGCCAGCGATTGTAGATCTCGTACACGGTAAGGAAAAAGCTGCACTGGCTAAGCGAATTTTGGCCGCGAGTCCACTTGATGTAAGGGCCGCCGTGCACTTAGCGCTTGCACGACCCCTTGGGGCTGACAATTCTACTCTTCTGAAATGCTTCCGAGATCTCCCGCCAGGACAAGCGCTAACCCTGCTAGCAGAGGGCCCGCGCGGGCTTGCGCGTCTTCTGCTTTTGATCTCAGCAGCGGAAGGTCAAGATGTCTTGGTTCTTGCTAAACAGTGGGCTGCTTCTGAAGATGAAGGCGATGCCCAGGCCGGTATTTCGGCCTTATCCAATCTTGGCACTGCTGGGGCTCGTAGCGCGATCATCACCTCGCTTGGCCATAAGCACTACAAAGTTCGCCGCGCAGCTTTGAAAGCCTTGGCTCCGGCGGCTGACGATGTTGAAAGGACAGCGATGCTACGCCTTGCTGCGGACAAAAGTGCACCTGTCCGAGCAGAGTTGGCAGTCGTCATTGGAGAGAATGCTTGGATTGATGGCCATCACACACTGATAACTCTTCTCGGTGATCAGCGAAACTATGCTCGGCATCCCGAGCATCAGAGGCGAGAAGAGCCCGAGTATCACGTAGCTCGTGCTGCTGCTGAGGCTCTTGCAAAATTCGACACACTGCCGACAGCAGTCCTAGATCAAATCGTCGCCTTTCTTGCTGCAGAGGGCGACGCGCCGATCGATGTTGCGCTGCACGCATCTCTACTGGATCTCCTAACCCGTCCAAACTATCCGGCTGCCTGGACTGCAGTCGAACGAAGCCTTCGCAACGATTACGTCGTCGGTGATGTTCAAGAGAATCTCTATCCTGTCCGCTACGCTGCGGCATGGGCCGTAGTGTTTCGAGTTACTGGACACCCTGGGGAGCACGGTCTTGTACCTTGGGAACCCATCAAATCTTTGGCGGACCACATCGACCCACAGTTCGCAGCACCGCTTCTTCTTGCGCTAGGCGTGCAGTTGGCTGCCGAGTTCGATGCAGGAACCTTGGAGGCACTCCGGGGAAGCAATGCCTCTGACGCACGTGTCATGCTAGCTCTATCTATGATCGACGACTGTGGGATTGCACGGAAGCTAGCGATGAAGCACGGCCTCCTCTCCGCAGGGCACGCTTTCTTTGACGAAAGCGACGACGTATCAAAGGGTGACACTCAGTTTTCCCGATGGCCGCTATCTTCAGGTGCTCGCGCGTGGCTCCTGTCTTTGCGAGGTGGTGCCGACGTAGAGCCGACTTTGCTGTGGGTAATGGCCAAGCGGACGGGCCTGCCCCTAATCGACGACGAATTTGTCCCATGGAAGCTTCGGCGAAGAGATCGTATGCCGATCATGGCCATCGCTGAGATGTTCGGGCTGGAGTGACTACCCGATGAGTTTGAGGGGACAGGGCAAGCTGTCTGCTGTATCCTGATGACGTGATCGATGATGTGATCTGTAGTGCCGTCGCCCCTCGGGCCGCACGACTTTCGGCGCATGCGTAAGCACTTGGCGTATGACGGTAAGAGTGACGGTACAGGCCCATGTCGAACACTGCCAATCCCTTTAACTATGCGGGTTTAGGCGATCTGTTGATGATGGAGTGGGAATGAGTTGAAAGAACGAGGGCGCCGAGAGGCGCCCTTGTTCAACTCCCCAGTTTCTGCAGGTTGAGTAGTCCTAAATCAGCATATTTCAGCTTCCGCTAGCTTAGGGATTAGATACGCCAAGCAAGCGGCACTGGTGTATGCAGCGTACTGCTGCCAGCCGTCAGATTTTTCAGCGTCTGCAAAATCACAGACCGATTTGATCACCAGTGGGCTTGTGCCGCATAGCTCAGCTGCAGCCATCACCGCATAAGCCTCCATTTCGACGCCAATCACCTCCCGATGCTCCTCGATTATGGGGCCAATTGCGCCATCATGAGCCAGTACAGAGGCACCGGAGGCCATTGGGCCGAGATGCATGGACAAGCGTCCGCCAGGTACTTTGTCTTTCCAGCCCGCACTGACCGCAGAGCAAAGGGTTGAATCTCTGCACTCGGCTTGTATCAGCGAGGCAATGTCACTGCGCAGAGCGCTTTGATAAGGCGCGGCACGGAAAACTGGTGTGGAATCTAGATTTTGAGCATGCTTCCCGCTGCCCCAATCCCAAGTCGGATCCGCAACTACGATATCGCCAAGGGCAACCTTGCCTCTGACCCCCGCGCAGATGCCAACCATTGCCAGTACTTTTGGCTTAAATATATGTGCCATCTTTGCAGCGAGTGCGGCCGACATGGGCATGCCTTTTCTAGGTGCGCAGGCGGCGACAACTTCGATCGTTCTTGAGCCCGCCTGCATATTGCCAAGGTAATATCGCGTGGGATCACCCGGAACTATATATGGGCGCCAACTCAAGTCTAAGTTTAATACCGCGTCAAGCTCAGGTGAACTCAGTGCGGTCACAATCGCGACGGCAACAGTTGGTGATTTATGGCGCTTCTTTCTCTCTAGAATATATCCAACTCTGCCAACGAGTACCTCCGCCCAAACGTTGTCGCCATCCCTAAAGAAGTGCAGTGCAGCCCCGCGAGCCGCAGCTTTTGCTGTGGCCTCCTGCTTCAACTCCTCGCGAGCGGTAATAAAAATTAACTCGTCAGGAAGGTTCGCTTTTCCGTCAACCTTCAGCATGTCCAACATGGCGAAGCCAGACTCTGCCGTGGGTGAAGAGTCAATGCTCTCGGGAAGATTTACATCAATGAGTGCAATGTCAAAGCGACATTCACGCATTCTTCGCCTTGCGTCGATGGCGTTGCTTACATGCACTACTTCCACGGCATCTCCAAAGTGCTCTTTCAGTGGCGATACTATAGAAGATGCCTTATCGATCTGATCATCGATGAGTATAATCTTAACGTCGATCAATCTAAAATCCCCCTGAGAAGATTGCCAAGTTTCGCCTTCCAAGTATCTTCTGTTTGGCTGTAATAGACATGGCCTACATAGAATTCGGGGAAATTCTTAGACATTTGTTCCGCCAAATTCTCAATTGATACTCGGCTATTGCCTTCCCCGAAGCCGTCAAACATCGTCACCACTATCGTGGGGGCAGTCCTACGGCGCATCTTCATTTGCATCAAGAGATCTCGTCCTGCGAAACTCTCCTGCGCGCCGCCTGATGGCTCGTTTGCGCCGACATCAAAGTTGGGCATGCTCATATCTAGAAGTACAGCGTCATATGTGCGGTTTCGATCGCAGATTGCCTTCAGTGCGGAGTTGAACGATCTTGCCTCATCGACCTCTAGCGAGCCTCGGAACTCCTTTACAAAATCCACGATCTCTCGGGCCTTGTCTGCATCATCCTCGATGAGGAGAATTTTCATCTACAATCTCCACGTTATAAGAAATTTCAACATAGAAATTTCCAGACGGCGAGAAGCCGAAATCTAGACTTGGTGCGTCATAGAACGGTGAGTTGATCGATCTCCAGAGCTTTCGCAGTCCGCTCCCTCCTTCGACCTGGGCGAGCTTAAGTGAATCGCTCTTATTGAGGCTGCTCCGAATGCTTTCGACACTGCTTCGTTGTTCGATGGACGGAATGCTTGGAGCTAAAGAGCTATCAATTCTCGCGGCATAGCGCGTGGGGGTTAGGTCAAATGAAACCGAAATTTTTAGGGATTCGCCTTCCAGGCCCGAATGCTCAATTGCGTTGGATATTAGTACGTAGAATGCATCAACCATTCCGTCTAGGGTTCGCCCAGGAAGACGGGCGCTCCGGTCGTACGGGGAAATGTCGATGCGTGGGACGGTCGAGTTTTCGGGGGCCGTCTTTCTGATCATGTTTAGTGCAATGTCGACTGGCAATCCGGCTTGATAGTCTTGGCGGTCATAAACCTGACTTCTCTTGAACCAAGAGAATATCTCATCCAGTCGAAGCCGCAGTTGCGTCTTGGCGCGTACAATAGCATTGCGAAGGTCCGCCACAGGCGTGCTGTAGGGTAGTGTGGAAATTGCATCGGACAACTGTTCTACAGTGGACATTAGTGCGGGTTTAGTCTGTTTTTCGAGGAGATCTCTCACGGCCAAGAGATTCTCGTCAGTTTTTCCCCATAAGTTATCTATACATACATCGATAAATTCATCCATTGTTCTAGAGCGAACCGCATATCGCTGCATGAAGCGCCGTTCCAAGTTGGAGGATCTGTAGACGAATGCCGCTTTTGTATCCTGCTTCATATCCTTGACGCCATGCGACATCGTAATCTGGAGGCGTTCGTCGCGTAACTCATGGACTATTCGATCAAATTCAGAGGAGAATTTCTCCAGTGCCGCAGCAACTGCGTCTCTTGAGGTGGATTCATTTCCTTCGAGTCGCTCGTCCCAATGTAGATTGCGCCGGTATCCTTGACCGTTTGAATTTTTTATATTTATTAGCCTTTCATCGGCAAGTGGCTTTCTCAGTGTGTTCGCTAGTACGCCGTGTCTGACTCGAGTGCTTAGATATGCGTTAAGTCCATGGTCGCCGCGAAGGAATTCATGCGTTACTTCGGTGAAGATTGAGTCGAACTGACTGTCTGTTTCACTCTCGATCTCGTCCACCAAATGAACGTTGGATAGTGCAACTCCAAGAGAAATGTTCTCGGTTGAAGTTCTATCAAGTAATGCATCGGCAATGTGCTCGACAATTTCCTGGGAGGTGTCGTTTGAAGCAATTGTGTTGGCTCGATATCGTGAGTACTGGCCGCCAATTTTTGCTTTGAGACTTCGCTTAATCGCTGCAATGTCGACGTAGACCTTGCTTTGCTCGAGTAATGAGGTTCCTTTGGCGATCTCCTGCTGCTTAACGCGCTCTCGAATCTCGTCTAAGTATCGCGTGGAGTTCTCAGGATCCAGTGCTGCCAACTGCCTACATACTGCTACACGCGCTTCGCCTATTTCATTGGTTCCGTTGTAAAGCAACGTATGCCGCATTACCTCGGGAGTCCATACGCGATCCAGATAAAGTATCGACCGCTCCTTGTTCTTTGATCCGAGGTGCTCAACTAGCGTCGCTGGACTGTCGATGGATTTCGTTTCTTGGAATCTTTCAAATGCAAATCTAAGCTCGGCGAGTCTGCTATCTGAAGAGAATGCGTTATACAGCTCGAACGCGAGTGGAACATCGATGGTCTCGGGCCAGTCGTTAGAGTCTTCCAGGCTCTTGATCACCACATCGAGCGGAAGCGCTGTCGGGACCTCTGGGTTATGAATATGCGCGTCAATCAGAAGCGCTAGTGCTTCGCTTCTCCGGCCTGCTTTCGTCATGGCCATGGATAAAGCCGTTAGTGCGCGAAACTTCGCGCCGTCGGGGGCATCACGAAGCAGAGGCTCCAGCTGGAGCAGGGCCGCGCTAACGTTACTCGAGGTGACGGCGCTACGGCCCAAATATGCGCGGTAGCGGTTCTTGGAAATGCATGCGTCATCTGGACCGGGCTCTATTCCGTAATAGAGTAGGTTGATTGCGGTAAGCGTATTTGGATATAGCCCGCAGGCTGAGAGCATTTTGCGATACGTCTTCGCGTGTGGTTGACGGGCACAAGCGAGCGTTATGGGGGAAATGTATGGATCTAAGACAACTATGTTTCGCAACTGATCTATCTGGGAGGCATCAGATTCTTGATGTAAGCAGGAAAGGACGATGGAGCGCAGATAGCGGGCCCAGGTTTGTCCGTAGTGAGTATCGGCATTTGAAAAAATTGACGTAGCTTCGCCATACGCCGCATCAGTCAATCCGAGCGCATTTAAAAGACTAGAACACAATCCTGCATGTGTTGGAGAAAGCGGCGGTGGGTTGCTGCCTGATCTGATTAATGCTCTGGCCAGAAGCGTAAGCATGGCAGCATCGGTCGGGTCTGTCTCGCTGAGGAATTCGGCAGCTGCTTCCGCCGCCTCGCGGTACTCGCTTTGGTAATAAAGCTCGAATGGGCGTGATCTCCTCGCTACTAGGTCTGTACGATCTGGGTCCACAACGCACCCAAACGACATTGCAAGCGGCGCTAGTCGCCTGTCGTTCAATCTTCGCCGCAGTATCGATACTGGTCTCTCCAGTGTTTCAATCACTGTGCGGGGCAATGCCTTCGCGGTAGCCATGTCTTGAAGCGTGGCGATCAGTGCTTCATAGTGATCTATGATGCTGGCCTGAGCCTCGAAGAACATATTTGCGGAAAGTTCTTTTGGGCTTGCGACAAATACGTCGCTTACCCGGCTCGCTGCGTAAGTTCTGAAGGAATCATCAACACCCGCGAGCTTTGCCGAGATTTCATCCTTTAGAAATCTCTTGGCCCCTCTGCTTTCCGATCTTCGCGTTAGATAGTGAAGCATGAATGCCGCGACAGATTGAGGTGCGGCATTTTCAAATTCTCGACGCACGCGAGATCTCGCCCCGCTTGGTGCATTTTCACCAAGAGTCAGCCATGCCTGGGCTAGCCAGAGGGATACGCCACATCTATCCTGAAAATCGGTCAGTATCTTCGCGGCCGAATCATATTTGGATAAGAGTAGGTCCGACTCAAATTGGTGGCGTGTGTCAATGTATTCTGAAAGCGTATCTACGTGCAGGAGAGATCTGCAAATTGCCCATACTGCCTCGTTCACCGGTCCGGCAGGTGATCCTGCTGGTTGAATGCTGAACAGTTCGCTGTATTTTTGGGGGAACGGGTTTCCATGTATTGGCAGTAATCGTTCCGGTGTTTTTATTATTCTTGGAAATAGTTGGAAGAGCTCGCTTGGAGGGGTATTTGCTTTTGCTAAAAATAATGATTCTCGGGCGAAGTTCCCGCCCAAATATACTGAGCCAATCGTTCTATGCAGTGAGTGCCTTCTCTTCCCAGTGCGTCCCATGTCCGTCCTTGCCTTCCCAATGCCGATCGGCAGATAGTAGCGCACCGAAATGGGAGTGCGCTCTGCAGTCCGCGCATATTTTTGTGAACATTGGCGCGGAGGACATTCATTTGCACTGCGCGAAGTTTGTCCGCACGGCCTATGGCCTTACCTCCTGACAAGCCCACTCAACCAGCCCCCGGCAAGCCAGGAATAACCCATCCACAACCCCCTCATCCAAATGCCGCTCCGGCTCCGCTGCCACCCGGCAGCGGTCCGCCGAATGCAGCACCTCCAACACCGTCAGCAGTCCCACCAACGCGCGCTCGGTCCTCGCCAGGCTTACGCGGCGGCCGGGTGACACGTCGTTCTCCGGCCAAGGGTGCCCATCAGCCCCTTCGCAGCCGCGCATGCGCTTGAGAATGCCGAGCAGGGAGTTCAGGTCGGGCAGGGGAGTGTCGTCGTTGATGGGTTCAACAACGGTGTACGAGGAGAAGGTGTCGGATTCGTTCATGGCGTCGGCTTCCGTGGCTGTGCTTAACAGCGCCACCGTGAAGAGGTGGCGGACGATGCATGGCTGCAAACCGGGATGAAGTAGCGTCATAGAACCGGTGGATCCGAAGATCCCCACGCACCGCCCGCCAGAAAGGCCGACGGATTGCCCGCCGGCACCGGTTAAGGACGGTGCCGACGGGCAAGCGCAAACTACAGACGCGTACATCAATGCGGGTTTGCAGACCCGGCCACCCCTTGTCGGTGGCGCGCCATGGTGTTTACGCCGCCGCTTCGAATGCCAATAGAAATTCGCGAAGGAATCGCGGAATCCGAGAGCGAAGAACTATTGTTGCACGCACCATTCGTGCAGTACGCGACGCCAGCAGACGCATTCGCGCAGCTACTCTGCTGATGGCGAATCAAAGTGGCGCAATCGCCCACGCAACAAGCGAATAGCGCGACGGCTTCCTTTGCAACAGTTCTTAGTCCGTCTCGCTAGATGACGGTTCCAGATCAGCTGGACACCCCAAAAACCGGTTCAAAGCCGACATCGCCAGCGAACCTCGCAGCCTCAACCAACACCATCCTCAACACGCCCCGCATTCCCCACCAGCAACTCAATCATTGCCCGCGCCGCCGCTGACTGCCGCCGATGCGGCGCATAGATCACCGAGAACGGTCGCGATCTCCCCCGCAGCTGCGGCAGCACCTCGACCAGCTCCCCGCGCTGCAACCGCTCGCGCACGATGAACGCATAGCTCTGGCAGATGCCGATGCCCTGTTCGGCCAGCGACACCACGCCCAGCACATCGTCGGAAGTCTCGATGGACGAACGCGGCAGCCAGTCCACGTCGCGCCCGCCGTCGCGGAAGATCCACGGCGCAAGCCGCCCGGTGCGCGGCATCACGAACGGCAGGCACAGGTGCTGCTGCAGGTCGTCCAGCGTCTGCGGCGTTCCGCGGCGCTGCAGGTAGTCCGGCGCGGCCACCAGCACCAAAGGCGCATCCTCCAGCTTCCGCCCCACCAGCCCGCTGTCCGGCAGCTGGCCCAAGCGGATGGCCAGGTCGAAGCCTTCGGCCACCAGGTCCACGTTGCGGTTGGTGATGTTCAGTTCCACCTGCACCTGCGGGTACTGCTGCGCAAAGCGCGCCAGCACGGGTGGCAGCCGGTAGTGGCCATAGGTGGTGGGTACGCTCAGGCGCACGCGGCCGGCCAGCGCACCGTCCTGGGCCAGTACGTCGCGCTCGGCGTCGTCCAGCAGGCCGAAGGCGGTGCGCACCTGTTCCAGATAGAGCCGACCGGCGTCGGTCAGGCCCACGCGGCGGGTGGTCCGCTGCAGCAGCTGCCGGCCCAGCCGCGCTTCCAGCCGGGTAACCGCGCGGCTCAGCACCGAGGGCGTGGTGGACAGCGCCACCGCGCCGGCAGTGAACGAGCCGTGCTCCACCACCGCCAGGAACACCTCCACATCGCCCAGGTAGTCGAACTTGCGGCTCATTTGGCTCTCCGGGGAACAGATGTTTTGCGATGGGGCCAATTTATCGCCGCTTTGGCGATGAATAAAGTGGCGGCCATTCCCCGATAGGAGCTCCCCATGAACCTGATGACCCGGCTGGCCGCAGCGCTGGCCCTGACCCTGGCCGCCAGCGGCGCGCATGCCGCCAACGTGCTGGTGGTGCTGTCCGACGAAAACCACCTGGACCTGAAGGACGGCAAGGTGCTGTCCACCGGCTTCTATCTCAATGAGCTGATGCAGCCGGTCAAGCTGCTGCTGGACGCGGGCCACGAAGTGACCTTCGCCACGCCGCAGGGAAGGGCGCCGACGGTGGATGCGTCCTCGGTGACGCCGGCGTACTTCGGCAACGATGCGGCGCAGCTGACGCTGCACAAGGAACTGCTGGAGAAGCTGGCTCTGACCTCGCCGACGGCCTCGCCAGTGGTCAGCCTGGCGCGCATCGAGCAGCAGGGCTACGCGCGTTTCGATGCGGTCTACATTCCCGGTGGTCACGCGCCGATGCAGGACCTGCTGAAGAGCCCGGCGCTGGGCCGGTTGCTGGCCGACTTCCACCAGCGCAACAAGACCACCGCGCTGGTCTGCCACGGGCCGATCGCGCTGCTGTCCACGCTGCCGGATGCGGCGGGTTTCGTGGCGAAGCTGGACGCGGGTGCGATGCCGGCCACGCCGAAGTGGATCTACAGCGGCTACCAGATGACGGTGATCAGCAACCAGGAAGAAGAGCAGGCCAAGCCGCTGCTGGGTGGCGGTGAGATGAAGTTCTACCCGCAGACCGCGTTGCAGCGGGCGGGCGCGAAGTTCAGCAGCAACGCCACGCCGTGGACGGGGCATGTGGTGGTGGACCGCGAGCTGATTACCGGGCAGAACCCGGCTTCGGCGCTGGAGGTGGGGCAGCAGTTGGTGGAGCGGTTGAGGTAGGGCGGGTTCTGCATCGCATGCGGTGCCGTGGCACCATGGCGGGCTGGCCTCGTCCTTCCGGGCGGGGCCGTTTTCCCAGGGAAGCCCTCGAACACGACATGCGAACGTCTTTTTTCATTCTCTCCGCCCTGTGCCTTGGCTTGCTGTCCGGCTGTGCCAGTGGCCCGGAGGAGCACGCCTCAAGCCGCGAGATCACGGGTGCGTTCGTGGCCGATGACGGCCAACTGTATCTACTACCGCGCTTTGAAGAACCGATGCGTTTCAATGCCGCGTCGTTCCGCGAGTACCGCGCGCTGATGAACAGCCCGCTGCGCGAGGCGGTGGCCTGCGCGCAGATGTACTTCCATGAGGATTGGCGCGACCCGGCCAACAAGGCCAAGGTGCACGGCAGCTATGCGCTGCTGCTGCGGCCGGAGCAGGTGACGCCGGAACAGGCCGCGCAGTTCAAGCTGGAGCGGATTGAGGTGCTTCCGCGCGAGGCGAAGTATGTGGATGAGCGTGCGCGCTACTACCTGCCGCAGGATCGGAGCCGTTATGCGCTGGCGTTTGATCGGGCCTGCAATCTTTCAAAGAAGGGCGGCAGCTACTACAGCGCGCTGTTCGAGGGCGACGGCGAGCGGGTGAAGTTGCCGGACGCTGCTGCGCTGGCGGAGAAGGGCAAACTGGCGCAACCGATCAATGCGCGGGCGCAGCGGATCCTGCCGGAGAGGGAGGACAAGCCGGGTGTGGGGACGGCGGCCGGCAAGGTGCTGGGCGCGGCGTTGATTCCTGTGGCGGTTCCGGTGTTTGTGTTGAGCTTGCCGTTCCTGGGGCCGGATCATTGGAAGTGATGGGTTGAGGGGAAGCATCCACGCGTGGCGTGGATCTACCGGCACCTCGGTTTGCCATCTGCCACACAGCTTGCCCGCCAATGCTCCCAGGCTCTGGCATCGATGCCGGCCTTCATCGCGATGCCCTGCAACTCCGCCCAGTTCCTCGGCGAAGGCGCGGCCAGCAGCCCGCGCATGAAGGCCTGCATCTTCGCTTCGCCCACTTGCTTCTCCAGCGAGAGCAGCAGCAAGGGGGCATAGACGTAGCGATACATCTCGCCCAGATCCGAGCTGCCATCGATGGCATCGAATGCGGGCAGCGGCTTGTCCAGCGTTTCGATGGCCGACTGCAGGCGCGCGATGTAGCGATCAGCCGCAGCATCGCCACTGATCTCACGCAGCGCCTTGATCGACAGGAATTCGGCGCTGGATTCCAGCAGTACCCAGAAGTAGGGACCCTGCGGACGGTTCAGCGTGCCGAAGTAGTAGTGGCCCATTTCGTGCGCGATGTACTGCACGCGTCGCTCGGCGTTCTCGCCACCGGCCAGCAGTGAATCGGCCACGTTGCCGATGCTGCCACTCATGGCGATGGTCGGCCAGGTGGCAAAGCCCCACTCGCTGCCCTCGCGGTCGCGCTCGATCTGGTTGAGCGTGACCATGCGCAGGAAAGTGGGGCGGTCGGCCAGTGGCACGCCCATGTAGCGGCTGTGCACGTCGGCTACTTTCTGCACCGTGCTGGACAGCGCATCGACCTTGGTTGTGGGCAGGGTCTCATTGAGGATCGTGACCTGCGCGGTGCGGGTGACCGGGCCGCTGCCGCCGAACAGCAGGATCGGCCGCGCGTTGTCGCCGCGGAATCGCCCCTGCGCGCCTTCGATGGCCGGGCTGCCGTTGAGATACAGGAAGCGGCAGCCGGCGCAGTTCACCTGCAGGTCGTAGCGGCTTTCGCTGCTGCGCACGCGGGCCTTGGGGTCGAACGCCTGTGGCAGCCATGCGGACTGCTCGGTGAAGCGGGCGCTGTCGCCGTTGAAGGCCATCATGCCTTTGAAGTCGCCCAGGGCGTCGTGCTTCGGGTACAGCGGAAACGCGCCGACGTACTGAACGCAGAGCTTGGTGCTGGGTTCGGCCAGGGTGTAGACGCGCGCTTCGCCATCCACGCCGGGGTCGTACCAGCCGTCGAACCCGAGGGGCTTGCCCTCGCCATCGGTGACCCGTGCGACGTTCAGGCCGGCGTTGAGCACGAAGTGGCCCTGTGCGGTGGCGGGCGGATTGGACAGGCACACATCGCCATCTACGCGGCCGGTCGCGATATCCAGACGCACGCTGCCAGTGGTGAGCGGCGTGGCTGGCTGCGCGGGCAAGGCGGCCTGGCCGATGGCAGGGGCGAGCAGTGCGGCAACAACGGCGGGCAGCAGGGCGTTGCAGGGGTTCATCGGGCCATCCTTGGGTGGATTGGGGTGAATATAGGGGGAATGTGGATTTTTGCCGAGGGCAAGCATCCACGCGTGGCGCGGATCCACAGGGCTACACTGGTGGCCTACCCCCGATGGATGCTCGCCCATGTTCTCTGGAAAGGTTGCGGTGGTTACCGGCTCCACCAGCGGTATCGGTCTTGGCGTTGCCACGGCGCTGGCGCGGCAGGGGGCCGACATCGTGCTGAATGGCTTCGGCGATGCGGCGGAAATCGAGCGCATTCGTTCCCGTTTGGAAGCCGAGTTCGGCGTGCGGGTGGCGCATGACGGCGCCGACCTGTCCAAGGGCGAGGCGGTGCGCGAAATGATCGACCGCGCAGTCGCAACGATGGGCCGCATCGACATTCTGGTGAACAACGCAGGCATACAGCACACCGCGTCGATCGAGGAATTCCCCACAGAGAAATGGGATGCGACCATCGCGCTGAATCTCTCGGCGGTGTTCCATGCAACGGCGGCCGCCTTGCCCCACATGAAGCAGCAGGGCGCCGGTCGCATCATCAACATCGCATCCGTGCACGGGCTGGTGGGCTCGGTGAACAAGTCGGCCTATGTGGCGGCCAAGCATGGCGTGGTGGGGTTCACCAAGGTGACCGCGCTGGAGAACGCGGGCACCGGCATCACCGCCAATGCGGTCTGCCCGGGTTGGGTGCGGACCGCGCTGGTAGAGCAGCAGATTTCTGCGTTGGCGCAGAAGGAGGGCACGGATCAGGAGTCCGCCGCCCGCGCGCTGCTGGCCGAGAAACAGCCTTCGTTGCAGTTCGTGACGCCCGAGCAGTTGGGGGAAATGGTGGTGTTCCTGGCCTCGGACGCGGCGGCGCAGATCACCGGCACGGCGTTGCCGGTGGATGGGGGCTGGACGGCGCGCTAGTTGGCGGGCTGCGCGCGCCGCTGCAGCATCGGCAGCGCCACCAGGGTCGCGAGAATGGTGAACAGCACCAGCGACGACCCCACCGTGCCGAAGCCCAGGCCGCCCTTTTCCAGCGGCTTGGTGAGCAGGTCGCCGAAGGTGGCGCCGAACGGGCGGGTGAGCACGAAGGCGATCCAGAACAGGATGACCCGGTTGATGCCCTTGATGCGGCTGGCCAGCGCGGTGAGCGCGATGAGGCTGCCGATCAGCAGTGCGCCGCCGGTGAAGCCCAGCCCGGAATCGTCGGCGAGGAAGTCGCCCAGTGCAGTGCCCAGCGTGTTGGAGAACAACACGGCGGTCCAGTAGAAGCCTTCGGCGCGACGCGATGCGATGTTGCTGACCGAGATCGACTTTTCAGACAGGCGCCAGGCCAACAGCACCAGCGCCAGGCAACCGGCGAGCAGGCTGGCGCCGGTGGCGTACCCCAGCCCCAGCGTGCGGTCGAGCAGGTCCGACATGGTGGTGCCGGCGGTGCTGGTCGCCAGCACTACCGACCAGAACAGCACCGGATGGAAGCGCCGTGCCGACAGCTGCACGCCCAGCAGGCCAGCGAAGATCGCCAGCAGGATGGCCGAGCTGGCCACGTAGCCCAGGTTGAGCGTCATCGACAGCAGGTCGCCGGCGGTCTCGCCGAGGGTGGTGGCGGCGATCTTCATCACCCAGAAACCGAGGGTGACCGCCGCCACTTTGCTATGCAGGGAATCTGCGTCTGAAGCACGCATCGAACGTCGCCCGGGAAGCCTGCCGGTGATGCTGTGGCAGGCGGTGTCGGAGTGCAGTCGGAACCGGATTTGGCGAGGGTGAGCGTGGGGGCGGCGTTCAGCCGGCGCTGGTACATCGGCCAAGTCATGGTTGTTCGCCGCGGGAAGCGACAAGCCTCAGGATCGCAAGCGATCCTGAGGCCCGCTCTTAGTCCACGTTGAGTCGTGACAATGTGGTAGCAGCAGGGGTGATTTCAACTCTGCGCATGCAGCCAAACTTCGTGCCCTTGAACCAGAAAGCAATAACTGAATCTCCAACTTGGGTTCCGAGCGTATTCCATTCGAGATCACTCGCAGCGTGATTTATCACCAGAATACTGGGGTACCGCTTGCGGACCGAGGAGAAGGGTATGCAGCTGCCTGAGAGATCGAATGAAACAGAATCGGCACGATTGTCCTTGCCCATCACAACTGCGAGGTCATCGGCAAACAGTGACGGGCCAATTACGGCGCGCTGTTCTTGTCTGGTCTTTGATCCGGAGACATCCATGCGTGCAACGGAAGGGGGAATAAGCTTCTGCAGATCTCGTCCATCACCCGGAAGTGCAACGGCAATTCTTTCTGTTAATGCCCAGAACTTCTGCTGCGCGTCTGGGCTTGCCTTGGGTTCGGAGGCCGAGACGCCGGAGGAGAGCGTTACGAATGAAAGTACTAGAGCACTCGTGAGAAATTTCATCGATTACTGCTCCTCTTCATCTTCGGGTCCGTACAGCTCATCATACACATTTCCCCAGTGGACTTTGTAATTGACACCGGTTGTAGAGGTGACATTTGTGTCGCAAAACAAATCACCAACGCGCTTGTCTAGGTTCTGTCCGCCTGCGTTGATAAGTGTAAGTAGTGCGCCTGAATTCGCTGCTGCCAAGCCGATGTCTGAATATCCTTCGCTTGTGTTTAGTATCTCGCTTCGTGCGGTGGCGTTATTGAGGACGGCTCGGCCTTCGTTGGTGCATGCCTTTTCAATATAGTCTTCTCGCGTTCCTAGGGGGAAGCTGGCGTCGAAGTTTACATGCCCCATCTCATGGCTAACTTGAGAAACGCGCGAATAGATACCAGGGAGGTCCGGGCTTTGCGGGTTGCAGGTGAAGTTCTGTACGTACACCACTCCGTTTTCCTTGTCGAGGTAGGAGCTCGAGGAATATGCAAACGAATAGGTTGTTGAGTTGACCTGTCCCGTCAATGTGGGAGATGCGTAGATGATGAAATCTATGCAGTCGCCTAGGCCCGTATTGACTGGTGGCACCTGGGATCTAGCTTCTTGGGAACACATTCCTAGAATGACAACTACAAGAAAAGCTGCCGACTTCATGTCGCCTCCGCGCTCGATAATTGATTCGGATGTGCACTGCATGTGCGCAATCAGTATCGATAATTCGAGGGTGAGCGGCTGCGCATTGGTTCTCACTTACGCGTAGGGGTTTTCCTATGTGGCTGCAGCATGCGTCGAAGCGGTGGGTGATCGCAAAGGTCAATCTGATTGCTTGGCATACTGGCTCGTCTGCAGCATGCCACTTTGTATCGAGCTTTCCCAAGGTGGTGCTAGTGCACAGCTGGCACCACCACTACCCTTGCGGCTTCGCAAACACATCCAATCCCTTGCCGGTTTCCAGCAGCGACTTCAGGCTGGACAGCACGATAGGCCAGCCCTGGCGGATGCCGGTATCCATCCCGCTGCCCGGTTCCAGTTCGTCGTGGGTGACGGTCAGACGCACCATGTCCTCGTAGGGCACGATATCGAAGGTGACCCGGCTGTAGGCGTCCGGGTTGTCGGCCTGCGAAGCGGCGGCCCAGGTGATGACCAGGCGCGAGGGCGGGGTGCTTTCCACCACTTCGCCCACCAGTTCGACCGAGCGCGTTTCGTTGGCGCGCACATGCTGCCAGCGCGATCCGGGTTTCCAGTCCGAGACGTTCTCGTGGCCCCAGTAGCGGCTGGCGATCTCGGGGCGGGTGATGGCCTCGAACACCTTCTGCGGCGTGGAGGCGATGTAGATCACGTGGATGAAGCGGGTGGACGCTGCGGACATCGTCATTCTCCTTCCAGTTCTCGTTTCAGGTCATGCAGCAGGCTCAGGCGCTGCTGCTCGAACTTGCGTACCCAGCGCTCGTAGACTTCATGCAGTGGCACCGGGTTGATGAAGTGCAGCTTCTCGCGGCCGCGGCGCACGGTACTGATCAGGTTGGCGTCTTCCAGCAGGCCCAGGTGCTGGGTGACCGATTGCCGGGCCATGTCCAGGTGTTCGCAGAGCTGGCCCAGCGTTTGGCCGTTGTCCGCGCAGAGCAGATCCAGCAGCGTCCGGCGCGTGGGGTCGGCCAGAGCCTTGAACACCTTGTCTGCATTCATGCGGGGCGTCTTCAGTTCCAGTTGTCGATCCTGACGTCGTGCGGGTTGGGCTGGCCTTTGCCGGTTTCCAGCAGGGCCTTCAGGCTCATCAGGAACACCGCCCACTTTGTGCTGCAGTGGGAGGTGAACTCGACGCGTTCCTTCCAGCCTTCGTGGGTGAACAGCACGATGCAGTAGTCGCCTTCCTGTTTCAGTGCGAAACGTGCATGTGTGCCGATCCATTCGGCAGGGCCGGCGAGGAACTGCCAGAGCACGAGCTCGCCTGGAATGAGCTGTTCCAGCTTCATTTCCATCTCGCCGATTTCCTGGCCGTTGTTCGTGAAGCGCACCTTGACCGAGCCACCGGCTTCGCGGTCGCCCTGGGTGTCTTCGGCCCACCAGGCGGCCACGCCTTCGGGCGTGGCCAGGGCCTGGTACACCTGGTCTACGGGGGCCTTGATGCCGACCCGATGTGCGATATCCACCATGGCAGGTTCCTCGCGATGGGCGGGCAGGTGCCGTCCTTGGGAAGACTATATGCAGGCAAATGCCTGCATGGCAAATGCCGCCGGACGAGGGGCTTGCCAGGCATGGCCTGGACCACCGCGTCACTGGGTCGCAGGTGGGCTGAAGCCTGTACGACATCGGTTCGGCGCTAGAGTGGAGTCGACCCCCTCCAGGAAGGAGCAGTGCATGTACTACAGCAGTGGCAACTACGAAGCTTTCGCGCGCCCACGCAAGCCGGCCGGTGTGGATGGCAAGACCGCCTGGTTCGTAGGCTCGGGGCTGGCGTCGCTGGCGGGTGCCGCGTTCCTGGTGCGCGACGGGCGCATGGCCGGTGAGCGCATCACCATCCTGGAACAGCAGCAGATTGCCGGTGGCGCGCTGGATGGCCTGAAGGTGCCGGAAAAGGGTTTCGTGATCCGTGGTGGTCGCGAGATGGAGAACCATTTCGAGTGCCTGTGGGATCTGTTCCGCTCGATCCCGTCGCTGGAGATCGACGACGCCAGCGTGCTGGACGAGTTCTACTGGTTGAACAAGGACGACCCGAACTATTCGTTGCAGCGCGCCACCATCAATCGTGGCGAGGATGCACACACCGATGGCCTGTTCACGCTGACCGAGCAGGCGCAGAAGGACATCATCGCGCTGTTCCTGGCCACCCGGCAGGAAATGGAGAACAAGCGCATCAACGAAGTGCTGGGCCGCGACTTCCTGGACAGCAACTTCTGGCTGTACTGGCGCACCATGTTCGCGTTCGAGGAATGGCATTCGGCGCTGGAGATGAAGCTGTACCTGCATCGCTTCATCCACCACATCGGCGGGCTGCCGGACTTCTCGGCGCTGAAGTTCACCAAGTACAACCAGTACGAATCGCTGGTGCTGCCGCTGGTGAAGTGGCTGCAGGACCATGGCGTGGTGTTCCAGTACGGCACCGAGGTGACCGACGTTGATTTCGATCTGCAGCCGGGCCGCAAGCAGGCCACGCGTATCCACTGGACGCGTGACGGTGTAGCCGGTGGCGTGGATCTGGGCGCAGATGATCTTCTGTTCATGACGATCGGTTCGCTGACCGAGAATTCAGACAACGGCGATCACCACACTGCGGCACGCTTGAACGAAGGCCCGGCACCTGCCTGGGACCTGTGGCGCCGCATTGCCGCGAAGGACGGGGCGTTCGGGCGCCCGGACGTGTTCGGCGCACACATTCCGGAAACCAAGTGGGAGTCGGCGACGGTGACCACGCTGGATGCGCGCATTCCGGCCTATATCCAGAAGATCGCCAAGCGCGACCCCTTCAGCGGCAAGGTGGTGACCGGCGGCATCGTCAGCGTGCGCGACTCGCGCTGGCTGATGAGCTGGACGGTGAACCGCCAGCCACATTTCAAGAACCAGCCCAAGGACCAGATCGTGGTCTGGGTCTATTCACTGTTCGTCGATACGCCCGGCGACTACGTGAAGAAGCCGATGCAGGAGTGCACCGGCGAGGAGATCACCCGCGAGTGGCTGTACCACCTGGGCGTGCCGCTGGAGGAGATCGATGAACTGGCCGCGACCGGTGCGAAGACGGTGCCGGTGATGATGCCCTACATCACCGCGTTCTTCATGCCGCGCCAGGGCGGTGATCGTCCGGACGTGGTGCCGGAGGGGGCGGTGAACTTCGCCTTCATCGGCCAGTTCGCCGAATCGAAGCAGCGCGACTGCATCTTCACCACGGAGTACTCGGTGCGCACGCCGATGGAGGCGGTGTACACGCTGCTGGATATCGAACGCGGCGTGCCGGAGGTGTTCAATTCCACCTACGACGTGCGCTCGCTGCTGGCTGCGACCGGGCGACTGCGTGATGGCAAGGAACTGGATGTTCCCGGGCCTGCGTTCCTGCGCAACCTGCTGATGAGCAAGCTGGACAAGACCCAGATCGGTGGCCTGCTGCGCGAATTCAAGCTGGTGCAGGAAGACTGAGCGGGGCGTGGGTAGCGCCGGGCCATGCCCGGCGTCTTGCGCCGCATTGACCGCTTCGCYCGCCGGGCWTGGCCCGGCGCTACCACAATGTTGCGCTGTCGGTCGAACGGCTCAGCTGTTCCCAGGCGTCGATGCTGTCGCCCATCGACGCCAGCTTCGCCCGCACCAGCTGCAGTGCGTCGCTGCCCAGCAGCAGGTGGCTGGGTGGTGCGTCGCTGTCGATGATCTGCAGCATGGCCTGCGCGGCCTTCACCGGGTCGCCCAGCTGGTGGCCACTCTTCGCCTCGCGCGCGCTGCGGATGGGATCGAACAAGGCGTCGTAGTCTTCAATGCTGCGCGGTGCCCGCGCCATCGAGCGCCCGGCCCAGTCGGTGCGGAAGGAGCCCGGTGCAACGGCGGTGACGTGGATACCGAACGGCGCAACCTCCTTGCCAAGCACTTCGCTGATGCCTTCCAGTGCGAACTTGCTGCCGCAGTACCAGGCGATGCCGGGCATCGTGATGAATCCGCCCATGGAGGTGATGTTGAGGATGTGGCCGCGGCGGCGCGCGCGCATGTGCGGCAGCACGGCCTTGATCAGCGCGGCCGGGCCGAACACGTTCACGTCGAACTGATGCCGCAGCTCGGCCAGCGTGGATTCCTCGAGGATGCCTTCGTGGCCGTAGCCGGCGTTGTTGACCAGCACGTCGATGGCGCCGATGTTGGTTTCGATATCGGCGACCAGCGCATTGATGGCATCGGCATCGGTCACGTCCAGCAGGCAGCCGAAGGCGCGGCCGGGAGCCAGCGCCTCAAACGCCACGCGCGCTTCGTCGCTGCGCACGGTACCGACCACGCGGTGGCCGGCCTGGAGGGCCTGCTGGGCCAGGGCGCGGCCGAAACCACTGCTGACGCCGGTGATGAGGATGAGGTGGGAGGAGCTCATGGTGATCAGGCTCGTTGGGGGAGGGCTTGCACGTTAGTGCTTGAGCAATCCGCGCCACAGGCCTAGGATTCGCCCATTCTTGCCTATTCCTCTGGAGCTTCCGTGCCGGTGGTCGATTCCCCGCAAGAGCAGGTGCAGGCACGCATGGTCGGCCTGCTGCAGACCCTGGCGGTGGAGGAGGGCTATACGCTTACACCGATGCCGGGGGTGCGCCTGCTGCGATCCAACCGGCCACTGGCACGCACGCCGGTGCTGTATGACCCCGGCGTCGTGATCGTCTGCCAGGGCGTGAAGCGGGGCTACCTGGGCGGTCAGGTCTACCAGTACGACGCGCAGCACTACCTGGCAGTGTCGGTGCCCGTGCCGTTCACGATGGAAACCGAAGCCTCGGCAGAGGCACCGCTGCTGGCGATCTACCTGCATCTGGATCTGCAGTTGGCCGCGGATCTGCTTATCGAACTGGGCGAACATGTGGGCACATCGGAGGCCCCGGCACAGAGCATGATGTCCAGCCCGATGCAGGCCCCGATGCAGGCCACGGTGCTGCGCCTGCTGGAGGCGTTGGCCGACCCGCTCGAAGCGGCGGTGCTCGGCCCGGCGCTGGTACGCGAACTGTACTTCCGCGTGCTGACCGGGGCACAGGGCGGCGCAATGCGCGAGGCGCTGGCCATGCGGGGGCGCTTCGGCAGCATCGGCCGGGTGCTGCGCACGATCCATGCGTTGTATGCCACGGCGCTGGACGTGGGGCAGCTGGCCGCCGAGGCGGGCATGGGCGTGGCGACCTTCCATGACCACTTCCGCGCGATTACCGGCACGTCGCCGATGCAGTACGTGAAATCGACCCGGTTGCACCAGGCGCGGCTGCTGATGCTGCGGGAGGCAATGACCGCCGAGGCTGCATCGCTGGCGGTGGGGTATGCCAGCCCGTCCCAGTTCAACCGCGAGTTCAAGCGCCTGTTCGCGTTGCCGCCGGCGGCCGAGGTGGCGCGGATGCGGCGCAGCTTCGCGCTGCCACCGCCGCCAGCGGATGCGCTGTACGTGTCTTCGCATTGAGCGGCGGCCGGGGATTCACCGGCTTTCTCGACAAGCCGGCCAGCGGCCGGCACTACCCGGGAACGTAGTACCTGAAATGGGCCCGGTAGCGCCGGGCCATGCCCGGTGGGCCCAGCGGAGGGGATTGACAGGAAATCTACCTACTAGTAGGTTAAATCTCATGAAAGAGTCACTCTCGCCCAAAGCCCAGGAGATCCTGGCCCACGCCCGTTCGCTGCTGGAGGCCGGTGGCTACAACGGCTTCAGCTATGCCGACGTGTCAGCGCGGGTGAACATCAGCAAGGCCAGCATCCACCATCATTTCCCCAGCAAAGCCGACCTGGTGCGCACGGTGGTCGAACTGTATCGGGCCGAAGCGCGCGAGGGCCTGGCGTTGCTGGACCGGCAGCTGGACGACCCGTTGCAGGAACTCAATGCCTATGTGGATTACTGGTCCAGCTGCATTGCGGGTGGCACGTCGTCGTTCTGCATCTGCGCGATGCTGGCCGCCGAAGCGCCGATGATTCCGGCGGAGATCGCCGAGGAAGTGCGCGGCCATTTCGAGGACCTGAGCGGTTGGCTGGCCGTGACCCTGGAGAAGGGCGTCGCGCAGGGCCAGTTGCAGCTGCAGGGTTCGGCTGCGCACGAGGCCAAGGCGTTCATGTCATCGGTGCACGGCGCCATGCTGGCTGCGCGCGGCTTCGGTGATGCGGCCACGTTCGCGACGCTGGCCCGGCTGGCCATCGCGCGGGTGAGCGCGGCCGCCTGACGTTCGTGCGGTGGGCCTGCGGTTACGCGGGCCTTCTTTTTGTTTTGCATGCCTACCTACTAGTAGGTTTATTTCACTGACGGAGATTCCCATGGCACATCCCCTTTCCCTGCTCGGAGCGATCCATACCACTATCAGTCTGGTGCCGATCGTGGCCGGCCTGTACGGCTTCATCCGCCACCGGGTGATCGATCCCGCCACGCGCTCGGGCAGGATCTATCTGATGGGCCTGGTGCTGTCGGTGGCGACCTCGTTTACCGTGTCCAGCACGGGCGGGCTCAATCCAGGCCACGCCTTCGGCGTGATCGTGCTGCTGGTGGCGTTCGGCGGTGTTCTGGCGGCACGCCTGCGCTGGCTGGGACGCTCGGCGCGCTATCTGTCGACGTTCGCGCTGTCTTTCAGTTTCCTGCTGTCGCTGGTGCCGGGTGTGAATGAAACGCTGACCCGGCTGCCGGTGGGCCACCCTGTGGCCGCCGCACCGCTGGCGCCGGTGATCCAGCAGACGCTGCTCGGGTGTGCGGTGGTGTTCGCGATCGGCTTTCTGGCGCAGTGCTGGATGATTCATGAGCGCAGCGTACGTGCGCGTGGTTGACAGCGCCGCCGCGGCGGATCAGTCAGCCAGTACGGTGTCGGCACCTTCGCGGTAGCTTGCCCGGGCGCTGCCACACACAGCATGGGCGGCTGCGCTGGCCGGCAGGCCGGTGGCCTTGATGCCGCGCAATGTATCGCCTTCGACTACCTCGGCGTAGCGTTCGGCGGCCAGTGCGTCATCGGGCAGCACGTACAGCAGCACGCGCTGCAGGGTGGATTGACCCTGCAGCGGCTGCGGTTGCCGGAATGCGGGCACCTGCACGCGCGCGCTGTGCCATTGCGTGGGCGCAGCGAGGGTCTGCCAGCGCACCTGCAGCGGCAGGTCGAGCGACATCAGCGCGGGGCTGACCGGGTAGCCGTAGGCCGTGCAATCCTGCGGCGCTTCCGGGATGTTGGCGATGGCCCTGTCGCCGATATCCAGTGCGATGCCATTGACCTCCATCCGCACGATCGGCGCGCTGCCGTAGTTGTGGATCTTGAACAGCACCAGGCCTTCGAAGCGGCTGCGCTCCAGCTCGTCGGCGGTGAGACCGCTGAGACGCGCGAGCGTGGGCGCGACCTCCACGTGATCGCTGTAGTGGTAATAGAGGTGCACGAGCTCTGGCATGCCCGCGCGGCGCCATCCGGCCTTGAATGGCGAGGTGTCCGGATACGCCTGGCGGACCAGCGGCACATCGGTGACGGCGCGGTCTCCCGACGGCGTGCCGTAGCGGTAGTGGTCAACGGAGCGCTTGAGGCGCGCGTCTTCGTAGGGGAACGCGTGGTCTGCGTCTGACTGCGCGTTGGGGTAGCGGTGGAAGGCCATGAAGCGTTCCGGCGCGTCGCCCTGCATGGGCAGGTCCGGGCCAGCGCCGGAGCCATTGGATGCATACGGCGTGGTGTCCAGCCACAGAGGCTGCCCGCTGAGGTTGATATGCGTCTCCGCGATGGGCGCACGCGAGCCACCGGCAACGCTGTCCCAACTGCGTTGCAGGGAGAGCCACACGGGGACGATGAGCAGGGCCGCGGCGGTCGGCGCGAACATCAGCGCGTGTACACGGCCGGGCACGCGCCCGCGCTGCCGCACCATGTAGCGCAGCCAGGCCAGCAGGAGCACCAGCAGCAGCGGCAGGCCGACCCAGATCGCGACGGTGGCCAGTGCCACGATGCCCCAGCCCAGGTTGGGCGTCGCCACCGCGATGAGTGAGAGCGCGGCGATGAGCGCGGCCAGCAGCAGCGACACGCCGATGCCAACGCGGTAGTTCCGGTAGGGGCTGTTGGTCATCACCGTTCCATCGGCAGTGTGGGGCATGCCCCTATAGTGCAGCGGTGGTGATGGCGTGGAAAGCCGGGAACGAGGGCGCTCAGCAGCCAACCAGGCGATCGGCACCGATGCCATTGCGATGCTGGCTGCGGTATTCGGTCGGGCTGGCGTCGGCCTGGCTGCGGAAATGGCGACGGAATGATTCCTGCGAACCAAAACCGGCCTGCTCGGCAATCCACTGCAAGGGCCGATCGGTGGTCTCCAGCAGCTCGCGGGCGTAGGCCACGCGCTCGCGGATCAGCCAGTCGATGGGCGACAGTCCGGTGGCTTCCAGGAACTGCCGCTGCAGGGTGCGTTGGCTGAGCGCGGCCTGCTCGGCAAGGCTGCCAAGCGAATGTGGCTCGCGCAGGTTGCGGCGCATCCATTCCATCAGTTTCGCGAGGCGCGTGGGCTCGCCGTTGGGAATGGCCCGGCTGACGCGCTGGCTGCGTCCGGCGTCGCGCCACGGCGCCAGCACCAGCCGTTCGGCTACAAGGTTGGCCACGCGTGCACCGTAATCCTTGCGCACCATGTGCAGCATCATGTCCATGCCGGTGGCCGAGCCGGCCGAGGTGATGATGCTGCCGGTATCTACGTAGAGCACATCCTCGCGCACATCGATGCGCGGGAAGTCGCGCGCGAGCGCTTCGGTGAGGCGCCAGTGGGTGGTGGCCTGGCGGCCATCGAGCAGCCCGGCCCACGCCAGCACGAAGGCGCCGGAGCAGATCGAGGCGATGCGCGCGCCGCGTGCGTGGGCACGGATGAGTGCATCAAGCAGTGCCTGTGGCGGACGCTCGCTGGGCTCTCGCCAGCCGGGAATGACGATGATGTCGGCGTCGTCGACGGCATCGAGCGCGTAGGGCAGCTGCACCTGGGTGCTGCCGAGCATGCGCAGCGCACCCGGTTCACCTGCACACAGCTGCGTGCGGTACCAGGCCACACCCAGTTCCGGCCGCACGGGTGCGAACAGGCCGACCGCACAGCCGAACTCGAACAGCCCCTGGCCGTGGCAGGCAACGATGGCGACGAGCGGCGCGGTGGGATCGGCAGGTGGGCTGGTCATGGCCTGATGCTACGGGCGGTGGTGCGCGCCGCAGAGTGGTGTGCGGGCATGTGGTGATGCCTGCGGGGTATGTGCATGGGGGGCATTCATCTGGCTTGGGGCGCCCGACGGGTTTGGGGCGCCCGACGGGTAGAGTCGACTGTTAGTCGACTGTTGTTGGCCATACCGCCTGGAAGCCCGCGCTGCGCGCGATAGTCGACTAACAGTCGACTCTACCCCGTCGGTTCTCGCCGGCCGCCCATCACCCACCACCCGCCACATCATCCAACGTCGATTGTTCATCGCCGTCCCATCGGCGTGGTGCGCAGGCCGCCTAACGTCATTACCAGCGGTCATGTGGGTGGCCGGATGTTACGGCTGGGTGACGCGATCCCGCCTGTCGCGGTGGGTGAACAGGCCCTTGAATGGAAGCGTGTTTCCGGCCCACCCCCACGAGCCCCCATGCCTGCCGCCCACACTCCTGTCCTGAGCTCTCTTGCCGTCCTGATCGCGGCAACCCTCGCTGCGTCGCCCAGCCATGCCGCTGGAGCCGATGCAGACCCCACCACTACGGCGGCAACAGCGAATGTGGCTGCGTCCACGCTGGATGCCGTGGTGGTGACCGGCTCGCGCACCAGCACGCGCACGGTGAAGAACAGCTCCACGCCGATCGATGTGATCTCCGCTGAAGACCTCACCGCCACCGGCCAGGCCAACCTGCTGGAAGCACTGCAACGCGCGCTGCCGTCACTCAGCCAGATCGGTGGCTACCAGAGCGACCAGGAGAGCCTGATCCGCGGCTACCAGCTGCGCAACCTGTCTCCGGGCTACACGCTGGTGCTGGTGAACGGCAAGCGTCGCAATGCCAGCGCTTACGTCAGTGGCGCAAACGGGGGTGGCTTTCCGGGCCATGCCTGGGCCGACCTGGCGCTGATTCCGGTCTCGGCCATCGACCACGTGGAAGTGCTGCGCGATGGTGCATCGGCCATCTATGGCTCGGACGCGATCACCGGCGTGGTCAACGTGATCCTCAAGTCACAGGCACACGGCGGCGAGTTCGCCGTGGAAAGCGGGCAGAGCATCGACGGCGATGGTTCGCGTACCAGCGTACGTGCCAACGTGGGCCTGCCGTGGGGCGCCGATGGCTTCGTCAACCTGTCCGGCGAGAGCACGCGCCAGCATCATGCGATCCGTACCCGCCGCTACATCGACGGCTACCTGAGCTATCCAGCGGTGGATGCGACCGGCAACCGGGTGGCGCTGCGGCCAAACAACCGGCTACCGGCAGGTGCATCGCCGAACCCGGCCGAGGCCAACCGCAATGCCGAGGCCAACACCATCCTCAGTTCCCCGTCGTATGCGCTGAAGGCGTTTGCGGTGAACGTGGGCCATGGCCTGGGCGAGAGCGCGCAGTTCTACGCCAATGCCACGGCCAGCGACCGCACCGCGCAGGCGATCCAGAACTTCCGCCTGCCGGCGACGATCTTCACCACCTACAAGGCACCCGGCGTGCTGAGTGTGTTTCCCGATGGCTTCCTGCCTGTGCTGGAAACCAAGGAGAAGCAGTACACCGGTACCGCGGGCGTGAAAGGCCAGGTTGCGGGATGGGACTACGACGCCAGCCTGACCGGCAACCGCAGCACGGTGCGCACCTATACCCGTAATTCGGTGAACTACTCGCTGCCGTACCCCGGCTCGCCCACCGACTTCTACGACGGCAAGCTGGACTACCAGCAGGGAATCGCCAACCTGGACCTGCGGCGTGGCTTCGAGGTGGCGGCGTTCGCCTCGCCGCTGGAAGTGAGCGCGGGCGCCGAGTACCAGCACGAGAAGTACGAACGCGGGGCAGGGCAGTGGGAGTCGTACACCGGCTTCGGTGCTGCTGCATTCGTGGGCTATTCCACCGCCGATGCGGTGAAAGCTACCCGAAACAGCAAGGCGGTCTATGTGGGCGCGGCCACCAACATCACCTCGCGCTGGTACCTGGATGCGGCCGCGCGCTGGGAAGACCATTCCGACTTCGGCAGCGTGTCCACCGGGCGCCTGACCACGCGTTTCGACTTCACCGATGCGCTGGGTGTTCGGGCCACGGTCAGCAATGGCTTCCATGCGCCCAGCCTGGGCGCGCAGTTCTACCAGGCCACCGGCAGCTGCCCCTGCGGCACCACGCTGGTGGCGCAGGTGTCTTCGCCGGCAGCGATCGCACTGGGTGCCACGCCGCTGAAGCCGGAGAAAGCCACCAACTACAGCCTGGGCGTGACCTGGGACCCGAGCCCGGCCTTCCACCTGGCAGTGGATGCGTACCAGATCGATATCCGTGGCCAGCTCGGGCAGTCCAGCCAGATCGGCTACAACGCGCAGGATCCGGCGCGCATCACCGACAACAGCGGCACGGTGCTGAGCGCGGCGCAGAAGAACACCATCGATGCACTGCTGGGGTCGGCGGGCATCAGCATCCTGCCGGGTGACGCGTTCTACGCAAGCTACTTCACCAACGTGGGCAATACCCGGACACGGGGTGTTGAGCTGACTCTGGAAGCGAACCAGGAAACGTCGTGGGGCAAGCTGCGCTGGAGCTACGCGGCCAACGTGGGGCGCACCACCATCCAGAAGGTCAGCGATGTTCCGGCGGCGCTGCAGGGGCTGCCGAACATCAATCTGCTGACCAGGAGCAGCGAGTACGCGTTGCGCTTCCGCACGCCCAGCTACACGCAGGTGGCCGGGCTGGGCTGGCAGAACGGGCGTTGGCGATCGAATGTCGATTTCACCTACTACGGCCCGATCAAGCGCCTGAACAACGGCGTGGAGTACAAGCAGCCGCCGGTGCTGGTGACCAATCTCTCCGGTGCCGTGGAACTGGGCGCGGGCTGGAGTGCAGCGCTGGGCATCAACAACGTGTTCGACAAGCGCACGCGCAAGGTGCCGGAGTACGCGCGCAGTGCCACCGACGTGGCCAGCATCGAGACGACCTGGGACAACGGCGATGTGCTGGGCAACATCGGTGCGTTCTGGTACGGGCGGGTCAGTTACCGGTTCTGAGGTTCGGGCCAAAGGCAGCCGAGCATGGCTCGGCTCTACAAAGGCGAAAGCAGCCGAGCATGGCTCGGCTCTACATGGGAGCAGTTCATGTCTTCTGCATTGAAGGTGGTTGCAGTGGTGGGGTCGCCGACCAGTTCGGCGACGTCGCGCACGTTGCTGCTGGTGCGGCATCTGCTGGAGTCGTTGCAGCAGCGGGTGCATGCCAGCGTGGATCTGGTGGAGCTTGCGCCGATTGCGCGCTCGCTGGGGCAGTCGTTGTCGCGCGACGAAGTGGAGCCCGCCGTGGAGCAGGCGCTGCAGACGATCGAGTCCGCCGAGCTGCTGGTAGTGGCTGCACCGGTCTATCGAGGATCGTATCCAGGACTGTTCAAGCACCTGGTCGACTTCATCGGGCTGGAAGCGCTGGTGGATACGCCGGTACTGCTGGCGGCGACTGGTGGCAGCGAGCGCCATGCGCTGGTGATCGACCACCAGCTGCGGCCGTTGTTCAGTTTCCTGCAGGCGCACACGCTGCCGATCGGGGTGTATGCCACGCCGGCTGATTTCGATGGCGACCGTATCAACAGTGCGGCCTTGCAGGCGCGCATCACGCTGGCGACCGAGCGCGCGGCCGGGCATCTGGCCACGCAGGCGTTGGCGGCACCCGCGCCGCTGCGACGCATCGCCTGACGGCATAACCGGCGGCGCTTTGCTTATGGCCAAGGCGCATCTGCATGGCCGGATCTGACCGCCGATTGTCGCCTGGCATCGCTGCTGCGGCAGCTGGCATCTCTAGCATCGATACCGAAGCGGCATCGCATTGCCGCCCCCGATGAGGACGCCCCCGTGAGTCTGGACGCAACCGATAAGCCCATCCTGTTCCTGCTCGACCGTGAGTTCGAGGACGGCCAGATCCCCGGCCAGCGCTTCTTCTGCCGGCACAGCCTGTTGCTGGAGGGCGCGCTGTCGAGCATCGACGGCCTGGACGCGCAGTTGGACGTGCGCCGCATCGGCTTCGCGCGGCCGCGCCGCGAGGTGATCGCCGAGATCGGTGAGCAGGACCAGTCGCTGCCGAAGCTGGTGCTGCCGCAGGGCGTGCGCAGCGAACTGGCCAGTGGCGCGCACCAGGATCGCCAGTACATCTCTGGTGCCGAACCGATCCTGGCTGCGCTGAACGGGTTGCTCGGCATCCCCGTAGCCCATCCCTGAGCGAGGACGCGACGATGAGCTATCAGATCAGCGTATTGGACAAGAGCCCGGTGGCCGAGGGCGCCTCGCCGGAGCAGGCGCTGCGCAACAGCCTGCAGCTGGCGCAGCGCGCCGAGCAGCTGGGCTACCACCGGTACTGGTTCGCCGAACACCACGCAGCCCCAACGCTGGCCAGCCCGGCGCCGGAAGTGCTGGCGGCCTGGGTACTGGCACAGACCCGGCGCATCCGCATCGGCAGTGGCGGGGTGATGCTGCGCCACTATGCGCCGTACAAGGTGGCGGAGAATTTCAACCTGCTGGCGGCGCTGGCGCCAGGTCGCGTGGATCTTGGCGTGGGCAAGGCCCCTGGTGGCCTGCCGGCGTCGACCGCTGCACTGGCGGCGGGGCGGCCGGCGTTTGCCGATTTCGATCAGCAACTGCGCGACCTGGAGGGCTATCTGTCCGGCGCCGGAACCGAGGCGTTGGCACGCCCGGTTCCGCAGCAGGCACCAGAGCGCTTCCTGCTCGGCGCCAGTCCGCAGAGCGCGCAGCAGGCGGCCGACCTGGGCTGGCGCTTCGTCTACGCCGCGCACTTCGATGGCGACCCGAAGCACATCGAGGCGGCGTTCGACGCCTACCGCAGTGTCTCCACCCAGCCACCGTTGCTGGCGACGGTGGCCTTCGCCGCACCTACGGCCGAAGCGGCTTCGCGGCACATTGGAGCACTCCGGGTCTACAAGCTGCACCTCGGCCCCGGCCAAACGGTGAATCTGCCCAGTCCAGAGGCGGCTGCCGAGTACGCACGCCAGGTGGGCGTGGCCGACTTCCGCATCGAGGAGACACGCCCCAGCGTGCTGTCCGGTGATGCGCAGCACGTGCGTGACGAACTGGACGCACTGCACCGGCGTTTCGGCGTGGGCGAATTCATCCTCGACGCGCCGGTGGCCGACCTCGAGGCACGTCTGACTTCCCTTGAGCTGCTGTCGCCCGCGCCACGCGCGGCGGTGGCCTGACCTGCAGGAGCGATTCCCATGAGCACGACCCCGCGCCATATTCCGTTCGGCATCATGCTGCAGGGCCCCGGCAGCCACATGCACGCCTGGAAGCATCCCTCCAATCCGGCCGATGCCAGCGTCAATCTGCAGTTCTACATCGACATTGCGCGCACCGCCGAGGACAACGGCATCGCCTTTGGCTTCGTGGCCGATGGCCTGTACATCAACGAGAAGTCGATCCCGCATTTCCTCAACCGCTTCGAGCCGATCTCGCTGCTGTCGGCGCTGGCCACGGCAACGAAGAAGATCGGCCTGGCGGGCACGCTGTCGACGTCCTACAGCGACCCGTTCACCGTGGCCCGCCAGTTCGCTTCGCTGGACCTGCTCAGCGGCGGCCGTGCGGGTTGGAACGTGGTGACCTCACCGCTGGAAGGTTCGGGCCGCAACTACGGCCGGCCACACCCGGAGCACGCGCTGCGCTACCAGATCGCCGATGAGTACCTGGACGTGGTGCAGGGGCTGTGGGATTCATGGGACGACGATGCCTTCGTGCGCGAGCGCGACAGCGGCACCTTCTTCGCACCGGAGAAGTTCCGTCGCCTCGATCACAAGGGACGCTTCTTCCAGGTGGAGGGGCCGCTCAACATCCAGCGCTCGCCGCAGGGACAGCCGGTGATCTTCCAGGCCGGTTCGTCTGATGATGGCATTGCGTTGGCCGGCAAGTACGCCGACGCGGTGTTCACCCATTCGCCATCGCTGGAGGAGACCCGCGCGTTCACCCAGAAGGTGAAGAACTCTGCGATCGCCCACGGCCGCAGCGGCAATGAGGTGAAGATCTTCCCGGGCATCGGCCCCATCGTCGGCCGCACTGCCGAGGAGGCTGAAGCCAAATACCAGGCAATCGCCGCGCTGGCCACCTTGGAGGATGCGCTGGCCTATCTCGGCCGCTTCTTCGATCACCATGATTTCAGCCAGTACGATCCGGACGCACCCTTCCCGGAGCTGGGCGACATCGGCAGCAATTCGTTCCGTTCCACCACCGACCGCATCAAGCAGGATGCGCGCGAGAAGGGGCTGAGCCTGAGGCAGGTGGCGCTGGAAGCAGTGAGCCCGCGGCCGAACTTCATCGGCACGCCGGAGCATGTGGCCGATGAGCTGATCCGCTGGTTCGATGCCGGTGCCAGCGATGGCTTCATCCTTGGTTTCGCGGCACAGCGCGAAGGGCTGGACGATTTCGTGACCCAAGTGCTGCCGATCCTGCAGGCGCGTGGTTACCACCAGCGTGAACTGGAGGGGCAGACCCTGCGCGAGCATCTGGGCCTGCCATACAAGGCCAGCCGCCATGCGACCGATGCCGAACCGGCGCGGAAGGCAGGGTAAGGCGATGAGCGGAGATAGTTCGGCAGCGCCGGGCCATGCCCGGCGGAATCCCGCGTCCATCGGCGTACTGCCCGAAATCGCGGCACGCGCCGAGGCGGCCATCGCGATCCGCCATGACCTGCACCGGCACCCGGAGCTCGCCTTCGAGGAGCATCGCACCAGTGCCCGGGTGGCCGAGCTGCTGCAGCAGTGGGGCTATGAGGTGACCACCGGCCTCGGCGGCACCGGCGTGGTCGGCACGCTGCAGCGTGGACAGGGCAACCGTCGCCTCGGCCTGCGCGCCGACATCGACGCACTGCCGATACACGAGGACTCCGGCCTGGCCTACGCCAGCCAGACCGATGGATTGATGCATGCCTGCGGCCACGATGGGCATACCGCCATACTGCTGTCCGCCGCGCATTACCTGGCCCACCACGGCGATATCGACGGCACCCTGCAACTGGTGTTCCAGCCGGCCGAGGAAACCGGTTCGGGGGCCTCGAAGATGATTGCCGACGGCCTGTTCGAACGCTTCCCGGTGGATGCGATCTATGGCCTGCACAACTGGCCGGGCGTGCCGGTGGGGCACTTCGGCTTCGTCGATGGCCCGGCGATGGCGTCGGTGGACTGGGCGCGGCTGAAGGTGATCGGCAAGGGCGGCCACGGTGCCGAGCCGCAGGGCAGTGTCGATCCGATCCTGGTGGCGGCGCACATCATCACCGCCCTGCAGAGCGTGGTCTCGCGCAATGTCGATCCACGGCAGATGGGCGTGGTCACCGTGGGCTCGATCCACGGCGGGCAGGCAGCCAATGTGATTCCGGACGTGGTGGAGATGAAACTGACCGTGCGCGCCTATCTGCCGGAGGTGCGTGACACCCTGCGGCGGCGGGTCACCGAGCTTGCCGAGCAGACCGCTGCCGCGTTCGGTGCGCGTGCCGAGATCGAATTCCCGCGCGGCTTCCCCAGCGTGATCAACCACCCGCAGCAGACCGCCTACATCCGCGAGGTGGCCGTGCAGGGCTTCGGCGTCGAACAGGTGGTTCCCGAATTTGCGCCGCGCACGGCCAGCGAGGATTTCGCCTTCCTGCTGCAGGCGCGCCCCGGCAGCTTCGTGTTCGTCGGCAACGGCGACAGCGCACCGCTGCACAGCCCGCGCTATGTGTTCAACGATGCGGCAATCGCACCCGCCGCCAGCCTGTGGGCGCGGCTGGCCGAAGACTATCTGGTGAAGGACGCGACATGAGCAGCAACGAACGCTTCCTCTATACCGCGGTGGATGATCCGCTGGCACGGCCTCTTTTCGATGGCCTGGAGCAGGAGTACGACAGCCGCTACGCCGACGTGCGCCGACGCATCGGTTGCAGCGCCCGCGAGGAGCTGCAGCGCTACCCGGCGCAGGCCTTTGCTGCCCCGGTCGGTGCCTTCGTGCTGCTGCTGCGCGACGATGTGGCGATTTCCGGCGGTGCCTTCATGCCACACCGCGATCCGGATACCGCCGAGTTCAAGCGCATCTGGACGCTGCCGGGACTGCGCCGGCAGGGCATCGCGCGGCGCGTGCTGCAGGAGCTGGAGAACCAGGCGGCACGGCAGGGCTACCGGCGGGTGTTCCTGACCACCGGCTTCCGCCAGCCCGAGGCGGTCGGCCTGTACCTCAGCCATGGCTACACCGCGCTGTTCGATCTTGACGCGGATCCGGAAACCATCGCGCACCTGCCGTTCGAGAAGCTTCTTGGGCAACCGGCGGCAGTGCTTTCGCCATCGCAGGCCGTGCTGCACGGAGCCCACGCATGAGTACGCCTTCGTCTGCGCTTGAGGGAATCACTGCGCGTCCTTCACCACCGCCGGCGTTGAAGATCGTGCCGGCCCGGCACCCGCTGCAGGTGGTTGGCACGGTGCTGGCGCTTGCGCTGATCCTGATCGGCCTTCAATCAGTACTTGGCAATCCACGTTGGGGCTGGGGCACCTTTGCCGAATGGTTCTTCGCACGCCCAGTGCTCGAGGGGCTGGGCCGCACGCTGCTGCTGACCGCCCTCGGTACAGGCCTTGGCTTCGCGTTGGGCACGCTGCTTGCGCTGGCCCGCGTCTCTGGTTCGCCGCTGCTGTCGGCGGTGTCGTGGGGCTACGTGTGGCTGTTCCGTTCGATCCCGCTGCTGGTGCTGTTGCTGCTGCTGAACAACCTGGGCTACCTGTACAGCACCATCGAGCTGGGCGTGCCGTTCACCGGCATCAGCCTGTTCTCGTACCCGACCACGCAGCTGATCGGCGTGTTCACCGCAGCAGTACTGGGCCTGACCCTGAACCAGGCGGCGTTCTCGGCCGAGGTGATCCGTGGTGGCATCCTCTCGGTCGACCATGGGCAGTACGAGGCGTCTGCCGCGCTTGGCCTGCCGCGTGGCCGCCAGGTGCGCCGCATCATCCTGCCGCAGGCGATGCGCTCGATCCTGCCGGCCGCGTTCAACGATGTGATCGGCCTGGCCAAGAGCACCTCGGTGGTCTATGTGCTGGCACTGCCGGAACTGTTCTACACCGTGCAGGTGATCTATCGCCGCAACCTGGAGGTGGTGCCGCTGCTGATGGTGGCGACGGTCTGGTACCTGGTGATCCTGACCGTGCTGTCGCTGCTGCAGCGACGGGTGGAGCAGCGCTTCGCGCGCGGCCAGCTGCAGCGCGAGCGCTCGGTATCGCGTGTCTCGTCACCGACGCGCGCCACAGGTGATTCCGCACCGCGCGTGGTCAATCGCCCGCGCATTGCCGCGCAGGTTGAAGCGGGCGAGGGGGCATCGGTGACGCTGCATGGCGTGGGCAAGGCATTCGGCGACCAGCCAGTACTGGAAGACGTGAACCTGGACCTGCGCGCCGGCAGCGTGACCGTGCTGATCGGCCCGTCCGGCGCCGGGAAATCCACGCTGCTGCGGCTGATCAACCACCTGGAACGTGCCGACAGTGGCTACGTGACCGTCGGTGGCCAGCTGATCGGTTACCGCCGCGACGGTGACACCCTGTACGAACTGCCGGAGCGCGAAATCCGCCGCCGTCGTGCCGAGGTTGGCATGGTGTTCCAGGGCTTCAACCTGTTCCCGCACTTGACCGCGCTGGAGAACATCATCGAGGCACCGATCGCCGTGCGTGGTGTGCCACGCGCGCAGGCCGAGCAGCAGGCACGCACGCTGCTGGAGCGGGTCGGCCTGGCCGACAAGGCCGATGCCTTCCCACGCCAGTTGTCAGGCGGCCAGCAGCAGCGCATCGCGATCGCCCGTGCGCTGGCACTGCAGCCGAAGGTGCTGCTGTTCGACGAACCCACCTCGGCGCTGGACCCGGAGCTGGTGGCGGAAGTGCTCAGTGTGATCGAAGAGCTGGCCAGCTCCGGCACCACGCTGGTGATCGTTACCCATGAGCTGAGCTTCGCACGCCGCGTGGCCGACCACGTGGTGATGATGGACCAGGGCCGGGTGATCGAGCAGGGCACGCCCGAGGCGTTGTTCGAGCGCCCGCGCCAGCAACGCACGGCCGACTTCCTGGCCAAGACCCTGTAACCCTCAAGGAATGCCATGAGCCCTGCAGCACCTCGTCGTCCCTCACGCAGCACCTTGTTGATCGCAGGCGTGCTGGTCATCGGCATCGCCGGCATCGTCTACTCGCGCGTGCGCCAGGCCCCCGAGGCTGCGGCTGTGGCCGCGACCAGCCTTGCCGGAGCGAACATCTCTGTGCTGAAGGGCACGCTCGATCCCAAGGCGCAGGCCTTGATTCCCGCCGGCTACCGTTTCGTTACGCCGGGAGCGTTCACTGTGGCGACCCACCCGGGGCAGTTGCCACTGGCCGACTACGGCGCCGACAGCAAGGACGTGGTCGGCATCGAGCCCGACATCGCGCGCCTGATCGCCGATGCGCTGGGCCTGAAGCTGGTGATCGTGCCGGTGGCCTGGGCTGATTGGCCGCTGGGGCTGGAATCGGGCAAGTACGATGCGGTGTTGTCGAACGTGACGGTTACTGAAGAACGCAAGAAGAAGTTCGATTTCTCCAGCTATCGCTATGACCTGCTGGGCATCTACACGCGCACTGATGGGCCGATCCAGAAGATCGAAAAGCCGGCGGATGTGGCGGGGCTGAGGGTGGTGGTGGGCGCCAGCACCAACCAGGACCAGATCCTGCGGCAGTGGGACCAGCAGAACATCGCCGCGGGCCTGAAGCCGGTGGAGTATCAGTATTTCGATGATGCCGTGGTCGGCCGGCTGGCGGTGATCACCGGCCGCGCGGATGTGTCGTTCGAACCGAATGCCACCGGCGCCTATTCGGCGCGCGACGGCAAGGTGCGGCGCGTTGGCCTGTTCCCCGGTGGCTGGCCGAACGCCGCAGCGATCTCGGTGACCACGCGCAAGGGTAGTGGCCTGGCCGATGCGGTGACGCAGGCGCTGAACACCCAGATCGGCAGCGGCACCTATGCGCAGGCGCTGAAGCGCTGGAACGTGGCCGAGGAAGCGGTGCCGCAGTCGCAGACCAACCCGCCGGGGTTGCCGACGCTCTGACGCCACGGGAGCATCCACGCAGGGCGTGGATCTACGCGCAGAGTCTGCTTCCTGTAGAGCCGAGCCATGCTCGGCTGCTCTACCAACGCGCCTCCAGCGTTTTGAACGGCTTTGCCAAGCGCACGCCCTCGGCATCGAAGCTGGAAACGATACGTCCATCCACACGCACCGTCTTCGGCATCGTCCGCGCCGGCCACCAGACCTTCACCGCTGCCCCGTTGCGCAGTCCCTCGCCAAGCGCCACCGTCAGCACTCCGTCGCGTTGCCGCGCCTGCATCTGCAACGTGCCATACGCGGTCGGCAGGCGCTCCACCGCCAACCCATCCCCGGCCACCCACGATGGAGGCGTGCCCGGAAGCAGCGACAGCGCATCATCGTCTTCGCGCATCAGCATGCCGAACAGCGTGCGGCCGTATTCGGCGCCGATCCAGGTGTGCGGCATGTCGCCGAGGTAGCGCGGGAAGCGCAGCCGCGAATGCACCACTTCGGCCAGCACCTGCCACTCAAGCGGGCGCCGATCGTGCAGCAGCCCCTGCAGCAGCTCGTCGGCCACCTGTGGCTGGCCCAGATGCACGTAGCTCAGCACGTTGCGGATCTCGTAGGGCGTGTAGGCGTACAGTGCACCGGGCTGGCTGCGCTTGCGCACATCGTCCAGGTAGCGGTCGAAGGTGGTCCGCAGTGCCTCGGCGGGCAGTACGCTCTGCGCGCCGGTGGGGTCCAGCGCGATCGATACCCCGGTGGGATCGCCATCGCCCAGATCGGCCGAGGAGGGTATGAAGTCGATGCCCTTCCACGCCATCGTCGCCCGGATCGAGGCGTGCAGTGCGTCGTAGAGCAGCGTGTACTGTTGGCGTGCCCACTCTGCGGTCTCGTGGTCGCCCAGCGATTCAGCCAGCCACGCGCCATCGTGCCAGCCCTTCAATCCCCAGTAGTCATCCCAGTAGCTGTGGGTGGGCGAGGGGTAGCCCTCGTGGCTGATCGACGGCGCAAGAATGCCGGCGAATCGCTCCGGCGCCGGCTGGTCGGCCTTGTAGCCGGGCACCAGCGTGCGCTCGCGCAGTTCCTGCAGGAAACGCAGCGCCGCTTTCACTTTCGGCAGGTAGTCACGCACCGACGCGGGCCCGCCATCGAGGCGCGCGACATCGGCCACCAGCGTCACATACTGGCCCTGGCTGTCGTACTCGATGTCCGAACCGAAACCGGTGTTCACACTGCCATCGTCGTTGAGGATCGGCGAGACCAGGCCGTTGGCATGCACCCCGTGTTCGCTGTACCAGGCCAGGTAGTCGCGCGCGACGCGGGCTTCACCCATGCGCAGCAGCACCGCCGAGGTGGCCATGCCGTCGCGGATGAAGGAACGGTTGTAGTTGCGCGGGCCGGGCTGCATGGCTGGACCGGTCTGGTTGATCAGCATGTAGGCGGCCTGCGCGCGCAGCATGTCCACCAGCGAGGGATCGGGCAGGCGCAGGCCGACCTGGCCCAGCCGTGCCTGCCAATCGGCCGAGGCCTGGTTGGCCAGGGTGTCGAAGGCATCGTTGCCGTCGCGCGGCAGCGAGGAAAGGTCGAGCGCGGGGGCCTCCGGCAGCACGCCCTTGGCATCGGCAGCGGCGGTGCCGAGCGGGAACGCCACCACCACCGCATCGCTGGCACCGGGGGCGAGGCGGATCCGGTAGCTCAACGCGGCCGCGGCCAGTCCTTGCTCATCGCGTGCCTGCTGGGCGGCAGGCAGACGCCCGGCGGCGATGCCGGCGGTGATTTCCGTTGCACCCTCGTTGCCGAACGGCGCGGCGCCGGCGGCATCCACCGGCGTGAGCGAGCGCAGCAGCGTGCGGCCGTTGACGCGCACCGTGTTGGCTTCGACGGCGACGTCGCGGATCGGCGACAGCCCACCGTTCTGCCACGGCGGGTTCATCTGCATCGGTCTTACCGCAAGGGTCAGCGTGCCGTCGATCGTGGTGGTGCCGGTGTTGTGCAGGCGGTGGCGGACCAGGGTGACCGGCTGCCCGTCGCGTTCGATGGCGAAGGCCTCGCTGCGCAGTTCGAGTCCCGGCTGCGGTGCCCAGGTAGCCGACGGCATCGGTTTCCAGCCGTCGCGCAGCGCGTGCTGCACCTTCTGCCCGGCGGCACCTGCCGTGCTGCCGTCGGCATTGCGCCAGATCGGCTGCACCAGCGGTGCGCCCTTGAAGGCCTCGATATTGCCGTACTCGTCGAAGATCGACTTCTGCCGGCCCGCGTGCACGCCGACCGCAGTCCAGTAGGTCTGCTGCATCTGCAGCGAGGCGGGGAACAACGCGCGCTGTGCACCGCTGGCGGCGATCTGGTAACGCTTCATCGGCGTCATCACCGCCTTCGGGCCGAGCAGGCGGATGCGTGCCACCTGGGGGGCATCGCCATCGGCCATCAGCCGCAGCGCCTGCAGGTCCAGCGGCGCGCTGGCCGCGAGCCAGCTCTGCTGCCGGGTTGCTGCCTGCGCATCCGCGGCCAGTTCGTGCCAGCGGCCCTGGGCATCGCGTGCCTGCAGGCGCGCAGCGCCGTGCACATTGGTCCAGTCCACCGCCAGCCCGGTGCTGGACTGCGCGCGCGGCAGAACGATGTCGAGCGTGTGGGTGCCGCCCTTGCCGGCGGGGATCGCCACCGCGCTGCCGCCCTGCCAGAGCGCGGCGGACTGCGTGGCATCGAGTCCGGGCGTGCGCGCACTGAGCGTGGTGTCCAGCGGCTCCATTTCGAAGATGGACACGCCCCAGTCGGAGGTGCGCTGCGGGCTGGCCAGGCGCAGGTAGCGTGCCTGGCGCGGTGCGAAGTACAGGGTTTCCACGTCGCCCAGCGAATCGGCCATGGTGTACGCGGCCTGCCACTGCTGGCCGTCCAGCGAGGTCTGCAGCGAATAGCCTTCCGGGTTGGAGACGTCCCAGGTGAGGCGTGCGCCGGCCAGCATTGCTGGCGCGCCGAGGTCGATCTGGAACCAGTGGCCGGGACTGAAGGCACCGCCGGTGACGGTCTTGGGGTCGCCGTCGATCAGGTGGCTGATGGCCATTGCCGGCACCTGTTGCGAGGAACTGCTGGCCTGCCATTGACTGCGCGGCGGAAGGGTCTGTGCCTGTGCGAAGGACGCCAGGGTGGCGAGCAGCAGGGGGGCGGCAGATTGCCATGGGAGAGCTGAGCGGGAGACCTTGGAGCGTTTGGCGCGCAACGTCATTACGGACAGCCTCGCAGGTTCGACCGGATTCGGGCGAGCGCTAGGCTAGCAAGGTATGTAATCGGTTACATGACGCGCTGCAATAGCCCTTTGACGAGCGAGGAGATGGAAGGGACCAGCGCGGTGACGGAAGCGGCTCTGGACGCGCCCTCTGGATGGGCTACGTTCGGTGAAGGTCCGCCAGTAGAGCGGGTTGTCATTTGACAACCTTCTTCTGGCGGGTGCAGACTTCGGAGAAGGCGGATGTCTCGTGTGCGTCACCCCGACAAGGACGTTGAAGCCGCATTGCGATTCGCGGAAGCGAGGGGTTGGAGATTGCGCGTAGGCGGCAGCCATGCGTGGGGGCGGATGTACTGCCCCTACAACGACAGCGAATGCCGGTGCGGAGAATTCTGCGTCGTGAACATCTGAAGCACTCCGCGGAGCGGCTGCAACCACGCCAGAGCGCTGCGCCGCGTTGTGGAGAACTGCAGCCGCGAGCAATGAACAGTGGCCCAAGCAGAGACGAGGCGGGTAAATGCTGGAATTCAATTTCACCTTGAAGTACCGCGTGCCAGGCGCATACGACGATGGTGACATTCTGGAGCGGCGCCTGGCGGAGTCCGGCTGCGATGATGCGCTGTTGGGCATCGGACGGCAGGGCCGGATGGCGTTGGCCTTCTGCCGCGAGGCGGACAACGCCGGTGCTGCACTGGCGTCGGCGCTGGATGACGTGCATCGCGCCGTACCGGGGGCCGAGCTGGTCGAGGTGAGCCCCGATCTGGTGGGACTGACCGATGTCGCCGACCTGCTGGGGGTGTCACGGCAGAACATGCGCAAGCTGATGCTCGCCAATCCACAGTCGTTTCCATCTCCGGTTCACGAGGGAACCACTTCGATCTGGCATCTGGCCGACATACTCGGTTGGCTGCAGGCGCGCGGCAGCGGGAAAGTCACCTCGGAACTGATGGAACTTGCCGCAGCCGCGTTGCAGCTCAACCTGGCCCGGGAAGCACAGAGGTTGGGGCCAAAGGCGTAGCGCCGGACCAGACCGGCGCACACGGGAGATGCAGGTTACAACTCCACCGTCTCCCACCAGCGCGTGCCCGCTTCTGGCACCTGCATGTCCAGCGCTTCGCCCATCATCGGCGTGGCCACCGGCACGCTCTTCGCTGCGGCCAATGCGGTGATCCGTTCGAACGGCTGCTGCCACGCGTGCAGGGCCAGGTCGAAGGTGCCGTTGTGGATCGGCAGCAGCCACTTGCCGCGCAGGTCCAGGTGCGCCTGCAGGGTTTGTTCCGGCTGCATGTGCACGAACGCCCAGCGCGGGTCGTAGGCACCGGTTTCGATCATGGTCAGGTCGAACGGGCCGTACTTTTCGCCGATGGCCTTGAAGCCGTCGAAGTAGCCGGTGTCGCCGCTGAAGAAGATGCGGAAGTCGCCATCCTGGATCACCCATGACGCCCACAGGCTGCGGTCGCTGTCACCCAGCCCGCGGCCGGAGAAGTGCTGGCCCGGGGTGGCGGTCAGGCGCAGGCCACTGGCGTCGGTCGACTGCCACCAGTCCAGCTGTTCAACCTTGCTGGCATCCACGCCCCAGGCGATCAGCTGGTCACCCACGCCGAGCGGGGCAATGAAGCGCGCGGTCTTGCCGGCCAACTGCATCACGGCGGCGTGGTCGAGGTGGTCGTAGTGGTTGTGCGAGAGGATCACGCCGGCAATCGGCGGCAGCTCGTCGATGCTGATCGGTGGCGCATGGAAGCGGGCCGGGCCCATCCACTGCACCGGCGAGGCGCGCTCGGAGAACACCGGATCGGTCAGCCAGTATTGGCCCCGCAGCTTCAGCAGGATCGTGGAATGCCCGAGCCGGAACAGGCTGCGATCCGGTGCGGCGTCCAAGGTAGCGCGGTCCAGCGGCAGCACCGGAATCGGGTGGTTGGGCACGGTGCCCTTGGGCTTGTTGAACAGGAAGGTCCACCAGATCTCCAGGCCGTCGCGCAGGCCCATTGCCGGACGGGGCAGGGCATTACGGAACTTGCCGTCGCGGTACTGCGGCGAATCGGGGAAGTCGGGGAGGGACCAGGACTTGCAGAAGGTGTAGGCGGTCACGGCGAGGATTCCAAGCAGGAGGACAAGGAGCAGGCGCTTCATGGGTGACGTCCGCTGGGTACACTGCACAGTGTAGTTTCGTGTTTTTCAAAAGTACACTGCCGGGTGTAAAATGAGGGCGTCCGTTCAGCTATCCGGTTTCCGCCATGTCCCGTGCCCCGCAACGCCTGACCGACCGCAAACGCGAAGCCATCGTGCGCGCGGCGGTGGAGGAGTTCCGTGCCTCGGGCTACGAGGCGACCAGCATGGACCGCATTGCCGAGGTGGCCGGGGTCTCCAAGCGCACCGTCTACAACCACTTCCCGAGCAAGGAAGCGTTGTTCTCGATGATCCTGGAGGAGCTGTGGGAGCGCAGCGTAGCCAGTGATGCGTTGCCGTACCGCGCCGACCAGCCGCTGCAGGCGCAGCTGCTGCAGCTGCTGGGGCAGAAGCTGGAGCTGCTCAGTGATGCCAACTTCATCGACCTGGCGCGGGTGGCGATGGCCGAGATCATCCATTCGCCGGAACGTGCGCAGGCCATCGTCTGCCGCATGGGCGAGAAGGAAAGCGGCGAGAGTGCCTGGATCCGCGCGGCCATCGCCGATGGCCGGTTGCGCGAGGTCGACCCGGAATTTGCTGGCCACCAGCTGCACGGGCTGGTGAAGAGCTTTGCATTCTGGCCGCAGGTGACGATGGGGCAGGCGCCGTTGAACGAACAGGAGCGCGCACGCGTGGCCGAATCGGCGGTGGCGATGTTCCTGGGTTACTACGCGGTCTAGCTGGCGGCGAAGCGGCGGAACTCGTCGGCCGGTAGCGCTGCCGAGTACAGATAGCCCTGGCCGACATCCACGCCCAGTGCGCGCAGTTGCTGCTCCTGCGCCAGCGTCTCGGTGCCCTCGGCCACGACAACCGCACCGCAGCGATGTGCGACTTCGACGATGAAGCGCACGATCGACTGCGACTTGGCGTCGGACAGCGTGGCGATCAGCGCCTGTTCGATCTTGACCTCGGCGATGGCCAGCTGCGAAAGCAGGATCAGGGTTGAATAGCCGGCGCCGAAATCATCCAGCGACAGGGTGACCTCGGCCGCCAGCAACTGCGCGATGTTGGCATCGACCACGTCGCGCTCGACGATCTCGGTCCATTCGACAATCTCCAGGCGCAGCATCGCACCAGGCACATCGTGCAGCTGCAGCAGTTCCTGCAGGCGCTGGCCGAAACCGGGCTGGCGCAGGGACTCGGCGGAAACATTGACGGCAACGGTCAACGCTGCGGCATCACGCCGGCACTGCTGCAGGAAATGGATGGCCGACTGCAGCGTGGCCCATTCCAGCTCGGCCAGCCGCCCATGGCGGCGCAGCAGGGAGATCACCCGCATCGGCGCGATCATCCTGCCCTCGGTATCGCGCATGCGCAGCAGTGCTTCGGCGCCGACCAGCCGGCGATCCTGCAGGCGATGCTTGGGCTGGTAGCACAACGGCGCGTTGCCGTGCTGCAGCCAGTGTTCGAGTGAGCTTTCGATCAGGGCGTCGATCTCGCTGTCGCGCTGGATCGGATCATCGAAGAACACCACGCCCGATTCGATCGCACTCAGCGCCAGGGTGATCGCGCGGAACGGCAGGTGGCCGTCGTCTGGATCGGTGGGTGGCTTGAGTTCGACCACCGCACAACGGAACAACGGGCGGAAGCCCGGCCAATCGCGGCCGACACGATCGGCCAGGTTGCTGGCCAGCTCGGTGATCTGCGGTTGCGTGCGCAGTTCGGACAGGGTCAGGTCGCGCACCAGGATCGCCAGCGCGGCATCGCCGAACTGGTAGATCTCCAGCTGCCCGGGTGGCAGCGAGGGCAGCAGCCGATGCACCTCGTCGGTGCTGTCGCGCTGCCACAGGCCGTTGTCCTGCAGCGGACCATAGCGCAGGCGTAGATCGCGCAGGTTGCCCATTTCGGCCACGATCAGGCAGGCCTTGCCGATGTCGTCGTTGTCGCGCCAGAAGTGCTGCAGGCGTTCACCGAGCGCGCGCATGTTGGGCAGGCCACTGATCGGGTCGATACGCAGCCAGGCCTGTTCGCGTTGGCGCTGTACGTCGATCTGCGCATCGTTGTAGACCAGAGCGAACACCGCGCCCAGCATCAGCAGCGATAGTGGCAGTGCCAGCAGGCGCTGGATTGCCAACTCTTCCACCGGCAGCTGATTGGCGCCGATGATTGCTACGCCCAGTGCCAGGCCCAACGCAGTGACGACAATACGCACGCCCCAAGCCTGCAGGATCATGCGCAGCGAGAGTTCGTTGAGCATGCGCGGGTGCAGGCGCCTGCGCAGCCAGACGCCTGCCAGCATCTGCAACATGGCCTCGAGGCCGGCCGGCAGGAAGTACTGGGTGCCGACGAACTGGTAGCGTGCCAGCAGGCTTGCGCCCAGGCAGGCCAGGCCACCGCGCCAGCCGCCGAGCAGGCCGCTGACCAGCAGGATGTCGAAACCCAGGTGGAGCTTGACCACGCCCTGGGTGTAGCGGGCCACGAACCAGGCGTTGAACAGGTAGATCAGGCCCAGCGCCACGCCCACGTACAGGCGGCGGCCTTCAATGGCATGGCCGGCGCGACGGGTGGCGATCAGCAGCACGCCGATCATGCCGATCACCGCCGTGGCCTGCAGCAGGTACAGCGGCAGGCTGGGCAGGGCGCTGTCCAGGACCTGGGCCGCAACCCGTGAAAGCGCATCCATAGCAGGTTCCCGCCTGTGACCGACGGCCAGTGACGAGCAGGGTAAACCACGGCCACGTGTGCGGCCACCGGTTCGTGCCAGGGAGGGCGGGCGTACTAGTAGCGCGGGTCAGCGATGGCGGGCAGTACCAGTTCGCGCACGAAGCCGGACGGTGAGAGTTGCAGGAGCGCGCGCACCATCGCCACCACGTCGTGCACCGGCACCAGTTCGCCATCGCCGCGCGCTGCCGCCACTGCCACGGGAACCGACAGCGCATCGTCGGTGTTGAGGTAACCCAGCTGCAGGCTGGTCACGGCCAGGCGGCGGTCACGGAAGCCTTCGCGCAGGGCATCGGCGATGCCGTTGAGTGCGAACTTCGAGGCACCGAAGGCGACTTCCGGGCGACCGCTGCGTGGCAGGGCCGAGGTCGAGCCGGTCAGCACCAGCTGTGGGCGCGGTGCGCCCAGAACGCGCGGCAGCAGGCGCTGAAGCAACACGAGCGTGGCGGTGATGTTGACGTCAACCAGCTGGGTGAGCGCGGCATCGCTTTCGTCGAGGAAGGCGTACTCGTCGCTGAAGGCGGTCTCTTCCCAGATGCCCAGGTTGTGGATCAGCACATCCAGATCGGCCGGTGCCTGCGCCGCGATGTGATTGGCAGCAAGGGTGGGCTGGGACAGGTCGGCCTCGATCCACTGCAGGGTGACGCCTTCGGGGCAAGCGATGTCGCGCGGGCGAGTGCGCGAGACGCCAACGATGGTGTCGCCGGGCTGGCACAGACCTTCAACGAACGCCCGACCCAGGCCCCTGCTGGCGCCGATGACCATCAATTTCATGTTGCTTCCTTGTTGTGCATTGGCGGCCTTGACCGGCCGCGAGGATGATGTCCCGGTCACCAAACGCGTGCAGGCCGCTGCGTTCGGCGGTGATGATCGAGCCCGTGTTGTCGAGCTGGCAGCGGTACTGCGGCTGCAACCCGGCGGCCAGTGCGGACACCGCCATTGCCTGCACCAGCTGGTGGGCGTGTCCGCGGCCACGGGCGCCGGGCAGGGTCAGCACGCCCATGTCGGCCAGCGCCGCATAGCCAGGCCCGAGGACAGGAACACCACGGCCAACAACAGGCGGGCGGCGCATTACAGCACGCGGCTGTCGAGCAGGATGGCGATCATCCGTGGCATGCAGGAACTCCGGGAGGGGGTGGGACAGGCCGCGCAGCATCGGGCCTCAACAGCGGTTGAGGTCAAGGCTGGCTGAACGAAGCCCGATGGTGGTCGGGTTGCCGTCTTCTAATTGGACGAACGTTCGTTCACTATTTGCGCCATGAACCGAGCCGGCCGCAACGAGCAACGCATCGCGCAGATCCTGCAGGCCGCCCTGCAGTGCTTCCTCGTGAAGGGATTCCACCAGACCAGCATGCGTGACATCGCGCAGGCGGCCGGCGTCAGCCTGGGCAATCTCTACAACCACTTCCCAGGCAAGGAAGCGATCATCCTTGCGGTGGCGGTGGCCGAGAGCGAAGAACTGGCGCCGTTGCTGCAGCGCCTGGCAGTGTCCGACGGCGACCGCGCACAGGTGCTGGCTTTCCTGCGGGATTTCCACGCACTGTGCCGGCAGCCGGAATGGGCGACGCTCGCCGTCGAAGTGCTGGCCGAGAGTGCACGCAATCCTGCCGTGGCCGAGGCGTTCGCGGCCAATCGCAGGCAAATGCAGGCAACGCTGGCCGAAGCCCTGCAGCACGTTGCGCAGCGCGAACGTCGGCGTCCCGTGCTGGCCCCGGCACTGCAGGCGCAGGTGCTGCTTGATGCCATCGAAAGCGATGCGCTGCGTCGGGGGCTGGGCGAAGCCGATGGCACCGATGAGGCTTCGCTGGATCTGGGTCTGCTCGCGCTGCTGCTTGGGGCACGCGCTTGAGCGCTGTCGACCGGCGATTGCACGGCCTTGATCTTGCGCGCTACCTGGCGCTGGCCGGCATGGTGCTGGTCAACTTCCGCCTGGCGATGGCCGTACCGGCAGAGGGTGAGGGTTGGCTGGCAGGGTTCTTCCATCTGCTGGAGGGCAAGGCGTCGGCGACCTTCGTCACCCTGGCCGGTCTTGGCCTGGTGCTGGCCACGCAGCGGCAGGGTTGGTGGTCGGCCGGCGTGCAGACCTGGCGGCGTGCACTGTTCCTGCTGGTGCTGGGCCTGCTCAACCTCACCCTGTTCCCGGCCGATATCCTGCATTACTACGCGGTGTACTTCGCATTGGCCGTGGTGTGGCTGCGTGCCTCGCCGCGGGTGTTGCTGGCCAGCATCGTGGGCCTGGCGGCCTGTTCGTTCTGGGCGTTGCTGCACTGGGACTACAGCCAGGGATGGAATTGGCAGACGCTGGAATATGCCGGTCTGTGGCAATGGCCGGGCGCGGCCCGCAACCTGCTGTTCAATGGCTTCCATCCGCTGCTGCCGTGGCTGTGCTTCTTCCTGCTGGGGATGTTGCTGGCACGGTTGCAGCTGTCGCAACCGCGGGTGCAGCGTGCACTGCTGGTGCTGGGCGTGCTGCTGATCGCGGCTGGACATGGCGTGCAGCAGCTTGCGCAGGGAACGCCCTGGCAGACATGGCTGGGAACGCAGCCGATGCCGCCGGGACCGGCCTACGTACTCACCGGTGCGGGCGCGGCGTGCAGTGTCATTGCCGCCTGCCTGTGGCTGGCGCGTGTGCGACCGGGTGACTGGCTGGCGCCGTTCACGGCGGCAGGGCGCATGACCCTCACGCTCTATGTCGGCCACATCCTGCTGGGCATGGGAACACTGGAAGGCCTCGGCCTGCTTGACGGACGTGCGTCGCTTGCCTCGGTGCTGTTGTGGGCGCTGTTGTTCCTGATGCTGGCGACAGGCGCGGCGTGGCTGTGGTCGTGGCAGTTCGCACGCGGTCCACTGGAAGCGGTGATGCGGCGCATCGCGGGCTAGTCCTTTGGTTGCGCCGAGGTGATGTTGTGACGGACATGTCTGTGTCGCGGCGAACGCATCTGCGATAGTGGCGGCAGGTATTACTTTCCGCTTGCATCCATGTCATTCGCTTCGGCGCAGCATCTCGGCGAAGTCCTGCAACAATCCTATGGCATCACTCCCACCGCCGTGGTGCCACGCCCGGTGGGTGCCGACGCCAATGCCAGCGTGTATCGCGTCGACGCGCGCCACGGTCAATGGTGGCTGAAATGCCGCACCTACCAGGTTGATCCGGCGGTATGGGACAGCCTGCACTGGCTGCGCGGTACGCTGGGCATCGATGAAATCGTGGCACCATGGCCGGCGTTGACCGGTGGTGCGTCGGTGCAGCGTTGGGGGCTGCAGTTCACCCTGTTCCCTTACATAGAAGGCCAGTCCGGGTTCGAGGCTGCGTTGAGCCATAGGCAGTGGCGACGCCTGGGCGAGGTGCTGCGGCGCCTGCACGCGTCGCCGCTGCCGACCGAACTGCAGCGTGGGCTACCGACTGTGCGGCTGGAAACTGCGGCACTTGAGACCGTTGGGCAGTGGCTGGCGGGCGAGGGCCTTGCCGCCGCAAAGGATGGGCTGGGCCGTGCATTCGTTTCCGTATGGGACCGGCAGCATGCGCGTATCACCGCGCTGCACGCGCACGCACTGCAGCTGTACGCGGCATTGCAGGAGGTTCCGGCTGACCTGCACCTGTGCCATACCGACCTGCATGCCGGCAACCTGCTGATGGGCAATGACGGTGGCCTGCACCTGATCGACTGGGATGGCCTGTCGCTGGCACCGCGCGAGCGTGACCTGATGTTCATTGGGGCCGCGGTTGGCGGGCGCTGGGGCCGCGAGAATCCACTGGGGTTCGAGGACGGCTACGGCAATGACCGCGGCGACCCGCGCTGGATCGCCTGGTACCGGCACTGGCGCATCCTGCAGGACCTGATCGAGTTCCAGCAGGTGTTGCTGGGGAGCGATGGAGAGGAGCGTTCGCCTCCATTGCGGCGGCAGTCGCTGCACTATCTGGGCGAACAGTTCGCGCCGGGCAATGTGTTCGATGCGGCCGAGCGGGCGTATCGCGCGCTGGGTTAGTTCCCGGGCCGCTGCCAGGATCGCCCCGGGTTGCCAGGAGCGCCCCGGGTTGCCAGGAGCGCCCCGGGTTGCCAGGAGCGCCCCGGGTTGCCAGGAGCGCCTCGGGTTGCCAGGAGCGCCCGGGTAGAGTCGACTGTTAGTCGACTATCGCGCGCAGCGCGGGCTTTGCCTGTTCCAATCGAAGAGCAGTCGACTAACAGTCGACTCTACCCATGGCCGACCCATGGCCTCTCCATGCACGGCGCAGGGCTTGTCCATGCAGGAGGTTTTTATTCTGCGGGCTTGGCTGCTGCAGAGGCCGCAGCGCTCGCGGCGCGGCGCGACAACACGGCCTCGCGATGGGCAATGTAGGCGTTGGCGGCCAGGATGATGCCGGCGCCGACAAGCGTCCAGCGATCCACGCTTTCGTTGAACAGCAGCCAGCCGAGCAGCGTTACCAGCGGCAGCTGCAGGAAGCTGATCGGGGTCAGCGCCGAGACTTCACCGAGGCGCAGTGCGCGTGTCCACAGCAGCTGGCCGATGGTGCCGAGTACGCCGGTGGCCAGCAGCCACAGCCAGGCGATGCCGGTCGGCCAGACCCAGACGAACAGGGCCGGCACCAGCGACAGCGGCACCCAGAACACGTAGGTGTAGAGCACCACGGTGTCGGCACTGTCGACGCGGGTCAGCTGCTTGATCTGGATCGCCACCAATGAGCTGAGCACGGCGGCAGCCACCGCCACCAGGCTTCCCGCGGTGAAGCCGGCGGTACCGGGGCGCACGATCACCAGCACGCCGATGAAGCCGACCACCACCGCCGCCCAGCGCCGCACGCGCACGGTCTCGCCCAGCCACAGCACGGCAGCGATGGTGACGAACAGCGGCGTGGAGTACGAGAGTGACACCGCCTGCGCCAAGGGCAGGTGGCCCAGCGCCCAGAACGCGCACAGCATCGAGCCCAGGCCGATCGCACTGCGCACGAAATAGCGTGGCAGCTGCTGGGTCTTCAGTGGTGCGTGGCCCGGACGCAGCAACATCGGCAACAGCGCGAGCAGGCCGAAGGCGTTGCGGAAGAACGCCACTTCCTGGGTCGGCACGTAGCGCGTGGCGTAGCGGATCGCCACGGCCATCAGGCCGAATGCCATCGTGCTGCCGAGCATCAGCAGCGCCGCCCGCATCGGGGTGGCGCCTGGGGAAAGGGCGGGGCTGTTCACCACTGGGCGCCGAGCAGGCGGGGCTCCGGTTCGATCGGCACGCCGAATTTCTCCAGCACCGAGGCCGAGATGCGGCGTGCCAGTGCCAACAACTCTGCACCGCTGGCGTTGCCATGGTTCACCAGCACCAGTGCGTGGCTCGGGGCCACGCCGGCATCGCCTTCGCGGAAGCCCTTCCAGCCGCAGGACTCGATCATCCAGGCCGCCGAAACCTTGCGCTTGCCTTCCTGGTCGGACGGGAACACCGGCAGGTCGGGGAAGTGCTGCAGCAGCACGTCAACCTGTTCCAGCGGCAGCACCGGGTTCTTGAAGAAGCTGCCGGCATTGCCCAGCACGTCCGGGTCGGGCAGCTTGCGGCGGCGGATCGCGATCACCGCATTGGCCACGTCCACCGCACCCGGCAGTTCCACGCCCTGTGCCTGCAGTTCCTCGCGGATGCCGGCATAGTCCATGCGCAGGTCGTGCAGCAGCGGCAGCTTCAGTTCGATGGCGGTGATCAGGTAGCGGTCCATCTGTTGCTTGAAGACGCTGTCGCGGTAGGCGAAGCCACACTGTTCGTTGTCCAGCCGTACCCAGGCCTGTTCCTGGCAGTCCCAGGCTTCGACGGCCTGGATGAACTCGCCAACCTGCGCGCCATAGGCACCGATGTTCTGGATCGGCGCAGCACCGGCCGTACCGGGAATCAACGCCAGGTTCTCCAGGCCGGACAGGCCCTCCTGCAGCGACCACATCACCAGCCCGTGCCAGGGCACGCCGGCGCCGGCGCGGATCACCGCATGGTCGGCGCGGTGTTCAAGGAAACTGATGTCACGGTTGCCGAACACCAGTACCGTGCCAGGCAGGTCTTCGGCGATCAGCACGTTGCTGCCGCTGCCCAGTACCAGCAGCGGGCCGCTGGCCACTTCGGGCAGCGCCAGCACTTCCGGTAGCAGCGTGGGGTCGTGCAGTTCCAGCAGCTGCGCTGCGCTGGCCTGCACATGGAAGGTGTTCAGCGCCTGCAGCGGCGCATTGCGGGTGAGCGTCCAGCGCAGCGGTGCGGCGTTGTCGGCGGTATCGATGGGCGTGCTCACAGCGGCGCCACCGCGCCGCGGCTCGGCGCCTCGCGGCGGCGACGGATCGCCTCCACGCATTCGGAGACCAGGGCCGGGCCACGGAAGATCAGGCCGCTGTAGCACTGCACCAGCGCGGCGCCGGCGGCCATCTTGGCCACCGCGTCGGCACCGGACAGGATGCCGCCGACCCCCACCAGTGGCACGGATTCGGGCAGGCGCGAGCGCAGGCGGCGCAGCACCAGGGTGGACTGCTCCAGCACCGGCGCACCGGACAGGCCGCCGGCCTCGTTGGCCAGCGGATCGCCGGCCACCTTGCTGTGGTCGATGGTGGTGTTGGTGGCGATCACGCCGTCCACCTGCAGTTCGCCCAGCACGCGCGCGGCGGCATCGATGTCGCGTTCACTCAGGTCCGGCGCCACCTTCACCAGCATCGGCACGCGGCGACCGTGCTGCGCGGCCAGGGCTTCCTGACGGTCGCGCAGCTGGCTGACCAGCTGGCGCAGTGCGGTCTCTTCCTGCAGCTCACGCAGGCCGGCGGTGTTGGGCGAGGAGATGTTGACCGTGATGTAGTCGGCCAGCGGATACACCTTGTCCAGGCAGGCGATGTAATCGTCCACGGCCTGTTCGTTGGGGGTGTCCTTGTTCTTGCCGATGTTGATGCCGAGCAGGCCGCGACGGTTGCGCGCGCGCTCCACGTTGCGCACCAGCGCATCCACGCCCGCGTTGTTGAAGCCCATGCGGTTGATGATCGCGTTGTGTTCCGGCAGGCGGAACAGGCGCGGCTGCGGATTGCCGGCCTGCGGGCGCGGGGTGATGGTGCCGATCTCGACGAAGCCGAAACCCAGCGCGAACAGGGCATCGATGTGCTCGCCGTTCTTGTCCAGGCCGGCAGCCAGGCCGACCGGATTGGGGAACGTCAGCCCGAACACGGTGCTCGGCATCGGCGCGATGCGGGCGGCCAGCAGCGGCGTGGTGCCGGTGCGGTAGGCCAGGTCCAGTGCGGACAGGCCGAGGCCGTGGGCGCGCTCGGCGTCGAGCGAGAACAGGAAGGGGCGGGCAAGCGAATACATGCGTCGGTTCAGTCCAGCGTGCCGAGGAAGGCTCGGGTTCGATATTCAAAAGCAACCTGGCCGTCGACCGCGTGGGCGGCGAACAGGTCCTGCAGGGCGGCGATCATCGGCGCATGGCGCGGGTGACCGGGTTGGGGGGCATAGGAGGAGGACAGCAGGCGCCCCTGCAGCGCATCCAGATCCAGGTACTGCACATTCGGCAGCTGCACCATGCCGCGCAGGCCGGTGCCGAACCAGGTCTGCATGGTGGCGTCGTCCTGGTAGCGCTCGGCCACGGCGGTGTAGTCGGTGCCGTAGTCCAGCAGCAGTTGTTCGTAGCCGACCAGGAACGGACTGGCATCGAGCAGGCGCGAATTCCAGTAGATCAGTGCCTGGCCACCCGGGCGCAGGATGCGCTGCCATTCGGCGCGCACCGCTACGGTGTCGAACCAGTGGAAGGCCTGCGCGACGCTGACCAGGTCAACGCTGGCGTCGTCCAGCCCGGTAGCCTCGGCGCGGCCGTCGATGGCGCTGAACTGCGGGTACTGCGGCGCCAGCCACTGCTCGGACGCAGCGCGCATGGCGGCGTTCGGTTCCACCGCAATGACCGGGTGGCCGGTGGCCAGGAACAGGCGGCTGGAAATGCCGGTGCCGGCGCCGATGTCGGCGACCACGGCCTCGTGGCTGACGCCCATGGGGCCATGCAGCCACTCCAGCAGGGCGGGCGGGTAGTCGGGCCGGTAGCGGACGTAATCGGCGACGCGGCTGCTGAAGCGTTCAGTGCTGTCGGAAGTGGTCATGGCGATCAGTTCGACATCGCGGCGAGCCAGGCCAAGCCGCCGAAGAACAGGATGAAGACCAGGATGGCGGCGATCACGGCGCCGACCATCACCCAGCCCAGTACAAGACCGGTGACGGCCAGACCGTCGCCTTCCAGTTCCTGCGGGCGACGGCGGATCTCGGCGCGGGCCATGTGGCCGGTGACGATGGCCACGATACTGGCTACGAAGGGCAGGACGGTCCAGCTGGCGATGCCCATGACCAGGCTGACTACAGCCAGGGCGCTTGTCTGTCGGGGTGCCACGCTCATCGGGGTCCTCCTTGGCAGTGTGCACATGATAGTGCCTCTGCCCGGGCAATCCCATGGGCAGTGCCCTGTAGCGCCGAGCCCATGCTCGGCTGCCCCGTTGGGCTGATGCGGGATCGTCCGCGTCTTGCGCGCAAGCCGAGCATGGGCTCGGCGCTACAGGGTCAGCCCATCAACACCTGGCCACCGTCCACATTGAGCACATGGCCGGTGATCCAACGCGCCAGTGGCGAGCACAGGAACAGGGCCGCGTCGGCAATCTCACGCGGATGGCCGAAGCGGCCGAACGGGATCTTCGCCAGGGTGCCGTGGTACAGCGCCGGATCTTCGGTGCGGCGGCGATCCCACAGGCCATCGTCGAACGCGATCGAACCGGGGGCGATGGCGTTGACCCGGATCCGGTCCCTGGCCAGCGCCAGTGCCTGCGAGGTGGTGTAGTGCGAAAGCGCAGCCTTTGCGGCGGCGTAGGGCGCGCCACCGGGACGCGGCTGCTGTGCGGCGATCGATGACAGGTTGAGGATGCAGGCATCGCTGGATGCGCGCAGCCACGGCAGTGCCAGGCGCGAGGCCCGTACCGCCGCCATCAGGTCGATCTGCAGGCTGGCGGCCCAGCCATCCTCGTCATCGGCCATGCCGTAGCCGGTAGCGTTGTTGACCAGTACATCGATGCCGCCGAGTGCATCGGCAGCAGCCTGCAGCCAAGCCTGGATCTGGCCGGCATCGGCCAGATCGGCGGAAAACGTGTGCAGTTGGAAGACCTGCGCCAGTGCATCGGCACGCAGGGCATCCAGGCCGGCCTGGCCGCGAGCGCAGACCGAGACCTGCGCACCGGCGCCGGCAAATGCCAGCGCCATTTCACGACCGATGCCCTTGCTGCCGCCGGCGATGAGCACGCGGCGGCCGCTGAAATCGMGGGTCGGAGCCCCTGCGGGGATCCGACCCTTCGCTGGGGCCAGATCCCCGGAGGGGCTCTGACCCATGGACGTGGCCGGATCCGTTGCCATCACAGATCGAACTTGATGCCCTGGGCCAGCGGCAGCGAATCCGAATAGTTGATGGTGTTGGTCTGGCGGCGCATGTAGACCTTCCACGCATCCGAACCGGACTCGCGGCCACCGCCGGTGTCCTTCTCGCCACCGAAGGCGCCACCGATCTCCGCACCGGACGTGCCGATGTTGATGTTGGCGATGCCGCAGTCACTGCCGGCGGCCGACAGGAACTTCTCGGCAGTCTTCAGGTTCTGGGTGAAGATCGAGGACGACAGGCCCTGCGGCACGCCGTTCTGCATGTCGATGGCTTCGTCGATGCTGTCGTACGGCATCACGTACAGGATCGGCGCGAAGGTCTCATGCTGGACGACGGCGTCGCTGTTCTTCAGGCCGGAGACGATCGCCGGCAGCACGAAGTTGCCGGCGCGGTCGATGCGGGTGCCGCCGGTTTCGATGGTGCCGCCGGCTGCCTTGGCCTGGGCGATGGCATCGAGGAACTGCTGCACGGCACCGTCGCTGTTCAGCGGGCCCATCAGGTTGGCGGCATCGGTCGGGTCGCCGATCTTGCCTTCCACCTGCTTGTAGGCCTTGACCAGGGTGGCCAGCACGTCGGCGTAGATCGAGCGGTGCACGATCAGGCGGCGGGTGGTGGTGCAGCGCTGGCCCGCAGTGCCGACGGCGCCGAACACGATGCCCGGAACGGCCAGCTTCAGGTCGGCGGTTTCGTCCAGGATGATGGCGTTGTTGCCGCCCAGTTCCAGCAGGCAGCGGCCGAGGCGGCGCGCGACCTTCTCGTTGACGGTGCGGCCGACCTGGGTCGAGCCGGTGAAGCTGATCAGCGGCACGCGACGGTCATCGACCATCTTCTCCGACAGCGCGGTACCAGCGTCGTTGATCAGGAAGAAGATGTCCGGGAAGCCGGCTTCGCGCAGGGCGTCGTTGCAGATCTTCAGCGAGGCGATGGCGGTCAGCGGCGTCTTGTTGGACGGCTTCCAGATGCACACATCGCCACAGATGGCCGCCAGGAACGAATTCCAGCTCCACACCGCAACCGGGAAGTTGAAGGCCGAGATGATGCCGACCAGGCCCAGCGGGTGGTACTGCTCGTACATGCGGTGGCCGGGACGTTCGGAATGCATGGTGTAGCCATACAGCATGCGGCTCTGGCCCACGGCGAAATCGGCGATGTCGATCATCTCCTGCACTTCGCCATCGCCCTCCGGCTTGCTCTTGCCCATTTCCAGGGCGACCAGCGAGCCCAGCGCATCCTTGTGCTTGCGCAGCGCTTCGCCGCACAGGCGCACGGCTTCGCCGCGGCGCGGTGCCGGCGTGGTGCGCCAGATCCTGAAGGCTTCCTGGGCGCGGGCGACGACGGTCTCGTACTCGGCCTCGGTGGTCGCGCGGACCTGCGCGATCGGCTCGCCGGTGGTCGGGTTGACCGGGGTGATCAGCTCACCGCTGGTCGCGCTCGACCACTCCCCGTTGCCCAGGTACGTGCCAGCGTTGATCGCGTCCAGACCAAGGGACTTGAGCAGCTCGGAAGACATGCAGACTCCTGTGTTTCGTTACGTTGTTTGGCGCCATCGCGGGCAGGTGGGGGACGCGATGAACTGAATCGCCGATGGTAGCAGAGCGGCCTGTCCGGCCATGGTGCAACGCGCCAGCGGAATCGTACGGAGCATGAATGCTTGGAGGGCAGGGTGTGTTGCCTGTAAACTTCACGGCTGCATGGCCCCGTAGCTCAGCTGGATAGAGCGTCCCCCTCCTAAGGGGAAGGTCGCCCGTTCGAATCGGGCCGGGGTCACCAAATTCAACGGCTTACGTTGAGCCAAGTCGTGCCGATTGGACTATTTAGGCCAGTTTCTACCCACAAACCGGCACAGTTGGCACACCTCAGAATCTGAGCTTTCGCACCGCCCTGTCATCGCCCTCTGGGGTCAGGTGGGCGTAGTACTTCTCGGCGGTGTAGGCCGTGTCGACCAGCACCATTGCTGGCGCAGTGCGTCCAGGCACAGTACCTGGCCCAGGTGGAGGCCGGATTCACGCGGGCGCAGGCCATGCAACTGCTGGCGGCCTAGCTGGGCCCCCAGCAAAAGGCAGGCAGCGTCAGATTGTCGGTCCCGTGAAAACCGCAATCCTGTGGTAGTAAAGGCCCCAGCGGTGGCATGACGCCGCCGACAGGGGGCAACATGAAGGCGATGACCGCTGTTCTGGTTGCGGCTGTGCTTTGCGTTGGTTGTTCAACCAAGGGGGGTTCCACTGCACCCTACAACGTCTCTTTCGTTGGCCATCCTTCCCGGGCCGACGTAGCACCACCTCCACCTCCACCTCCGCCGCCCCCCGTTGACGGTCAGGCCCAGGCGCCTGATCCCAACGGAGTCAAGCCTCCGAGGAGGCATCCCCGCGACGGATGGTATGAGCCTGAAGAGGAGGTGGATGACGCCTCGGACGTTGAAGAGGCGTTGCCAGCGGTACTGGCGGAATGCAAGAAGCTCATCCTCGGGATGGAGAATAAATCTGTTGATCAGCGAAAGGCGTCCCTGTGGGTGTACGGGATCGGACTGGTGGCGGGCACGGTCATCGCACCAGCACTCACGGCGGCGAACGCTGCCAAGCACGCCGGTGCGATAGCCGGACTAAGTGCATTGGGGGGCGCCTCTGGGATGGCGGGAAAGGCGCTGGAGGACTCTGGGTTTGGCGGATCCGCAGCAATTGCTGATCGTAGAGCTGTCGCTGACGTGATTCGTCTGAAGCTCCCAGTGATCACGGATCGCAGAGAGACGTCGCATGATCGACGGAAGGCGCTTACGGAGATGCAGGCTGCATGCTTTGCCTACGATCTGACCACTCCGAAGCCCATCCAGTCGTCAACAACTGGCAAATGAATAAAGAAGGGCCCGCTTTCCGACGGGCCTTTCTCTTTGCAGCCCCCGCCAGGTTCGCCGCCGTCACCTTCCTCCGGGTGAAGAAGGTGGGCAGCATCGGCGAACGCGCCATCAGCACTATTGTCGTGCAGTACGACACGCTGGATACCTTGGTGGACCTGAAGATCAAAGCTCTGATCAAAGTGACGCCTGACGGCCACCGCATCCACCGAGTCAGCGAACACACTTGCGGGTTTCGTCAAATCGCCATCCGCAGAAAGAATCGGAAGCTTGTAGCTGTTTCTGTTCTGTTCGACCGCCATGGCGAAATCGGAACATGACTCGAATCGCAGGATGGCCTTGTCGGCCGACGGCTGACTGCGGCGTTGCAGGCCGATCCCCGTGCGGTGTGAGACATGCATAGCGTCTGCAGCGTGTGTTGGCTCGGCTAGCGCAGACCAAGCCGCTCCAGCACCTCGGCTACAAGCGCCTGGTCGTTGCCCTCCAGCTCAAGCAGGGGGCGCGGCAGGCAGTCCTTCGCGCACAGTCCCATCAGTGCTGCAGCGCACGCCATTACGCGTATCCCACCGTACAGGTCATACAGCGCCCACAGCGGCGCCAACCTCGCCGACAGTGCGTGCGCCGTAGCGATCTTGCCGCCGAGGGCCGCGTGCGTGATCCGCAGCGCCACCTCGGGAAACAGCCCGCCGATCACCGAATACCAGCCATCGCAGCCGGCGGCCAACCCATGCACTGCGGCCGCATCGCCGCTGATGCCCAGCGTGACGTGCTTCGGGACGTGGGAACGCAACGTGGAAACCCGAGCTGCCGCTTCTGCAGGGTCATCGGAGAGGCGAGGCATCTTGATCGAGGCGATGTTCGGCAGCGCAGCGATTCGCCCATGCAGTTCATCGCTGAACCGGAAGTGGGTGGCAACGGGATTGTCGTAGACACAGATCGGGGTACGCACTGCGGTGCACACCGATTCGAACAATGCGTAGACCTCGTGCTCCTTCAACGGATGGTAGGACACCGGTGCCAGCAGCAGACCGGCCGCGCCCGCATCCTCGGCATCCTTGGCCAGTTCCACCACGTCGCGGGTGCGCAGTGCGCCAATCCCGGCGATCACTGGAACGCCATCGGCGTGGGCGAGAGCCTGCCGCAGTACCCGCTTGCGTTCGGCCCTTTCCAGGTAGGCATAGCTGCCGGTGGAGCCAAGAATGCCCATCGAGTCCACTCCCGACGCCGCCAGGCGCTCGACCAGACCGGCGAACGCGCGGGTGTCGATGTCTTGGTTGTTGAAGGGCGTGAGCGGGAACGCGCTGAGACCTTTGAACATGAGGGGCCTGGAGAGATGGGAGGAGTGGCGCCTGCTGCAGGCAGGTGTATGGACGCATGGCATTGTTTATTGTCCTAGGACAAAATTCAAGAGATGCCGCGCAGCGTGACGGCGCTGGGCAGGTCGCCCACAATCCGTGCACCAGACCGCACAGGCATCCTCATGCCCGCACAGTTGCAACCGGTTCAACCTCCGCACTACCCGCGCATCGCTGGCTGGCTCGATTCGGTTGCAGCGACGCAACGCTGGGCTGGCCCAGGCGTTGCGTTTCCTCTGCTGCCCGAAGCGTTCGCACAGGCGCTTGAACTGGCCGAGCGCCCGGGTTGGGTGCTGCTGGACGGGGAGGGCGCGTGCATGGGGTTCGGCCAGTACTGGTTGACCGCGCCCGGAACTGCCCACCTGGGCCGCATCATTGTTTCGCCGCAGGCGCGTGGGCGCGGCCTGGGACGGGTGCTGATGCAGTTGTTGGGTGCCGAGGCCCTGCGGTCGCCGGGGGCACAGCGCCTGACCCTGCGTGTCTATCGTGACAACGTCGCGGCGGTGGCCCTCTACCGGGATCTCGGCTTCCAGCCGGTGGAAGACGCTTCGACACCGGAGCTGCTGTTCATGCAGCGCAGCGACGGCTGAGTTGCGACGAGGGGGAACGCCGGACGGTGCCTTGATGGTTTCGGTACTTTTCACAACCTCGTTGCCGGGGCGGATATGCTGGGCCCCGGAATCCAGCCGGATCAGCCCGTGGACCGCATCCCCCAGCTTCTGGAACAGGACGAATCCATGCGCCTGGAGGTCAGTACGCTGGCTGAAGGCTTGGGCGTTCCACTGTCGTTCGGGCACGCGTATCTGGCGGTTCTGGTGTGCGTGTCCGGGCGTGCGCGTTTCGCACTGAACTTCCGCGAGGTGGCGGTGCAGCGGCACGACGTACTGGTTCTGGCAGAGGGTACGCTGGCGCTGCTGCGGCAGCGTTCGCGCGGTTTCCTGGCGGTGGTCTGCCTGATGCCGAAAGCGCTGGCATCGGAGGTGGCCTATGTGCTGCCCAATGCATTGTTCAAGTTCCTGCACGAGCACCCCCATTGTGTGCCGTCACCGCTGGAGGTGCCGCTGCTGCAGGGCTGGCTGCAGCAGTTGATGGACGCGCAGCACAACGGCGGCCGCCATCGGCACGTGATGCTGCGCAACCTGCTGCAGACCTTGTTCCTGAAGTTCGCCACGCTGCTCCCGGTACATTCCGAGGCCGCGCCGCAGGTCGGCCGGCGCGAGCGCCTGGCCTGGAACTTCTGGGAGCTGGTCGGACAACGCAGCACGCGCCAGCGCGACGTGCAGTCCTACGCCGAGGCGCTGTGCATTACCCCGTTCTATCTCTCGCAGTTGACCCGGGAATGCTTCGATGAAACGCCGAAGGCGCTGATCGACCGCCAGGTGGTGCTGGAGATCAAGGCCCTGCTGAGCTACAGCGAACTGCCGATCGGACGCATCGCCGAACGCCTGTGCTTCGAGGATGCGTCCTACCTGTGTCGCTACTTCCGGCGGCATACCGGCCAGTCGCTGACCGGCTACCGTCGCGCCGGGCAGGGTGACGTTAGTGCGATACGAACAGCGGCGCCGGAACTTCGGCCAGCAGATCCTCGGTGACGCCGCCGAGCACGCGTTCGACCACGCGGCTGCGGCTGTAGGGCCCCAGCACCAGCAGATCGGCTTCGGCATCGAGTACATGCTGGCGAATGGTGGCGGCAACGCCGCCCTGGCTGGAGCTGATCGCCTGGATTTCGACCTCGACGCCATGCCGCGCCAGATGCTGGGCCATTTCGGCGCCCGGCGCGGCTTCAGCCTTGGGCGTGTCGACCATCAGCAGGTGCACGGCCTGCGCCCGGGCCAGCAGAGGCAGGGCATCCGCCACGGCACGACGGGCCTGTTTGTTGGCATTCCAGGCCACCACGATACGCCGGCCGACCTGCTCGCCCTTCCAGTGCGGCGGCACCAGCAGCATCGGCACGCCGGTCTGGCGCAGTGTGCCCAGTGGGTGCCAGCCGGAAGGAGCGCCGGGCGTACGCGGATAGCCGGCGACGATCAGATCGCAGTAGAGCGACTGCAGGGCCAGATCGGCGCCGCCCAGATAATCCGAGACGATGCGCAGTTCGGTGCTGATCTGCAGCGGTTCGGCGGCGTCGCGCAGGTTCTGCATCAACTGCGCGGTGCAGGCGGCGTCAGCGCGGGCTTCATGGTCGAGCGCGGCGGCGATGCCTGCGCCACGCGCGAAACCGTTGGCGATGTCGGTGGGATGCTGGGCGGTCGATACCGCGACCAGATGCGCCTGCTGCGCCTGCGCCAGATGCGCGGCAATGTTCAGTACGCGGTCCCCGGTATCGCTGGCATCGAACAGCACGGCGATGTCGCGTAGCGGATGCAGCATGGCGTTGTCTCCTTCGATGCCTGTGACGCGTTCCCTGCCGTGCACCGACCCGGGTGCACCGGACGCAGGTCTGTTGTAGCGCATTCGTGATTCGGGTGAATCAAATATGATTCAGTTTATTAATTGATGATTCATGCTAGCGTGACCGGACCCCGCATCCAGGCCTTTTCATGCGACCTGCCGCTGCCCGTACACGCCGCGACCTGCATCACGCCCTTGCTGCCACTCTGGTCAGCCATCCTCGCTGCACGCTCAGCGAACTGGCGCGCGGGGCAGGCATCAGTCGCGCGACCCTGTACCGGTTCGCGCCAACGCGGGAAGCGATTGACGAGGCCTTGTTCGCAGCGGGATTCGAACGCCTGGAAGCAGCGGCGAGCTCGTTCGATGGCAACGAGGATGCGCAGCAGGTGCTCGAGCATGTCACGGCGGCGCTGCTGGCCGACTGGGAGCTGGTGACGCTGGTGTTCGCGCGGATGATGGAAGAGCAGCAGCGCCAGGGCGACCTGCATCTGCTGCCGGAGCGCTGGGCCCCGATCGGTGAACGTTTCGAGGCGTTTTTCCTGCGCGGCCAGCGAGCGGGTGAGTTCAACGTCGAGTTCACCGCGGTGTGGTTGGCCGACTTCTACTGGACCTGCTTCTACGGCATCACCTGGTCGCTTGCGCGCGGCCGCCTGGCCCCGGCAATGGCCGCATCCACGCTGTTGGCCTCGTTCCGGCATGGGGCGATGAAGGGCTGATTTCCGGAGACGCGCATCGCGCGCGACCTCGTCAATGAGTGCACTGCACGCCGAATTCGCGTGGCGACTTGCCGGAAAGGGCGTTGTGGCTGCCGGAATCGTGCACGGGCCACCCATGCCGCGTTGCTACAACTGTAGCCAGGCGATTGGCGCCATAGTTGGCAAACATTAATGTGATCACCGTCACACATTTGTTGTAAATGTGTTAACTTGGTCACAGATGTATGTACCCAACCATCCGGGTGCAGGGACGAAGGCAGGTGCCACGGAGCCGGCAGAACACGTAGTTGCGTGCGTCGCCGGTGCCGGGATTTCGTCCCAGGTCACCCATTGAACTTCGGCCCGTCTGCGGGCTGAGCGGGGAAATCAACATGTGGCAGTCGACGACGTCGCGCATTCGCGCGGGCGGTGGATGCGTTCATCCCGGAAAAAACCTGCAGTACCTGCACCCCGGTCGCTGGATGGCGGCTGGCCTGTTGCTGCTGCTGGCGATGCTGGCGCCTTCGATGGCGTGGGCTGCAGCCTATGCCACCGGCGGCAGCAGCCCGTATCGCAACACCGTGCTGTGGTTGACCTGGGGCGGCGGCGCCAATGGCGTGAACAACGTCGTGCTGAACGACGGCGCGACGTCGTCCATCGACATGCCCGTGGCAGCGGGGGTGAACCTGCGCGTGGACTGCCGGTTGAACACCGCCGAAACCAACGTGCTGCGCAGCTATCGTCCCGGCAACTTCGGCGGGGACAGCCTTGACGATCTGTACAACATCGGGGGCACCGGCACCAGCAACCAGTTGATTGCCGGCATCGCGCGCGCCAGCGGCACCTCCAACTTCAGCATCACCTGCACCTCGACCCTGGGCGGGGCGCCCTACCGCCTGCGCGGCGTGGTGATGGCCGACGCCGAATCGATCAACAACAGTGGTGAGTTCGTCGAAGCCAGTGCCCAGGGCACCTGGAACGTGGTGGAGGTTCGCAAGAACCTGGCCAATGCCACCCCCTATCTGGTGAACAAGTCGACCAGCGGTGGCAACCAGGTGATCCGCTTCGGTCCCGGCAACGACGACAACACGGCGGCCGTTACCTTCCTCAGTTTCGACAATGCCGCACACGCGCCGGGCAACCTGGCGGTGAACATGGGCTTCTCGATGCGCGGCGGCGGTACCACTGCCATCGCCATCGGCCTGCTGGTGCCGTATGCCGACTTCGGTGACGCCCCGCAGAGCTACGGCGATGCGATGCACGTGGTGGACGATCTGCAGTTCCGTTCCGATGGCATTCCGCAGGGCGCCAGCAACTTCAACATCAACACCGCCGGTTACACGCCGGGTGGGCTGGCACCACCGCTGACCGATTTCCTCGGCAGCCTGGGCCCGGATACCGAACAGAGGAGCAGCTACAGCGCCGACGCACTGGGTGATGACAACTTCCCGCAGGCGGGTAGCCGTGAGGAAGACGCGTGGCCGACCAGCTACCGGTTGACGGTGATGCAGGCCGGCACGCTGATCACCCAGGCAGTGGCCTGCGTGGGCAATGGCAGCGTCGCCGGCTGGATCGACTTCAACCGCAATGGCCAGTTCGATGCGAACGAACGCAGTACAACCGCGGCCTGCAGTGGCGGACAGGCCAACCTGGGCTGGACCGTGCCCAGCGCGGTCAGCGCAGGTACGAGCTATGTACGGCTGCGCTACTCCACCGTTGTGGCGCAGATCCAGGACCCGACCGGCGTGGCCGATGACGGCGAAGTGGAAGACCACCGCATCACCATCACCGCGCCGTCGCTGAAGGTGGTCAAGGGCAACAACGCCACCGGTGGCATCTGGAACTACGGCCAGGCCGGTACCCAGTACACGCTGACGGTGAGCAACACCAGTGATGTGCCCACCGGCAATCCGCCGAATGTCCCGGCCGGTGCCATCGTGGTGCGCGACCAGCTGCCGGCCGGCATCGTGCCCAACTGGACAGGCACACATGCAAGCGGCAGCTGGAGTTGCACGGCCAGCGGCCAGGATGTCACCTGTACCAGCAGCCAGGTGTTGGCCGCAGCCGGCAGCCCCGGCTCCAGCTCGGCGTTCACGCTGCCGGTGACGGTCACCGCGGCTGCGACCGGCGTGCTGACCAACCATGCCAGCGTCGGCGGCGGCTACGATCCCTTCAACAATGGCACTCCGCCGGCACCGGGCAGCAGCTGCACCGACGCCGACCATTGCACGCGCAGCGACGTGACCGTGCCGGTGACGCGGGTGGGCTACGCCAAGCGTTCGAACACCACCGGCCCGGTCGCGGTAGGCGCGACCGTGAGCTACACGGTGGATGTCACCGTGGCCGACGGCAACACCCGCGATGTGCTGACCTTCACCGACACCCTGGGCACCGGCCTGGATTTCGCCAGCGTCAGCAGCCCCGGTGCATTTACCTGCAACGCGGCCAACCCGCTGGTGTGCACGCTGCCGGCAGGCACGGTGCCGGGCACCTACAGCCTGAGCTACACGGCCACGGTGAATGCGCAGGCCAGTGGCCAGGTGATCAATACCGTGGTCGGCACGGGTACTGACACCCCTACCTGCAGCAGCAACTGCACCACCACCACGCCCGTGGCGGCACCGCGCATCTCGGTCTCCAAGGCCAGCGGCACCGCCGGTCCGGTCGCCATCGGCGACAGTGTTGCCTACACCGTGACGGTGCTGGTGGCAGACGCGCGCACCACGGCGGTGACCACGCTGACCGACACGCTCGGCACCGGCCTGGACTTCGGCAGCGTCACCAGCGCGGGGAGCTTCAGTTGCACGCCAGGCAATCCGCTGGTCTGCACGCTGCCGGCCGGCACCGTGCCGGGCAGCTATGCGTTCTCGTACACCGGCGTGGTCAACGCGCAGGCCAGCGGCCAGGTGCGCAATGCGGTGGTGCCCAGCGGCACTGACAACCCCTCCTGCGCAGGCAGCTGCGATACCACCACGCCGATGGCCGCCGCGCAGGTGGTCTACGCCAAGCAGGCCTCCACCGGCGGCCCGGTACGGGTCGGTGACCGCATCGACTACACCCTGACGGCGACGGTGACGCGTGCGCGCACCAGCGCCGTGGTCACCTTGACCGACACGCTGGGCAACGGCCTCGATTTTGCTGGTGTCAGCAGCGCAGGCATCTTCACCTGCAACGCCGCCAATCCGCTGGTGTGCACGCTGCCGGCCGGCACCGTGCCTGGCACCTACAGCCTCACCTACGGCGCCACCGTCAACGCGCAGGCCAGCGGCAGTGTGCGCAATGCCGTGCTCGGCAGCGGCACCGACAATCCGTCGTGCAGCGTGAACTGTGACACCACCACCCCGGTGGCGACGCCGGGCGTGAGCTATGCCAAGTCGGTGAACAGCACCGGTCCGGTCGCGGTGGGCGATCGCCTGACCTACACCCTGACCACGGTGGTGACCAATTCGCGCACCACCGATGTGGTGACCCTGACCGATACGCTGGGCACCGGCCTGGACTTCGGTGCGGTGACCAGCGCGGGTGCCTACACCTGCAATGCCGCCAATCCGCTGGTCTGCACCCTGCCGGCTGGTACCGTGCCGGGCAGTTACAGCCTGACCTACACCGCGGTGGTGAACGCACAGGCTACCGGCCAGGTCACCAACGCCGTGCTCGGCAGCGGTGGCGACAACCCATCGTGTACCGCCAACTGCGGCACCAGCACGCCGGTGACCGGCAGTGCGATCGACTATCGCAAGACCTCGGCCGCGGCCGGTTCGGTGAAGGTGGGTGACAGCATCGCCTACACACTGACTGCAGTGGTCAGCAACTCGCGCACCACGGCGGTGTTCACCCTGACCGACACGATGGGACCCGGCCTGGACTTCGGTGCGGTGACCGCCAGCCAGGGCTTCAGCTGCAATGCCGCCAATCCGTTGGTGTGCACGCTGCCGGCCGGTACGGTGCCGGGCACCTACACGGTGGACTACACCGCGCGGGTGAACGCGCAGGCCAAGGGCAGCGTCAGCAACGCGGTGCTCGGCAGTGGCACCGGCATCAACACATGCACCAGCAACTGTGGCACCACCACGCCGGTGCTGTCGGCGGTGGTGACCTACCGCAAGCAGTCGAGCACCGTTGCCCCGGTTGTCGTGGGCAATGCGGTGGACTACAGCGTGGAAGTGACGGTCGCCAACTCGCAGACCCTCGATACGCTGACCCTGACCGATACCCTGGGCACCGGTCTGGACCTGCAGTCGGTTACCCAGCCGGGACCGTTCACCTGCAATGCCAGCAATCCGCTGGTCTGCACGCTGCCGGCCGGCACTGCGCCGGGCACCTATACGCTGGGCTACCGCGCGCTGGTCAATGCCCAGGCCAGCGGCAGCGTACGCAATGCCGTACTCGGCACCGGCGGTGACACGCCCACCTGCAGCGGCGACTGCAGCACCGAGCACGCGCTGGCCGAACCGCGCGTGGTTCTGGAGAAGCAGTCCGGACCTGCCAGCGGCACCGAAGTGCGACCGGGCGACCGCCTGCGCTACACGCTGGTGGCCACGGTCGAGCGCGCTGCGCTGCGGCGTCCGCTGCAGCTGGTGGATACGCCCGATGCGGGCTTGAGCATTGAGAGCCTGCCGGCCGGCTGCGTCCAGCAGGGACCGGAAATCGTCTGCACGGTGCCGGCAGGTAGCGCCATCGGTCGCCACGAGTTCGCCTACCAGGCCGTGGTCAACCAGGAGGCCCGCACCGAGGTGCTGAACCGGCTGCGGGGTCAGTATCCGGACGGCTCGCCGCCGCCGGACTGCACAACCTGCGAGACGCGCCACAAGGTGGTGTCCGATTTCGCCCTGCGCATCACCAAGACCGCCAGCCCGCGACGGGTGAAGGTGGGCGACCTGGTGCGCTACCAGCTGGTGGTCGAGAACGTGGGCGGCAGCCATTGGCGTGACGGCATGGTGGTCGACACACCGCCGCCGGGCTTCAGCTATGTCGATGGTTCGATGCGCGTGGCTGACGATGACGGCGCGTTCGCGCTGGCCAGCAGCCAGTCGCCGTTGCGCATCGGTGCCGTGGACATCGCGGTGGGGCGCAGTGCCACCATCACCTACCTGTTGCGGGTGGGTGCCGGTGTGCGCGCGGGCAACCACGTGAACCAGGCCGTGGCCACGGCTGACGATGGCAGTCCGCTGTCGAACATCGCCACCGCCGAGGTGGCGATGGATGCCGATCCGCTGCTGGAAGACAGCCTGGTGTTCGGCACTGTGTTTGATGATCGTGACGGTGACGGCTGGCAGGACAGTGCCGAGCTGAGCGGCGTGCGTGTGCAGGGTGGCTTCGCCGCTTCGGCCTACGTACCGGGCTCGACCACGCTGGATCGCGGCGACGGCCCGCAGCCGTTGGCCGATGCCAGCGCGCCGCTGCTGCATGGTGTGCAGATTGGCGTGGTGCACGGCCGCGCGTCCACGTCCGACTCCGCTGAGTCGCATCAGGTGGTGCTGCGTCAGCGCCTGCGCGAACTGTCCTTCAGTGATGACTTCATGCTGGAAAGCGCGCAGGGCCATCGCCTGCGGATGGACGCGCAGGGCGCCACGCGGGTGGAGCGCAGCGGTGAGGCCGGCAAGGGCCTGACCGCCGCCGAGCCGAGCGTGCGACGCGAGATCGCCCGTGTTGCCGAGGGCTACGAAGTGGCCTACGTGATCGGCAACGAAGGCATCCAGGAGCAGGGCATCCCCGGTGTGCGCCTGGCCACGGTGGAAGGCCTGCTGGTCGAGACCGATCCGTTCGGGCGCTACCACCTGGCGGACGTGCACGGTGGTGACGCGCGCCTGGGCCGCAACTTCATCATCAAGCTGGACCCGGCCACGCTGCCGGCCGGTGCCGAACTGAGCACCGAGAATCCGTTGCTGCGTCGTGTCACCCAGGGCGTACCGACCCGCTTCAGCTTTGGCGTGCGCCTGCCGCCGTCGCCGCAGGCGGGCGCCGAGCGCATGGAGATCGCGCTGGGCGAGGTGCTGTTCGCGCCTGGCAGCAGCGAGCTGCAGGCCAGCTATCGGCCGGTGCTGAAGAAGATGGCCGAGGTGGTGGATCGCTACCAGGGCGGCGACGTGGTGATTGCCGCCAACGGCGAAAGCCAGGCACTGGCCTTCGCCCGCGCTGCGGTGGTGCGCGATGCGCTGCAGGCCGAGGTTGCGGAAAGTGCCCGTGCGGGCCTGACCGTGCAGCTGCGCACCGACGTGCGCGATCCGCACTCGCTGCTGGCCGGTGTGGATGCCGGTGGCGCACTGCTGGGCAACGTGCTGTTCGACACCGACAAGGCCACCGTACGCGATGAGTTCAAGCCGTTGCTGGCCGCCATCGCCGCGCGCCTGGAAACGCTGGGCGGTGGCCAGGTCAGCCTGGTTGGTCACACCGATGTGCGCGGCAGCCATGCCTACAACCAGGCGCTGGGCCTGCGTCGTGCAGACGCCGTGTTCGAGGCGCTGCGCAGCCAGCTCAGCCCCGCCGTGCAGCAGCGCCTGCGCGTTCGCAACGAGGAGAGCGCCGCCACCCGTGCGGCCGCCCGCCAACAGGAGGCCCGCCGATGAGCGCGCATCACTCTGCCGCCCGCCGTGCGGCCCGCCTGCCGCGCGCCGCGCTGTATCAGGCCCTGCTGCTCGGCCTGGCCGGTGCCACCCAGGCCGCGCCGCCCGCCGCCGAGCCGGCGCCGATCCGTTGTGACGGCACCCAATGCAACGCCGAGGGCGAACTGTTGTTCAGCCTGCGCTCGCGCAGCTACGACGAACCTGTTACCGAGGGCACCTCGACGCGTTCCAGCTCGCAGGCCCTGCAACCGGACCGCCGGGTCAGCGTGGCGATCGATGAGCCGGGCAAGGCCACGGTGCGCGGTGAGTTCATGATCCGCCTGCCGGAAGGCGGCGCGATCTGGGCCACCGAAGATCCGGCGATGGGCCAGCCGGAACTGTCGGTCTCCGCACCGGGCATGGTTGCCTTCGACGAAGGCCGCATCGTGCGGCCGGTCGAGTTCTACGTGCGCGGCAACTACACCGCTTTCATCCAGCGCCTGGAAGTCAGCGTCTACCGTGGCAGCGACACGGATCGCGTGGCAGCACTGGCGACGTTCGAACTGCCGGTGGCCGCCGTTGCCCAGGGCGTGTGGGATGGCACGTTGCCGGCCTCGACGCCGCTGCGTCGCGGCGACCGCCTGGTCTATGTGCTGCGCGCCTTCGATGCCGAGGGCAATGTTGATGAAACCACCGCGCAGTCGATGCAGCTGGTGACGCCGGCGGAATTCGAGCGCGGCAACCAGCAGTTGCGTGACGCGCTGGAAGACCGCCGCGGTACTTCGGTGGATGCCAACCAGGCAGCGTCGTTGTCACTGTTGCAGCAGGTGTTCGATGGCAATGGCCTGCGCCAGCAGAACATCCCGGTATATGGCTCGCGGGTGCGCCTGCGTGGCCGCGACCTGCCGCTGGGGGCGTCGCTGAAGATCAACGGCGACAGCTACCCGCTGGACCAGGACCGCAAGTTCGCCGCCGAGTACCTGATGCCGATCGGCCATCATGCGTTCGACGTACGCGTGGAGCGGCCGGATGCACCGGCGATCGCGCGCACGCTGGAGGTCGATGTCAGCGGCCAGTACCTGTTCGGTGTCGGCCTGGCCGATATCACCGTGTACCAGAACAAGGCCAGTGGGGCAGGGCAGGACCTGGCCCGCGGCGAGCGCAACGATGATGTGCTCAGCGATGGCCGCCTGGCGTTCTACCTGAAGGCCAAGACCCGCGGCCGTTACCTGCTGACCGCGCAGGCCGATACCCAGAACCGTCCGCTGGATGAGTTGTTCACCGGTTTCACCACGGCCGATCCGCGCGACCTGTTCCGCAGCCTGGACCCGGACCTGTACTACCCGACCTACGGTGACGACTCGTTGACCCAGCGCGATGTCGACAGCATGGGCCGCTTCTACCTGCGCATGGACTGGGACAAGAACCAGGCGTTGTGGGGCAACTACAACACCGGCCTGACCGGCACCGAATACGCGCAGTACGTGCGTTCGCTGTACGGTGCGGCACTGTCGTGGCGCTCGCGCGGTGCCAACGCCTGGGGTGATGCGCGCAGCGAGCTGCGCCTGTTCGGCTCACAGGCCGAGACCGCGCCGGGCCACAGCGAGTTCATCGGTACCGGCGGCAGCCTGTACTACCTGCGCCATGCCAGCATCCTCAGTGGTTCGGACCAGGTGGTGCTGGAAATCCGTGACCGCACCACCGGCCGCGTCGAGCAGCGCGTGCCGATGGTGCGTGGTGCCGATTACGAGATCGACGCCCTGCAGGGTCGCATCCTGTTGACCCGGCCGCTGGCCCAGGTCAGCCGCGAGAACCTGCGCCGGATCAGCCGCGACGTGCCGCTGGACGGCTATGAGCAGCGACTGATCGTGGACTACGAGTGGGTGCCGACAGGCTTCGACAGCGACGACATCACCGCCGGGGTGCGCGGCAAGCACTGGTTCGGCGATCACGTGGCCGTGGGCGCCACCTACGTGGACGAGCAGCGCTCCGGCCAGGACTATTCGCTGAAAGGCGCGGACCTGACCCTGCAGGCCGGGCGTGGCACCTATCTGAAGGTGGAACACAGCCGCAGCGAAGCCACCAGTGCGCCGGTGTTCTTCTCCGACAACGGTGGCCTCAGCTTCAGCCGCCTCAATCCGGAAGGGCCGCGTGAAGGCGAGGCGACTGCAGTGGAAGCGCGCATCAACCTGCGTGAACTGGGGTGGACCCAGCGCGACTGGAGTGCCGGTGCCTGGTGGCGCCAGGTGGATGGCGGCTACTCGGTGGGCCGCTTCGACACCGGTCAGCGCGTGCGCGAGCAGGGCGCCGAGCTGCTCGGCTACGTGACCGACGACTTCAGCCTGTACGCGCGCTACAGCGAGGCCCGCCGTGGCAATGCGTCGTTGATCCAGGCGCAGGCCACCGCCGAGTGGCGGATCGGCGAGAACGACCGCCTGTCGGCTGAGCTGCGTCGCGTGCAGGAAGACCGCGGTGCGGGCGGCAACGTGGCCGGCGTGCTGGCTGCGGCGCGCTACACGCACCGCATCGGTACTTCGCTGGATGTGTACGGCGGTGGCCAGCTGACCGTCGACGACGACCATGGCCGTTACGCCGACAACGATGCGGTGGTGGCCGGTGGCACCTGGACCTTCGCCAACCTCTCCACCGTCGGTGCTGAAGTCTCTGATGGCGACCGTGGCACCGCCGCGCAGGTCAATGCCGAGTACCGGCTGACCCCGCAGCACAGCTTCTATGGTGCCTTCACCCAGTCCACCGACCGCAGCGAGTACGACCCGTTGTTCAGCCCGAACGCCCAGGATGGCTGGACCCTGGGCCAGCGCTGGCGGTTGTCCGACCAGGTCAATGTGTTCAACGAGAGCCAGTTCCTGAAGTCCGGGCAGGAGTCCGGACTGGCACACACCTTCGGCATGGACTTCTATCCGGCAGTGGGGTGGAACGCGGGCTTCACGCTGAGCAACGGCAAGCTTGATGCCAGCAGTGGCCAGGTGGATCGCAAGGCGGTCAGCCTGTCCGGCGGCCGCACCGCGCCGGGCACCGAGTGGCAGAGCAAGCTGGAATGGCGTCGCGATACCGGTGCCGAGCGGCGCACGCAGTGGGTCAGCACCAATCGCCTCAGCCACCGCCTCAACGACAGCTGGCGCATCGCGGCGCGCTTCAACTATGCCGACACCGACGATGCGATCAATCCGGTGGCGGGCGCGCGCTTCATCGAAGGCAACCTGGGCTTTGCCTACCGGCCGTGGGACAACGACCGCTGGGCCTTGTTCGGCCGCTACAGTTACCTGTACGACCTGTCGACGATGGGGCAGGTGAACGGCGTGGACTACGATCAGCGCACGCAGATCCTGTCGCTGGAAGGCGTGTACCGCATCGACCAGCGCTGGGAGGTGGCGGCCAAGGCGGCGCGGCGCGAAGGCGAGGTGCGTTATGGGCGTGGCACCGGCCCCTGGTTCGACTCGGCCACCAACTTCGCTGCGGGACAGCTGCGCTATGACCTGTACTACCAGTGGCACGGCCTGCTGGAGTACCGCGTGCTGGACGTGCGCGACGGCGGCAACAGGCAGGGTTGGCTGGCCGGTGTCGACCGCGATATCGGCCGCAACTTCCGCGTGGGTGTGGGCTACAACTTCACCGACTTCAGCGATGACCTGACCAGGTTCGACTACACCCATCGCGGGTGGTACCTGAACCTGGTGGGGCGCTATTGAGGAGTGCAGCCGGGCATGGGCCCGGCGCTACAGGAGCCGGATGCCGGGCCATGCCCGGCGACGGGTCATTCCTGCCTGAGCAGCTGCACCAGCTGGCGCAGGCGATAGGGCTTGGGCAGGAACTCCACCTGCTCGGGCAGCGGCGGCAGCTGCGAACGGGCATAGCCGGACGACAGGATCATCCGTGCCTGCGGCTGTTCGCGTGCCACATGCTCGCTCAGCTCGATGCCGGACATGCCGTTGGGCATGCTGACGTCGCTGAACACCACGTCGAAACGTGCCTCCCCCTTCAGCAGGGCGGCGGCCTCATGCGCGTCGGCGGTCGTGGCCACGTCGATGCCAAGGTCGCGCAGGGCGAGGCCGATCATTTCACGCAGATCGGTCTGGTCTTCCACCATCAGTACGCGGATCGGGTCATCGGTCATGGGCAGGGTCCTCCATTGCGGGTAGCAGCAGGCTGACCGTGGTGCCGACACCGGGCGTGGTGGACACGTCGACGAAGCCGCCGCTCTGGGTAGTGAATCCGAACACCTGGCTCAGGCCCAGGCCGCTGCCTTTGCCGATGTCCTTGGTGGTGAAGAAGGGCTCGGTGGCCCGCTCGGCGATGTCGGCCGCCATTCCGTGGCCCTCATCGCAGACGCTGAGCGTGACATAGCCACGTTGCAGGGTGGAGTCCGCATCCGGGTCGAGGCGGTACTCCACTGCGGTGCCGATCAGGATGCGCCCACCTTCGAGCGTGGCGTCGGCGGCATTGGCCACCAGGTTGGCCAGCGCGGTCTGCAACTGCATCGCATCGGTGTTCACCCGTGGCAGGCCGGGTGCGAGCCGCACCTCCAGCAGCACCGCAGGCGGGCAGGCACGCTGCAGGTCCGGCAGCCCTTGCCGTACCAGCGCATTGATGTCCAGCGGCTCGCGGATCAGGGTCTGGCCGGTGCTGAAGGCCAGCAGCTGGCGGGTCAGCAGCGCGCCGCGGTCGGTGGCCGCCTGCGCAGCGTCCAGCAGCTCGGCGGCGCGCGCATCGTCACCGTTCACGCGCAGCGAAAGCAGGTCCAGGGCATTGCCGATGGTGGTCAGCAGGTTGTTGAATTCGTGGGAAAGGCCGCGGCTGAGCCGGCCGACGGTCTCGAACTGCTGGGTGTTGCGCAGTGCACGCTGGGCATCGCGCAGCAGGCGCTGTGCCTGCCACTGCTCGGTGATGTCGCGGGTGATCTTGACGAAGCCGAGCAGCTCGCCCGCCTCGACGACCGGCTCGATGACCACGCTGGCGCGGAACGAGGAGCCATCGCGGCGTACCCGCCAGCCTTCGCTGGCAACGTGGCCATGCTGCGCCGCCAGGCGGAGCAGGCGCTGTGGTTCACCGGCATCGCGGTCGTTGGCCAGGTAGAAGCGGCTGAAGTGCGTTCCTACCACTTCATCGGCTGAATAGCCCTTGATGCGTTCGGCGCCCGGGTTCCAGCTGCAGACCACGCCTTCGGGATCAAGCAGGTACAGCGCATGGTCGCGCACGCTGTCGATCAGCAGTCGCAGTTGTCGGGAAGGGTCCGTCAGCACGGACGTCGTAGAAGCGGCTGCGTCCACGTGGAAATGAGCATTACCCCTGGGAGGGACGTGAAGCTAGGCAGTGCAGTGTGAAGAGTGTGTGGAGGCGTGGCACGTGCCATTTGTCCTGTGCGGCTGAATACGACACGGAGTACCATCACCGGCCCTTTGTCTTCTGGAACCGACCTGCATGCGTCCTGGTGCGACCACGCGTGACCGCTGGATCTGGATGACCTCCGCCGTGCTGCTGGCGGCGACCATCGCCCTGGAACTGGTGATTCCATTGGGCTATGCCGTGTGGCTGGCCTATTTCCTGGCCGTGGGCGTCACCGTGTTCCAGCGCAGTGCACGCGCCCCCTTCATCGTGGCCGTGATCGCCTGCGTCCTGCTGGTCATCGGATTCAACATCGCCCCGGCCAGCTCGAATTCGGCGTTCTCGGTCGTCAACCGCAGCATCGGCGGTTGTGCGTTCCTGATGATCGCGCTGATCGTTTCCCGCGCGATCCAGGCACGCCGGGATGCAATGCGGGCGCTGTGGCTGCAGGAGGCTGAAAACGCGGTGGCGATGAGCCTGCGCGGGGACCTGGGTCCGGAGCAGATTGCCGAGGCGGCAGCCACCAGCCTGGGCGCGCAACTGGAGGCCGACGTCGGCGCCGTATACCGGCTGGACGGAGGGCGGTTGCAGCTGACCGGTGGCCTGGCGTTACCGTCCGGCATGCCGCCGTCGCTGGCACTGCAGGAGGGCGTGGCCGGGCAGGTGGCGCGGGACGAGCGCATCCGTCACCTGCAGGGCGGCGACGATGCTGCACTTGAACTGCAGACCAGCCTGGGGCGGCTGCCCGTGCGCGAGCGCATCCTGGCGCCGATCAGCAGTGACGGCACCGTGGTCGGCATCATCGAGCTGGGACGCGCCCGGACGGGTGGGCAGCGCGATCTGGATCGCGAGCTGCTGGAGCGCTGCGCCGAGACGATCGGCATGGCGCTGCGGGCCTCGCTGCTGCGCGCGCAGCTGGTTGTGCTGCTGGAAGAGTCGCAGCGCCAGGGCGAGGAACTGCAGGCGCAGCAGGAAGAGCTGCGCGTGGCCAACGAGGAGCTGGAAGAGCAGAGCCGAAGCCTGCTGCAGTCGCAGAGCCATCTGGAAGAACAGCAGGCCGAGCTGGAACAGAGCAACGTCCAGCTGGAAGAGCGCACCCATGAGCTGGAGGCGCAGAAGCAGGCGCTGCTGGTCGCGCAGTCGCAGCTGGTGCGCAACAGCAACGAGCTGGCGGCTACGTCGCGCTACAAGTCCGAATTCCTGGCCAACATGTCGCACGAGCTGCGCACGCCGCTGAACAGCTCGCTGATCCTGGCCAAGCTGCTGGCCGACAACAAGGACGGCACGCTCACCGAAGAGCAGGTGAAGTACGCCCGCGCGATCCTGTCGTCCAACAACGACCTGCTGGCGCTGATCAACGACATCCTCGACCTGTCCCGCATCGAGGCCGGCCACGTCGAGCTGGCCGACGAAGTGGTGGTGGTGGACAGCGTGCTGCAGCGCCTGCGCGAGACCTTCGAGCCGATGGCGCGGCAGAAGGGCCTGCCCCTGCAGATCGAGGCTGACGCATTGGCGCCAAGCCAGCTGATGGCCGACAGCCAGCGCCTGCAGCAGATCCTGAAGAATCTGCTGGCCAACGCCCTGAAGTTCACCGAGCACGGCAGGGTCGGCCTGCAGGTGCGCGCGGGTGGCAACGGCCGCGTCCGGTTCGAGGTCAGCGACAGTGGCATCGGCATCGCGCGGGAGCAGCTGCAGGTCATCTTCGAGGCGTTCCGCCAGGCCGATGGCAGTACCCGCCGCCGCTACGGTGGCACCGGCCTGGGCCTGTCGATCTCGCGGGACCTGGCCGAGCGCATGGGTGGCAGCATCCAGGTCGACAGTGAACCGGGTCGCGGCAGCTGCTTCATCCTGGAACTGCCGTTGCAGGGCGCGCCGGTTTCGGAACCGGGCGAAGTGCCTGCCGCCGCCTCAATAGCGCCTGCGCCGCCGATCGCTGCGCGCACCGCTGTCGCACCGACCGTTGCATCCGTGGCGCCCGTCACCGCCAGCGTGGCCGATGACCGTGGCCGTCGCCAACGCGCCGGCCGCTTGATCCTGGCCGTCGAGGACGACGCCACCTTCGCCGAAGCGCTGGTGGCCCTGGCCCATGAACTGGACTTCGACTGTGTGGTGGCCGGGACCGCCGAAGAGGCGCTGACCCTGGCCAGCGAACTGCGTCCGAACGGCATCCTGCTCGATATCGGCCTGCCGGACGTGTCCGGCCTGAGCGTGCTGGAGCGCCTGAAGCGCAATCCCGATACCCGGCATATCCCGGTGCACGTGGTTTCGGCGATGGACCGCAGCCAGGTGGCGCGCGAGCTGGGTGCGATTGGTTTCGCGATCAAGCCGACCACGCGCGAACGGCTGGTGACGGCCATCGAACAGCTGGAACAGACCAGCCAGCGCGACGTGCGGCGCCTGCTGATCGTCGAGGACGACAGCGAGCTGCGCCACAACCTGGAACTGCTGCTGGGCCGTGATCAGCTGCAGATCGTTGCAGTGGGAACGCTGGCCGGCGCGCTGGAGCAGCTCAGCACGGTCACCTTCGACTGCATGGTGATGGACCTGTCGCTGCCCGACGGCAGCGGCTACGACCTGCTCGAGCACATGGCCGGCAACGATGATGTCGGCTTCCCGCCGGTGATCGTCTATACCGGTCGCGCGCTCGGCCGCGAGGAAGAGCAGCGCCTGCGCCGCTACTCGAAGAGCATCATCATCAAGGGCGCGCGTTCGCCCGAACGCCTGCTGGATGAGGTCACGCTGTTCCTGCACAGCGTGGAAGCCAGCCTGCCCACCGACCAGCAGCGCCTGCTGCGCGAGGCGCGCCGTCGCGACACCGTGCTCGATGGCCGTACTGTTTTGCTGGCCGAGGATGACGTGCGCAACATCTTCGCGCTGTCCAGCGTGCTTGAGCCGCTGGGCGTGACGCTGGAGATCGCGCGCAACGGCCAGGAAGCGGTGGATCGCCTGGCCGAGCGCGAGGTCGACCTGGTGCTGATGGACATCATGATGCCGGAGAAGGACGGCCTGGCCGCGATGCGCGAGATCCGCGCGCAGCGCCACCTGCAGGACCTGCCGATCATCGCGCTGACCGCCAAGGCGATGCCCGATGACCGTGAGCGCTGCCTGCAGGCCGGCGCCAACGACTACATCGCCAAGCCCATCGACGTCGACAAGCTGGTCTCGCTGTGCCGGGTCTGGTGCTCGCGGCAATGAACGAACAGGCGTTGTTCGACCTGGAACTGAAGGTTCTGCTGGAAGCGCTGTACCAGCGCTACCACTACGATTTCCGCAGTTATGCGGTGTCGTCGCTGCGCCGCCGCATGCGCCAGGCGATGCAGCGCTATGAGTGCGAACGGCTGGTCGACCTGCAGTACCGGCTGCTGCACGAGCCGGACCTGTTCGCCCAGGCCATGCAGTTCTTCACCGTGCAGGTCTCGGAGATGTTCCGTGACCCCGCGTACTTCCGTGAGCTGCGCGAGCAGGTGGTACCGGTACTGCGCACCTATCCGTCGGTGAAGCTGTGGGTGGCCGGTTGCAGCACCGGTGAGGAAGTGTGGTCTCTGGCGATCCTGCTGCACGAGGAAGGCCTGCTTGATCGCAGCATCGTCTATGCCACCGACATCAATCCGGCCGCGTTGGCCACGGCCGAGGCGGGCGCCTATGGCATCGACCGGATGGCCCAGTTCAGCCGCAACTATCTGGCGGCCGGTGGCACGGCGTCACTGTCCGACTATTACGCCACGGCGTACGACGGCGCGGTGTTCGACCGCCAGCTGCGCCGCAACGTGGTGTTCGCCGACCACAGCCTGGCCACCGATACCGTGTTCTCCGAAGTGCACCTGGTGTCGTGCCGCAACGTGCTGATCTATTTCAACCGTGATCTGCAGGACCGCGCGGTAGGCCTGTTCCGTGAGGCGCTGGTGCATCGAGGCTTCCTTGGCCTGGGCAGCAAGGAGTCGCTGCAGTTCGGGTGCCACCATGACGCCTTCGAGGTCTGTTCGCGCGAGCACCGCCTGTACCGGAAGGTGGCCTGATGGCGCTGCCGGCGCGCCCTGCCGTGCTGGTGGTCGGCGCGTCCGCCGGTGGCGTGGCGGCCCTGCAGGCGGTGCTCGGTGCACTGCCGGGCAAGCTGCCGGTACCGGTACTGGCCGTGCTGCACCTGCCGCGTGACCGTACCAGCCGCATCGCCGAGGTGCTGGCGCCGTACTGCGCGCTGCCGGTGCGCGAGGCGGAGGACAAGCAACCGCTGCAGCCGGGTACGGTCACGTTCGCGCCTCCGGACTACCACCTGCTGGTGGAGGATGCCGGCACGGTGGCGCTGTCGGTGGATGCACCTGTGCTGTTCTCGCGCCCGGCCATCGACCCGCTGTTCGACTCCGCCGCCGCGGTGTTCGGTGCGCAGGTACTGGCGCTGCTGCTGACCGGTGCCAGCAGCGATGGCAGTGAAGGCGTGGCTGCGGTGCGTGCCGCCGGTGGCCGTGCCTGGCTTCAATGTCCCGAGGAGGCCGAGGCATCGATGATGCCGGCCTCCGCCCTGCAGTACGCCGGTGCCGATGCCGTGCTGCCCCTTGAACTGATGTGTCGTCGCCTGAAGGAGTTGTTTGCATGAACCTGCTGCCACCGGACCCTGCGCACTCGCAGACCCGGGTCAACCTGCTGATCGTCGATGACGTGCCGCAGAACCTGGTAGCCATGCAGGCGCTGCTGCAGCGTGAGGGCGTGAATCTGTTGCTGGCCGGTTCTGGCGCGCAGGCGCTTGAGCTGCTGCTCGAGCACGAGGTCGCGTTGGCCCTGCTGGACGTGCACATGCCGGAGATCGATGGCTTCACCCTGGCCGAGTTGATGCGCGGTTCGCATCGCAGCCGCACGGTGCCGATCATTTTCCTGACCGCCTCGCCGGACGATCCGCTGCGTGCGTTCAAGGGTTATGAAACCGGCGCGGTCGATTTCCTGCACAAGCCGGTGGCGCCGCAGGTGATCCTGAGCAAGGTCAACGTCTTCATCGAGCTGTACCAGCAGCGGCAACTGCTGAAGGCGCGCAACGAGGCGCTGGAGCGCGCGCTGAAGCTCAACGAGACGATGGCCGCGGTGCTGACCCACGATCTGCGCACGCCGCTGTCGGCGATCCTGCTGTGCACCGACAAGCTGGCGCTGGAGCTTCCGGAAGACAACGCAGGCGCGCAGCAGACGTTGCAGTACCTGGAAGCCAGCACCCTGCGCATGGCGCGGATGGTCGAGCAACTGCTGGATTTCTCGCGGATCCGCAGCGGTGGCCTGCGGCTGGAGGCCAGTGCCTGCGATCTGGCCGACGTAACGCGCGCGGTAGTGGCCGAAGCGGGCAGCGCGCATGGGATGGACCGGATCCGCCTGGACATGCAGGGAGACACGCGGCTGCAGGGTGATCTGGATCGCCTTGGCCAGGTCGCCGCCAACCTGGTCGGCAACGCGCTGACCCATGGCAGCGAGGCGACGGTGGAGGTGGATGGGCGCGACCCGCGCAGCGTGCTGCTGCGGGTCAGCAACGCCGGCAGGATCGATGACGCGCTGCTGCCGCGGCTGTTCGAACCATTCAAGGCCAGCTTCCACCAGAGCAAGGGCCTGGGCCTTGGCCTGTACATCGTCGATCAGTTCGTGCGCGCGCACGGCGGGCGCATCGCGGCGCGCAATGAGGCCGGGCAGGTGGTGTTCGAAGCCCTGCTGCCGAGACGCGCAGAAGGGCTGCCTGCAGCGGCAAACTGAATTCTTCAGGAAACATCCACGGGCACTGAGACGGACTCGTCCGCAACTGCTACCGTGGGTGTACATCTTGTCAAGGAAGCACCATGCCACTGCGCGCCATCGCCTACGTCAGCCAGGCGTTGCCGGATCTTTCCGCTGAACGGTTGCAGGCGTTGGTCGACGATGCGGCCCGCTTCAACAAGATGGCGGGCGTGACCGGTGTGCTGCTGCATGACGGCGGGCGATTCCTGCAGTACATCGAGGGGCCGCCGGACGGTATCGATTCGGTGTACGAGCGCATCCTGCAGGCCGGCAGCCATGTCGACATCATCGAGCTGGCGCGCGGCCGCCTGGGTCAGCGTCAGTTTCCGTACTGGTCGATGCGCGCGTTGCCGGTGGATGCGGCGCTTCTGCGCCAGCTGTCGGCCAGCGACTGGTCGGGTTTCAGCCGGGCGCTGGAAGGTGATCGCTCGGCGCCGACCCCGGTGGATCTGCTCGACAACGTCGTACAGCCCGCCCTGCACGCCGGCTGAGCGTCAACGCGAAGTGCTGCCGCAGTAGGCGGCATGCAGCGCCTGCAGCACGCCCAGCGCCGGCCCTTCAACGACCCGGTAGTGGATCGCCTGTGCTTCGCGCCGGGTCGCCACGATATCGAGTCCGCGCAGTACCGCCAGATGTTGTGACAACGCCGATGCGCTCAGGCCGGTCAGTGCCTGCAGCTCCGGTACCGGTGCCTCACCTTCGACCAGGCGGCACAGCACCCGCAGCCGGGCCGGGTGGGCCAGGCTTTTGAGCAGCGTGGCGGCCTGCGAAGCGTGTTCGGCCATCGCGGCGCTGTCGAGCTGGGTCCGGGCCATGGTTGACCATTTTGTTTAGGATGATCTAATTTAGAATAATCTAAATAAACGGGCAATCCCATGTGCGGCAGCGAAGAGGGCGGGGCATGAACCTGCCATGGAGTGCGGTGGCCGGTGGTGCGTTGATCGGCGCTGCTGCGGTGCTGTTGCTCGCCACCCTCGGGCGCGTGGCTGGCATCAGCGGCATCGCCGCGGGCAGCCTGCACGCAGCCAAGGGCGAGCGTGGCTGGCGCTGGGCCTTCCTGGTCGGCCTGCTCGCATCGGCGGGGCTGGTGTTGTGGTGGCAATCGGTGCCCGGGGCAACGCCACGCGCGCTGCTGCGTGATGCGCTGCCGGCCTGGCAGTTGATGGGAGCCGGCCTGCTGGTCGGCTTCGGCACGCGCCTGGGCAATGGCTGTACCAGCGGTCACGGCGTCTGCGGCATGGCCCGCGGTTCGAAGCGATCGCTGGCGGCCGTGCTGGTGTTCATCGCCTGCGCGATGCTGACCACCTTCCTGGTCGGTCTTGGCGGAGGCCTGGCATGAGCCGCGGAGTCTGGGCCGCCGGCGCGGCGGGCGCATTGTCTGGCATGGGGTTGGCACTTTCGGGAATGACCGACGCGCGTCGCGTCCTCGGCTTCCTCGACATCACCGGCGACTTCGATCCCACGCTGGTGTGGGTGCTGGGCTCGGCGCTGCTGGTCAGTGCGGTCGGGCAGCGCTGGGTGTTGCGACGACAACATCCGCTGTACGCAGACCGCTTCCAGCTGCCTGCTACCCGGGGTGTCGATGCGCGTCTGCTGCTGGGTGCTGCGCTGTTCGGCATCGGCTGGGGCTGGGCGGGCTATTGCCCGGGCCCGGCCATCGCCGGGCTGGCGGTAGGATCGCGCGAAGCCCTGTGGTTCGTGCCGGCGATGCTTGCAGGATTCTGGCTGCACGACCGCCTCGTCCGTTGAGGCTTCACCCCTGTGTCACCCCGCTTGGGGTCCTATCCATGGACCACGGGGAAAGGAGTGTACTGATATGGCACGGATGAAGTGGATGGGAAGGGGAATGCTGGCGGTCGCGCTGGCCACGGCCGTGGCACCGGCGCTGGCCTGCACGCGCGCGGTGTACCTGGGCGACAACGGTGATGTGATCACCGCGCGTTCGATGGACTGGAAGGTCGATGTGGCGACCAACCTCTACGTGCTGCCGCGCGGCATCGCGCGCACCGGCCAGGCCGGGCCGAAGTCGCTGGCCTGGACGGCACGCTACGGTTCGGTGGTGGCCACCGGCTACGACGTATCGACCACCGATGGCATGAACGAAAAGGGCCTGGTGGCCAATCTGCTGTGGCTGGTCGAATCGGAGTATCCACAGCAGCGTGGCAACAAGCCAGGCCTGGCGATTTCGCTGTGGGCACAGTACGTGCTGGACAACTTCGCCACCGTGGAGGAGGCGGTCACCGCGTTGAAGCGCGAGCCGTTCTCGATCGTCACCGACAAGGTGCCCGGCGAGGATCGGCAGGCAACACTGCACCTGTCGCTGTCCGATGCGAGCGGTGACAGCGCCATCGTCGAGTACATCGGCGGTCGCCAGGTGATCCACCATGACCGGCGCTACCAGGTGATGACCAACTCGCCGATCTTCGAGCAGCAGCTGGCGCTCAACAGCTACTGGCAGCAGATCGGCGGCACGGTGATGCTGCCGGGCACCAACCGCTCCGCCGATCGTTTCGCGCGCGCCTCGTTCTACATCAACGCCATTCCCAAGGCCGAAGACCCGGTGGAGGCCCTGGCCAGTGTGTTCAGCGTGATCCGCAACACCTCGGTACCGTATGGCATCACCACGCCGGGCGAGCCGAACATTTCATCCACGCGCTGGCGCACCGTGGCTGACCACAAGCGGCGCCTGTACTTCTTCGAATCGGCGCTGACCCCGAACACCTTCTGGGTCGATCTGAACAAGGTCGATTTCGCCGGCAAGGTGCTCAAGCTCGACCTCGGCAAGGACCAGCGCAATACCTTCGCCGGTGATGCGCTGAGCCAGTTCGTGCCCAGCGCACCGTTCACCTTCCTCGGCGTCGACGGTTAGTTCGACGCCTGGCTGGAGGCCGGGTAGACCGCCTGGATCGTGCAGCTGCCGCGGGTGTACTGCGGCAGCGGCGCGATCCCGTCATGGCGCAGGTCGCCTGCTTCGAACCCGGCGGTCGTGATGCGGTCGCCGGGGTTGCCGCAGATCAGGCCATTCTGCAGGCCGGAGTGGAAGCTGAGCTGTGGTGCACGATCGAGCTGGCGACAATGGCTGCCGAGTTCCACGCGGTAGTAGCGATGCCCGCCATTGCGGCGAGGATTGGTCTCCACCAGCATGCCCTGCGGGTCGGACGACCAGGCGCGCACGTTGCGGGTCGCGAAGCAGTACGAGGGCGAGCCACCGAAGCTGCGGCGAACCTCCTTGCGTTCACGGATGGTCATGGCGGGCAGGGTAGCGGTGCGCAGGCGGTCGCTGTCGCGGGCCACGCTGGCATAGTCGCGGTTCTGTACCGGCGTGACCGCGCTGACGGCGCAGCTGCGGCCGTCAACCACGACGCGCTCGCTGGGTCGGCCGCAGGCCCAACCGGCGGGCGCTTCCAGCTTCAAGGTGGTGGCCGCGCGGACGCCGGGGCAATCCTCGCTGAAATCGATGCGATAAGCCTGGCCGGACGCAGCGCGCAGGGCGATCGAGCGCGGCGAGGCCTGCTCCACTTCCTGCACTCCGACAGCGTCCATGCAATGCGGTGCCGGTGGCGCACGTTCCTGTGCGGAGGCCGTCGCGGCGAAGGCCAGGCCGAGGCTGGCGGCGAGCACCAGGCGCACGTACTGATCGGTCATGACCTGCACTCCCTGCGTTGGATGACGGATCGACTATAGCAGCGGTTTGCATGGCACTTGTTACACGCGCACACTGCGCCGATGGGCGCCATCTTCCACCTGCGGCACTACGGCCAGGCCACCGGCCTGGACCGCCATGACTACGCGCAGTGGGTGCTGCCACTGCAGGGTGAACTGCAGTTCGAAATGGAAGGCCGCGGTGGTCGCCTGGACGTGCTGCAGGGGGCATTCGTTGCCGCCGGTGAGGCGCATGACCAGATGGCTGACGGTCCCAATGGTTTCGTGATCGTTGATTGTCCTCCGGGCGTGCTCGATGACGGCACGCAGGAGCATCTGTGCCGCCAACGCTGGCTTTACCTGCCATTGGCGCTGCGCCAGCGTCTTGCAGGCGTGCAGGCAGGACAACCGATGCCGGCGCTGTTGCCGCAATTGCTGCAGGTGTTTGCCCCCGCCGGCAGTGGCGCACGCATGCAGGGGCTGTGCGCCGCAGTGCAGGCGGATCCCGGCCAGGCGTGGCCGGTGGCACGCATGGCTGCGTTCGTGGGTGTCGGTGAGAGCCGCTTGCATGCGCTGTTCCAGCGTGAGTTCGGGCTCAGCCCGCAGGCATGGCTCAGTGCATGCCGGTTGCGCTGGGCCAAGCACCAGCTGCGCACAGGCGTTGCGCCGATCAGTGACATCGCGCTTGCGGCAGGCTATTCCGAGCAGAGCGCACTGACCCGCGCGCTGCGCCGCGAGTGTGGCCAGACCCCCGCAGCGTGGCGCCGGGGCGCAATCTGATCTGTAGAGCCGAGCCCGCGCTCGGCTTCCCGCACGCGCGGCCGGTCAGGGCAGTAGCCTGGGTCAAGAGCGCGCACCGGCCAGCGCTTACACTGCGCGGCCTGTTCTCTCTCCCCCCCGAAGAACCCGAATGCGCAACAACCCGATGGCACTGGGCATCGCCAATGGCGTTGCCGCCGGTGCGCTGTGGGGCGTGGTTTTCCTCGCGCCCGCTGTGCTGCAGTCGTTCAACGCCCTGCAACTGTCCGCCGGTCGCTACCTGGTCTATGGCCTGATTGCCGTAGCCCTGCTGCTGCCGCGCTGGAAGCGGCTGGCACCGCGGCTGGGCCGCGCCGAATGGATCGGCCTGCTGTGGCTGAGTCTGGCCGGCAACCTGGTGTATTTCCTGTTGCTGGCTACGGCGGTGCAGTGGGCAGGCGGCGCGGCGGCATCCCTGATTGTCGGCCTGATTCCGGTGGTGGTCACCCTGGTCGGCGTGCGCGAACAGGGCGCAGTGCCTTTGAGGCAGCTGCTGCCGGCACTGGGCCTGTGCGTGCTCGGCGTGGCCCTGGTTGGCTGGGAAGCACTGATGTCCGAGCACCTCGCAACGCCGTGGAGGCAGCGCCTGATCGGCCTGTTGTGCGCGTTTGGCGCACTGTTCTCGTGGGCGCTGTACTCGATCGGCAACAGCCGCTGGCTGGCGCGCCGGCCGGACCTGTCCAGCCACGACTGGTCACTGCTGACCGGCGTCACCACGGGCGGCCTGGCCCTGCTGCTGGTGCCGATGGCCTTCATTGGCCACACCGGCAGCCATACAGCGGCGCAGTGGAGCGGATTCTGGGCGATCAGTGCCGGCGTGGCGGTGGTTGCCTCGATTCTCGGCAACGCGTTCTGGAACCGGGCCAGCCGACTGCTGCCACTGACCCTGACCGGCCAGATGATCGTGTTCGAGACGCTGTTTGCGTTGCTGTATGCCTTCGCCTGGCAGCAGCGTTGGCCGACGCTGCTGGAGGCGCTGGCAATCGTGTTCCTGGTGGCGGGCGTGATGCTGTGCGCGCATGCACATCGCACGCCACGGGCAATCGCCGAACATGCCGGCTGAATGCGGTCCGCAAGCGTGCTGATGTCGACTTTGTCTCAGTTGCAACCAAATACCGGCACGTTGACCGATGATCGCTGCAGCGGGTTTTTGCATCGCAGCACTTGACAGCCGCCCGGCGCGCAGTGTTTTCTGTACGCCATGGTTCTTGATGCCGCCCACGCCAGCCTGATCGCCCCCGCCACCGCGGGCCGTTCGACTGCGCCGGTCGCCACCACCACCATTACCACCACCACCGTCACCACTCGCCTGGTGCGGCCCGTCGTCTTCGTGTAACTCCCGAAAACCACGGCCCCGCACCATCCAGGTGGCGGGGAGACTCGACACCTGCATGCGACGGGGCCTCCTGCCGAGGTCTGCATGTCTTCCCACGCCCCCGCCCAACCCGTTGCCCCGGCCGATCTGGCCGCGCCGTCCATCGTCGTGCACAAGTTCGGCGGCACGTCGGTGGCCGACGCCGAACGCTACCGTCATGTCGCCGGCCTGCTGCTGGCCCGCCCGGAATCGCTGCAGGTCACCGTCGTCTCTGCGATGAAGGGCGTCACCGACGCACTGATCGAGCTGGCACAGCTGGCGGCCAGGGGGGATGAGGGCTGGCGCGAGGCGTGGCACGCGTTGCGCGCCCGTCATCGCGGCGCCGCCGTGGCGCTGCTGGGCGAGCAGGTGGGCGAGACCGTGGACTGGATCGATGCCCGCTTCGATCAGCTCGCCGAAGTGCTGGCGGCGCTGGCGGTGATCGGCGAGTTGCCGCGCGAAGTACTCGACCGCGTGCAGGGCCTGGGCGAAGTATTCTCCGCGCAGCTGCTCGGCACGCACCTGCAGGCGCTGGGCGAAGACTGCGCGGTGCTCGATGCGCGCGATGTGCTGGTGGTCGGGCATGGCGAACTGGGTGTGGATGTCGACTGGGAGGCCAGCGCTGACCGCCTGGCCAAGTGGCGCCTGCGGCATCCGCAGATGCGCCTGGTCGCCACCGGTTTCGTTGCCCGTGACCGCCATGACCGCATCACCACCCTCGGCCGCAACGGCAGCGATTACTCCGGCGCAATCTTCGCCGCGCTGTTCAATGCCGATGAGCTGCACATCTGGACCGATGTCGACGGCGTGCTGTCGGCCGACCCGCGGCTGGTGCCCGAGGCGGTGCAGCTGGAATCGCTCAGTTATGACGAGGCCTGCGAACTGGCCTACTTCGGCGCCAAGGTGGTGCACCCGCAGACGATGTCGCCAGCGATCCGCCTGGGCCTGCCGATCTTCATCCGCAACACGTTCCAACCGGCGCATCCGGGTACGCGCATCAGTGCCGAGCGCTCGCCGCGTGGGCCGGTGAAGGGACTGACCCTGAGCCCCGGGCTGGCCCTGCTGAACCTGGAAGGCACCGGTCTGATCGGTGTGCCCGGTACGGCCGAGCGCGTATTCGCAGCGCTGCGCCAGGCGCAGGTGTCGGTGGTGATGATCTCGCAGGGGTCGTCGGAGCATTCGATCTGCTGCGTGGTGCGGGTCGCCGAGGCCGCGCGCGGTCGCGAGGCGCTGCTGCACGCGTTCGCGCATGAACTGTCGGTCGGGCAGGTGCAGAGCGTACAGGTCAGTGAGGGCGTCAGCGTCCTGGCGGCAGTCGGTGACGGCATGGCCGGGCAGCCGGGTGTGGCCGCACGCCTGTTCGAGGCACTGGGGCGTGCGCAGGTGAACATCCTGGCGATCGCGCAGGGCTCGTCGGAGCGCAATATTTCGGTGGCGGTGGACAGTGCCGATGCCACCCGCGCATTGCGTGCCGCACATGCCGGCTTCTGGCTGTCGCCGCAGACGTTTGCGGTGGGCGTGATCGGGCCGGGCAATGTCGGCGCGGCGCTGCTGGACCAGCTGCTGGCGGCGCGCCCGCAGCTGCTGGCCAAGGCCAATGTCGACCTGCGCCTGCGCGCGCTGGCCTCGCGCTCGCGCATGCGGCTGGAAGTGGACGGCCTGCATGCCGATTGGCGGGAGGCATTGCAGGAAGCGGGCGAGTCCAGCGACCTGGATCGCTTCACCGAACACCTGCTGGCCGCGCACCTTCCGCATGCGGTGGTGATCGACTGCAGTGGCAGCGCCGAGGTAGCCGAGCGCTATGAGCGCTGGCTGGCGGCCGGCATCCACGTGGTCACCCCGAACAAACAGGCCGGTGCCGGGCCGCTGCCGCGTTACCAGCGCATCCGTGCTGCCGCGGCCGCCAGTGGTGCGCGCTTTCGCTACGAGGCCACGGTGGGCGCGGGCCTGCCGGTGATCACCACGCTGCGCGATCTGGTGGATACGGGCGACGCGGTGCTGGCGATCGAAGGTATTTTCTCCGGCACGCTGGCCTGGCTGTTCAACCGCTTCGATGGCAGCCAGCCGTTTTCGCAGCTGGTCGCGCAGGCGCGGTCGATGGGCTACACCGAGCCGGACCCGCGCGATGACCTGTCCGGCGTGGACGTGGCACGCAAGCTGGTGATCCTGGCGCGCGAGGCCGGCCATGCCCTCAGTCTGGAGCAGGTGCAGGTGGAAAGCCTGGTGCCGGCACTGCTGCGTGAGGGCAGCGTGGATGACTTCATGGCGCGTCTGGGCGAGTCCGACGCCAGCCTGCTGCAGCGCCTGCACGATGCGCGGGCGCGGGGCGCGGTGCTGCGCTATGTGGCACAGCTGGGTGCCGACGGCGCCTCGGTCGGCCTGCAGGAACTGCCGGCCGATCACGCGTTCGCCAACCTGCGGTTGACCGACAACGTGGTGCAGTTCCGCACCCGTCGCTACTGCGACAACCCGCTGGTGGTGCAGGGGCCCGGTGCCGGCCCCGAAGTCACCGCCGCCGGTGTGTTCGCCGACCTGCTGCGGGTGGCTGCCGGTGAAGGAGCGCGCCTGTGATCGCACGTGCGTTTGCGCCTGCGTCGGTGGCCAACGTGGCGGTGGGCTTCGACATCCTCGGCCATGCCATTGCCGGTGTTGGCGATAGCGTGAGCGTGCGCCGCATCGAGGAACCGGTGGTGCGCATCGAGGCGATCCGTGGCAGTGCGGTCGAGCTGCCGCTGGATGCAGCCGGGAACACGGCGGGCGCTGCGCTGATGTCACTGCGCGAAGGCCTGGGCCTGGACTTCGGCTTTGCGGTCGAGATCGACAAAGGCATTCCATTCGGCTCCGGCATGGGGGGCTCTGCAGCGTCGTGCGTCGCGGCGCTGGTTGCTGCCAACGCGCTGCTGGATGCGCCACTGTCGCGCGAGGCGCTTTACCCGTTTGCGCTGGATGGCGAGGCGGTGGCCAGCGGTGGCCGCCACGGTGACAACGTGGGTCCGTTGCTGCTGGGCGGTCTCGCACTGTGCACGGCCGATCGCCTGCTGCCGATCCCGGTGCCGGCCAACTGGCACAGCCTGCTGGTGCATCCGCACGCGGTGCTGGAAACACGTCGCGCCCGCCAGGCACTGCAGGGCAGCTATGCACTGGGTGAATTCGTGGCGCAGAGCGCGAACCTGGCGCTGGTACTCAGTGGTTGCCATCGCAGCGATGCGGCGCTGGTTCGGGCCGGACTGCGCGATGTGCTGGTGGAACCACGACGGGCCGGCCTGATCGCGGGTTTCGTGGCAGCCCGCGATGCGGCGCTGTCGGCGAACGCGATGGGCGCAGGCATTTCCGGTGCCGGTCCCAGCGTGTTCGCTTGGTTTGAAGATGCCGACCAGGCCCACGCCGCCGTGGCGCCGGTGCGGGCGGCCTTTGCGGGTGCCGGCTTTGACAGCGATGCCTGGGTGTCGCCGCTGGACGCGCCGGGAGCCCGGCTGTGCTGAATCCTTCCCGTTTACTGGATACCCAACCCATGCAATTTGTTTCGACCCGCGACCAGTCGCCTGCCGTTGGCCTCAGTGCGGCCATCGCCGCAGGATTGGCTCCCGATGGCGGGCTGTATGTGCCCCAGCTGCTGCCGGCGCCGCGTGAGCTGCAGGCCGGTGCGACGCTGGCCGATACCGCCGCCGACCTGCTGGCGCCGTTCTTTGCCGGCGACGCGCTGGAAGGCGCGTTGCCGGCGATCTGCCGGGAGGCGTTCGATTTCCCCGTGCCGCTGCGCCCGCTCGGCGATGGCGACCATGTGTTGGAGCTGTTCCATGGGCCGACGGCTGCATTCAAGGATATCGGCGCGCGCTTCCTGGCCGGCACGCTGTCCCGGCTGCAGGCTGGCCTGGACCGCGATCTGACGATCGTCGTCGCCACCTCCGGTGATACCGGCGCAGCGGTGGCGGCGGCGTTCCATCGCCAGCCCGGCGTGCGGGTGGTGGTGCTGTATCCGGATGGCCGCGTGTCACCGCGCCAGGCGCACCAGCTCGGCTGCTTCGGCGACAACATCCAGGCGCTGCGCGTGGCCGGTGCATTCGACGACTGCCAGGCCATGGTCAAGCAGGCGCTGGCCGACCGCGAACTGCAGGCGCAGGTGCCGCTGAGCTCGGCCAACAGCATCAGCTTGGGCCGCCTGCTGCCGCAGATGAGCTACTACGCGCATGCGGCACTGACCCATCATGCTGAAACCCGTCGCCGGCTCAACCTGGTGGTGCCGACCGGCAACCTTGGCAACGCAATGGCTGCGGTGCTGGCACGTGCGCTGGGTGTGCCGATCGGGCAGATTGTGCTGGCGACCAATGCCAACGCCGTGTTGCCAGCCTACTTCAATGGCGGTGATTACCATCCGCAGGGCAGCGTGGCCACCGTGGCCAATGCGATGGACGTGGGCGCGCCGAGCAACTTCGAGCGTCTGCGCTGGCTCTACCACGGCGACGACGCGGAACTGCGTGCTGCGTTCCGTGCGTTCGCGGTGGATGACGTGACCATCCGCGCGACGATCGCGGCAGCGCATGCCAGCCGCGGCGAGCTGTTCTGCCCGCACACGGCGACGGCGGTTAAGGTGCTGCAGGACCTGCGTGCGCGCGGCGCCAAGGGTGACTGGGCGGTGGTGGCCACCGCACATCCGGCCAAGTTCGAGGCTGTGGTCGAGCCGTTGATTGGCGAAGCGGTGGCGGTGCCGCCGGCGCTGGATGCGCTGTTGCAGCGGCCTGCGCATGCCGAGCCATTGGCGGCCGACTACGCGGCGTTGCGCGACGTGCTGCAGCGCTGACCGGCGATGGGCGCGGTTGCCGGCCAGCGGCCGGCACTAYCAGGGAAATGCATTCGGGTAGTGCCGGCCGCTGGCCGGYAMCCCCATGAACCGCGATGCGGTCAGATCAACCCTTCACCGGCCAGCGTRCGCARCCCATCCTCGTCGAGGATCTCCACCACGTTCAGGTGGGGCAGGGCGATCAGCCCCTGCTGGCGCAGTTTGGTGAAGGTGCGGCTGACCGTTTCCATGGTCAGCCCCAGGTGATCGGCGATATCGCCTCGGCCCATCGGCAGCGAGACACGCAGGCCGTCGCCGCCCAGCTTGGCTTCGCGCGCGGCCAGGCGCAGCAGGAAATCGGCCAGCTTCTCGGCCGGCTGCAGGCGCGCCAGTGCCAGCGCGGCATCCTGTGCGGCATCCAGTTCCTGGCAGGCGCGCTGCAGCAGCTTGCGCTCCAGATGCGGGAACCGGCTGCGAAGCGCCTTCATCTGCGGTAGCGCGACGCGGCACACGCGGCTGTCGGCGATGGCCTCGATGTCGTAGCGGTGATGGTCGCTGCCGCTCAGGCCCAGATAGTCGCCGGGCAGTACGAAGCCATTGATCTGGCGGCGACCGTCGGCCAGGGTGCGCACCAGACGCAGGGCGCCGCCGGTCAATGTATAGACATGGTCGCGCTCTTCGCCGGTGCGGGCCAGGGTACTGCCCATGCTGACCTGCTGGGAAACGGTGACCTGTTCCAGTGCCTGCACTTCATCGGGCGACAGCGCCGAGCACACCGCAAGGTGGCGAACCGAGCAGTGCAGGCAGTCCAGCGTGGTGCAGGACGGCGAGGCGGGGTCGTTGGTGGCGGGCGGAGCGCCGGAAGGCCGTGACATGTTGCGGGGGCGTATCGCGGGCGGGGAGGGCCTTATGATACTTCAAGCGGCCGTTCGACCCTGCCCGAGGCGGGGGCGCTAGAATGTCGCCCCCTCCCACGTCCCGTTCCAGCAGGAGTTCCGCCCGTGATCAAGCCCCGTACCCCGCCCGGCACCCTTGAACTGCTGCCGCGCGAGCAGATTGCGTTCCAGCGCATGCTGGACGTGATCCGCCGCAACTACGAGCGCTTCGGGTTCCTGCCGGTGGAGACGCCGGTGTTCGAGCTGTCCGACGTGCTGCTGACCAAGTCCGGCGGCGAGACCGAGCGCCAGGTGTATTTCGTGCAGTCCACCGGTGCGCTGGCCAACGCCGCCGAATCGGGTGACCGTTCGCTGCCGGAGATGGCGCTGCGTTTCGACCTGACCGTGCCGCTGGCGCGCTACGTGGCCGAGCACGAACACGAACTGACCTTCCCGTTCCGTCGCTACCAGATGCAGCGCGTGTACCGCGGCGAGCGCGCCCAGCGCGGTCGTTTCCGCGAGTTCTACCAGTGCGACATCGACGTGATCGGCAAGGACAGCCTGAGCGTTCGCTATGACGCCGAAGTGCTGGCGGTCATCCACGCGGTGTTCTCGGAACTGCGCATCGGCGACTTCAGCATCCAGTTGAACAACCGCAAGCTGATGCGCGGCTTCTTCGAAAGCCTGGGCGTGGCCGAGGGCGAGCGCCAGCTGGCGGTGCTGCGCGAAGTGGACAAGCTGGACAAGCGTGGCGCCGATTACGTGCGCGAGACGCTGGTCGGCGAAGGTTTCAACATTCCGGCCGAACAGGTCGAGAAGATCCTGGCGTTCGTGGCCGTGCGTTCGCAGGGCCATGCCGATGCGCTGGCCCAGCTGGCCGCGCTGGAAACCGGCGCGGCTTCGTCGGAAACGCTGCGTACCGGCGTTGCCGAACTGCGCGAAGTGCTGCAGCTGGTGCAGGCGCTGGGCGTGCCGGAAAGCGCCTATTGCCTGAATTTCTCGATTGCGCGTGGCCTGGATTACTACACCGGTACCGTGTACGAGACCACGCTGACCGACCACCCGCAGATCGGTTCGATCTGCTCGGGTGGCCGTTACGAAGACCTGGCCAGCCACTACAGCAAGTCGAAGCTGCCGGGCGTGGGTATCTCCATCGGCCTGTCGCGCCTGTTCTGGCAGCTGCGCGAGGCAGGCCTGATCGACGGCATCGAAGCCAGCAGCGTGCAGGCGCTGGTGGCGCTGATGGACGAGCAGGGCATGCCGCAGTCGCTGGACATCGCGCGCCGCCTGCGCGCCGGTGGCATCAACACCGAAGTGCAGATGGAGCCGAAGAAGATCGGCAAGCAGTTCCAGTATGCCGCCAAGGCGGGTATCCGTTTCGTGGTGCTGGCCGGTGAGGATGAGCTGGTGCGCGGCGTGGTGGCGGTGAAGGACCTGCTGCGCGAACAGCAGTTCGAAGTCTCCCGCGACGAACTGGCCAGTACCCTGCTGGTGGAGCTGGAGCAGTCCAAGGCGATGGTGTGATGCGGGCCGCGGCAGGAGGGCTGATCGTCCTCCTGCTGGCAGGCTGCCAGAGCGACCCGGCGCTGCACAGCACGCGGATCGGTCTGGACCAGTACCGGCTGCAGGTTGATCGTTGCCATGTGATCGACAGAGCGCAGCTGGAGAGTGACCTGCAGGCTCTGGCTTCGCGGAAGTGCCGGGCAGGTGCGGGGGTGTTGGAAAACGTTCAGTCGCGGCCGAGCCGGCAGGGCAGCCTGTTTGGCGAATGCCTGCGGCGCGGCGCGCTGCAGGCCGAGGTGCGCTGTCTGCCCTGAGTCGGGCCAGGTTGTTGAGTTGAAAGCAGAACGCCCGCCCTTTGGTGGGCGTTTTGCGTTTGTGGACAACAGCAGTCGAGCATGGCTCGACTCTACAAAAGCCGTTCTCGATCACTTTCCCGGCGAGATCCAGCAGATCGCGGCCAACTGTCGAAGGCGGGGTGGGTCCGGTTGAGGGGGCGTGAGCGCCATGGATGGCGCGACCGAGCTTACATGGACGTACTTGCAGCGTCCCCCTCAACCGGACCCGCCCCGCCAACGCTCAGGAAACCAGCTTTTGCTCTGGGTGCWGGGCAGCAGCCCTGCCGCCCCCCTCAACCTTCGATTTGACGCACTGCGCAAGAATGCGCTAATGTACTAACGCGCTATTACATTGATGCATGGAAACGACGCCGTGAAAGCCCGCCCCGAGATTGCCGCCAAAGACCCGAAGGCCGACCTGGAAGCCCTGGCCCGCGCCTTTGCCGCCCTGCGCGAGCCGGACCAGGTGGAAGCGTTCCTGCGTGACCTGTGCACCCCGGCCGAGCTGGAAGCCATGGCCGACCGCTGGAAGGTGGTGCCGCTGCTGCAGCAGGGCGTGCCGTACCGCGAGATCCACGAGCGCACCGGGGTCAGCGTGACCACCACCGGACGGGTGGCGCGAACGCTCGAGCATGGCCATCAAGGCTATGCCGCCGCCATCGACCGCCTTGCTTCGCGCTGATCCACGCCCCGTTCCGAACTTCGAGACCTCCCCCATGAGTGCATCCCAGGCAGCGCCGGCACGCGACCGGTTGCGTATCGCCATCCAGAAGAGTGGCCGGCTGGCCGAGCCCGCCCGCAACCTGCTCAGCGCCTGTGGCCTGAGCTGGCGCGAAAGTCGTGACAAGCTGTTCTGCTACGGCGAATCGCTGCCGGTGGACCTGTTGCTGGTGCGCGACGACGACATTCCCGGCCTGATCGCCGACGGCGTCTGCGACCTGGGCATCGTCGGCCGCAACGAGTTGGATGAGCAGGCCGCGGCCCGCCGTCAGGTCGGCCTGCCCGATGCCTACCAGGCGCTGCGCGGGCTGGGCTTCGGCCAGTGCCGGCTGATGCTGGCGGTGCCCGAGGAATGGCAGTGGCAGGGCCCGGCGCAGCTGGCCGGCACCCGCATCGCCACCAGCTACCCGGCCATCCTCAAGCAGTGGTTGGCCGGGCAGGGCGTGGACGCACAGGTGGTCGAGCTGTCCGGTTCGGTGGAAATCGCCCCGCGCCTGGGCACCGCCGACCTGATCTGCGATCTGGTGTCCAGCGGCGCCACCCTGCGCGCCAATCAGCTGACCCCGGTGCACAACCTGCTCGACAGCGAGGCGGTGCTGGCTGGCGCGGTGCGGGTGCCGGATGACGCACGCGCGTCGCTGCGCGCGATGCTGCTGCGCCGCCTCGACGGCGTGGTGCAGCGCCAGGACCGCAAGCTGCTGATGTTCCGTGCCAGCGAAGATCGCGTCGACGCGCTGGCGCAGCTGCTGGCCGATGCCGAGCCGCTGGTGCGCTTGCCGGCCGATGGCGGCGCGCTGCGCCTGCAGACCATGTGTCCCGGCCCGCTGAGCTGGCAGCGCATGGAGGAGCTCGAGCGCGCGGGTGCGCAGGGCCTGATGGTGTTGAGCGTGGAGCGGTCGCTGGCATGAACCGTCTGATCTGGTCCCGACTTGATGAGGCTGCACGCAGCGCGGCATTGACCCGCCCGGTGCAGACCGTGGCGCAGCAGACCCGCGACGCGGTAGCGGCGCTGATCGCGCAGGTGCGCGCACAGGGCGACGATGCGCTGCGTGCGATTACCGCGCGCTTCGATGGTGTCGAGCTGGCCTCTTTTGAAGTTTCCGAAGCCGAATTCGCCGCTGCCGAAGCCGCTGTGCCCGCCGAACTGCGACAGGCGATGGTGGACGCCGCCGAACGCATCGCGCGCTTCCACGCCGCTGGCATGGGCAAAGGCTATGCAGTTGAAACCGCGCCGGGCGTGGTCTGCGAACGCATGCTGCGCCCGATCGGCCGCGTCGGCCTGTACGTGCCGGCAGGCAGTGCGCCGCTGCCGTCCACCGCGTTGATGCTGGGCGTGCCGGCACGGCTGGCCGGTTGCCCGCAGGTGGTGCTGTGCACGCCGCCGCGCGCCGACGGCACGGCCGATCCAGCGGTGCTGGTGGCCGCACGCCTGACCGACGTGCAGCGCGTGTTCAAGCTGGGCGGCGCGCAGGCCATCGCGGCCATGGCTTACGGCACGGCCAGCATTCCGGCATGCGACAAGCTGTTCGGGCCGGGCAACAGTTTCGTCACCGAAGCCAAGCAGCAGGTCGCACAGGATGGCGCCGCCGCCATCGATATGCCGGCCGGTCCCTCCGAAGTGCTGGTGATTGCCGATGCCGGCGCCAATCCGGCGTTCGTTGCCGCCGACCTGCTGTCGCAGGCCGAGCATGGTCCCGATTCGCAGGTACTGCTGCTGACCGACGACGCCGCGATGCTGGCGGCGGTCGAGGCAGAGGTGGAGCGCCAGGTGGCCCTGCTGCCGCGCCAGCAGATCGCACGCCAGGCACTGTCGGCGTCGCGCCTGATCGAGGTCGATTCGCTGGCTGAGGCCTTCGCGATCAGCAACCGCTATGCGCCCGAGCACCTGATCCTGGCACTGCGCCAGCCGCGCGACTGGCTGGACCAGGTGCAGGCGGCCGGCTCGGTATTCCTCGGCGACTACACCCCCGAGGCATTGGGGGATTATTGCAGCGGCACCAACCACGTACTGCCGACCGCAGGCGCTGCACGTGCCTACAGCGGCGTCAGCGTCGCCAGCTTCCAGAACCTGATCAGCGTGCAGAGTGCCAGCGCTGCAGGACTGGCGGCGATCGGTGGCTGCGCGCGCACCATTGCCAGCGCCGAAGGCCTGGACGCGCACGAACGCGCGGTGGCCCTGCGCATGGAGGCCGCCGCATGAGCGCCCCCATTGATGATGTGCTGGCACTGGTACGCCCGGATCTGCAGGCCTTCGCCGGCTACAGCTCGGCGCGCAGTGCGGCCGTGCAGGGTGAGGTCTGGTTGAACGCCAACGAGTCGGCCTGGGCCAATCCGGCCGATGCCGACGGCAGCAGCCGGCGCTATCCCGAACCGCAGCCGCTGGCGCTGCGCGAAGGCCTGGCCGCACTGTATGGCGTGCAGCCGCAGCAGCTGCTGGTCGGACGCGGCAGTGACGAGGCCATCGACCTGCTGGTGCGCACACTGTGCGTACCCGGTCGTGATGGCGTGCTGGTCACGCCGCCGGTGTTCGGCATGTACGCGGTCTGTGCCCGCCTGCAGGGTGCCGCAATGATTGAGGTGCCGCTGGTGGACAGCGAGGATGGCCTGCGCGCCGATCTGGATGCGGTCATCGAGGCCGCCATCGTGCGCAATGCCAAGCTGGTGTTCCTGTGTGCACCGTCGAACCCGGCCGGTAGTGATATCCGCCTGGACGAGGTCGAGCGCGTGGCCACGGCGTTGCGCGGGAAGGCGCTGGTGGTGGTGGACGAGGCCTATGTCGAGTACGCGCAGCGCCCGTCGGCGACCACGCTGCTGGCCGCGCACGCCAACCTCGCGGTACTGCGCACGCTGTCGAAGGCGCACGCTCTTGCCGCCGCGCGCATCGGCACCTTGGTCGCTGCACCGGAACTGATTGCCGTACTTCGCCGCTGCCAGGCGCCGTACCCGGTGCCGACGCCGTGCGCCGAGCTGGCCGTACAGGCGCTGCAACCGGCCGCACTGGGGCGCACCGCCGAACGCGTGGCCACGGTCATCGCCGAGCGCGAACGCCTGTTCGCGGCGCTGCGCGGCGTGCCCGGCGTGCGCCGCGTGTATGCCTCGTCCGGCAACTACCTGCTGGTACGTTTCGTCGATGCACAGGCCGCGTTCGATGCGCTGCTGGATGCCGGCGTGGTGGTGCGCGACCAGCGCGCTGCGCCGCAGCTGGGTGACGCCCTGCGCATCAGCATCGGCAGCCCCGAGGAGAACGACCGCGTGCTTGCGGCCCTGTCGGCGCGGAGGGCCGCAGCATGACCCCGATCCTGTTCATCGACCGCGACGGCACCCTCATCGAGGAGCCGTCCGATTTCCAGATCGATGCCTACGAGAAGCTGCGCTTCGTGCCGCAGGTGATCCCGGCGCTGCTGAAGCTGCGTGATGCCGGCTACCAGTTCGTGATCGTCACCAACCAGGATGGCCTCGGCAGCGACAGCTACCCGCGCGCCAGCTTCGATGGCCCGAACGACCTGATGCTGCAGATCTTCGAAAGCCAGGGCATCCGCTTCCGTGACGTCCTCATCGACTGCAGTTGGCCGCAGGACAATGCATCCACGCGCAAGCCGGGCATCGGGCTGATGACGGCCTACCTGCAGGACCGCAGCATCGACTGGGCGCGCTCCGGCATGGTCGGTGACCGCATCACCGACCTGCAGTTCGCCGACAACCTCAACATCCGTGGTTTCCAGCTGCATACAGAGCAGTTCGGCGGCGAGTGGGACTGGCCGGGCATCGCCCACGCGTTGGCCGACGCGCCGCGTACTGCGGTGGTCCAGCGCAATACCAGGGAAACGAAGATCCGCGTCGAACTGGACCTGGACCGGGCCGGTGATGCACGCATCGACACCGGGCTGCCGTTCTTCGACCACATGCTGGAACAGATCGGCAAGCATGGCGGTTTCGCGCTGGACATCCGGGCCGAGGGCGACCTGCACATCGACGAGCACCACACCATCGAAGACACCGGCCTCGCACTGGGCCAGGCGCTGCGCGAAGCGCTGGGCGACAAGCGCGGCATCGGCCGCTACGGCTTCACGCTGCCGATGGACGAGACCCTGGCCAGCGCTGCGCTGGATTTCAGCGGCCGCCCCTACTTCGTGTTCGACGGCCAGTTCAAGCGCGAACGGGTGGGCGACATGCCAACCGAACTGGTGCCGCACTTCTTCCGTTCGCTGTGCGATGCCAGCGGGTTGAACCTCAACCTGCAGGTACGCGGTGACAACGACCACCACAAGGTGGAGGCCTGTTTCAAGGCGCTGGCGCGGGCGTTGCGGCCGGCGCTGGCCCGGCAGGGCACCGCGTTGCCCAGTACCAAGGGGGCGCTGTGAGTGACGTTGCGCTGATCGACGCGGGCGGCGCCAATCTTGGTTCGGTGCGCTATGCGCTCGAACGCCTCGGCGCCAGCGTTCGGCTGGTGCGCGATGCCGATGGGCTGGTCGGCGCGCAGCGGGTGATCCTGCCCGGCGTCGGTGCGGCGGGTCCCGGCATGCAGCGCCTGCATGCGCAGGGCCTGGTCGAGCCGTTGCAGCGGCTGGAGGTGCCATTGATGGGCATCTGCCTGGGCATGCAGCTGTTGTTCGAGCGCTCCGAGGAGGCCGGCGTCGAGACACTGGGACTGATTCCGGGCGTGGTGCGCAAGCTGGTGCCGGCCTGTGGCATCCGGGTGCCGCACATGGGTTGGAACCGCCTGCTGCCGCTACGGGAGTCGCTGCTGTTGCAGGGTGTACCGGAGCGCGCCAGCGCCTATTTCGTGCACAGCTATGCGGCGCCGCTCAACACCCACACCGTTGCTGCCTGCGATCACGGCGGCCTGTTCACGGCCGTGGTGGAGCAGGGCCGCTACTACGGCGCGCAGTTCCATCCCGAGCGTTCCGGCGAAACCGGTTCGCTGATGCTGCGCAATTTCCTCGAGGGCACTGCTGCATGAGTTTCATCGTTTACCCCGCGCTGGATATCCGTGATGGCCGCGTGGTGCGGCTGCGCCAGGGCGACTACGCGCAGGAAACCTCGTATGGCGACGATCCGCTGCCGCGCGCACAGGCCTTCGCCATGCAGGGTGCGCAGTGGATGCACCTGGTCGACCTGGATGCGGCGCGTGCCGGCGGCTATACGCTGGCGCCGCTGCTGGCCGGGATCCGCGCGCGGACGCCATTGCGGGTGCAGACCGGCGGTGGCGTGCGCGGTCGCGATGACGTGGCGCGCATCCTGGATGCCGGCGCCCACCGCGTGGTGGTCGGTTCACTGGCCGTGCGCCGCCCTGATGAGGTAGTGGGCTGGCTGGAGGAGTTCGGTGCCGAGCGCATCACCATTGCGCTTGATGCCCGCCAGGATGCGCAGGGCCAGTGGCAGCTGCCGGTGCACGGCTGGACCGAGAATGCCGGCGTGACCCTGGATGACCTGGCCCAGCGCTATGCGCGTGCCGGCATGCGCCACCTGCTGTGCACCGACATCGCCCGCGACGGCATGCTGGCCGGGCCCAACATCGGCCTCTACCAGCACCTGTCGGCGCTGCTGCCGGGCGTGGCGGTGCAGGCCTCCGGCGGCATCCGTGACGTGGCCGACGTTGCCGAAGCGCGAGGTGCAGGCTGCGGCGGCGCGATCCTCGGCAAGGCGCTGCTGGAGCAGCGCATGGACCTGGCGGAGGCACTGGCATGTTGAGCCGGCGCATCATTCCCTGCCTGGACGTGCGCGATGGCCGCGTGGTCAAGGGCGTGCGCTTCCGCGACCACGTCGACATGGGCGACATTGCCGAGCTGGCGCAGCGCTACCGGGACCAGGGCGCTGACGAGCTGGTGTTCTATGACATCGGCGCCAGCCCCGAGGCGCGTTCAGTGGACGTGGCCTGGATCGAGCGCATCGCACGGCTGATCGACATCCCGTTCTGCGTGGCCGGTGGCATCGACAGCGTGGAAACCGCGCGTCGCGTGCTGTTCGCCGGTGCCGACAAGGTGTCGATCAACTCGCCGGCGCTGGGCCGCCCGGAACTGATCACCGAGCTGGCCGACGAGTTCGGCGTGCAGTGCGTGGTGGTCGGCGTCGATTCGGTGCGCGAGGCCGATGGACAATGGCGGGTCCGCCGTTTCAGCGGCGATCCGGACAAGACCCAGGCGGTCCCCTTGCGCACCCTGGACTGGATCGTCGAAGCGCAGCGCCGTGGCGCCGGTGAGATCGTGCTGAACTGCATGGACAGCGACGGTGTGCGCCGTGGCTACGATGTCGTGCAGCTGCAGCAGGCGCGGGCACTCTGCCAGGTGCCGCTGATCGCCTCCGGTGGCGCCGGTGCGATGGAACACTTCGCCGAGGCCTTCGACCAGGCCGATGTGGATGGCGCGCTGGCCGCCAGCGTGTTCCACAGCGGCGCCATCGCCATTCCGGAATTGAAGCGCTACCTGCGCGAGCAGCAGATCGAGGTGCGGGATGTCTATTGAAGTGAGGCCGTCACTGGACGCGCTGCAGGCGCTGGACTGGGGCAAGGGCGACGGCCTGCTGCCGGCCGTGGTGCAGGATGCCGATACCCTGCAGGTGCTGATGCTGGGCTATGTCAGCGCTGAATCGCTGGCGGCCACCCTGGCGATCGGCCACATGACCTTCTTCAGCCGCAGCAAGCAGCGGTTGTGGACCAAGGGCGAGCAGTCCGGCAACGTGCTGGTGGTGCAGTCGATCAGCGTGGACTGCGATGCCGATACGCTGCTGGTGATGGCGCGCCCGGCCGGGCCGACCTGTCACACCGGTGCGGAGAGCTGCTTCGATGGTGCGCCGAAGGACTTCCTGGGCGGGCTGGGCCAGCTGGTGGCGATGCGCGAGGTGCAGCGGCCGCCGGGCAGCTACACCACCAGCCTGTTCGAGGGCGGCATCCGCCGCATCGCGCAGAAGGTGGGCGAGGAGGGCGTGGAGACCGCGCTGGCAGCGGTGGCGCAGGACGACGACGCGCTGCTGGGCGAGGCCTCGGACCTGCTGTACCACCTGCTGGTGCTGCTGCGCGCGCGTGGTTTGTCGCTGGAAGATGCGCGGGCGGTGCTGGAAAAACGCCATCGTTGAGGAACGGTAGTGCCGGCCGCTGGCCGGCAACCTCATGATCGTCGGGCATCGGCTGGTTGCCGGCCAGCGGCCGGCACTACCGGCAATGCGCCACCGCGTGCGCGATGTCATCAACGGAATCTACAATAGGCGGTCTTTCTTTCCCGGACCGCCCATGAAACTGCCTGCCGCCTGGCTGTGCTGCCTGTTGCTGACCTCGCCGGCCTGGGCCGCGGACACCGTGGCCACCGGCAAGGTCTATCTGGAGCGCGACGGCAGGCCGGGCCGCGGTGCCACCGATCCGGGCCTGGCCGGGGTGCAGGTCTCCAACGGCGAGACCATCGTCAAGACCGCCGCCGACGGCAGCTACACCCTGCCGGTGCGTGACGGCCAGACCGTGTTCGTGATCAAGCCCGATGCGTATTCGTTCCCGAAAGCGGCCGATGGCCTGCCCTCGTTCTGGCGCCACTACCGCCCGAACGGCTCGCCGGCGCTGAAGTACGGCGGCATCGCCGCCACCAGCGATGTCACCCGCAACTGGGATTTCGCGCTGCAGCCGGACCGCCATGACAGTCGCCGTGGATTCCAGATGCTGGTGTTCACCGATTCGCAGACTGCCAGCCTGAAGGACATCAGCTACTACCAGCAGTCGATCGTGGCGCCCCTGGTTGGCCAGACCAAGGCGCGCCTGGGTACCACCCTGGGTGACATCGTCAACGACGACCTGACCCTGTACCCGGCGATCAACAAGGTCACCACGTCGCTGGGCGTGCCGTGGTTCCATGTGCCAGGCAACCACGACCTCGACTTCGATGCAGCCGGCGACGACCATTCGCTGGACAGCTGGCGCAACATCTATGGCCCGGACACCTACGCGGTGGAAGAGGGCGGCGCCAGTTTCGTGTTCCTGGACGACGTGGTGTACGACCCCAAGGCCAGGCCGAAGTATGTCGGTGGCCTGCGCGAAGATCAGTTCGCCTTCCTCGCCAGCTATTTGAAGGGCCTGCACAAGGACCGCCTGCTGGTGCTGGGCATGCACATCCCGCTGTTCGATGCCGCGCCGGGGCGCGAGACCTTCCGCCACGCCGATCGCCAGCGCCTGTTCGACCTGCTGAAGGACTTCCGCAACGTGCTGGTGCTCAGTGGCCACAGCCACACCCAGCAGCACGTCTACCACGGCAAGGCCGAGGGATGGAACGGCGAAAAGCCGCTGCACGAGTACAACGTGGGCGCCAACTGCGGTGCGTTCTGGTCGGGAGTGAAGAATGCCGCTGGCGTGCCGGACAGCACCATGAGCGACGGCACGCCGAAGGGCTATGCATTGCTCGACGTGGCCGGCAACGGCAGCTATCGCCTGCAGTACCGCGTGGCCGGCAAGCCGGCCAGCGAGCAGATCGGCCTGCATGCGCCGAAGGTGCTGCGCCAGGGCGCCTACCCGGCGTGGGGCATCTATGCCAACGTCTACATGGGTGAGGACGCCAGCGTGGTCGAGTACCGCGTCGACGGCGGCGCCTGGCAGCCGATGAAGCAGGTCAGCCAGCCCGATCCGCGCCTGATGGTGGAGAACGCGGCCGACGATATGGCAGACAGCCTGCGTGGCTACGATCGTTCGCCGGAGGCCACTGCATCGCCGCACCTGTGGCGTGGCGCGCTGCCGACCGATCTGGCGGTGGGCAGCCACAAGGTCGAGGTACGCTCCACCCAACCCGATGGCGCGGTGTTCACCGCCAGCACCAGCTACAGCCTGCAGACTGCCCAGCCCTGATCCAGGGCGCCGCTGCCCAACGCGAAAGGACCCCGCATGGATATCCGCTTCATGGCCGGCACCACGCCGGTGACCCTCAGCCGCCACTGGTTCACCGGTGCGATGCTGCTGCAGAGCGCCACCGAGAAGGTCTGGGTGCAGCACCCGCTGCATCCGGGCACCCACTTCTCGTTCTCGCTGGTACAGTCGTGGCTGCGCCACATTGCTGGCCATGAAGTGCTGGTCGAGCGCACCCGGCCACTGCTGTTTGCCGGCTTCCGCCCGCAGCGGCTGCGCGTGCTGGTGGATGGTGTGCAGGTGGCCGAACAGGAAGGCATGTAGGCCAACCTGAACCACCGGCGTGCTAGGCAAAGCCGCCCCGATGCCTGAGAATCGGGGCGATTCAATCGATCCAAGCAGGCCAGCGTGACCATCGCAGCAGCGTCCCCGGTTTCCTCCGACTCCGCCCGCGGCGGTCTTCCGCGCCATCTGGTCGTTGCCGATGTCGGCGGCACCTTTGCCCGCCTCGCGCTGGCAGAAACCCAACCCGGCCAGGCGCCGCTGCTGGGCAGCCATCGCACCTACGCCTGTGCCGAGCATCCCAGCCTCGCGGCGATCCTGGCCGATTTCACCGCAGGCCTTGGCCAGCCGGTGCAGACCGCGGTGGTCGCCATCGCCGGCCTGCTTGATGGCGATGTGCTGATCAACTCGAACCTGCCGTGGACGGTTTCGCTGTCGGCCACCCGCGCGCAGTCCGGGCTGCATGAGCTGCAGCTGATCAATGATTTCGAAGCCGTGGCGCTGGCCATCCCGTACCTGCAGCCCGAGACGCTGGTGCCGCTGAACGGCGACGCCGATCCGGCCCAGGCCTTCCCGGCGCTGGTGCTGGGCGCGGGTACCGGCCTGGGCGCCGCACTGCGCTTTGCCGATGGCGAGCGCCCGGTGCTGGCCAGCGAGATCGGCCATGCCGCGCTCGGCGCCGGCAACACGCTGGAACTGCAGGTGCTGGGCAAGCTGCTGCAGCGCTGGCCGCACGTGGACAACGAGCGCGTGCTGTCCGGCAGTGGCCTGATGAACCTGTATCCATGCCTCTGCGAACTGCGCGGCGTCACCCCGGCGTGGACCAGCACCGAGGCACTGATCGGCGCCGCGCGCAGCGGCGAGGATGCACTGGCGGTGGAGACGCTGCAGGTGTTCTGCGCCTGGCTGGGCAGCCTGGCCGGTGACGCGGCGATCGCCGTCGGCGCACGCTCGGTGTACCTGGCCGGCGGCATCTCCGCGCATGTGCAGGATTTCCTGGCCGATGGGCGCTTCCGAGATCGCTTCCTCAACAAGGGCGTGTTGACCGAGGTGCTGCGCCAGGTGCCGGTATGGCGCGTGGAGCATGGCCAGCTGGGGGTGCTGGGCGCTGCGGTCTGGCACGCCGCACGGCAGCCCATGCACGACTGATCGGCAGGGCCGGCATCGGGCCGGCCATGCATTGCAGACTGGGAGGGGAAGATGGTGGATCGCAGGCAGTTCCTGCAGGCCGGAGCACTGGCTGCAGGCATGGCAGCATTGCCGGGCGTGCATGCTCGCACGCAGGGGGGAGCCAAGGTGGTTTCCACCTGGGACTTCGGCGTACCGGCCAACCAGGCTGCATGGAAGGTGCTGGCGCAGGGCGGCAGCGCGCTGGATGCGGTTGAAGCGGGTGCACGCTGGGCCGAGAGCGAGCTGTGCAACCCCACTGTCGGCCATTGCGGCAACCCGGATCGCGACGGCGTGCTGAGCCTGGACGCGAGCATCATGGACGGCGATGGCCGCTGTGGTGCAGTGGCCGCGCTGGTCGACATCCTGCATCCGGTGTCGGTGGCCCGCAAAGTGATGGAGAACAGCCCGCACGTGCTGCTGGTGGGCGAGGGTGCACAGCAGTTCGCGGTGCAGCAGGGTTTCGAGCGCAAGCACCTGCTCACGCCGCAGGCCGAAGCGGCATGGCGCGAGTGGCTGAAGACCGAGAAGTACCAGCCGCAGATCAACGCCGAGCGCCGCGGTATTCCCGGCAACAGCGACAACCACGACACCATCGGCATGCTGGCGCTGGATGCCAAGGGCCATCTGGCCGGTGCCTGCACCACCAGCGGCATGGCCTGGAAACTGCACGGTCGCGTCGGCGACAGCCCGATCATCGGTGCCGGCCTGTACGTCGACAACGAAGTGGGCGCGGCCACTGCTTCGGGCGTGGGTGAGGAGATGATCCGCAACGCCGCCTCGTTCCTGGTAGTCGAGCTGATGCGCCAGGGCCGCTCGCCGGCGCAGGCCTGCCGCGAAGCGATCGATCGCGTGGTGCGCAAGCGCCCCGAAGCGAGCAGGACGCTGCAGGTGTGCTTCCTGGCCATGAACAAGCAGGGCGAGGTGGGTGCCTACGCGTTGCATCGCGGCTTCGTCTACGCCGTGTGCGATGCGCAGCGCCAGGATGACCTGCGTGATTCGCCATCGATCTACACGAGCACCCAGGCGTGAGCACGCGGCGGACCCTGGAGATCGCCAGCAACTCGCTGGCGTCGGCGCTGGCCGCGCAGGCCGGCGGCGCCGACCGCATAGAGTTGTTCGACAACCTGGCCGAGGGCGGCACCACACCGTCATTCGCCAGCATCGCGATTGCCCGCGAACGCCTGTCGATTCCGTTGTTTGTTCTGATACGGCCACGCCCGGGTGATTTCCACTACGACGGGCTGGAAACCGAACTGATGCTGCGTGACATCGCGCAGTGCCGCGCGCTGGGCTGCGATGGCGTGGTAATCGGTGCGCTGGATGTGCAGGGCAACATCGACGTGCCGCTGTGCCGCGAGCTGGTGCAGGCTGCCGGGCCGTTGCAGGTGACCTTCCACCGTGCCTTCGATGCCGCCCGCGATCTGCCGGCCGCGCTGGAGCAGGTGATCGGGCTGGGTTGCCAGCGCGTGCTGACCTCGGGCGGCCAGGTCAGCGCCGAGGCCGGTGCCGATGTGCTGGCGGGTCTGGTCACACAAGCGGCGGGCCGCATCAGTGTGATGGCGGGCGCCGGGTTGGCCCCGGGCAACATCGCAACCGTTGCACGGCAGACCGGCTGTACCGAATTGCACGCCTCGGCCAAGGGCCTGCGGCGCTCGGCCATGCAGTTCCAGAACCCGGCTTTGCGAGGGTTGGACCCGGACTGGAGCCAGACCGCCACTGCCACCGTAGCCGCGCTGCGGCAGGCGCTGGAGGGCGCAAGGTAAAACCCGCTTCTGCTGTAGAGCCGAGCCCACGCTCGGCTGCTCTTCGCGGCKAACAACAGCAGCCGAGCCCGGGCTCGGCTCTACAACGACCCGCTTTCGGCCGTACGCGGCATCACGGACAAAACCGTTCCGCGCGCGTTTGTCGCAATCGTGTCACCACTTCGTGCGCTGTTCTCTCAGCGATATCACGCAACTCTTTGATTGTCATGGCTGGCGAAGGCCGTTAGCGGCATTCCGCCGGGTGTTGCTGCGCCGCCGCATGCCGCGCGTAGTTCAGCTGTGCTTTAGTTTGGATCGATCCACAGGGGAGGGCGCTGCGACGGTCTTGAACCGATCCAGGCGCCCGGATCAGCCGTAGTGCCGCGCCACCACCCGTCCGTGCGTCCACACTTTCGAAGAGCAACCACCCATGGCTCAGATCGTCCGCAAGCGTCGTCACCTGCTGTCCCAGGCCTTGGTCCTGGCCCTGTTGCCCCTGGCGGCCAGCGCGCAGGAAACCGCCAGTTCGTCCACCAAGGATCTCGACGCGGTCACCGTCACCGGTTCGCGCATCAAGCGCGCCAGCGTCGAGGGCCCGGCCCCGGTCAACGTGATCACCGCCGCGCAGATCCAGAAGGAAGGCTTTGTCAGCGTGTACGACGCGCTGAAGACGCTCACCGAGGCCACCGGCACCGTTGAAGCCGCCTCGCAGTGGGGCTCGCACACGCCCAGTGCCAGCGGCCTGAACCTGCGCGGCATGGGGCCGAACCGCTCGCTGCTGCTGGTCAATGGTCGTCGTGTGGCCGACTACCCGCTGCCGTACGGCGGCGAGACCAACTTCTCCAACTACGGCAACATTCCTGCCGCGGCGGTGGAACGCATCGAAGTGCTGACCGGTGGCGCCTCGGCCATCTATGGCTCGGATGCGATCGCCGGCGTGGTCAACGTCATCCTGAAAACCAACTACGACGGTGATGAAGTGCGCGTACGCGGTGGCACCTCCACCGAAGGCGGTCGCGATACCTGGGATCTGTCCTGGGCCGGCGGCAAGACCGGCGACAACTGGAGCGTGACCTACGCGCTGCAGTACACCAAGCGTGACCCGCTGTTCGGCCGTGACCGCCCGCAGATGGACGATGCCGATGATGCGCCGTACCCGTCCTGGAACATGGAACAACGCAGGGTCGGCTTCCGTCCCACTGCCGGCCTGGCGCTGATCGATCCGAGCAACGGCCAGCGCCTGGCGCCACCGGCCGGCACCTGCGAGAAATTCAACGGCGAGTACTACACCGCCGACCGGCTGGTCTACAACTACGCCGCCAACACCATCACCAACACCGGCCGCCTGTGCGGCATGAGCGCCGACTACGCCAACTGGCTGCTCACCGGCGGTGCCGAGAACGTGTCCGGCAACCTGTATGCCACCTTCGACTTCAGCAACGACCTGCAGGCCTGGACCAATCTGGCGGTGTACCGCTCCGAAGCGATCTGGGGCACCAATCCGCCCGGCGTGTCGCTGATCGACGATGACAACGGCTACTACTGGGATGCCAACCGCAACCGGCCGATCCTCGGCGTGCGCCAGTTCACGCCGAACGAGGTCGGCGGCCTGGATACGCTGCGCAACACCAACCGCGAACTGTCCTGGGACTGGAGCGCCGGCCTGCGCGGGCGCCTCGCCGACCGCTTCGACTGGAGCGCAACGGTAGGGCGTTCGTACTACCGCGTGGAAGAGCGGCAGAACGTGGTCGACAAGCAGAAGTCGTACGACTACTTCCTCGGCCCGCGTCTGGGCACCACCGCCGACGGTGAGGCGATCTACGCGTTGAACGAATCGCGCTGGTGGAATCCGCTGACGCCGGACCAGTACTGGCAGATGGGTACGGTGGCGAAGAACCGCGCGACCTCCTGGGTCAATCAGGCGTCCGCGGATATCACTGGCGAGCTGTTCCAGGGCTGGGCCGGCCCGATCTCGTTTGCCGCCGTAGCCGAAGTCGCGCAGCAGGGCTATCACCTCAGCCCTGATCCGCGCGCCGGCATCGACTTCGATCTGCAGAACGTCGACCGTGGTGGTGGCGAGCGCACCCGCTATTCGGCCGGCGTCGAGTTCAAGATCCCGCTGCTGGAGAGCGTGACCGCCACCGCGGCCGCGCGCTACGACCGCTATGGCAACTACAAGGCCGACGACAGCAGCGAAGCGCTGAACATCGGCAGCCAGAAGGAGACCACCTGGAACGTCGGCCTGGAATGGCGCCCGGTGGAATCGCTGCTGGTGCGTGGCTCGTATGCCACCAGCTTCCATGCGCCGGACATGCACTACCTGCTGGGCCAGCCGAGCAGCTCCGAAGTGCAGACCTATGACCGCCTGCGCTGCATCCAGAGCGGTGCTTACCTGGTCAACAACTGCGGCGTGGGCAACACCGACGTCTGGTACACGTTCGACGTGAACCGGCGTGGCACGCCGTTGCTGCGTTCGGAAACCGGTGATTCGTGGACGGTTGGTTTCGTCTGGGACGTGATGCCGAACCTGTCGGTCAGCGCCGACTACTGGGCGATCAAGCTGGAAGACATGATCGTCGACGTCGGCGCCGACGAGGTGCTTGCCAGTGAAGCCGGCTGCCTGACCGGCAAGAACATGGACGGTACGCCGTGGGCCAATCCGGCCGGTGGCGAGTACTGCGCCGGCATCCTGGCCCGCGTGAACCGTGACAGCAACGGCCGCCTGGTATCGATCGAGCGCGGCCCGTTCAACCTGGCAAGCCGTGAGGTGCGTGGCATCGACCTGACCGCACGCTATCGGCTGGACACCGCGCAGTGGGGCAGCTTCCAGCTGGGGGTGAACTACACCAACCAGATCTCGACCAAGGAACAGCGCTACGCCAACGATCCGAACCCGGAACGACGTGACCGCGACCTGCGCAGCAAGCTGCGCGCAAGCCTGGCCTGGCAACGCGGCCACTGGAACGCCAACGTCTATGCCGACCGCATTGGTTCGGTGCCGGGCGTGCGTTATCACTGGGGTACCGACCGCCTGGACAATCCCGGCGGCTGCCTGCCGTTTGCTGATGGGTACGTGCCCAGCGACAGCCCGTCGTTGAACTGCCTGGAGCCGGCAACGCGTCCGGACGGCTCGCCCAACCCGAACCCGAATGCAGGCCAACAGACCGCACGCTACTTCGGCCGGGTCGGGCCGTTCATCACCTGGAACTTCAACGTCGGCTACCAGGTGACCGAGCACGCCAAGGTCAACCTGTACGTCAACAACGCGTTCAACTCGGCCAGCTGGAACCACAAGGATCCGTACAAGCTGGACTACGACTTCGCCCCGACCCGCCTGCTGGGCGCGGTGGGCCGTGAGTTCGCGCTGGAGTACGTGTTCACCTTCTGAGGCGGATTGCGGGCGGTACGCCGGGCATGGCCCGGCGCTACCGGCTGGACGGGGTGGCTGGATTTGACCTTCCCACGATGGCAAGGTTTAGCCTGTCCGCATCCAGAAGGAATCCCGGGAATCCGATCATGAGCACGCCGCGCGCCTCTGCTGTCTCCGCCAGCCCCTCCACCATCAGCCTGCCCATCGAGGGCATGACCTGCGCCAGCTGTGTCGGCAGGGTCGAAGCAGCACTGTCCAAGGTCGAAGGCGTGGGCAGTGTCTCGGTGAATCTGGCTACAGAGCGCGCGGATATCCGCCCGTCAGGCCCGGTCGATCGGGCCGCGCTGATCCAGGCGGTGGAGCGGGTGGGTTACGACGTACCCGCCGCCACCATCGAGCTGGCGGTGGAAGGCATGACCTGTGCCTCCTGTGTCGGTCGCGTCGAGCGCGCGCTGTTGGCGGTGCCCGGGGTCAGCCAGGCCAGCGTCAACCTGGCCACCGAGCGTGCCACCGTGCGCGGCGTGGCTGATGCGGCCGCCTTGGTGGCGGCCGTCGACAAGGTTGGCTATGCGGCCCGCCCGATCGAGGCCGGTGTGCAGTCCGATGATGAGGCCGCTGAAAAGAAGGATGCCGAGCGCGCCGACCTGAAACGCGACCTGATCGTGGCGTCTGCGCTGGCACTGCCGGTGTTCGTGCTGGAGATGGGTTCGCACCTGATTCCCGGCATGCACGAATGGGTGATGGCCACCGTCGGCATGCAGACCAGCTGGTACCTGCAGTTCGTACTGACCCTGCTGGTGCTGGCCATTCCCGGCCGCCGTTTCTACCAGAAGGGTTTTCCGGCATTGCTGCGGCTGGCACCGGACATGAACTCGCTGGTGGCGGTGGGTACCGCCGCAGCGTTCGGTTACTCGGTGGTGGCGACCTTTGCACCGCGGTTGTTGCCGCCGGGCACGGTGAACGTCTACTACGAAGCGGCTGCGGTGATCGTTGCGCTGATCCTGCTCGGCCGCTTCCTTGAAGCCCGGGCCAAGGGTCGCACCTCCGAGGCGATCAAGCGCCTCGTCAACCTGCAGGCCAAGGTCGCGCACGTGATCCGTGACGGCCGCACTGTCGACATCCCGGTCAATGAAGTGCAGAGCGGCGACGTGGTGGAAGTGCGGCCGGGCGAGCGCGTGCCGGTCGACGGCGAGGTGGTCGAAGGCCGCAGCTACATCGACGAGTCGATGATCAGCGGCGAGCCGATTCCGGTCGAGAAGCAGCCGGGCAGCGGTGTGGTGGGCGGTACGGTCAACCAGAAGGGCGCACTGACGGTGCGTGCCACGGCGGTGGGCGCGCAGACCATGCTGGCGCAGATCATCCGCATGGTCGAACAGGCGCAGGGCTCGAAGCTGCCGATCCAGGCGGTGGTCGACAAGGTCACGTTGTGGTTCGTGCCGGCGGTGATGCTGGCTGCGCTGGCGACCTTCCTGGTCTGGTTGATCTTCGGCCCGTCACCGGCGCTGAGCTTCGCGCTGGTCAATGCGGTGGCGGTGCTGATCATTGCCTGCCCGTGCGCGATGGGCCTGGCCACGCCGACCTCGATCATGGTCGGTACCGGTCGCGGCGCGGAGATGGGTGTGTTGTTCCGCAAGGGCGAGGCGCTCCAGTTGTTGAAGGACGCGCAGGTGGTAGCGGTGGACAAGACCGGCACGCTGACCGAGGGCCGCCCGCGCCTGACCGATCTGGAGATTGCTGCCGGCTTCGATCGCAACGCGGTGCTGGCGATGGTGGCAGCGGTGGAGTCACGCTCGGAGCATCCGATCGCCCGCGCCATCGTCGATGCGGCTACCGAGCAGGGCATCGCGTTGCCGGCGATGGCCGATTTCGAATCGGTCACCGGCATGGGCGTACGTGCCAGCGTCGATGGCGCGCGCGTGGAGGTTGGCGCTGATCGTTTCATGCGTGAGCTCGGTGTGGACATCGGCCCGTTCGCTGCACTGGCCAGCCAGCTTGGAACGCAGGGCAAGTCGCCGCTGTATGCCGCCATCGACGGCCGCCTGGCCGCGATCATCGCGGTGTCCGACCCGATCAAGCCCAGCACGCCGGTCGCTATCGCGGCGCTGCATCAGCTCGGCCTGAAGGTGGCGATGATCACCGGCGACAATGCCGGTACCGCGCAGGCGATCGCGCGGCAGCTGGGCATCGATGAGGTGGTGGCCGAGGTACTGCCGGAAGGCAAGGTTGAAGCGGTGCGACGGCTGAAGGCCGCGCATGGCCAGGTCGCGTTTGTCGGCGACGGCATCAACGATGCACCGGCGCTGGCCGAGGCCGACGTCGGCCTGGCCATCGGCACTGGTACCGATATCGCGGTGGAGTCGGCCGACGTGGTGCTGATGTCCGGCAACCTGCAGGGCGTGCCGAATGCCATCGCGCTGTCGAAGGCAACGCTGGGCAACATCCGGCAGAACCTGTTCTGGGCCTTCGCGTACAACACCGCGTTGATCCCGGTGGCGGCCGGCGTGCTGTACCCGATCTGGGGCGTGCTGCTGTCGCCGGTGTTCGCGGCCGGTGCAATGGCGCTGTCCAGCGTGTTCGTGCTGGGCAACGCGCTGCGCCTGCGCCGCTTCCAGCCACCGATGGCGGATGCCCCCGCAGCGACCCATTGAAGGAGATCCGCATGAACATCGGTGAAGCCGCCAAAGCCTCCAGCGTATCGGCGAAGATGATCCGCTACTACGAACAGATCGGCCTGATTCCCGCGGCCGATCGCACCGAGTCGGGTTACCGCGCGTACTCGCAGGCGGACATCCACCGTCTGCGCTTCATCCGTCGCGCACGTGATCTCGGCTTCCAGGTTGCCGAGATCACCGACCTGCTGGGCCTGTGGAACGACACCTCGCGCCACAGTGCCGACGTCAAGCGCCTGGCCGAACAGCACATCGTCGATCTGGAGCAGCGCATCGAGAGCATGCGGCAGATGGCCGACACGCTGAAGTCGTTGATCAGCTGCTGTGCGGGTGATGAGCGCCCGGAATGCCCGATCCTGGAGCGGCTGGGCGAAGACGATGAGGCTCCGGTGCCGGTCGTTGCCGCGAAGACCGGCGCGGTGCGGCGGCGCGCGCAGAAGCATTGAATCGATATCGCAGGAACAAGAAAGCCCGCCCCATGTCAGTGCACGGGGCGGGCTTCGTTGTGGAGGCCGGGCAGGGACTCAGGCCGTGCGCGGCGGGAAACCGGCATCGTTCACCGCGGCGAACACCTGTTCCTGCGAGGCGGTGGTCTGCACCTTGACCAGGCCGGTCGGCGGGTCGGCCACCACGCTGGCGTTCGGATCGACCTGCTGGATCGCGCGGGTCACGCTGCGTGCGCAGCCGCCGCAGGTCATGCCGTCGACATGGAATTCCATCTGTAGCTCCTTCGATGCTCTTGGGATGGGACCAGTGTGCACCTTCCAACGATGGCAGGGTCAAGCGCTGGACTGAATGACAACGCACCCATGAAAACGGCAGCCACCTGTACCAGCGCGGCTGCCGTGGAGGAATGGCCCCGCGCGTGGCGGGGCGGGGCAATGCCGGGCAGGACCCGGCAAGCCCGGTCGGGCCTTAGAACTTCCAGGTCAGGCCGACGTAGTACTGGCGGCCCGAGTAGGTGTTGGACAGCAGGCGCGCCTTGGTGTCGTTGCCCAGGTGCACGCGCTGCTCGGACTTGGTGACATTGAGCACCGAAGCGGTCAGTGCCAGGTCCTCGCGGATGTTGTACGCGGCGTTCAGATCCAGCTGGTCGTACGGCTCGGAGTAAGAGCTGAAGCCGTTGTTGAGGCCACCGACCACCACGCCGCGACGGTTGTACGAGGCGCGTGCCAGGAACTTCTCGTTCTCGTAGAACATGGTGAAGTTGGCCTGGTTCTTGGCACTGCCCACCAGCGGCGAGGAACCGATCTGTTCGCCGTTGATCTCCACCGAGGCCATGTTGGTGTCGTTGTAGGTGTAGTTGGCCTGGAAGCCGAGACCGAAGTCCAGGGTGTACTGGCCGTAGATTTCCACGCCCTGCGACACGCCGTCACGGCCGTTGGCCTGGGTCTCGTACTTCTGCACGGTCACGTTCTGGCCGCCGACGTTCATCTGCTGGTCGCGCACCACCGGCACGGTGAAGTTCTTGACGTCCTTGCGGAACACACCCACACCCGCCACTGCACCCGGCTTGAAGTACCACTCCAGGCTCAGGTCGTACTGGGTGGCCTTGAACGGTTCCAGCTCCTTGTTGCTGCCCGAGCCGTACCAGCCGGGGTTGGTGGCACCACCGGCCACGCGACGGTCGTTGCTGTACTCATCGGAGTAGTAGCTCAGGCCGCCCGGGTAGGCGATGTTGGTGTAGCTGGGGCGGGCGATGACCTTCGACGCAGCACCGCGCAGCACCAGCGAATCGGTGATGTCCCAGGCGATGTTGAAGCTCGGCAGGATATCGGTGTAGGTCTTTTCCAGCGAGGACAGTTCGTAGGTCTTGGCGCGGGCCAGTGCATCCGGCAAGCGCACGAAACCGCTTTCGCAGCCATAGCCGCTGTTGGAGCCGAGCAGGGCAGCTGCCGTCGGATCGGTGCAGGCCAGCGGCGAGCCGGCGGCGTTGTCGGCGAAATAGTCGTTGAAGCGTTCGACCGAATCGCTGGAGGCGGCGTGCTGCTTGGTCCGTGCCACGCGCACGCCGATGTTGCCGCGCAGGCGCTCGGTGCGGAAGTTGGCCTGGAAGTAGCCCGAGTACACCTTTTCCTGCACGTCGTAGACGAAATCGTCTTCGGTACGGTTCTGTACGCTGCCGTAGCGGTTGTTCAGGTAGTCGATGTAGGCCGGGTAGTTGATGCCCGGGAACACATTGGCGTTGAACCCACCGGCGATGTTGTCCATCGGCTTCGACAGGAAGAAGCCGGGCTGGGCGATGCCGGCGGTCGAATCACAACCCGCCTGGTAGCGCTTGCTGTAGTCGCTCGGGTCGGCCCCCTGGCAGACCCAGTAGGTGTTGCCGGTATTGCGGTGGACCTTGCCATCGCTGTACTTGGCGCCGAACTGGATCGAATCCAGCCAGCCGGCCTCGAACAGCTTGGTGACGTCAGCCTGGAAGTGGTTCTGCTTGACCTCGGTGCGCTTCCACGACGAGTCGGTCGAGCCGGTGTCAACTTCGGCGATGCCGTTCATCAGCTGCTGCTGCAGGTCGGGCGAGAAGTTCACCGACGGCGTGCCGGTCAGGTCCCACGCGCTGTAGGTGTTGCCGGCCTGCCACTGGCCGTTGACCTGGCGGCGCGGCTTGGCCGACATGCGGAAGTTCATCGACGGGCCGCCTTCGGACCACGTCCGGCCACCGGCGAAGCTGGCCTTCCACAACGGGCTGATGTCCCAGTCGATGGTCAGGTCCGCGGTCTGCGACAGCGCCTTTTCCTTGCTGTAGGTGCCGGTCAGCTGCGGGGTGGGGATGGTGCAGTCATCCGGGCCCCAGCCGCCTGGGCGCAGGCCGGCGGCGGCGGCCTGGTCTTCGCTGCAGATGTAGTTGCGGCCCGGCTGCATCTGGTACTGCGCACCGGTCACGATGGTGCCGCTGGGGTCCATGGTGAAGCCGTTGAGCATGCGGCCACCTTCCCAGTTGCCGTCGCCGGCCACGCGCGCCAGATTCCATTCCGGAACCTTCAGCATGTTCTGGGTGTAGTTGCCCTGCAGTTCGAAGCGGAAGTAGTTCGCCGTCATCGTGACGTTGTCGAGCGGCTTGAACTGGAACGTCAGCTGGCCGCCGGTGCGCTCGCGGCGCTCGTCACGCACGGCGAAGTTGACCGACGTCGGCATGAAGAAGCCGGAGTAGTGGCCTCCATTCTGGTTGTAGATGCCCGAGCGGCCCCAGAACTGGGAGGCGTCCGGCAAGGCGTTGCCGTACACGTCGACGGCCGGATTGCGCGTGCGGCCCGCGGCGTTCCAGACGTAGTCGTGGATGACGCCGCCGTTGGCATCGACACGGTCGCTGTACCACTGCCAGTCTTCGGTACTGACTTCCATGCTGCGGTTGGTGCGGACCTGCTTGGTCGCACCGATCAGCAGGCCGAAGCGCTCGTCCTTGCTGTGCCAGGAGTACATTGCCGATGCCTGCGGGTCGACACCACTGCTGGTGTCCGACGAGGTGCCTTCGATCGAGGCGAAGCCGGAGTTGGCTTCCATGTCCAGCGGACGGCGGGTGCGCAGGATCACGGTGCCGCCGATGCCGCCTTCGTCGATGCGTGCTTCCGGCGTCTTGTACAGCTCGGCTGCCGACAGCATGTTCGATGGCAGCAGGGTGTAGTTGAACGAACGCGAGGCCTCGTCATTGGTTTCCGAGGTGGCGACGTAGTTGCCGTTCAACTGGGTCAGGGTCAGGTCCGAGGCCAGGCCGCGCACGCTGACGTTCTTACCCTCGCCACCGCTGCGGGTGATGATCACGCCGGGCACGCGCTGCAGTGCGTCGGCCACGTTCTTGTCGGGGAACTTGCCGACGTCCTCGGCGGTGATCACTTCGACCACGGCATTGGCGTCGCGCTTCTGCTCAAGGCTCTTTTCGATGGCGTAGCGGTAGCCAGTGACCTGGACGCTGTCCAGGTTGGTGGCTTCCTGCGAGCCGGTGGTGGTTGCCTGCTGCGCGGCGGCGCCGGCCGGAACGACGGCGGCGGCCAGGGCCAGCGCGATGGCCAGCGACAATGCGTCCTGGCCATGCGTACGTGTTGAATGCTTCATTCCCATCTCTCCCTCTCTCCTGGATTGATCCGGTGACGTGGCACGGACAACTTGAATCGATCTAATTTGAAGTGACATTGTCGCTATCGCCATGCAGTGGCAGTAGCACCGTGCGCGTGGCCTGGTACGTCCTGTTGCTGCTCCCCCAACTCCCGGCCATCGCAATGTCGGCTTGGATCGATCTAAGCGATGGGCGGGCGATTTTTAGCATGGGTCGCCCGTGGGCGCATGCTGCTGCGCAATATGGTACTGGCGTGGCGAAGGGATGACGGTTTGCTGAAATCAGTGGAAACGTTTTCGTGCGCAGGGGGGGGGGGGGGSCGGGGGGGGGGGGGGCGGGGCCGGGGGGGGGGGGGGMGGGGGGGGGG
>NZ_RAVT01000015.1 GCF_013464915.1 Stenotrophomonas maltophilia
TCTGGGGCGAAAGGTTTGGTGTGGTAACCACCATTCTCCTCAGATGCCCCGGGTGAACAACCTACCGGGAAGTCACAGTTAGTCGACTGCTCTTCTGTTAGTCGACTGCTCTTCGTTCAGATCGCGAGAATCCCGCGCTGCGCGCGATAGTCGACTGACAGTCGACTCTACCTGCGGCCCGGCGTCATCGCGCCGGGCCTGGTCGACCTCAGCACTCGATGACGTTCACCGCCAGCCCACCACGGCTGGTTTCCTTGTACTTGTCCTGCATGTCGCGGCCAGTATCGCGCATGGTCTTGATGACCTTGTCCAGCGACACCTTGTGCTTGCCGTCGCCACGCATCGCCATGCGCGAGGCATTGATCGCCTTCACCGCGCCCATGGCATTGCGTTCGATGCACGGAATCTGCACCAGGCCACCGATCGGGTCGCAGGTCAGGCCGAGGTTGTGTTCCATGCCGATTTCCGCAGCATTCTCGATCTGGCTGGGGTTGCCGCCGAGCGCGGCGACCAGGCCGCCGGCGGCCATCGAGCAGGCCACCCCCACTTCGCCCTGGCAGCCGACTTCGGCGCCGGAGATCGAGGCGTTCTCCTTGTACAGGATGCCGATCGCCGCCGAGGTCAGCAGGAAGTCGAACACGCGCTGCTCGTTGGCGCCCGGGCAGAAGCGATCGAAGTAGTGCAGCACCGCTGGCAGCACGCCGGCAGCACCATTGGTCGGTGCGGTCACCACGCGACCACCGGCGGCGTTTTCTTCGTTCACCGCCAGTGCGTACAGGTTGACCCAGTCCAGCGTGGTCAGCGGATCGCGCATGGCCGCTTCCGGCTTCGACGACAGCTCACGGTACAGCGCCGGTGCACGACGGCCGACCTTCAGGCCACCCGGCAGCACGCCTTCCTCGCGGATGCCACGGGTGACGCACGACTGCATCGCGCTCCAGATCTCGCGCAGGTTGGCGCGGATCTCGTCTTCGCTGCGCCAGCACTTCTCGTTCTCGAACATCAGCTGGGCGATGCTCAGGCCGCTGCGTGCGGTCTGCGCCAGCAGTTCGTCGCCGCTCTTGAACGGGTAGGGCAGCGGGGTCTCGTCGGGCACGATGCGGTCATCGGCCGCGTCGTCCTGGTTGACCACGAAGCCGCCACCGACCGAGTAGTAATCGCGGGTGGCGATTACTTCGTCCTCGGCGTTGTACGCGGTGAAGCGCATGCCGTTGGTGTGGTATGGCAGCTTCTGGCGCTTGTTCATGCCGAGGTCGCGTTTCTCGTCGAAGGCGATTTCGTGCTGGCCCATCAGCTGGATGCGCTTGCTGCTGCGGATGCGCTCCAGCGTGGCCGGAATGATGTCCGGGTCGATCAGGTTCGGCCGCTGGCCTTCCAGGCCCAGCAGGATCGCCTTGTCGGTGCCATGGCCGCGGCCGGTCAGCGCCAGCGAGCCATAGACATCGGCGCGGATGCGCGCAACTTCGTGCAGGCGACCCGGGTCGAGCAGCCAGCGATGGATGAATCGCTCGGCGGCCTTCATCGGCCCGACGGTGTGCGAGGAGCTCGGGCCAATGCCGATCTTGAAAACGTCGAACGTGCTGACAGCCATGGTTGCCGTACTGCGGGTACCGGAGGAGACCGTTATTCTAGCGGTTCATGCCGCACTTCCATGGCTGCGGCGCAGCATTTCGGCAGAGGGAGCAAAACCGGTGTTGACCCTGTTCCAGCGCGACGACTGCCACCTGTGCGACATGGCCCTGGCTGAACTGGCCAAGGCGCGGGCACCGGAGTTCGAATCGGTGTTCCTGGACGATCAGCCGGCGCTGGAAGCGCGCTACGGCGCGCGGGTGCCAGTGCTGCGTGACGAGACTGGCGGTCGTGAGCTGGACTGGCCGTTCGATGCGGCCCGTGTGCAGGCCTGGCTGGCCGGCGATCGGTAGTGCCGGCCGCTGGCC
>NZ_RAVT01000016.1 GCF_013464915.1 Stenotrophomonas maltophilia
CGCCATGCCCGGTKWTGCCGGCCWGCGGCCGGCACTACCAGACGCGGCTTATTTCGCGTCGAACTTCACGATCGTGCTGATCGCGGTTTCGTCCGGGATGGTCTTGGTGTCGGCCCAGTCGCCGCCGCCGACGCCGAAGTCCAGGCGCTTGACCGTGGCCTTGCCGGTCAGCACCGGCTGGGTGCCCGGCTTCCAGGTGAAGGTGAGGGTGACCGGCTTGCTGACGCCGCGCAGTTCCAGCGTGCCATCGGCGGCGAACTGGTCATTGCCCACCGCGCGGAACCCCTTGGCGGTGTAGCGCGCGGTGGCGAACTTGCCAACATTGAAGAAGTCGGCGGTCTGCAGGGTCGAGTCGCGGTCGCTGTTGCCGCTCTTGGCGCCGGCCAGCGGGATCACCACGTCCAGCGAACCGGCGGCCGGATTGGCCGGGTCGAAGCTGAGCTTGGTGGCAAAGCCCGGGAAGCTGCCGGTGAACACTTCACCGTCGTACTTGGTGGCGAACACCAGGATCGAGCCGGCGCCAGGGGCCTGCGCATAGTCGGCGGCGAGCACCGGGGCGGTGGCCAGCATGCCGGCCAGGGCGGCGGCCACGGCGGCCGGAGTGGTCAGTTTCAGGTTCATCGGTCAGTCCTTCTGAGGGGAGGCAAGCCAGCCGCGCGGCAACATGCGGGACAAGGTCGCATCGCGCTGGAACAGGTGGTGGTAGAAGGCAGCGCCGGCATGGGCCAGCACCACCGCGATCAACAGCCAGAAGCCGTATTCGTGGATGGCATGCGATACCGCGACAACCTGCGGGTCGGGGCCGCTCAGCTTGGGCACGTCGACCAGGCCGAACCAGCGGAACGGGCGCAGGCCGCTGGCCGAGTCGTACAGCCAGCCCGACAGCGGGATGGCGAACATCAGCACATACAGCAGCACGTGGGTGGCGCTGGCGATGCGTTCCTGCCAGCTGGGCACGCCCGGCACCGGCTTGGGCGCGCCGGCATACAGGCGCCAGCCGAGGCGGAACAGCACCAGCACCAGCACGGTGATGCCGATCGACTTGTGCGCGGTGTAGACCCAGAAATACTTGGGGGTCTTGGGCAGCTCACCCATGGTCAGGCCGACCACGCCCAGGGCGAGGATCAGCAGTGCGATCAACCAATGCAGGATCTGGCTGACACTCCCCCAGGCGGCGGGGGTGTTCTTGGCGGTCATGAAGGGTCCTCTAGGGGGCCGTCTTGGGGTCGGAGTGCGGAACGGGAGCGGGAGTTCCCGGGGCGTCGCTGCGGTCGAGGGTGGCTTCTGCCTCGATCCTCAGCTGTACTGCATCACCGATGACGCCCGGCCAGGCGGTGATGCCGAACGCACGCCGGCTCAGTGTGGTGCTGGCGGAGAAGCCGGCGGTGCGTCGGAACGGGGGGAGCGGGTAGCGCTTGATGGCGTTGAGGGTCACATCCAGCGTGATTTCCTGGCTGACTCCGCGCAGGGTCAGCGTGCCGATCACGTGGGCGCGCTTGGCATCGACCGGTTCGACCCGGGTGGAGACGAAGTGTGCCTTTGGGAAACGCTCGCCATCCAGAAGGCTGCGGGCCAGCGTGGCCTGGTTCCATTTGGCGTCACCAAGGTCCAATCGGGACACGGGCACCTCGACCTCCAGCGTGGCTTCACGCCAGTTGTCGGGATCGAACTGCAGCCGGCCCTCGCTGCCGGACACCGTACCCATGGCCTGCGAATAGCCGGCGTGGTCGATGCTGAACAGTACCCGCGTGTGCACCGGATCGAGGCGGTAGGTGTCTGCATCCGCCCAGGCGGGGGCGGTGGCGAGCAGCATCGGCAGCAGGGCCAGGCAGGGACGCATCGATGGCGGGCTCCGGAAGGGGGACGTTGTGATCATACGCACAGGCCCCCGCCAACGATGCGTGCATGGCTGCAACAGTTCGTGGTGGTCCTGCCCCGGCAACAGGCTGTTGCAGCCATGACCCCGGCCCTGTGTGACAATCGGGACAGGACAGGGGGTTCAGGATGACGAGCAGCTGGCGCCTGTGGTGCCTGGGCATCGCGGCAACGGGGCTGCTGCTGTTGGCGTCTGCCACGGCGGCTGCAGCCCTGGACATGGCAGAAACACCACGCCTGCGGCGCTTCGGCGCCGCCGAAGGCATGCCTTCGCGCATGGTGCTGGCGCTGGCCGAGGACCGCCAGGGCCATGTCTGGGCCGCAACCGATGGCGGCCTGGTGCGTTACGACGGCAGCTCGCTGCGGGTCTGGGAACATGATCCGGAACAGCCCGGCTCGTTGCCCGGCAACGAGATCGAGACCCTGCTGGTCGATCCGCTGGACCGCGTGTGGGTGGGCATCAATGGCAAGGGCGTGGCCCGTCTGGATGCCGACCGCGAGCGGTTCAAGACCTTTGATGCGGTCAATGGTCCGTGCCTGGGCCAGTTCTGGACGCTGGCCTACGCCGGGGATGCGTTGTGGATCGGCACCAGCAGCCAGGGTATCTGCCGGTTCGGCGAGGACGGCAGCCTGCGTTTCTTCAGGCACGACCCGGCCCGTGCCGATGGCCTGCCCAGCAACACCATCTACAGCAGCCTGGTGGATGCGCGGGGGCGCTTGTGGATCGGTACCGAGGCCGGCGTCGCACGCTGGAATGGCCGTGACTTCGAACCCGTGGCAGCGCACGAGCTGGGCGCATTGAGCGTGCTGCGGATGAGCCGCGATCCGGATGGCTCGATCTGGATCGGCAGCCAGAACGACGGCCTGTACCGCATCGATGCGCAGGACCGGGTCAGTCGTCCACGCTGGAGCGGCAGTGCCCGCCTGCGCTCGGCGCTGGTGCTGGCCGACCGCCAGGGCGGCTACTGGGCGGGCACGTCCGACGGCCTGCTGCGTGGCGACGCCAGTGCGCTGTGGCGGCTCGATGGCGACCGCGGCAGTGGTTTCCTCACTGCACAGAGCGGTGTGCTCGATCTGCTGCAGGACCATGAGGGCGGATTGTGGGTGGCCCTGCTGACCCAGGGACTGGCCTACCTGCCGCCGGACTGGCGCCGCTTCTCGATCTGGAACCAGCTCGATGGCAAGCCGCTGGACAGCCAGTACCTGCTGGGCGCGGCCAGTGATGGCCAGAACTACTACGTGGGTTCGGCGCACGGCGTGTATCAGCTGGATGCGCACGGCACGTTGCGCCTGCTGGCCAGCGACCGCGAGATCGGCAGCGGTGCGGTGTGGTCGGTCCTGCCGCGGCCGGACGGGCGCCTGTGGCTGGGGCGTGCCGGCCGCATCAGCGTGTATGACCCGGCCACCCGCGCGCTGCACGATTGGCATATCGATGGAGGCGCCGACCTGCGCCAGCGCATCGACCTGATGCGGCAGGCGCCCGATGGCACGGTCTGGCTTTCGGTGATGAACCTGGGCCTGCAGCAGCGCAGCGCGGATGGCCGGGTGCTGCGCAGCTACCCACTCGACGATTTCCGCAAGGCGGCCGATTCACCCATCGAGCAGATCCGCTTCGATGCCCATGGCAAGGCATGGGTGATGGGCGACATGGGCATCTGGCGTGAGCAGGCCGGCCGCTTCGAAGCGGTGCCGGGGGTCTCGCGCGGGCTGATCTACGACCTGGTGTGGGTTGATCCGCAGCAGCTGTGGCTGGCCCGCCAAGGCGCGCTGGAGCGCTACCAGTGGGATGGCATGAGCCTTCGCCTGATCCAGCGCATTGATGGAAGTGCCGGTGTGCCACCGGTCAGCATGGGTGGCCTGGCATTGGCCGACAATGGCCGGGTGTGGGCGACCACGCCTCGCGGTCTGCTGCGTTGGGACCCGAAAGCACGACGCCTGCAGTTGTTCAATGAACGCGATGGTCTGTCCGATGCCGAGTTCACCAGCCGGCCGCCGGCGGTGAATGCCGATGGCCGCGTGCTGGCCGTGGCCCAGACCGGCCTGGTCGCATTCGACGTGAATGCCGACGACGCGGTGCTGCCTGGGTCGTCGCTGGTGATTGCCGAGGTACGCGTGCGCCGCGACGATGCACGCGGCTGGCAGCCGCTGCCGAACACCGGCACCCTGCTGCTGGGACCGGATGATCGCGATCTGCAGATCGATGCACGACTGCTGTCGTATGCCAACCCCCAGGGCAACCGCTACCGCTTCCGGGTACGCGGGTATGACCAGAACTGGGTGGAGCAGGGCGGCGACGGTCAGCGCACGCTGTCGCGACTGCCCACGGGCCGCTACGTCATCGAAGTGCAGGCGGCCACTGCCAATGGTGCATGGACGCCTTCGCAGCAGCTGCAGGTGAAGGTGCTGCCACCGTGGTGGCGCAGCGGCATGGCGATCTTCGGCTACATCCTGATCGGTTCGCTGCTGCTGCTCATCCTGGTCTGGTCGATCCGTGCGCGCCTGCGCCGTCGCCAGCAATGGCAGCTGACCGTGCACAAGCAGGAGCTGGCCGAACAGGCCTCGCAGGCCAAGAGCCGGTTCCTGGCCACGCTGGGGCATGAAGTGCGCACGCCGATGACCGGCGTGCTTGGCATGAGCGAGTTGCTGCTGGCCACACCGCTGGACCCGGTGCAGCGCAGCTATGCCGGCTCCATCCAGCAGGCCGGCAGCCATCTGCTGCGGTTGGTCAACGATGCATTGGACCTCGCGCGCATCGAGGCGGGCCGGCTGGAGCTGGATCTGCGCCCGTTCGATCTGGCCGGCCTGCTCGACCAGGTGCAGGCGCTGATGCAGCCCATGGCGAAGCAGCGCAAGCTGGATTTCCAGCGTGGCGACGATCCGCCCGGCCCGATCAGCGTCAGTGGCGACGAGATGCGCGTGCGGCAGATCCTGCTCAACCTGCTGGGCAATGCCATCAAGTTCACTGAGCGCGGTCATGTCGGCCTGGCCGTGCACCTGGAGGAGAACGGCGGCGGCCTCTGTTTCGAAGTGCACGACAGCGGCCCGGGTATCAATGCCGAGCAGCAGGAGCGGCTGTTCCATCGCTTCGAGCAGGCGGAGGGCCCGCGCACGGCCTCGCGCTATGGTGGCAGCGGGCTGGGCCTGGCAATCTGCCAGGAGCTGGCCATGGCGATGGCCGGACGCATCGAGGTGGACAGCCAGCCAGGCAAGGGTGCGCGCTTCCGGGTGCAGTTGCCGCTGCCCTGGACCCGGCAGGCAGCGGCCGCCGCGGGCGAAGTGCCGGCGCAGCCGGTGCTGCCGCCACTGCGCATCCTGCTGGTGGAGGACGATGCAACCGTGGCCGAGGTCATCGCCGGCCTTCTGCGCAGCCGCGGCCATGACGTGGTGCATGTGCTGCACGGCCTGGGGGCTTTGTCGGAGATCGCCACCGACGGCTTCGATGTGGGCCTGCTCGATCTGGATCTGCCGGCGCTGGACGGCACTGCGATCGCCCGCCAGCTGCGCACCCTGGGCTACGAGCTGCCACTGGTGGCGGTCACCGCCCGCTCCGATGCCTATGCCGAATCGCAGGTGCTCGCTGCCGGTTTCGATGGCTTCCTGCGCAAGCCGGTCACCGGCGACATGCTGGTGGCAGCGATCATCCAGGCTCGCGCCAAACGACAGACCACAACTTGAAAACGTCGGCGCCGGGCGTGAACGGCGCGACTTTCGGTTTACCATGCCGACGCCCGCGGCGCGGGAATCATCAGGGCAGCGTGAGGAGGCAATCGGTGGTGTATCTGCGGGCGGCGATGCTGCTGCTGATCCTCCTGTGCGGCCTGTCACCCGCTGCCGCGCAGCCGGTGCCACCGAGCCCGCGCCAGGTGACGGTGTTCGACGGCCTGCCGTCCAATACCGTCAACCGCATGGCCGAAGACCGCTACGGCTACCTGTGGATCGCCACCAACGACGGCCTGGCCCGATACGACGGGCGCAACTACCGGATCTGGCGCTCTGAGGATGGCCTGCGCGACAACCGCATCTGGACGGTCCTGGTCGATGCGCGCAACCAGCTCTGGATCGGGACCGAGAACGCGGGCCTGGTACGGATGTCGGCCGACCGCCGCCAGCTGCATTTCTACGACCGCAGCAGCCAGCCATTGATGGGGACCAACACGGTCTGGAGCCTGGCGACCACACCCGACGGTGCGATCTGGTTCGGGACCCACGAAGGTGGGCTGTACCGGCTGGACAGCCAGGACCGCCTGCAGCGTTTCCTGCCCGAGGCCAACAATCCACGCAGCCTGCCCGCCGCCTCGGTGCCGTATCTGGCTACGCTGGCCGATGGCAGCCTGTGGGTCGGCACCAAGCATGGCGTGGCGCGCTGGACCGGCACCGACTTCGAGCGGGTCGGCACGGATGTCATTCCCAGCCTGCTGATCAATGGGTTGACCAGCGAACCCGATGGCAGCCTGTGGATCAGTACGATGGCCGGCGCCACGGTGCGTCGCCCCGACGGGCGTTTTGAATCGCCGCCATGGAAACTGCCGCCGGGCGAGCAGGTGCTGGGCATGATGCTGCGCGATGAACAGGGCGGCCATTGGCTGGATACCCGTACCGGGCTGGGCCGGGCCGTGGATGGGCAGTACCAGACCGTTCCGCTGTACAGCGCCGTTGCGCGCGGGCCGGTGCGGCCGAACTGGACTGGCGCCTACGAGGACCGCGAAGGCGGCATCTGGCTGGCCAGTACCAATGCCGGCCTGTGGCACCTGCTGCCGCGCTGGTGGCAGTTCTCGGTGTTGTCGCGGTTGGAGGATGATGCTGGCTCGCTGCGCAATGCCTTCGTGCTGGGGACCAGCCCTTCCAGCAATGGCGGCATCTGGACGGTTGGCAGCCACGGCGCGCTGGACCGGTTCGATCCCAGGACCGGCAGGATCGAGCAGCACCGCACCTGGGTCAATGGCATGTACTGGCTGTCCTCGGTGCGCGAGGATCGCCGTGGACAGGTCTGGATCGGTTCGACCGATGCGTTGCTGCGCTATGACCCGAAGCGGCGTGACCTGCGTCGTTGGGGCCGTGATGCCGGGGCCGACGCAACCATGGAAGGGGTCATCGAGTCGATGATGACCTGCGACGGCGACAGCCTGTGGTTGATGTTGCCTGCAGGCCTGCAGCAGCGTGACCTCGACGGTCGCCTGCGCCGCCAGCTGGACAATGGCCAGCGCGGCCTGCAGCAGGGCCAGCTCAACCTCGATGTGGAATGCGGGCCGCAGGACCACATCTGGCTGGCCAGCAGCCGTGGCCTGCTGCAGTGGCTGCCGGAAAGCGAGCGTTTCCAGCCGGTGCCGGGTGCGCCGGCGACGGCGATCCATGCGTTGCACGTGGGCCGCGATGGCCAGGTCTGGTTGTCGGAGGATGGGCGCCTGTCGCGCTACCGCTGGAGCCAGGGGCGGCTCGAACGGCAGGCTGTGGTCGGCGCGGAGCAGGGTTACCCGGCGATTTCCGCTTCCGGGCTGGTGGTCGACGCACAGGGGGTGGCCTGGGCCACCAGTGCGCGCGGCCTGGTGCGGGTTGGCGCCGACGGGCAGAGCGTGCGCCTGTACGGCGTGCACGATGGCCTGCCCAGCCAGGAGTTCCGCGAGCACACGTTGACGATGTCCGGCGATGGCCACCTGGTGGCCGGCACCCCGGCCGGCGTGGTGGTGTTCGACCCCGAACAGGTGCGGCCCTCGGTGCGGCGTGCACCATTGGTGATCGAGCGGGTCGAAGTCCGCCGCAACGAGCAGGTGCTCGACCTGACCCACGACACGCCGTTGCAGATTGCCGATGGTGACCGTGACCTGCGCATCGTCGCGCGACTGTTGTCGTTCGCCGATTCGGCTTCAAACAGCTACCGCTACCGCCTGGCCGGCTACGACCCTGATTGGGTGGAAGTGGGACCGGCCGGTGAGCGCCTGTTCTCGCGCCTGCCGCCGGGCAGCTACCGTCTGGAAGTACAGGCGCGCTCGGCAGACCATGTCTGGTCTCGGGTGCAGAGCCTGGAATTCCGCGTACAGCCACCGTGGTGGCGCAGCCTGTCCGGGCTGTTGGTACTGGCTTCTATCGCGCTGCTGCTGACCAGCTGGTTCGCTTGGCTGTATCGCCGCCGCCTGCAGCGGCGCCACGCCTATCAGCTGGCGCTGCACAAACAGGAACTGGCCGAACAGGCCTCGGCGGCCAAGACCCGCTTCCTGGCCAATCTCGGCCACGAAATCCGCACGCCGATGACCGGCGTGCTCGGCATGAGCGAACTGCTGCTGGCTTCACCGCTGGACCCGCAGCAGCGCGGTTACACGCAGTCGATCCGGCACGCCGGCGAACACCTGCTTCACCTGGTCAACGATGCATTGGACCTGGCACGGATCGAATCCGGACGGCTGGAGCTGCAGTCCAAGCCGTTCGCGCTGAGCTGCCTGCTGCAGGACCTGGCCGCGTTGATGGGACCACTGGCGGCGCAGAAGGGCCTGCGCTTCACCCTGGACAACCAGTTGCCGCCGGGCCTGCAGGCGACCGGCGATGCGATGCGGGTAAGGCAGATCCTGCTCAACCTGCTCTCCAACGCGGTCAAGTTCACCAGCCGCGGAACCATCACCCTGCATGCGCGCAGCGACGGCGAGCTGCGCGCGCTGCATTTTGAAGTGCGCGACACCGGTCCGGGCATCAGCCAGGAACAGCAGCAGCGCCTGTTCCGTCGCTTCGAACAGGCCGACGGCGCCCGCACCGCGGCGCAGTACGGCGGCAGCGGTCTGGGCCTGGCGATCTGCCGCGAACTGGCGCAGGCGATGCAGGGGCGCATCCAGGTGGAGAGCCAGCTCGGCCGCGGCACGTGTTTTGGCGTGACCCTGCCGTTGCCGCTGGTGGTCGATGCCAGCGCAGAGGCCGACGGCGAAGCGCACCGCGAGGATGCGGCCAACATGCCGCCGTTGCGCGTGCTGCTGGTCGAGGATGATGCAACCGTGGCTGATGTGGTGCGCGGGTTGCTGAGTGCGCGCGGGCACGAGGTCGTGCATGCGGGGCATGCGCTGGCGGCACTGCGCGAGATCAGCGCCGGTGATTTCGACGTCGGCCTGCTGGATCTTGACCTGCCGGGCCTGAGTGGCTTCGAGCTGGCCCAGCACCTGCGCAACCAGGGCTACATGCTGCCGCTGCTGGCGGTGACGGCGCGGACCGATCCGGACCTGCAGCAGGTGGAAGCGGCCGGCATTGGTGGCTTCCTGCGCAAGCCGGTGACCGGTGAGCTGCTGGTGGAAGCGATTGCCAGGGTGATGGGCAGGTAGGGTTTATTGCAGGGCTTGCAGCCCTGCACCTGCAGAATCAACGTCAAAAGCCTGCATTCCGCGGGATGGCGGGGTGGATCCGGTTGCGGGAGACGCCGTAAACCCATCCATGGGGGCTTGGCCGCGGCATCCATGCCGCGGACACTCCCGCAACCGGATCCACCCCGCCTTCGACAGTTTTCCGCGATCTGTCGKAACGACGCTCGGGGTCAGATCCGTTTTCCKAAGKAAAACGKATCTGACCCCAGATGTATTTCGATATCTGACAGATGTGTCGACCAAGGTCGACACCCACCAACAGCAGCGACCATCTGTCAGAGGTGGGGCGGTGTCGGGTTGCGGGG
>NZ_RAVT01000017.1 GCF_013464915.1 Stenotrophomonas maltophilia
CACCGCCCCACCAACCCACGGAATGCTGCTTTGGCTGTTGCCGTTGCCTGTAGCGGGTGCAGGGCCGCAGGCCCTGCCGAACCCCCTCACTCCGCGACGTGCTCGACCTGCCGTGGTTCGGGCTTGGTATCGGGCAGCTGCCAGAAGATCATCGTCGAGGTCAGGGTGATCGCGCCCACGCACAGGAACGTGGCATGCAGCGCGGCGGTCGCGCTGTTGCTGTCCAGGTGGTTGCCGAACGCGGCCAGCAGGCTGCCGGCCGCAGCAGCACCGAAGCCCGCCGCGAGCATCATCACCATCGACAGCAGGCTGTTGCCGGAACTGGCGAATTCGCGGTCCAGATCACGCAGGGTCACGGTGTTCATCACAGTGAACTGCAGCGAATTGACCGCGCCGAAGAACGCCAGCTGCAGCAGCCGCCAGGCCAGGTGCTGGCCGGGAGTCATCAGGATGAAGCTGGCCATGGCCAGGCCTACCAGCACGGTATTGACCATCAGCACGCGACGGTAGCCGTAGCGCTCCACCAGCTTCACTGCCAGTTTCTTGGAGACCATGCCAGCGGCGGCCACCGGCACCATCATCAGGCCGGCGTTCATCGGGCCCAGGCCCAGGCCGACCTGCAGCAGCAGCGGGATCAGCATCGGCATGGCGCTGCTGCCGATGCGCGAGAACAGATTGCCGAGAATGCCGATGCGGTAGCTGGGTACGCGGAACAGCGCCAGCGAGAACAACGGCGCCGTGGAATTGGCAGCATGCAGCCAGTAACCCACCAGTGCAGCCAGGCCGGCAACGGTCATCAGCATCACCAGCGCGTGTGGCGTGCCCAGCCCGGAGATGCCGTCCAGCGCAAGTGACAGCACCACCATCGCGAAGGCCAGCATGATGTAGCCACGCAGGTCGAAACGGGTGCGATGGCTGGCGTAGTGGTCGGGCATGATCTTCATCGCGGCGATGAAACCGATCACGCCGATCGGCAGGTTGATCAGGAACACCCAGTGCCACGAGGCGATCTCGACCAGCCAGCCGCCCAGCGTGGGACCGATCAGCGGGCCGACCAGGGCCGGGATGGCGATGAAGCTCATCGCGCGCAGGAAATCCTCGCGCGGCACCGAACGCATCACCGCCAGCCGCCCGACCGGCAGCAGCATCGCGCCGCCAATGCCCTGCAGTACGCGCGCACCGACCAGCTGGTGCAGGTGCTGGGCCAGTGCGCAGGCCAGCGAGCCGAGGGTGAACAGGATGATCGCCACCAGGAAGGTGCGGCGGGTGCCGTAGCGGTCGGCGATCCAGCCGGAGGCAGGAATGAAAGTGGCCACTGCCAGCGCGTAGCTGAACACCACCGACTGCATCTGCAGCGGGCTTTCGCCCAGGCTGGCCGCCATCGCCGGCAACGCCGTGTTGACGATGGTCGAGTCCAGCATCTGCATGAAGATCGCCAAGGACACCAGCCACAGCAGGGGGCGCTGGCGGTTGTAGGTCGATGGCGATGTGGGCATGGGGTGCGGCCGGTGCAGCGTGGGGGCTGCCATGATCGCGCAACGCGGGTCACGGCGCGATCAACATCGCGCCGCAACCGTATGCCGAATGCTCAACGCTGGCTGTGCGCGTGCACCGCGTCGACCAGCACCTGCACGTTGGCCGGGTCCATGTCCGGCGACATGCCGTGGCCGAGGTTGAATACATGGCCCTCGCGCGAACCACCATTGCCCGCGGCATAGGTGTCGAGCACGCGCGCGGCAGCGGCGGCGATCGCTTCCGGCGAGGCGTACAGCGTGGTCGGGTCGAGGTTGCCCTGCAGTGCGACGCGACCACCGGTGCGGCGCATGGCCTCGTCCAGGTCCAGTGTCCAGTCCAGGCCCAGCGCATCGGCGCCGGTCTGCGACAGTGCTTCCAGGTGCAGGCCGGTACCCTTGCCGAACAGGATCAGCGGCGTGCGCTCGCTGCCTTCGCCACGCTCCAGGCCTTCGGCGATGCGCTGCAGGTAGCGCAGCGAGAACTCGCGGTACATGGCCGGCGAGAGCACGCCGCCCCAGGTGTCGAACACCTGCAGTGCCTGCGCGCCGGCCGCGCGTTGCGCGCCCAGGTAGGCGATCACCGCGTCGGTGGTGACCTCCAGCAGTCGGTGCAGGGCCTGCGGGTGGTTCAGCGCCATCGCCTTGATACGGGCGAAATCCTTGCTGCCGCCGCCTTCCACCATGTAGCAGGCCAGCGTCCACGGGCTGCCGGAGAAACCGATCAACGGTACCTGGCCGTCCAGCTCGCGACGGATCAGGCGCACCGCGTCCATCACATAGCCCAGGTCCTGTTCCATGTCCGGCACCGCCAGCTTGGCGATGGCCGCTTCATCTCGTACCGGGTGGCGGAACTTGGGGCCTTCGCCTTCGACGAAGTAGAGCTCCAGGCCCATCGCATCGGGAATGGTGAGGATGTCCGAGAACAGGATGGCGGCGTCCAGCGGGAAGCGGCGCAGCGGCTGCAGCGTGACTTCGCAGGCGATCTCCGGGTTCTTGGCCATGGCCAGGAAGCTGCCGGCCTTGGCCCGGGTTGCGCGGTACTCCGGCAGGTAGCGGCCGGCCTGGCGCATCAGCCAGACGGGGGTGCAGTCCACCGGTTCGCGGCGCAGGGCGCGCAGCAGGCGATCGTTGCGGAGAGGGCTGGTCACGATGGGCATTCCTTGGACGAAAGTTGGCAGCGGCGTCAGTCGCCGTGCGAAAGGATCTGGAAGCCGCGATGCAGTTCGGCATCGCGGGCTTTCTCGAAGGCATGGCGGGCTTCGTCGGCCTGCAGGAACAGCTCGCGCCGCAGCTGCGAGCGGCTGCCGACGCGGCCGCTCTCGCGCAGCAGCTCCCAGCCGCCGAACAGGTCCGGCTGCAGGCTCAGGCGCAGGAAGCGCGGTGCCTGCGCACCGGCGTCGGGATGTTGCAGGTAGACGTGCATGGGGCGATTGTAGCGGGGCCAGGGTGACCCCGGCCGCAACGCGGTCGTACCGGCCGTTGGCCGGCAATCCTGCCGCGCAGCCCGGTAGTGCCGGCCGCTGGCCGGCTTCCCCGTTTGCTGAAGTTGCCGGCCAGCGGCCGGCACTACCGGGCCGACAGCACCTTCAGCACCGCCGCCTCATCCACGTCCGGCACCACTTCGGCACGGCCCATGCCCCGCCACAGCACCAGGCGCAGCCGGCCGGCGACGTTCTTCTTGTCCAGCCGCATGCGGCCCAGCAGGGCCTGCGGGTCGAGCCCGGCGGGGATCGCCACCGGCAGCTGCAGCTTTTCCAGCAGCGCCTGCAGGCGGACGCGGTCGGCATCTTCGGCCAGGCCCAGCTGGGTGGACAGCTTCGCCGCCAGCACCATGCCCACCGCCACCGCCTCGCCGTGGTTCAGCGCATCGCGGCCCGGGGCCGAGTAGCCCTGCTCGGTCTCGATGGCATGGCCGAAGGTGTGGCCCAGGTTGAGCAGGGCACGCTCGCCCTTCTCGAATGGATCGCGTTCGACGATCGCGGCCTTGTGCCGGCAGCTGCGCGCGATGGCTTCGGAAAGCACGTTGTCTTCGCCGGCGACCAGCGCGTCGGCATGCTGCTGCAGCCATTCGAAGAACACCGCGTCGCCCAGCGCGCCGTACTTCACCACTTCGGCCAGGCCGGCGCGCAGCTCACGCGGTGGCAGGGTACCCAGCACGCGGGTATCGGCAATGACCGCACGCGGCGGATGGAAGGCGCCGACCAGGTTCTTGCCGGCCGGAATGTCGACCGCGGTCTTGCCGCCTACCGATGAATCAACCATCGCCAACAGGGTGGTCGGCAGCTGCACGCAGTCCACGCCGCGCATCCAGCACGCTGCGGCGAAGCCCGCCAGGTCACCGACCACGCCACCGCCGAGGGCGAACACGCAGGCGTCGCGGGTGGCGCCGAGCGCGGCCAGCGCTTCGATCGCGCGGCCGAATTCGGCCAGGGTCTTGGAGGCTTCGCCGGCGGCCAGCACGTGCTCGCCGACGATCAGGTCGGGGCGTGCGGCCAACAGCGTCTGCTTCACGGCCTCCAGATAGCGCGGGGCCACTTCGCTGTCGCTGAGCAGCAGCACGTGGCGGCCGCGCACATGCGAGGCCAGCGCGGCGCCGTCAGCCTGGGCACCGGCGCCGATGGTGATGGTGTAGGGGCGGTCGCCGCCAACGGCGACCTGCAGCAGGGCGGGGGAAGTCATGCGGTCAGGTCCTGGCGCTGCCATTGCGTGGCCAGCTTCACCACCAGGTGGGCGGTCGCGTCGGCAGCGGTATACGGGTCGGTATCGAGGGTGAGGTCGGCCAGTTCGCGGTACAGCGGGTCGCGGTGCGCGGCCAGATCGTGCAGCACCTGTTCGCGGTCCGGGCGCTGCAGCAACGGCCGGCCCTTGTCGCGGGCCAGGCGTTCCAGCTGCGCGGCCACGCTGACCCGCAGGTAGACCACGAAGCCGCGTCGTGCGATCAGCGCACGGTTATCCGGATCGAGTACGGCGCCGCCGCCGGTAGAAACCAGCTGGCCGCGGCCCTCCAGTACGCGGGCCAGGGCCTGGCGTTCATGGCTGCGGAAGCCGGCTTCGCCGGAGTGCTCGAAGAGGGTCGGAATGCTGGCGCCTGCGGCATCGACGATGGCCTGGTCGACATCGACGAAGTCCAGCGTGAAGCGCTCGGCCAGGCGGCGGCCGATGCAGGTTTTGCCGGCGCCCATCGGGCCGATCAGGATCAGGTTCGGAGCAGGATTCATGCCCCGTGATGCTAACACCTCCGTGTCCCGGCCTTTACGTTCTTCACGTCAGGCTGGACATTCCTGCGGGCCTCCCGCATCAGCCAGAGTACAGGTCATGACGGTCGCCAAGGTCATCGAAATCACCGCCTCCTCGCCGAAGAGCGTGGAGGATGCTGTGCGCAGTGGGTTGAAGAAGGTCTCCGAGACGGTCAAGGGCATCCAGGGCGCCTGGGTGAACGAGACCAAGGTGGTCACCAATGGCAGCGGCGAGATCACCGAGTGGCGGGTCAACCTGCGGGTGACCTTCCTGGTGGAATAGGCGCGCTCAGCGCACGTCCTGCACCTGTCGCTGGCCGTCCAGCACCACCATGCGGTCGGCCAGGGCGGGCAGGGCACGCAGCGCCTGCCGGCTGACCCGCTCGTAGTACTGCACGAAGCGCTCAAGCTGCGGCCGGCTCATGCCGTGCCGGCCCGGCTGCGCGGCCTGCAGGTTCTGCTCCTGCTGCCAGCGCCAGCGTGGTACCACCGAAAAATCCGGTGGCTGCAGGAACCACAGGCGGTCGCAGCGCTGCCACAACGCCGGGTAGTCGCGGGCCAGCGCCTGGTTGCACCAGCGCCGCCAACGGCCATCGGCGTCGGCTTCGCGTTCCAGCGCATTCAGTGGGCTGTCCAGTGCGTCATCGTTCTGTGCGGGCGTGCCCAGGAACCAGCCCTCGAATACCAGCAGGTCGAGGGGCTGCTCGATACGTGGCCATTGCGCTTCGGGCAGGCGTTCGTCGGCCAGCTTGTCGAAGCGCGGCATTGCGAAGGGCTGGCGTGCGGCCACCGCGTCCAGCACTGCGTGGGCCAGCGGCAGGTCATGGGTGCCGGGCGGGCCGCGGGTGATCAGCAGCGGGTGCACCTGTCGGGCCAGCCGTTGGCGCTGTGCGCGGGTCAGGTAGACATCATCGATCGACAGCGTGGCTGCGTTCAGGCCGCGCGCCTGTGCACGCGCCACCACCTGCGCGGCCAGCGTCGATTTGCCGCTCCCCTGCAGGCCGCTGATCGCCAATACTGGAACCGCTGCACCGCTGCCCAGCGCATCGTCCAGCGCCTGCTCGGCCAATGTTTCGGGGAATCCTTTCACCTGGGGCATATACGCAGCAGCGACCATGCAGCCACAATAGCCCAATCCGTGTGAGAAGAACGCAATCATGAGCGACCTGTACGCCGAAGCCCTGTCCACGTTTGCCGGCCTGTTCGAAGAGGCCAAGCAGAGCCGCGAGGTCGAGCCGAACGCGATGACCGTGGCCACCGCCGATACGCACGGCCGTCCCTCGGCGCGCACCGTGCTGCTGAAGGCGTTCGACGAGCGTGGCTTCGTCTTCTACACCCACCTGGACAGCCACAAGGGCCAGGAGCTGCAGGCCAATCCGCAGGCCGCGCTGCTGTTCCTGTGGCGCAGCCTGCGCGAGGCCGGCATCCAGGTGCGCATCGAAGGCCGTGTCGAGCAGGTTGCCGATGCCGAGGCCGATGCCTATTTCGCCAGCCGCCCGCGCATGAGCCAGATCGGCGCGTGGGCCTCGCAGCAGTCGAAGACGCTGGCAACGCGTGAGGAATTCGACGCGCGCGTGGCCGAGATCGAAGCCCGCTTCGAGGGCAGGGACGTGCCGCGCCCGGATGGCTGGAGTGGGCTGCGGGTGGTGCCCGATCGCATCGAGTTCTGGTACGGCGCGCAGTTCCGCCTGCACGAACGCTGGTGCTATGAAGCCGGTGCCGAAGGGCGCTGGAGCAAGCGGCTGCTGTACCCGTGAGTGACAGCGCGCCCACGATCCGCAAGGCCACGCCGGCCGATGCGGCGGCGTGGGCGCAGTTGCGTCTGGGCCTGTGGCCGGATGCCGATGATCCGCTGGAGGAGCTGGCGCAGTCGCTGGCCGATGCCGAAGGCGCGGTGTTCCTGGCCCGCGTGGCGGATGGCGAGGCGGTTGGTTTCGCTGAAGTGTGCCTGCGCCATGACTACGTGAACGGCACCGAGTCTTCGCCGGTGGGGTTCCTGGAGGGCTGGTACGTTCGGCCGCAGTGGCGGGGCAGTGGCGTGGGCCGAATGTTGCTGGCGGCTGTGCAGGCGTGGACGCGTGATGCGGGCTGCCGCGAGCTGGCTTCGGACAGTCGCGTGGAAGACGTGCGGGCTCACGCCGCGCACCGGGCCTGCGGCTTCGAAGAGACCGAACGGGTGGTCTACTTCCGCATGGCGCTGGAGCCATCGGTGTGAATCGCGTGGCGCTGTACCGCGTGGTGGTATTTGTTCCATCGGCCGCGCTGGACAGGGTGAAACAGGGCATCCTCGCGGTGGATGCGCTCGCGGCCGGTGACTACGAGCATGGCATGTGGTGGTCGGCGCCGGGGTTTGAACAGTTCCGTCCGCGCGTGGGTGTGTCGCCGGTGCAGGGTAAGGTGGGTCGCACCGAGGTGGTCGATAGCGTGCGCCTGGAATTCTGTGTGCCTCGGAATCCGCAGCGGCTGCAGCGCATCTTCGAACAGGGAATCGTGCCGCATCACCCGTGGCAGGTGCCGGTGGTGCAGGTGGAGGAAATCGAGCTGCTGCTGGCCAGGTAGATCCACGCCATGCGTGGATGAGGTGCTTGACGGAAGAGTGGTGCGAACCAGGGGGCGCACCCACCGGGCATCGCTTCGAATCCATCTGGAAAAAGTTGGTTACAACCCCTCCGCGCGCAACCAGCGCCACAGCGTGGTGCGTGACACGCCCAGCGCCTGCGCCATGCCTTCTCGGTCATTGCGGTGTTCCTGCAGCAGTGCTTCCAGCTGCGCGCGCGGCGGACGCTTGCCGTTGCTTTCCAGCGGCAGCGCGGCTGCACCTTCATTCACCAGCTCCGGCGCCAGCTGCAGCAGGCGCGTGGCATCGATGAGCCCTTCGCCCGGCTGCCAGTGGATGCGCAGGCGATCGACCAGGTTGCGCAGCTCGCGCACGTTGCCGGGCCATTCGGCGGCTGTCAGTACGCGCATGGCATCCTCGTCCAATGGAGCGTCGATGCCACGCAGCTGGCGGAAGAAATGCTGGGCCAGCAGCGGAATGTCACCGCGCCGCGCACGCAACGCGGGCAGGGCGATGCGCAGCGCGGCCAGCCGGTAATACAGGTCGCGACGGAAGCTGCCGGTCGCCGCGCGCTGCTCCAGCGACTGCAGGGTCGCGGCCACCACGCGCAGGTCGACCGGGGTCGGTTCGGTGGCGCCCACGCGCAGCACTTCGCGTTCTTCCAGCACCCGCAGCAGGCGGGTCTGCAGTGGCAGCGGCAGTTCGCCGATCTCATCCAGGAACAGCGTCCCGCCGTCTGCAGCTTCAACCAGGCCGACGCGCCCACCGCGCCGCGCGCCGGTGAAGGCGCCATCGCTGTAGCCGAACAGTTCGGCTTCCAGCAGTGATTCGCTGATCGCGCCGCAGTTCAGTGCCACGAAGCGACCACGACGGCCGCTGGCCGCGTGCAGCTGGCGCGCGACCAGTTCCTTGCCGGTGCCGGTTTCGCCGGTGACCAGCACGGTGCTGTCATGCGGCGCATACAGCGCGATCTGCGCACGCACCTGGGCCATCGCCTCGCTGTCGCCGAGCAGGGCGTGCGCATCGCTGCGCGGGGCAGAGCGGCGGCGCGCGACCGGGCGGCTGCCGCCGGAGCGGGCGAGGGTCTGGGTCAGCTCCAGCGCATGCTCGAAGGCTTGGCGCACCGAGTCGGCCGAGTACAACAGAACGCCGGGCAGGCCGGCCTGTTCGGCGTGGTCGATGGCCATGCCGGTGCCGACGATCACCTCGATGCCATTGGCGCGCAGGTCTGCAATGCAATCGCGCGCGTCTTCGCGGGTGACGAATCGACGGTGTTCGATGTCCAGGCCGAAACTCTGCTGGAAGTTGCTGAACACCGGCACGTCGCTGGCATGGGTGACCAGGCCGATGCGGCTGGCGATGCGGCGTGCACGCGCCAGCGCCTCCATCAGATCGAAGCCATTGGCCTGGATCGGCACCAGCGGCAGCTCCAGCCGGCTGCGCAGCCAGGCGGCGTTGGAGCCACCGGCGATCACCACGTCGCAATGCTCGCGGCGCAGGCGCTGGCCGATCACCTCGACGGCTTCCTCGAAGCCGAGATTGATCTGCTCGATGCGCGCGCGGCGGTCGAACTCGGGAATGACGTCGCCCAGCAGACCTGTCAGCCGCGAGACGCTGACGGTCCAGATCACCGGGCGGCCGGGGTCGGCATCGGTGTGGCGCAGGGGCGAGCGGGGCAGGTACATGGTGGCTCGGGCCGGGAGGGGTGTTTCATGATACATCTGTTTCAGTGTTTCATATGTTTCACTGCTGCGTGCCGGTCATTCCCGTGAAATCAAGCGCTTGCAGGTTGGCATGGTGTTTGCGCCTCCACACACGTTCTCCAACCTGGATTGCCGCATGACCGCTTCCACTCCTTCTTCCGCCGGTGCCCGCTTCCGTGAGGCGCTGGCTGCCGAATCGCCGCTGCAGGTGATCGGCGCGATCAACGCCAACCACGCCCTGCTGGCCAAGCGCGCCGGCTTCCGCGCCATCTACCTGTCCGGCGGCGGCGTCGCTGCGGGTTCGCTGGGCCTGCCGGACCTGGGCATCAACACCCTGGAAGACGTGCTGGTGGACGTGCGCCGCATCACCGATGTATGCGACCTGCCGCTGATGGTCGACATCGACACCGGCTTCGGCCCGAGCGCGTTCAACATCGCGCGCACCGTGAAGTCGCTGATCAAGGCCGGCGCGGCCGCCTGCCACATCGAAGACCAGGTCGGCGCCAAGCGCTGCGGTCACCGTCCGGGCAAGGAGATCGTCTCGCAGGGTGAAATGGTCGACCGCGTGAAGGCCGCCGCCGATGCCAAGACCGATCCGGACTTCTTCCTGATCGCGCGTACCGATGCCATCCAGGTGGACGGCGTGGACAAGGCCATCGAGCGTGCCATCGCCTGTGTCGAGGCCGGTGCCGACGGCATCTTTGCCGAGGCCGCCTACGACCTGGACACCTACCGCCGCTTCGTCGATGCGGTGAAGGTGCCGGTGCTGGCCAACATCACCGAGTTCGGTGCCACCCCGCTGTTCAGCCGCGATGAACTGGCCTCGGCCGGCGTCGCCATCCAGCTGTTCCCGCTGTCTGCCTTCCGCGCCGCCAACAAGGCTGCTGAGAACGTCTACCAGGCGGTGCGCCGCGACGGCCACCAGCGCAACGTGGTGGAGACCATGCAGACCCGTGAAGAACTCTACGACCGCATCGGCTACCACGCCTTCGAGCAGCAGCTCGATGCACTGTTCGCCGCCAAGAAATAAGCAGTACCCTGCACCATCAAGTTTTCGGAGGGAAACATGAACGACACGACCGCAACCCCGACCTTCAAGCCGAAGAAGTCCGTCGCCCTGTCCGGCACCGCCGCCGGCAACACCGCGCTGTGCAGCGTGGGCCGTAGTGGCAACGATCTGCACTACCGTGGCTACGACATCCTGGACCTGGCCAACACCAGCGAGTTCGAGGAAATCGCCTACCTGCTGGTGCACGGCAAGCTGCCGACCCGTGCCGAGCTGGTTTCGTACAAGGCCAAGCTGAAGTCGCTGCGTGGCATCCCGGCCGCGGTGAAGGCTGCGCTGGAAGAACTGCCGCCGTCGGCACACCCGATGGACGTGATGCGCACCGGCGTGTCCGTGCTCGGCTGCGTGGCGCCGGAGAAGGATGACCACAACCACCCGGGCGCGCGCGACATCGCCGACAAGCTGATGGCCTGCCTCGGTTCGATGCTGCTGTACTGGTACCACTGGAGCCACAACGGCCGCGCCATCGACGTGGAAACCGACGACGACTCGATCGGTGGCCACTTCCTGCACCTGTTGCACGGCGAGAAGCCGCAGGAGTCGTGGGTGAAGGCGATGCACACCTCGCTGATCCTGTACGCGGAACACGAGTTCAACGCCTCGACCTTCACCTGCCGCGTCATCGCCGGCACCGGCAGCGACATGTACAGCGCGATCTGCGGTGGCATCGGCGCGCTGCGTGGTCCGAAGCACGGCGGCGCCAATGAGGTGGCGTTCGAAGTGCAGAAGCGCTACGACAACCCCGATGAGGCCGAGGAAGACATCAAGGCCCGCGTCGAGCGCAAGGAAGTGGTGATCGGTTTCGGCCACCCGGTGTACACCGTTTCCGATCCGCGCAACAAGGTGATCAAGGACGTGGCCCGCGAGCTGTCCGAAGAGCAGTCGAGCATGAAGATGTACGACATTGCCGAGCGCCTGGAATCGGTGATGTGGGACATCAAGAAGATGTTCCCGAACCTGGACTGGTTCAGCGCCGTCAGCTACCACATGATGGGCGTGCCGACCGCGATGTTCACTCCCCTGTTCGTGATCGCCCGCACCGCCGGCTGGAGCGCGCACATCGTCGAGCAGCGCATCGACGGCAAGATCATCCGTCCGAGCGCCAACTACATCGGTCCGGAAGACCGCGACTTCGTCGCCATCGACAAGCGCGTCTGATCCGCCTGCAACACCCATCCGGCCGGCCCTGCGCCGGCCGGATGCTTTCGCCGCCGCACTGCCGGCACCCGGCCCGCCCCAAGTACTCCGCCAGCCCATGAATACCGATTACCGCAAGAACCTCCCCGGCAGCACGCTGGACTATTTCGACGCGCGCGCCGCCGTCGATGCGATCCAGCCCGGCGCCTATGCCACCCTGCCGTACACCTCGCGCGTGCTGGCCGAGAACCTGGTGCGCCGCTGCGATCCGGCCACGCTCGGCGATTCGCTGAAGCAGCTGATCGAGCGTCGCCGCGACCTGGATTTCCCGTGGTTCCCGGCACGCGTGGTCTGCCACGACATTCTTGGCCAGACCGCGCTGGTGGATCTTGCCGGCCTGCGCGATGCGATCGCCGACAAGGGCGGCGACCCGGCCAAGGTCAATCCGGTGGTACCGGTGCAGCTGATCGTCGACCACTCGCTGGCGGTGGAGTGCGGGGGTTACGATCCGCAGGCGTTCGAGAAGAACCGCGCGATCGAGGATCGCCGCAACGAAGACCGTTTCCACTTCATCGACTGGACCAAGCTGGCGTTCGAGAACGTGGACGTGATCCCGCCGGGTAACGGCATCATGCACCAGATCAACCTGGAGAAGATGTCGCCGGTGGTCTACGTGCAGGACGGTGTGGCCTTCCCGGATACCTGCGTGGGTACCGACAGCCATACCCCGCACGTCGATGCGCTGGGCGTGATCGCGATTGGTGTTGGTGGCCTGGAAGCGGAGAACGTGATGCTGGGCCGCGCTTCGTGGATGCGCCTGCCCGACACCGTCGGTGTCGAACTGAGCGGCCGCCCGCAGCCGGGCATCACCGCCACCGACGTGGTACTGGCCCTGACCGAGTTCCTGCGCAAGGAACGCGTGGTCGGCGCCTGGCTTGAATTCTTCGGCGAGGGTGCGGCGGCACTGACCATCGGAGACCGCGCAACCATCTCCAACATGTGCCCCGAATACGGCGCTACCGCCGCGATGTTCTACATCGACGCGCAGACCACCGATTACCTGCGCCTGACCGGCCGCGAGGAATCGCAGGTGGCGCTGGTGGAAAACTACGCCCGTACCACCGGCCTGTGGGCCGACGATCTGGTCACCGCACAGTACGAGCGCGTGCTGCGCTTCGACCTGTCCAGCGTGGTGCGCAACATGGCCGGGCCGAGCAATCCGCACCGCCGCTTGCCGGTGGCCGAACTGGCCGAGCGCGGCATTGCCGACGAAGCCAAGCTGGAAGCGGGCAAGGCCGAGCAGGCGCAGGGCCTGATGCCCGATGGCGCGGTGATCATCGCGGCCATCACCAGCTGCACCAATACCTCCAACCCACGCAACGTGATCGCCGCCGCGCTGCTGGCGCGCAATGCCAATGCGCGCGGCCTGCAGCGCAAGCCGTGGGTGAAATCCTCGCTGGCGCCGGGCTCGAAGGCCGTGCAGCTGTACCTGGAAGAATCCGGTCTGCTGCCGGATCTGGAGCAGCTCGGTTTCGGCATCGTGGCGTTTGCCTGCACCACCTGCAACGGCATGAGTGGTGCGCTGGACCCGAAGATCCAGCAGGAAATCATCGACCGCGACCTGTACGCCACGGCCGTGCTGTCGGGCAATCGCAACTTCGATGGCCGCATCCATCCGTACGCCAAGCAGGCCTTCCTGGCCTCGCCGCCGCTGGTGATCGCCTACGCCATCGCCGGCACCGTGCGCTTCGATATCGAAAAGGACGTGCTGGGCGTGGATGCCGACGGCAACGAGGTGCGCCTGAAGGACATCTGGCCGAGCGATGCTGAAATTGATGCCGTGGTAAAGGCCTCGGTGAAGCCCGAGCAGTTCCGCAAGGTCTACAACCCGATGTTCAACGTGCGCGTGGAGCATGGTGCCGCAGTCAGCCCGCTGTACGACTGGCGCCCGCAGAGCACCTACATCCGCCGTCCGCCGTACTGGGAGGGTGCATTGGCCGGTGAGCGCACGCTGTCTGGCATGCGCGCGCTGGCGGTGTTGCCGGACAACATCACCACCGACCACCTGTCGCCGTCCAACGCGATCATGGCCTCCAGCGCCGCCGGTGAATACCTGGCGAAGATGGGCCTGCCCGAAGAAGACTTCAATTCCTACGCCACCCACCGCGGCGACCACCTGACCGCGCAGCGCGCTACGTTCGCCAATCCGAAGCTGTTCAACGAGATGGTGCGCAACGACGACGGGAGCGTGAAGCAGGGCTCGCTGGCGCGCGTGGAGCCGGAAGGCAAGGTGATGCGCATGTGGGAAGCGATCGAGACCTACATGGACCGCAAGCAGCCGTTGATCATCATCGCCGGTGCCGACTACGGCCAGGGCAGCTCGCGTGACTGGGCAGCCAAGGGCGTGCGCCTGGCCGGCGTGGAGGCGATCGTGGCCGAAGGCTTCGAACGGATTCACCGTACCAATCTGATCGGCATGGGCGTACTGCCGCTGGAGTTCAAGCCGGGCACCACCCGCCTGACCCTGGGCATCGACGGCACCGAGACCTTCGACGTGGTCGGCGAGCGCACCCCGCGCGCCGATCTGACCCTGGTCATCCACCGCCGCGACGGCCAGGACGTGATCGTGCCGGTCACCTGCCGCCTGGACAGCGACGAGGAAGTAGCGATCTACGAAGCAGGTGGCGTGCTGCAGCGCTTCGCCCAGGACTTCCTGGAAGGGGCCAAGGTGGCGTAAGGCATCCGACGGCCCGGCAACGGGCCGTCTTTCTTTGCAAGGAACACATCCATGACCTTCCTCCCGCAACTCCGTATTCCCGCCACCTACATGCGTGGTGGCACCAGCAAGGGCGTGTTCTTCCGCCTGCAGGACCTGCCCGAGGCCGCCCAGGTGCCGGGCGCCGCGCGCGATGCGCTGCTGATGCGCGTGATCGGTTCGCCCGATCCGTATGGCAAGCAGACCGACGGCATGGGCGGTGCCACCTCCAGCACCAGCAAGTGCGTGATCATTTCCACCGCTTCGGTGCCTGACCACGACGTGGACTACCTGTATGGCCAGGTGTCGATCGACACCGCCTTCGTCGATTGGAGCGGCAACTGCGGCAACCTCAGCACTGCGGTCGGCCCGTTCGCGATCGCCAATGGCCTGATCGATCCCGCGCGCGTGCCGCGCGATGGCCTGTGCACCGTGCGCATCTGGCAGGCCAACATCGGCAAGACCATCATCGCCCACGTGCCGATGCGCGATGGCGAAGTGCAGGAAATCGGCGATTTCGAACTGGATGGGGTGACGTTCCCGGCGGCGGAGATCCAGCTGGAATTCATCGATCCCTCCGATGACGGCGATGCCGGCGCGATGTTCCCGACCGGCAATCTGGTGGACACGCTGGACGTGCCGGGCGTGGGCAGCTTCGAGGTGACGATGATCACCGCCGGCATCCCGACCATCTTCCTCAACGCCGCCGACCTCGGCTACAGCGGGACCGAGCTGCAGCCGGCGATCAACGAAGACAAGGCCGCACTGCAGAAATTCGAGACCATCCGCGCACATGGCGCGCTGCGCATGGGGCTGATCAAGAGCCTGGAAGACGCAGCGACCCGCCAGCACACGCCGAAGGTCGCCTTCGTGGCGCCGGCGCAGGACTACGTGTCGTCCAGCGGCAAGTCGATCCCGGCCTCGGCCATCGATCTGCACGCGCGCGCGCTGTCGATGGGCAAGCTGCACCACGCGATGATGGGCACGGCAGCCGTGGCGATCGGTACCGCGGCGGCGATTCCAGGCACGCTGGTCAACCGTGCCGCCGGTGGTGGCGAACGCGAAGCGGTGACCTTCGGTCATCCTTCCGGCACGTTGCGCGTGGGCGCGCAGGCCGGGCTTGTTGACGGCCAGTGGACGGTGACCAAGGCCATCATGAGCCGCAGCGCCCGCGTGCTGATGGAAGGCAAGGTGCGGGTACCGGCCGAATAGTGCTCTGGTAGATGCCAACCTTGGTTGGCAAGGTGCACGGGCAACCGTGCACCGCAACGAGGAGATCGACGATGTCCAGCAACCCCATTCCATCCAACGAGCGTGCAGCGTGGGATGCGCTGCTGGTGGACATCGTCGACTACGTGCGCGATGCGCGCATCGACTCACCGCTGGCGTTCCAGACCGCGCACCACTGCCTGCTCGATACGCTGGGCTGCGGTCTGGAAGCGCTGTCCTTCCCGGCCTGCAGCAAGCTGCTCGGTCCACTGGTGCCGGGCATCAGCGTGGTCAACGGCGCGCGCGTACCGGGCACGCACTACGTGCTGGACCCGGTGCAGGCCGCCTTCAACCTCGGCGCGATGGTGCGCTGGCTGGATTTCAACGACACCTGGCTGGCCGCCGAATGGGGCCATCCGTCGGACAACCTGGGCGGCATCCTTGCCGTCTGCGATTGGCTGGGTCGCAACGCGCAGGCCCTGCGCCGCCCGCCGCCGACCGTGCACGATGTGCTGCTGGCGATGATCAAGGCGCACGAGATCCAGGGCGTGCTGGCCCTGCAGAATTCCTTCAACCGGGTCGGGCTGGACCACGTGGTGCTGGTCAAGGTCGCCACCACCGCGGTGGTCGCGCACCTGCTCGGGCTGGACCGCGAGCGCATGCTCAATGCGCTGTCGCTGGCCTGGGTCGATGGGCAGGCGCTGCGGACCTACCGGCACGCGCCCAACACCGGCTCGCGCAAGAGCTGGGCGGCCGGCGATGCCACCAGTCGTGGCGTGCGCCTGGCGCTGATGGCGGCCAGTGGCGAGATGGGCTATCCCAGCGTATTGAGTGCACCGACATGGGGTTTCGAGGCCGTATCCATGCACGGCCAGGCGTTGACGCTGGGGCGGCCGCTGGGCAGCTACGTGATGGAGAACGTGCTGTTCAAGATCAGCTACCCGGCCGAATTCCATGGCCAGACCGCAGTGGAGGCAGCGATCATGCTGCACCAGCAGCTGCGCGCGATGGGGCGGCGGGTCGAGGACATCGCGCATATCGCCATCCGCACCCAGGAGGCCTGCATCCGCATCATCGACAAGCAGGGGCCGCTGCATAATCCGGCCGACCGCGACCACTGCGTGCAGTACATGGTCGCCATCGCACTGCTGCACGGGCGGCTGGTGGCCGAGGACTACGAGGATGACGTGGCCGCCGATCCACGCATCGACGCACTGCGCGCGAAGATGGCCTGCCATGAAGACCCGCAGCTCAGCGCCGATTACCTGGACGCCGACAAGCGCAGCATCGCCAACGGCCTGAGCGTGCGCTTCACCGATGGCGCTGAACTGCCCGAGGTGCTGGTGGAGTATCCGCTCGGCCACGCGCGCCGACGTGGGGAGGGCATTCCGCTGCTGATGGACAAGTTCCGCCGGCACCTGGCCCACCGCTTCCCGACCGTCCAGCAGCAGCGCATCCTGGCCGCATCGCTGGACCCGGTGGCGCTGGCGGCGATGCCGGTGACCGACTACGTGGACCTGTACCTGCCGGGGTGAGGGGCGGGGTAGTGCCGGCCGCTGGCCGGCAACCGGATCACTCACGCCGCGCGCGCCAGCGCGTCCTTCGCTGCCGTTGTGGTCGACAGATCAAACACATCCACCGCATTGATCAACCGGTTCGCCTGCTGTTCCAGGCTGCGTGCGGCGGCACTGGCTTCTTCCACCAGCGCAGCGTTCTGCTGGGTGGTGCCATCCATCTGGATCACCGTCTGGCTGACCTGTTCGATGCCCGCACTCTGTTCCTGCGAGGCTGCGGAGATCTCGGCCATGATGTCGGTCACGCGCTGCACCGACGCCACGATCTCGGCCATGGTGTGGCCGGCCTCGCGCACGCGCTGCGCGCCGTGGCCAACCTGTTCCACCGAGGCCTCGATCAGTGCCTTGATCTCCTTGGCGGCCCCGGCCGAGCGCTGTGCCAGCGTGCGCACTTCGCTGGCCACCACGGCGAAGCCACGGCCCTGTTCGCCAGCGCGTGCCGCTTCCACCGCCGCGTTCAGCGCCAGGATGTTGGTCTGGAATGCGATGCCATCGATCACGCTGATGATCTCGGCAATCTGCCGCGACGAGGTCTCGATCGCGCCCATCGTCGCCACCACCTGGCCGACCACGCTGCCGCCCTGCGAGGCCACCGTGTGCGCGCCGATGGCCAGCTGGTTGGCCTGGCGTGCGTGCTCGGCGTTCTGGCGCACGGTGGAGGTCAGTTCCTCCATCGATGCGGCGGTCTCTTCCAGATTGGCCGCCTGCTGTTCGGTACGGCGCGACAGGTCGTTGTTGCCGGCGGCGATCTCTGCGGCAGCGGTATGGATGTTGCCGGAGGCGTGCTTGATGTCGGTGACGATGGTCGCCAACTGTGCAGCCGTGGTGTTGGCGTCGCCTGCAATGCGTGCGAACACGCCCTGGAAATCGCCGTGCATGCGAGCGCCGAGGCGGCCGTCGGCAATCGCGCGGAGCATGCTGGAAACCTCGCCCAGGTTCAGCTCGGTGGTCTGCATCAGGCGGTTCAGGCCGTCGACCATCGCGCGGAAATCATGCTCGAAGCGTGCGCTGTCGCCGCGCTGGCTGAAGTCACCTGCGGCAGCGGCTTCGGCCAGGCGGCGGATCTCGCCGTTGATCACACCGAGATTGGCCTTGGCCGTATCCAATGCGTTGGTGATCACGGCCTTCTCGCCGGGCAGGCGTTCCATGTCCTGGCTGAGGTCACCGATGGCGTAGCGGCCCATGATCGCGATTGCACGCAGCTTTACCTGGATATGTGCATCGACCAGTGCATTGCTGTCGGCGACCATTTCGCCGAATGCGCCCGGGAACGCACTGGCATCCATGCGATGGCTGATGGTGCCGGCGTCATGCGCCTGCGCCATCGTCGCCTGTGCGTCCAGCACGCCGCGCAGCGTGGACTGCACCGCCTGCATCGCCTGTGCGAGGCGACCGATCTCGTCGCGGCTGCGCACCTGCACCACGTGCTGCAGATCACCGGCAGCCACGGCACGTGCAGCGGCTTCCACCGCCAGCACCGGCTGCACCACCGCACGCCGCAGCCACCAGGCCAGGCCCATCAGCAACAGCACGGCGGCCAGCACGGTCAGCGCTGCGCACATCAGCAGTGTCTGCCGCGCCTGCTGCGACCGTGCCGCCACGGCGGCCTCTGACACCTGCGTGGCATGCGTGCTTAATGCATCCAGTGCGGTAGCCACCGGGCGATCCTTGCCACGCACGAGGTTGTCGCCGGCGGCGGGATCGTAGCCGGCCTCCGCAAACGCCTGCAGGGCGGCGTGGTAGTCCTTCTGCAGCTGCGTGTGCAGGCCGATGAAGGACTGTGCCAGTTCACGGGTGCGCGTGTCCGGGCTGGCTGCGAGGCCCTTGGCCAGCTGCTCGACCAGGTGGCCCTCGCTGTCGAAGGCGTCCAGATGGCGCTGGCGCAGTGCGTCGTCGTGGCCGCGCAGCAGCACGTTCTTCCATTCCTGCACCTGGCCGCGGAACTCGCGCTGCAGGCGTTCGGCGTCGCGGCTGTGCGCGACTTCGGGCGGAACCTCGGTGGAAAGCTTCAACCAGGCGGAGGCCAGGCCCGCCAGAGCGCACAGCAGGACCACGGCAAGACCAACGGAAACCGCGCCGAGCAGCTTGGACTGCAGGCGCGGAGCACGGACAGACGCATTCATGGGGAGGGACTCTCGGGAAGGGGCGATTCGGTATCGACCGGTGCCACTTTCCTCTGAAGTGCGACTTGGATCACATTCCCGTTTCGTTTAGTGATGTGAAGGAGATATTTCATAGGACAAATGTGTCCATATGGAACGAAAGCAGACCCTCGACAGGGGATTTAAATGTAACTATTGTTGTTACATGAAATCCGCGAATCCCCTTTCCGACGCCCTGCACGTGATGGCGCATCTGGTCGGCCATGCCGCCCCGCGCACCTCCGAGCAGCTGGCGTCGTGCCTGCCGACCCATCCGGTGGTGATCCGCCGCCTGCTGGCACAGCTGCACAAGGCCGGCCTGGTGCGCAGCACCCGTGGTCATGGCGGCGGCAGCCAGCTGGCCCGCGATGCGGCGGCCATCACGCTGCATGACATCTACCTGGCCGTGGGCGCACCACCGCTGGTGCAGGTCGGTACCCGCGACGCCGGTGGCGGCTGCCCGATCCAGCAGCTGGTCAACAGCGCCCTGCTCGAGGGTGCTCGCGAGGCGCAGCGGCTGCTCGAAGCGCGGCTGCAGGCGACCGCGCTGGACCAGCTCGGCGCCGACTTCGCCCGCCATCTCGCCCATCACCGTTCCCTGGAAGGTCACCATGAATCCTGATGTGCTCATCGTCGGCGGCAGCTATGCCGGCATCGCCGCCGGCCTGATCCTGGCCCGTGCCCGCCGCCCGGTTACCGTCATCGACGCCGGTTTGCCACGCAACCGCTTCGCCAGCCATTCGCATGGGGTGCTGGGGCTGGATGGCATCAGTGGCGCCGAGCTGCTGAAGACCGCGCGCCAGCAGCTGCTGGACTACCCCACGGTGCGTTGGGTGCATGCCGAAGCCGTGCAGGCCACCGCCAGCGCTGAAGGCGTGGAAGTGCGTACCGCCGACGGCCAGGTCCTGGCCGCACGCAAGCTGTTGCTGGCCAGTGGCATCGCCGACCAGCTGCCGGACCTGCCGGGGCTGGCCGAGCGCTGGGGCAGCACCGTGCTGCATTGTCCCTACTGCCATGGCTACGAAGTGGGTGGTGGCGCCATCGGCCTGCTTGGTGGTCACCCGATGTCCGCCAGCAAGGCGCCACTGTTCGCCGATTGGGGAAATGTCACCTTCTTCAGCCAGGGCCTGCCGATCACCGATGAGGAGCAGGCCGCCATGCAGCAGCGTGGCGTTCAGATCGAGACCGTGCCGGTAGTGGGCGTGCAGGGCGACCAGCCGACCTGGCTGGAAGTGGAGCTGGCCGATGGCCGCCGCATCGCCCAACGGGCACTGTTCGTGCCGGCCGTGCAGGCAATGGCCACGCCACTGGTGCAGCAGCTGGGATGCGCGCTGGCCGAAAGCCCGCTGGGCGTGCTGATCGAGGTCGATGCGATGAAGCAGACGTCGCTGCCGAACGTATATGCCGCGGGCGACGCGACCACGGTCGGCAACATCACGTTGGCTGCTGCCGAGGGCGTGCGTGCGGGCATTGGTGTGCACCATGCGCTGGTGGCCGAGGACAGCGTGGCGCGCTGAACGGGCGTGTTCCGGTAGATGCCGACCTTGGTCGGCGCCGTTCGATCCACGCATGGCGTGGATCTACCGCAATCGGGCGCGGTGGGTGCCGGCCTTGGCCGGCACCGCTCCATCATCCCTTCACGCACAGCACCTGCCGCAGCGTGTGCACTACGTCCACCAGGTCCAGCTGGGCGGCCATCACATCGTCGATCGACTTGTACGCCGCCGGTGACTCGTCCAGCACGCCGCTGTCCTTGCGGCATTCCACATGCGCGGTCGCCTCGCGGTGCTGGGCCAGCGTGATCTGCTGGCGCGCCGTGCCACGGCTCATCACCCGGCCGGCACCGTGGCTGCAGCTGTGGAAGCTGTCCGCGTTGCCCTTGCCGCGCACGATGTAGCTGCGCGTGCCCATGCTGCCGGGAATGATGCCCAGCTCGCCCTCGCGCGCGCTGACCGCACCCTTGCGCGTCACCAGCAGCTCCTGGCCCTGATGCGTTTCCTTCTGCACGTAGTTGTGGTGGCAGTTCACCGCCATCGCTGCCAGCTGGAACTTCGGCAACCGGTGGCGCATCTCGGCCAGAACGCGCGACATCATCGCCTCGCGGTTCTGCCGGGCATAGTCCTGCGCCCACGACACCGCTTCGACGTAGTCATCGAACAGCGGCTCGCCTTCCATGAAGAACGCCAGGTCCTTGTCCGGCAGGTGGAAGCCGAGCACGCGCCGCGCCAGCTCTTCGCGCGCCTTCTCGATGAAGTAGGTGCCGATCAGGTTGCCGGTACCGCGCGAGCCGCTGTGCAGCATCACCCACACCGCATCCGTCTCGTCCAGGCACAGTTCGATGAAGTGGTTGCCGCCGCCCAGCGTACCCAGCTGACGGTCCAGCTTGTCGGTGCGGATCTTCCGGTGCCTGTCCTTGATCTTCTCCAGGCCAGCGGCCAGCCCGGACTGCACCAGCCGGGTGTGGATGCTGTCGGGCATGCGGTGATGCTCGCCGCCGCGGCCATTGCCGACCGGGATGCTGCGCTCGATGCTGTTGCGCAGCTGCCGCAGGTCATCAGGCAGGTCATTGGCGCGCAGCGTGGTGCGCACCGCAGCCATGCCGCAGCCGATGTCGACACCGACTGCGGCCGGGATGATCGCACCGCGGGTCGGGATCACCGAGCCCACCGTCGCGCCCTTGCCCAGGTGCACGTCCGGCATCACCGCCACCCACGGCCCGACGAACGGGATCGCGGCGATGTTGCGCAGCTGCTCGTGGGCCTGCGTTTCCAGCGGCACCCCGTTGACCCAGCCCTTGATCGGCGTGGTGCCCTCGGCGTGCAGCCATTGATAGTTGTGTTGAGTGTCCATGTCTTCGTATTTGTCCTTGATGGGCCGGCGGCGCGTCCCTGCGCCGCCGCTACCCCCTACCTGATCGTCACCAGTTGCTTCAGCACGCCATCCAGGCCGCCGAACACGGTGAGCTTGTCGATCTTCTCGGTGACCTTCTCCAGCGCCTCCAGCTCCTTCAAGCGCATCAGCACCGGGTTGTCCTCGATCAGCTTTGCGGTGTTGAGCTGCGAACGCGTGGCGTTGGCCTCCTCGCGGCGACGGATCACGCTGGCCTGGGCCTGCTTTTCGGCCAGCACCACGCCGTTGAGGATCTCCTTCATCTCGCCCGGCAGGATCACGTCCTTGATGCCCACGCCAAGCAGCCGCACACCGTGGCCCTCGATCGCCGCCTGTACATGGGCGGAGATCTCACCGTCCAGCGCGGCCTTGTCACCCAGCAGCTCGTCCAGGCTGCGTGAGGCGATCGCTTGGCGCAGGCCGAACTGCAGCTGCCGATAGATGAACTCATCGGCATTGCTGAGCGTGCGGTGCGCACGCACCGGGTCGACCACCTGCACGGTCGCGGTCAGGTTCACCCGCAGGGTCACCTTGTCGCGGCTCAGCAGTTCCTGGCCGGACACGTCCAGCGAACGCGCACGCAGCTCCACACGCTCCACCGACACGTTGCCATTGAAGTTCCAGAACGCGTGCAGGCCGGCGTCCAGCGTCTGCCGCAGCGTGCCATCGATGAACAGCAGGCCCACCGACTCGCTCGGCACGGTGCTGATCACTGCCACACGCGGCAGCACGCCCAGCTGGCCCAGGCGCTGCTGCACGTCGGCCGGGATGCGCGGCTCGTCACCCAGCGCCATCACGAGCACCTGGGTGTCGACCGAACCGCGCCAGTACAGGCGGCGGCTGCCTGGCGGCAGGACTTCATCGATGCGGCCATTGCGCAGCAACAGGCCGACCTCGGTGGCACCGACGTTGGCCAGCACGAAGTGCGTGTCCAGCGTTGCGGCCAGTGCCTCGATCAGGCTGTCCTGGTCGCTGCCGGTGTAGGCCGCGCCCTTCGATGCGGTGTGGATGTCCACGTGCGGGCGGCCGCCGAACGGCGACAGGCGGTGCACGCCCGGCAGCAGGATCTGCTGGAAACGACGGTTGCGATACACCAGGCCGCGCTCGCCGTCGCCGATCACGACCTTGATGGTCCAGAACATGGGAGTCTCTCCTTGTATGGCTCTGGTGGTTCGACCCGATGGAATGAATGCCATGACCCGGGTCGATAAGGTCGTGGCAGGGCTGGTTGCACGCCACGTGCAGCCGGCGGAAGAGGGCGGCCATCGGCGGACGGTCCGCGCGCGGAGCCTTCGGTGCACCGGCTCTGTTGCCGTCGTCGTTCCCGGCAGGCAGTACCGGTGCGGAACGTGGCAGGCAGTGGCGGCGGGCCGGGGCCCGGCGTGCGGTCCGTTGCCTTCCACGTTCCTGCCCGAAGGCGGTGTCCGTGGACGGCGACGATGGCCGCTGGGGCTTGCGCCCCGGGTGTTGCTTCAAGTCATGACGTGAGAGGTCATGTGGTTGGAGTGGGAGTCGAACCCACGACAGACGGAATCAGGATCCGTTGCTCTACCCGACTGAGCTATCCAGTGGTGAACCGCGCGGAATCGAACCGCGTGCCGGCGAACCGGCGCCTGCCTCCAGCAGGCGATCCAGGCGATGGCATGTCCGCGACCTCCGGCATACGCCACGGCAACGCCGCGCGCACCAGCCCGTGGTGGAAACGGGACCGTTGGAAAATCGAGGGTGCAGGCCGCCGACATTATCGGCGAGCGATAATGTTTGGGTGCGATGCAGATAATGTCCAGGCGTTGCCATGCACGCGGAGAAAATCCTCCGGTGGGGCGGAAAAACCTGGGTCAGTGAGCGGCGGGTCGCCGCGCGGTGTGCAGTTCTGGCATCGCGGGTCCTTGTGCCGACGCAAACGAAAACGCCCCCGGGACTTGCGTTCCGAGGGCGTCGTCAGGCCTCGGAGATCGGGGTGGCCGATCTCCGCAGGGCGGGTATCAGGCCGTTGTCAGCTGGATTTCCTTGCGGAACGCGCGCGCCAGCACATCCATGCACAGGCATGGCAGCAGTTTGGCGATGGCGACGGAATGCGCGTTCAAGGGAGGTTTCCAGTGGTTGTTGAAACGAGGTGCGCACGATAAACCACGATTTAGTCGCGTGCAACCATTTTGTTCAATTATTTTCTTCTTTACCGCGCAATGCCGGCCAGCGGCCGGCACTACCGGACTGTGCAATGCCGGCCAGCGGCCGGCACTACAGCTCAGGTTTCCGTGCTGGCGGCATCCAGCTGCGCGACATCCTGCACGCTCAACGACAGGTTGGCCGCTGCCAGCAGATCGTGCAGTTGTTCGACGCTGGTGGCGCTGACGATCGGCGCGGTGATCGACGGCCGTGCGATCTGCCACGCCAGTGCGATCTGTGCAGCGCTGGCGCTGTGCTTGCTGGCCACGTCATCCAGTGCCTGCAGGATGCGCAGGCCACGCGGGTTGAGGTAGCGCTTCACCACGTTCTCGCCACGCGCCGGGCTCTTGGCCGCATCGGCCGGCGTGCGGTACTTGCCGCTGAGGAAGCCACTGGCCAGCGCGTAGTAACCAATCACGCCGATCTGTTCGCGCTGTACCAGCGGTTCCAGTTCCTTTTCGTAGCCGGTGCGGTCGTACAGGTTGTACTCCGGCTGCAGGGTTTCGTAACGCGGCAGCCTGTAGTCGGTGGAGACCTTCAGCGCATCAGCCAGGCGCGTGGCACTGTAGTTGGACGCACCGATCGCGCGCACCTTGCCGGCTTCGATCAGGCGACCGAATGCCGCAAGCGTCGCCTCCAGCGGCGTGGACTCGTCATCCTCGTGGGCCTGGTACAGATCGATCACGTCGGTCTGCAGGCGGCGCAGCGAATCCTCGACCGCCGCATTGATGTTGTCCGGAGTCAGCCCGGGGCGTTCGGCCCACTTGGCCACCTTGGTCGCCAGCACCACCTTGTCGCGCTTGCCGCTGCGGGCAAACCACTTGCCGATCAACGTTTCCGATTCGCCGCCGGCATTGCCCGGCACCCAGGCCGAATACACATCGGCGGTGTCGACCAGGTTGAAGCCGGCATCGACGAAGGCGTCGAGCAGGGCGAAGCTGGCCTTTTCATCGGCGCTCCAGCCGAACACGTTGCCACCGAAGGCGAGCGGACGTACATGCAGGCCGGAACGGCCCAGTTCGCGGGTTGCCGTCATGGGCACGGACTCCTTGGGGGAAGTGCTCCAGAATAGAACGCGATGTGTGACCGTGCTGCGGCGACGGCCACAAAACAGTGTTCCGCGACGCGCACGCAGCTAACGTTTTGTGAACACCTGGGACGCTGCGACTGCTAGTCTCGCCGCATCTTCCGCTGGAGTCGTTCCGATGATGCCTGCCTCGTCCCTGCGTGGTTGCCGACTGCTGCTTGCTTCGGCCCTGCTTGCTGCTGTTCCCGCGTTCGCCGCACCGGCCACGGTCGCACCGGCGAAGATCCAGGTCTCGCCGGCCATCGACGCGGCGGTGAAGGCGCCCACCCGCGATGCCAACAACGTCAAGCGCGATGGCTTCCGTCATCCGGCGCAGACGCTGTCGTTCTTCAGGGTGGCACCGGAAAAGACCGTCATCGAGATCACCCCCGGCAACGGCTGGTACTCGGAGATCCTGGCGCCGCTGCTGCATGACAAGGGCCACTACGTTGCCGCCGTGGTCGATCCGATGGCCGTGCCCGAAGGCCGCGGCCGTGACTACCAGCAGCGCAGCCGTGACAGCCTGGAAAAGAAGTACGCCGGCGCACCGGCGCAGTTCGGCAAGACCGCCGTGGTCGCCTACGATCCGGCCAAGCCGGTGTTCGGCCCGGCCAATTCAGCCGACGTGGTGCTGACCTTCCGCAACGTGCACAACTGGCGCAAGGCCGGCCAGGCGCAGGGCATGTTCCAGGGCTTCTTCAACGTGCTCAAGCCGGGTGGCGTGCTGGGCGTGGTCGAGCATCGCGCCAAGGGCGATGTGGCCGACGACGATGACACCGGCTATGTCGGCCAGCAGCAGGTGATCGCCATGGCCGAGGCCGCCGGCTTCAAGCTGGATGCGCGCAGCGAGGTCAACGCCAACCCGCGTGACACCAAGGACCACCCGAACGGCGTGTGGACGCTGCCGCCGACCAACCAGCACGACAAGGCCGACGACGCGAAGTACCAGGCGATCGGCGAAAGCGACCGCATGACCCTGCGCTTCATCAAGCCGTAAGAGGGGGCATGCGCTGACCCTGTAGAGCCGAGCCCACGCTCGGCTCATCGCGCGCAGCGCGGCGCATGGCTGGTCCCAAGGCCGGCCATGCGCCGGAATTCGATCGTATGCAAGGACCTGGATTGTTGAAGAAGATCTTTTACATCGCTGTCGCGGTGCTGGTGCTGGGGCGGTTGATCGATTTTGTGTTCTACGGTGGTCATGCCCACGATCTGATGGCGACGGTAGGGTTTGCCGTGCTGTTCGCGGGTGCCCTTCTGGAGGAACGTTCGCGCAAGGCCGACCCGCCGGCCGCCGGCCTCCGGCGCCGGGCCAATGTCATCGCTGCGTGCGGCATCGCGCTGGTGCTGGGCTCGTTCCTGCTGGAGTGGAAGGTCTTCGGCTGAGCCCGCCCTGGCCGCGGCGGCAGGAAGAGCAGCCGAGCATGGGCGATGCCGGCCGTCCTGACCGGCACCCTTCGGGCCGTCGCACGCGACGTTGGCAGCGGCTCCTGCCGCTGCCTTCGGCTCTACAACACCGGGGCGCCTGTACTTCGCGGCATGGGACAATGCCGTACCCACCGCCTGCCGTGCCTGCAATGCTGATCGCCTTCAACAAGCCCTTCAACGTGCTCTGCCAGTTCACCGACCGCAGCGTGCCGGCGCGGCCGACCCTGGCCGGTTTCGGCCTGCCGCCGCGCGTGTATGCCGCTGGCCGGCTTGACCATGACAGCGAGGGCCTGCTGCTGCTGACCGACAATGGCACGCTGGCGCACAAGCTGACCGACCCCAGGCACAAGGCCGACAAGACCTACTGGGTGCAGGTGGAAGGCACGCCCAGCGACGAGCAGCTGCAACAGCTGCGCGACGGCGTGGTGCTCAACGACGGGCCGACCCTGCCGGCGAAGATCGAGCGCCTCGATCCGGCGCCGTCGCTGTGGACGCGCGATCCGCCGGTGCGTTTCCGCAAGACCGTGCCTGACAGCTGGCTGGCGATCACGATCCGCGAGGGGCGCAACCGACAGGTGAGACGGATGACCGCGGCGGTGAACCTGCCAACGCTGCGGCTGGTGCGCGTGTCGATGGGGCCGTACCGGCTGGATGATCTGCAGCCAGGGCAGTGGCGGCAGATTGGCTGAAACAGAAAGGGCCGGAGGCCTTGCGGCGTCCGGCCCTCATGCGGCGCGTGGGGTCAGATCCCTTCCTGCGGAAGGGATCTGACCCCGGCAGACTCACGCGTCGCTGCCGATATCGCTGTGTTCGTCCACGACGGTCGCGTTGCGGCGGTCGCGTGCGCTGATGCGATGCGCCTGGCCGTCCACCAGCTGGCCATTGGCAGCCTTCTTCTTCTGCTGCTTGCGGTACAGCGCATAACCAAGCAGGCCAACCCCGACCGCCGCAGCAGCCACGGCCACCGCCGGATTGCGGCGCACGAACTTGGTCGCTGCCTTGCCACCGGTCTTCACCGCGCCGATGGCGGCGCCGGTCTTGATCCAGTCAGCATTGCGCAGGCTGCCACCGGCGCTCTTCAGGCCATCGCCGGCGGTGTGGGCCAGCTCCAGGGCGCGCTCCAGAGCGCGGTCGGTGATTACGGTCAGCTTGCTCATGCGGGGGTCCTTTGCCTCGGGTCGAAGTCCAGTGTCGCGTGTTGCCCGTAAACGGTATGTCAGTCGGGGACGCACGTGGTGTGACTCTACCGCAGCCATTCAGGATCAGGCAGGGTCCGCAACCGGTAGTGCCGGCCGCTGGCCGGCAACCTCCTGGCATCGTGTGGAGGGCATTGCCGGCCAGCGGCCGGCACTACCGGTCAGGTCCCGCGCGGCTTGGCCCGATGCGTGGCCGTCGCGGTCCACGGATCATCCGGCCACGGATGCCGCGGGTAGCGGCCCTTCATTTCCTTCTTCACCTCGGCGTAGGTGTTTTCCCAGAAATTGCGCAGGTCCTGGGTGACCTGCAACGGGCGGCCGCCGGGGGAGAGCAGGTGCAGGGTCAGCGGCACGCGGCCGTCGGCGATGCGCGGGGTATCGGCCAGGCCGAACAGCTCCTGCAGCTTCACCGCCAGCACCGGTGGCGACGGCTCGCCACTTTCACTGTCCAGCGCGTAGGTGATCGGCCGTTCCAATCCGGAGGGCACGGTGATGCGGACTGGCGCATGGCGTTCGACCAGTTGCCGCTGCGACCACTCCAGCGGCGACTTCAGCGCCTCGCCGAAACTGGCCTCATCCAGCGCATCCAGGCGGCTCTTGCCTGCGAACGCGGGCTGCAGCCACTGCGCGCGCGTGGCCAGCAGGGCGTCGTCGCTGCAGTCGGGCAGGTCCAGCTCCGGCATCCAGTGCCGCAGTGACTCGACGCGAGCCTGCCATTGGCGCAGGCCTTCGGTCCACGGCAGCGCCTGCAGGCCGAGCTCGGCCACCGCATCGGTCAGCGCCTGCGCGGCGTGCTGTGGATCGACCCGGCCGGCCGAGCGGCTGTCCAGCACGATGCGGTCGAAGCGCGTCTCGCGCAGTGCCACCAGGGCGCGGCGCTCGCCGTCCCAGCGCACCACATCTTCGGTGACGAAGCGTTCCGGCCACGCCTGGCGCAGAGCACCTTCGTCCGCCGGTGCGGCGCGCAGCAGCAGTGCATCGCGTGCTTCGAAGCGCAGTTCACTGGCGACCAGCCACGGCTCGCCGCGCAGGTCGCTCAGTTCGTGCAGGCGTGCGCTGCGGCCATTGGCCAGCAGGTAGCGCAATGGATCGCTGGGGTGCTGGACACCGATGCGGTCCGGGAACGCATGTGCGAGCAGGTCACCCAGTTCGTGCGCCTCGATGCTGGTGGGGGGCGTGGCATCGCAGCGCAGGCGACGTCGCCATTGTTTGGCCGCCGCATCGATGGCGGCCAGCCCGCTGCGGTTGGCGTCACCCGGCGCGCGGCCGTTGCGGAATGCGGCCAGAGCCCGCCAACGCGCGGCCAGTGCGTCACCGCCCTGGCGCAGTGGATCGCGCGCTTCGAGCAGCGCGGCCAGATCGGCAGCCAGCGCCTGTGCGCGCGCATCCGGCGCGGCCAGCAGCATCGCCGCCATGCGCGGGTGCGTACCCAGCGCCAGCACGCGGCGGCCGAGCGCGGTGATCGCGCCGCTGCTGGACAGGGCGCCGAGCCGCTGCAGCAGCTCGCGTGCCGCACCCATCGGGCCGGCCGGCGGCGGGTCGAGGAAGCGCAGGTCACTGCTGCCCCAGGCCGCCAGTTCCAGTGCCAGTCCTGCCAGTTCCACCTGGTCGATCTCGGCGCGGCGCTGCGGCTCCAGGCGCTGCGACTGCGGCCACAGGCGCCAGGCCACGCCTTCGGCCACGCGTCCGGCACGGCCGGCACGCTGGTCGGCCGAGGCCTGGGCGATGGCCACCACGTCCAGCCGGGTGAAGCCGCTGTTGGGGTCGTAGCGCGGTTCGCGCGCCTGGCCGCTGTCGATCACCACGCGCATGCCGGGCAGGGTCACCGACGATTCGGCCACGTTGGTGGCCAGCACTACGCGGCGGCGGCCGTCGCTGGCGGCCTGCAGTACGCGTGCCTGCTGCTCCACCGGCAGCTCACCATGCAGGGCCAGCACCTCGATGCTGCTGTCCAGCGAGTCCTGCAAGCCCGCCTGCACGCGCGCGATCTCACGCTGGCCGGGCAGGAACACCAGCAGGTCGCCAGGGTGTTCGGCCAGCGCCTGCTGTACCGCGCGGCGCACCTGCAGCTCCAGCGCTTCATCGCGGCGCGCCGGGAAGTGACTGACTGTCACTGGATAGCTCCGGCCTTCGCTGCTCAGGCGCGGCGCATCGAGGAAACGCGCCAGCCGCTCGCCGTCCAGCGTGGCCGACATCACCACCAGGCGCAGGTCGTCACGCAGCTGCGCCTGTACGTCCAGTGCCAGCGCCAGGCCCAGATCGCCGCTGAGGTGGCGTTCGTGGAATTCGTCGAACAGGATCGCACCGACCTCTTCCAGCATCGGGTCGTCCTGCAGCATGCGGGTCAGGATGCCTTCGGTGACCACCTCGATCCGCGTGCGCGACGAAACCTTGTTCTCGAAGCGGATGCGGTAGCCGACGGTGCCGCCCACCTCTTCGCCCAGCTGCCGCGCCATGAACAGCGCGGCGCTGCGTGCGGCCACCCGGCGCGGCTCCAGCAGGATGATCTTCCGGCCCTGCAGCCACGGCGCATCCAGCAGCGCCAGCGGCACCTGGGTGGTCTTGCCGGCGCCGGGCGGGGCTTCCAGCACCAGTCGCGGCTGCGCGGCCAGGTGCTGCTGGATCTGCGGCAGCAACGGGGAAATCGGGAAGAGCGGGGCGTTCATGTGCAAAGGATAAGGGGCCACGGCGGGCGCAGGTACAATGCGCGGGCACTTTTCCCCCGCGATGACCATGCACCTGATCGATATCGGCGCCAACCTGACCCACGATTCCTTCGACCGCGACCGTGACGCCGTGCTGGACCGCGCGCGCCAGGCCGGCGTGGTGCAGATGGTCATCACCGGCGCCAGCCGCGAGCACTCGCCGCTGGCGGTGCAGCTGGCGCAGCAGCATCCGGGTTTCCTGTATGCAACCGCCGGCGTGCACCCGCACCACGCGGTGGAATACACCGAGGAATGCGATGCCGAGATGCGCGCGCTGCACGCGCACCCGGAAGTGGTGGCGGTGGGTGAGTGCGGGCTGGACTACTTCCGTGATTTCTCGCCGCGCCCGGCGCAGCACCGCGCGTTCGAGCGCCAGCTGCAGCTGGCCGCGGACAATGGCAAGCCGCTGTTCCTGCACCAGCGCGACGCGCATGCCGATTTCATGGCACAGATGAAGAACTTCGAAGGTCGCATCGGCCCGGCGGTGGTGCACTGCTTCACCGGCGAGCGCGACGAGCTGTTCGACTACCTGGACCAGGACTGGTACATCGGCATCACCGGCTGGCTGTGCGACGAACGCCGCGGCGGGCACCTGCGCGAACTGGTGAAGAACATTCCGGCCAACCGCCTGATGATCGAGACCGACGCGCCGTACCTGCTGCCGCGCACGCTGAAGCCGATGCCGAAGGACCGCCGCAACGAACCGATGTTCCTTTCGCACATCGTGGAAGAGCTGGCACGTGACCGTGGCGAGGACGTTGCACTGACTGCGGCCAATGCCACTGCTGCCACGCGCGCGTTCTTCCGCCTGCCCGACGCAGGTTGATGGTAGTGCCGGCCGCTGGCCGGCAGCACGGTTGATTGCCGGCCAGCGGCCGGCACTACCGAATCAGAAGCAGCACCACGCCCGGCGAGCGCAGCGGTGGGAATCAGGCGTCGTGCGGTAGCGCTGGGCCACGCCCGGCGAGCGCAGCGGTGGGAATCAGGCGTCGCGTGGTAGCGCCGGGCCACGCCCGGCGAGCGCAGCGGCCAGATCCTTCAACCCTTCCCGATACGTCGGAAACCGTGGTTCCCATCCCAGTGCCTCCCGCGTGCCACGGCTGTCGATGCGCTTGTTGCTTTCGTAGAAGCGCCGCAGCGCCGGGCTCAGCGCCGGGTCATCCCAGGCCACGGCAGGTGGCATCGCAAACCCACCCAGCTGTGCAGCGAAGGCCAGCACATCCTGTGGTGGTGCCGGCTCGTCGTCACTGGGCAGGTACAACCCTTGTGCGGTGGGGCGCTGCATCGCGGCGATGATCACCGCAGCAAGGTCCTGTACATGCAGGCGGTTGAACACCAGCCCTGGCCGCACCACGTGGCGGGCGCGCCCCTGCGCCAACTGCACCAGCGCGTTGCGACCCGGCCCGTACAGCCCCGGCAGGCGGAACACCGCAGAGGCGATGCCGTGTTGTTCGGCCAGTGCACGCCATTGTGTTTCTGCGAGCAGGCGCTGCACGCCGGCCGCTTCAGTGGCATCGGCCGCGCTGCGCTCGTCGATCCAGCCGCCGGCGCGGTCGGCATACACCGACGTGGACGACAGGTAGCCGACCCAGCGCACTGCCGGGCTGGCCTGCAGCGTGGGCAACAGCAGGCGCAGTGCCGGGTCACCCTCGGCATCCGGCGGCACGCTGCACAGCACGGCCTCGGCCTGCGCGATCTCATCGAGCAGCGCCGGCGAAGGCGAGGCGTCGGCTTGCAACCGGTGTCGACGCAGGCCATCGTCGGGCGCCGCTGCTGGGTCGCGCACCGTCCCCGCAACCTGCACGCCGTGCGCCTGCAGCTGCGTGGCCAGCACGCATCCGCTCCAACCCAGGCCGAGGATCAGTACCCGCGCCGGCAGTGCGTTGGCCTGCAACGCGATGCTCACGCGCTGCGAAGTGCCTGATAGGCCTGCAGGCTGCTGTAGGCAACCTGCAGCAGCAGGGCTTCCTGGTCGGCCTTGCGCGCGCGCGCCAGCATGTCGCCGACGATCTGCTCGGCTTCGACCTGCTGGCCGGCTTCCAGGTCGCGCAGCATCGACGCCTTCAGGGCAGATCCTGCCTGGGTCAAGGTGCCGCGCGCGGTGTCCTGCGCGGCTTCGGGAATCGGTTCACCGGCGGCCTCGGCCACGGCCAGGCACTCGTCATACAAGCCACGCACGATCGCCTCGCCATCGTGGGTAGCGACGATGGTGCCGATGTCGGCGCGCAGCAGGCAGGTGGCTGCGGCCAGCGCGGTCAGGAAGGTGTACTTGACCCACTGTTCCTGGCCGATGCGTTCGCTGGCCAGGTGATCAAGATTGGCCTGTGTGCAGGCGGCGGCGAAGGCATGCACGCGCGCGGAGATCGCGCCGCCATCGCGCTCGCCGAAGGTGAGCTTGGCCGGCTTGCCCAGATGCAGCACGGCGCCGTCAGCGGCCTTGGTGGCGCTGATGAAGCACAGCCCGCCCAGCACCGCCTCGCGGCCGAAGCGAAGGTCCAGTGCGTTGTAGTGGTGCAGGCCGTTGAGGATCGGCAGCACGGTGGTGTTCGCACCGACTGCCGGCGCGATGGCATCGATCGAACTGTCCAGGTCGTAGGCCTTGCAGCTGAGAATGACCAGATCGAACGGCTTCTGCGCGGCGAGCGCGGGCAGCGCGTCGGCGGTGACGTGCTGCACCGGGAAGCGGGCATCGCCGATCGGGCTGCGGATGACCAGGCCATCGCGATCCAGCTGCGCTGCGCGCGTGGGGCGCACGAGGAAGGTCACGTCCACGCCGGCCTGGGCCAGGCGACCACCGAAGTAACCGCCGGTACCGCCGGCGCCGAGGATCAGGATGCGCATTGCAGGTTCACCGTTTTCTGGGGAATCAGGAGTGCGATTGTGCCGGAGATTGCGGCCAACGGCGGAGCCCCTCGTGGTGGTTCGCGCAGTTGGTTTCATGAGCCGGGTTGTGTGCGCCGGGTTCGCGGGGGACGCCGTGAACCCGTCCATTGGGGCTTGGCCGCGCCATCCATGGCGCGGATACACCCGCGAGCCCAGCGCACACGACCCCTGACAGTTTCCGGGCGCGGCCACCACGGGAAGCAGATCAAGAGCGGAAGCGGGTCGCTCGCTGCGCGAGCTCGTGTAGAGCGGTGCTCAGGGCAGCTGTTCGCTGAAGTCTTCGGTGTAGCCCAACAGCAGTGTGGTGCGGGTGGCCAGCGTTGCAGCCAGTCGTGACCAGGTGTCGTGCGTTCCGGCAGCGTAGACGCGCTGCAGGTCCGCGACCAACGCGTTCGCTTCTGCTGGCGATGGCGCGCGGTCACGATGGAAGCCGAGCCACGATGCGCCGAGTCCGAACAGGCGGTAGTCGTAGTGCTCCTGCAGATGCCGGATCAGCGCGTGGTTCTGGAAAATGTCCCAGTCCGCGCTGAAGTAGCCGTTGGGCAGGGCGGCAATCAGCAGGTCGTCACTGGCTACGGGTACCTGCTGCACGCAGACCACGTCATCGACGATGAGATCCGGTGTCGCATTGGCGGCGACCAGCGCCTCGATGTCCTCGTTGCTGCACATCAATGTGGCGGCCAGCGCTGTCCACTCCAACCGATGCGTGGAACGCTCAAGCTGCGCGACGACGTGCGCCAGCAACCGCTCGCGTGCCGCCAACGCATCTTCCGGCGTTGCCGGGTCTTCGTCCTCGTACAGCGCGATGCGCTCGTCGTCGGACGCGTGCATGCTGGTGTAACGGCACTGGCCGACATCGTCGAGCGTGCACAGGTAGCGATGGCGGGGATCGGCCACGTGCAGCGAGGCCAGGCAATCCAGCACCTCATCCAGCGTGGGCGAATCGCTCAGCAGGACATGGCTGAAGGCATCGATGGGGCCTTCCGACACGGCCTTGTCCAACGGAATGGAAGTGATCTTCATTGCCACAGCCTAGCCGCAATCCCGAACGAAAAGGGCCGGGCATTGGCTTGGAACGCTTCATCCACGCATGGCGTGGATCTACCGTGTCGACCAAGGTCGACACCCACCAACAGCAGCGCAGAACGACATCCCGTCAGGTCGCAGGAATTTGTCGAAGGCGGGGGGGATCCGGTTGCGGGAGTGTCCGCGGCATGGATGCCGCGGCCAAGCCCCCAGGGATGGGTTTACGGCGTCTCCCGCAATCGGGTCCACCCCGCCATCCCTCGGATAGTCAGCTGTTGCCGTTGAAGTTGACGTTGATTCGGCGGGTGCAGGGCCGCAGGCCCTGCAGGCAACCCTCAGCTGCGCATGCCCACGCCGCGGCGCAGCAGCCACAGCGCCAGCGCCGTCAGTACCACCACGAAGCCGATCATCAGGCCGTAGGCCACCGGCAGCGGTACGTCGCTGCTGCCCAGCAGGCCATAGCGGAACGCGTTGACCATGTAGAAGATCGGGTTGGCGTGCGTGGCCGCCTCGGCCCAGGTCGGCAGCAGCTTCACCGAATAGAACACGCCGCCCAGGTAGGTCAGCGGGGTCAGGATGAAGGTCGGCACGATCGCCACGTCATCGAACTTCTTGGCGTACACCGCATTGATGAAGCCGGCCAGCGAGAAGATCGTCGCGCCCAGGATCACCGTGGTCAGCATCACGATCGGATGCGGAATGCGCACCGGAGTGAAGAACATCGCGATGATCAGCACGATCACGCCCACCATCAGGCCGCGCAGCACGGCACCGGCCACATAGCCCCACAGGATCACCCAGTTCGGCATCGGGCTGACCAGCAGTTCTTCCACGTGGCGGCCGAACTTGGCGCCGAAGAACGAGGAGCTGATGTTGCCGTAGCTGTTCTGGATCACGCTCATCATCACCAGGCCCGGCACGATGAACTGCATGTAGCTGTAGCCGCCCATGTCACCCACGCGCGACCCGATCAGGTTGCCGAAGATCAGGAAGTACAGGGTCATGGTGATCGCCGGCGGCACCAGGGTCTGGCCCCAGATGCGCATGATGCGGGCGACTTCGCGGCGCACGATGGTCATCAGCGCGACGCGGTTGCGCTGGCCGTCGGTCAGCTCGGTGGTGCTCATGCGGAAGTCTCCAGGTTGCCGGTGAGGCGCACGAACAGCTCCTCCAGGCGGTTGCTCTTGGTACGCATCGAACGCACGCGGATGCCAGCCTCGTTCAGCGTGGCGAACACGCGGTTGAGGTCCATCGCGCGCGGCATGTCGATGTCCAGCGTGTGCGGATCCGGCGCGGTCAGCGTCGCGCCCTCGATCACCGGCAGCTGCGCCGGCAGCTCGCCATCGATGTCCAGCAGGAAGCCTTCCACGTCCAGCTTGGCCAGCAGGGCGCGCATCGGGCCCTGCTCGACGATCTGGCCGTGGTTGATGATCGCCAGGTGGCGGCACAGGTACTCGGCCTCTTCCAGGTAGTGCGTGGTGAGGATGATCGTGGTGCCGGCGGCATTGATCTCCTTCAGCACGCGCCACATGTCGCGGCGGATCTCGATGTCCACGCCGGCGGTCGGCTCGTCCAGGATCAGCAGGCGCGGGCGGGTCATCATCGCGCGGGCGATCATCAGCCGGCGCTTCATGCCGCCGGACAGGGTGCGGCTCATCACCTGCGCCTTTTCCCACAGGTGCGCACGCTTCAGTTCCTCTTCGGCACGCTTTTCGGCGTCCTCGCGCGGCACGCCGTAGAAACCGGCGTAGTTCACCAGGATGTCGAAGGGCTTCTCGAACAGGTTGAAGTTGATTTCCTGCGGCACCAGGCCGATCAGGCGCATGGTGGCGCTGCGGTTGCGCACCAGGTCGCTGCCGAACACTTCCACCTGGCCCTCGCTGAGGTTGACCAGGGAGCTGATGATGCCGATCAGGGTCGACTTGCCGGCGCCGTTGGGGCCCAGCAGGGCGAAGAAGTCGCCCGGGGCCACTTCCAGGGAAACGCCCTTCAGGGCCTGGGTGCCGTTGTCGTAGGTCTTGCGCAGGTCGCGCACGCGCAGGGCGGGCGCCATATCGTTCTGGGATGCCAAGCTCGAAGCCTTCGCGCCCATGGGCTGGCGCTGGAGAGGGGGCGGGGAGGGGCTATTATAGAAGACCCCGAGGGCTTGCCCCGGCTACACACTGTCCCGAAAAGTCGTGCCTGTTCAATTCCCCCTCAAGCTGGTCGGCCGCCGCATGCTGGCCCCGACCGTCGGCCACTACCAGTTCGTGCGTGACGATGGACAGCCGCTGGATTTCCAGCCGGGCCAGTTCATCCAGGTCCATTTCAGCTACGCCGACGGCACCGAAACCAAGCGCAGCTACTCGCTGGCGACCATTCACGACCACGCGCTGGGCCCGGGCGAGGCAGTGGATATCGCGGTCAGCTTCGTGCCCGGCGGTGCCGCAACGGCGCTGTTCGAGGCGCTGGAGCACGGCGGCCAGGTCAGCGCGTCCGGCCCTTACGGCCGTTTCTGCCTGAACCCCGGCGACCACAATGCCCGCTACCTGCTGATCGCCACCGGCACCGGGGTCACCCCGTACCGCTCGATGCTGCCGCTGCTGGAAACGGCCATGGCCGAGCGCGGCGTGCAGATCGTGCTGCTGCAGGGTGCGCGCAGCCCGGGCGAGTTGCTGTACAGCGAAGATTTCTACAGCTTCGCCGAAAAGCACCCGAACTTCCGTTATGTACCTTGCCTGTCGCGCGAACTGCCTGCCGATCCGCACCCGGACGTGCAGCACGGCTACGTGCAGCAGGCGCTGGCCGGTTTCACGCCGGACCCGGCCACCGACATCGCCTACCTGTGCGGCAACCCGGACATGGTCGATGCCTGTGCCGAGCTGCTCAAGGCGGCTGGCCTGGGCAACCCGCAGGTCCGCCGCGAGAAGTACGTCAGCAGCAAGTAGGCCAGGGTAATGCCGGCCGCCGGCCGGCAACCGCATGGACCCTGGTAGTGCCGGCCGCKGGCCGGCAACCCCATGAACCGGAGGCGGCGTCACGCCGCCCCCGGTGCCTGCCTCAGTACGCGATCCAGGCGTCGCGCCATGCAAAGCCGGTGCCCGGGCGGTAGGCATCGGCATTGATGTTGCACCAGGCGCCTTCCGGGAACGGACGGCAGGCGTACAGCTTGCCATCGGTGCCCTTCACCACGGTCTCGCCAGGCGTGTAGCTGCCGATACCGGCCGGGTAAACGAAATCGTAGTCGCCGCCCGGCGGATCGATCGGGCCCGGCCCCGGAATCCGGGTTTCCAGTTCGAAACGGTTGCCCGGCTTGAGATAGACACGGTTCTCGGTCGCCGACGCCACCGGCGTGATGACGCCGTTCCTCATCACACCCACCCGGGCGTGCTGGGCGCTGCCGTTGACCCTGCGCGCCAGCGCCAGCGGCCACTGGTCTGCAGCAGTCTGGCCGGCGGCCAGGGTGATTTCCGGACGTTCCAGATCGTTGCCGTTGGCGTTGAACACGCGCAGGGTCACCGTGGTGCCTGCTTCCAATGCACCACGCGCGGTGACCGGTCCGGCATCCTGCCATTGCGGTGGCGGGGTGACGCCATCACCGTCTTCGAAGCGCACGTCCATGCAGGTGTAGAAGGCTTCACCCGAATCCGAGCGCTGCCAGGTGTTGTAGATGATGTGCTGGCCGCTGCGCTTGGGCAGCGGGCAGTCCAGCTTGTAGACACCACCCTCGGACAGCGGCACGTTGCCCAGCGTGCAGAACGCTTCCAGGTCCGACCAGCGCAGGCCGTCGCTGGCCTTCCAGCCGTCACGGGTGACGTAGAACTTCCACTCGCGGGTGGCGTGCGGTGCCGGTGCCAGGAATTCAAAGGTGTACCGGCCGCGTGCATCGGTGCGGATCGGTGAGGTCGGCCAGTCGCTGCGGTCCAGGTCGAGGCCGCGGAACTTGCTGTTGCCACCACTGCACAACTGGCCATCCGGAACGACGGCCTGATGGTTGCCGTGCGCGGCGGCCTGGTTGACGCCGTTCCAGTCATAGAACGGCTGCGCGCCACCCATGGCCTTGGCCGCAGCGCAGGCCGGGTTGGTCGGGTTTTCCGGGTTGCCCTCGTAGCACTGCTTCACGCGGCTGAGGGGCTTGGACATGGTGCCGTGGGCGAAGGCGCTGCCGGACAGGGCCAGGCCAGCAATGGCGGACAGCGCGAGCGCGGCCCGATGGGACAGATGCATGGAGATCTCCTCTGGAAGGGTAGGACTGCCGGGAGGAGTCTTCACATGCGAACTGACGATCACCATAGGAACTGTACGAAACTCGCGGCCGCGACACTGCTTCCGTGCAGTCGTACCCACTTCCTGCGGTCGAGAGGCGATGCAGTGGCACCGCCTCTCGACCGTACGATCAGTACGCGATCCACGCATCCCGCCAGGCTGCACCCACGCCCGGCCGGTACGCCTCGGCATTGACGTTGCACCAGGCACCTTCCGGGAACGGGCGGCAGGCGTACAGCTTGCCGTCGGTGCCCTTCACCACGGTCTGGCCCGGCACGTAGCTGCCGATACCAGCCGGGTACACGTGATCGAAATCACCGCCCGGCGATGGCGTGCCCGGGTCCGGCACCTTCGTGTCGAGCTGGAAGCGGTTGCCATCCTTCAGGTACACGCGGTTGGCGGTGGCCGACGCCGTCGGCGTGATCACGCCGTTGCTGAGCACACCCAGGCGTGCATGCTGCGCATCGGCATTGACCTTGCGTGCCAGCACCAGCGGCCACTGTGCCGCGGCCGTCTGGCCGCTGGCCAGCGTGGCCTCAACGCGTTCCACGTCATTGCCGTTTGCATTGAACACGCGCAGCGCCAGTGTAGTTCCCACCGGCAGCTCGCCGCGTGCGGTGACCGGACCGGCATCCTGCCACTGCGCTGCGGGCGGGGTGCTGCCGCCCTGGAAGCGCACGTCCATGCAGGTGTAGAACGCTTCGGTCGAATCCGAGCGCTGCCAGGTGTTGTAGATCACATGCTGGCCGGTGCGCTGCGGCAACGTGCACTGCAGCTTGTAGGTGCCATCGGCCGACAGCGGCGTGTTGCCCAGCGTGCAGAACTCCTGCAGGTCGGCCCAGCGCAGCGGGCTGCCCGGCTGCCAGCCTTCGCGGGTGACGAAGAAGCGCCAGTCACGCGTGGCATGCGGCGCGGTGGCCTTGAACACGAAGGTGAACCTGCCGTTGGCATCGGCCTGGATCGGTGTGGTCTGCCAGTCGCTGCGGTTCACATCCAGGCCGCGGAAGGTCGGGTTGTTGCCGCTGCACAGCTTGCCGTCTGGCACCACCGCCTGGTGGTTGCCGTTGGCATTGGCCTGGTTGATGCCGTTCCAGTCGTAGAACGCCTGCGAGCCGCCGATCGCCTTGGCGGCGGCACAGGCCGGATTGGTCGGGTTCTCGGGATTGCCCTGGAAGCAGGCGTAGACGCGGCTGACCGGAGTGGTCATGGTGCCGTGGGCGGCCGCAGTGCCGGCCAGGCCAAGACCTGCGGCGGCGAACGCGGTGGCCAGCAGCAACGGTGTGGATCGGAATGACATGGCGCATCCTTGTGGTCGTCGAAAGGGAACGGTGACCGCAGGAGTTGCGCTGCGCAGCGGACTTGCGGCGGCACCACGGCGAGTATCGAGTCGTGGTGCGGGCGGCGGAACCATGGAAGTGCCGATCCGTGACTGTGCATGTGAATCCCTTCCCGCAGGCTTCACGTGGTGCTGAACGGATGCGCCAGTGGTCACGTGACCGGCGTGCCGTCGATCACGTCATGGAGGTGGCGCTACGCAGCGTTGATGCCAACCCGATCTGCCTGGCATGAGAAACAGCCGTGTGCCGCGTTGTGCAGCTGGACAAAGGCCACCGCTGGATCGGCGAAGATCGTGTCCAGCTGCGTGGCGACCTCGGTGCCGGCGCAGACCTGCGCACTGCGCATCAGCGCTGCGCGGTCGTAGGCACGCAGCGAGATCATGCGGCGCTGAACATAAGGTGGCACTTCCCCGGCAGGCAGTACGCAACGGGTCACGCCGCGCTGCACGAAGATCGGGCCGGAGGCGCGATAGGGCGAGTGCAACGGCAGGTGCACATGGGACAGCAGGAGCAGTTCGCTGCCGCAGGGAGGATCGCTCAGGCTGATCCGGCAGGGATGTCCTCCCGAATCGCCTGCCCAGCGACGCTGGATTCCCAGAGCAGCGAGCGCGTTGTCACTCATCTCGAACAGGGGCAGGAAGGGGCGGTGGTCGATGCCACCGAGGTGCCACGCGTGCATGGGCGTCTCCTTGGTTTTCCGCGGATTCTGCGCATGCGCCGGCCGCCATGCTCGCCGTTTTCGGACCCCGCATCACCCTCGAGCCGAACAACGCCGCGGGAATCGCGCTGCAAGGCGCTAAGATGCGCGCGCTGCCCCGGCCGACGAGCGCTGCATGTCCCTGGATTTCCGCACCATCACCGTGCTTGGCTTCCTGCTCTGCATCGGCATTGCCGTGGGGTTCTCGCTGCTGCTGGTCGTGCTGCGCGGACAACCCGTGCTGCGCCAGTGGACCGCCAGCCTGTGGCTGCTGACCCTGGGCGTGACCCTGCTGGCGCTGCGTCCCCATCTGCCACTGGTGCCGGCCGTGCTGGCCGGCAATGCAGCGATGGCCGGGTGCGCGCTGATGATGCTGCGCGGCGTGGCGCTGCACCTGGAGCAGCCGTTGCCGCTGTGGCGGCCGTTGTTGATGGCGGCCGCGTTCATGGCCTGCATCTTTGCCTTCCTGGTGCTGTGGCCGAGCCTGGGCGTGCGCCTGCAGGTGTTCAGCGTGTTCGCGCTGGTTGTCGATGTCTGGATCGCATGGCTGCTGCTGCGGCATGCCCCGGCCCAGCAACGCACCAGTTGCCGGTTGGCTGCGGCGGTGTTCCTGGCCGAAGCCACCCTGTATGCCGTGCGCCTGTTCCTGCCGGTGGCCCCGGATGCCGGTGAGGACATCATGCGCACCGGTTCGCCGATGTTCGCCACCTACATCGCCGGAGTGATGCTGGAACTGGCGCGCTGCTTCGCGATGGTGCTGCTGCTGGTCGAGCGGATGCTGGTCGATCTGCGGCATGCGGCGCGCACCGACGGCCTGACCGGCCTGCTCAACCGCGGCGCCGTGCTGGCCGACGGCCAGGCGCGTCTGCAGCGCCTGCGTCGACAGCGACGGCCGCTGGCGCTGCTGCTGGTGGATGTCGATCACTTCAAGCAGATCAATGACCGCTGGGGCCATCTGGCAGGTGACCAGGTGCTGCGCCATTTCGCAGCGTTGCTGCAGCGCTGTGCACAGGGCCAGGACGCCCTGCTGGGCCGTTACGGTGGTGAGGAGTTCGTGCTGGTGCTGGCCGGCAGCACGCAGGATGACGCAATGGCAGGGGCCGCAGCGATCCGTGCCGCCCTGCAGCGGTGCCCGGCGCGCCTGGCCACCGGACCGGTGACGGTCACCGCCAGCATCGGTCTGGCGATGGACGAAGGCCAAGGCGACCTGTCCACGCTGCTGGCGGCGGCCGATGCGGCGCTGTACCGGGCCAAGGCCGAGGGCCGCGATCGCCTGGCCTGCGCTGTCCCGGCCGGGAATGCGCTTCTGCCCATCGCCGCCGAGGCGCTGCCCGTGTAAGTTGGGTCACATCTTCCGCGGCAGCCCGTCGTGGTCGGCAGGAACGTCCTCCAGGGGAAACACGCACGATGCAAAGACACCACCTCGCGCTGGCCGGAATGCTGGCCAGCCTGATGCTTGCCGGTTGCAGCCAGCCACCGTCCGCCGACGCGAAGGGCGGCGCCGACGCGCCCAGCCGCCGCTTCGGCACCATCGGCTTCCAGCCCTGCACCTTGTCCACCGTCGGCGCCAGCGCCAACGTGGAAGCGCAGTGCGCCACCCTGCAGGTGCCGGAGGATCGCGCTCATCCCGAAGGCCGCAGCATCGGCCTGCGCATCGCCTGGCTGGAATCCGGCGACGGCAGCAGCAGCCAGCCCGATCCGGTGTTCTTCCTGGCCGGCGGCCCCGGCCAGGCCGCCAGCGAAGTGGCCGTCATTGTCGATACCGCCCTGCGCCAGGTGCGCAAGCAGCGCGACGTGTTCCTGATCGACCAGCGCGGCACCGGCGGCTCCAACCCGCTCAGCTGCCTGGGCGCCGACGGCAAGGAACTGCAGCTGGACGAAGACGCCGCGCCCACCGAAGCGGTGATGCGCGACTTCGCCACGCAGTGCCTGGCCTCGCTGAAAGGCCGTGCCGATCCGCGCTTCTACACCACCACCGAAGCCATTGCCGATCTGGACGCCGTGCGCCAGGCGCTGGGTGCCGAAAAGCTCAATCTGGTCGGGGGGTCCTATGGCACGCGCGTGGCCCAGCGCTATGCCATGGCTTACCCGCAGCACACGCGCAGCATCGTGATCGATGGCGTGGTGCCCAACGACCTGGTGGTGGGCGGCGAGTTCGCCAGGACCTTCGACAACGCCATCACCCTGCAGTCGGCGCAGTGCCGCAAGGATGCCGCCTGCAGCAAGCGCTTCCCGGTGGACACCCGTGAACAGCTGCGCAGCGTGGCCGACACCCTGCGCCGCACGCCGGTGACGGTCGATTACCGCGACCCCGGTACGAACGCGCCGCGCCAGGACGTGCTTTCGCCGGACAGCGTGGTTGGCCTGGCGTTCGCCTTCTCCTACGTGCCCGAGTACTCCTCGCTGCTGCCGCTGGTGCTGGATGAAGCCGCACAGGGCCGTTACGCACCGCTGGCCTCGCTGGTGCGTGGCGCCACCCGCAGCATGGATTTCCAGATCAACCGCGGCATGCAGTGGTCGGTGATCTGCAGCGAAGATGCGCCGCGCTACCAGGCTCGGCCTGAAAGCGATGACGCGCTGTTCGGTGCCGAAGCAGCACGCGCGTTCTTCGCCGCCTGCCCGGTATGGCCGCACCAGCCGGTGCCGGCCGCCAGCACCGCAGCGCTGAAGGGCGATCTGCCGGTGTTGCTGCTCTCCGGTGAACTTGACCCGGTCACCCCGCCGCGTTACGCCGAGCAGGTGCTCAAGGGCCTGCCCAACGGCCGAGCGCTGGTTGCCCGCGGGCAGGGTCACGGCACGCTCAACGCCGGCTGCATGCCGCGCCTGCTCGGCCAGTTCATCGACACCACCAATGCCAAGGCGATCGATGCCAGCTGCCTGGATACGCTGAGCTATGTGCCGGCGTTCACTTCGTTCAACGGATGGGCCCCATGATCGTCGCCGACAACCTGCACAAGGCCTTCGATACCCGCACCGGCCGTATCCAGGCGGTGGCCAACGTCGGCTTCCGCGCTGCCGATGGCCAGATCACCGGCCTGCTGGGCCCCAACGGGGCCGGCAAGACCACCACCATGCGCATGCTGTACACGCTGATGACGCCCGACCAGGGCAGTATCAACGTCGATGGCATCGATGCGGCGCGCAACCCGGTGGAGGTACGCCGCCACCTGGGGGTGCTGCCCGATGCGCGTGGGGTGTACAAGCGCCTGACCGCGCGCGAGAACATCGCCTACTTCGGCGAACTGCATGGCCTCTCGGCCCAGCACATCCGCGAACGCATCGAGGTGCTGTCGCATGCACTGGACATGGGCGACATCCTTGATCGCCAGACCGATGGCTTCTCGCAGGGCCAGCGCACCAAGACCGCCATCGCCCGTGCGCTGGTGCACGACCCGCGCAACGTCATCCTCGACGAACCCACCAACGGCCTGGACGTGATGACCACCCGCGCGCTGCGCCGGTTCCTGCTGGGGCTGCGCGAAGAAGGCCGCTGCGTGATCCTGTCCAGCCACATCATGCAGGAGGTGGGTGCGCTGTGCGACCACATCGTGATCATTGCCAAGGGCACGGTGATGGCCGCCGGCAGCGCCGATGAACTGCGCGCGCAGTCCGGTGAAACCAATCTGGAGGATGCGTTCGTGAAACTGATCGGCAGCGAAGAGGGCCTGCACGCATGAGCATGATGTCGACCCTGATGACGGTGATGCGCAAGGAGCTGCGTGACCTGTCGCGCGACCGCCGCACGCTGGCGCTGACCCTGCTGTTCGGGCCGCTGCTGTACCCGCTGCTGATCCTGGGCATGGGCAAGCTGTCCGAAAGCCGCGTGCGCACGCAGATCGAGCAGCCGCTGCAGATTCCCACCATCGGCGCCGAACACGCGCCGAACCTGGTGCGCTTCCTGGCTGCCCAGGGCCTGAATGCTGCTGCTGCGCCGAAGGACCTGGCCGAGGCCATCCGCTCGCAGGACATCGACGTGGCGCTGCGCATCAGCCCGGACTTCGGCAGGGACTGGGCCGATGGCAAGCCGGCGCTGGTGGAGGTGATCCGCGACAGTACGCGGCGTGCCGCCGAAGTGCCCACTGCGCGCCTGCAGGCGGCGTTGGCCACCTACAACGGGCAGGTGGGTGCGCTGCGGCTGATGGCGCGGGGCATCGACGCCCAGGTCGCACGGCCGCTGGACGTGGCCAGCCAGGACATGGCCAGCGCCGAAGCCAAGCGTGGCCTGATGCTGTCGGCGTTGCTGCCGATCCTGCTGACCCTCACCTCGTTCCTCGGCGGCGCCTACCTGGTGATGGACACCACCGCCGGCGAGCGGGAGCGGCAGTCGCTGGAGCCGCTGCTGGCCACGCCGGGGTCGCGCAGCGCTATTGTCAGCGGCAAGATCGCCGCCGCCTGCATGGTCGGCTTTGCTTCGCTGCTGTTGACCCTGGCCGCGTTCAAGGTGAGCGCGCAGATCGCCCCCGGCAACATCGGCCGCCAGCTCAACATGAACATCATGGCGATGGTGCAGATGCTGCTGGTGATGCTGCCGATGCTGCTGATCGGCACCTCGCTGCTGACCTTCCTGGCCGCCGCCGCCAAGAGCATGAAGGAAGCGCAGAGCCACATGACCTGGCTGATGCTGCTGCCGATGCTGCCCGGCTATGCGCTGATCGCCTACCCGGTGAAGAGCCAGCCGTGGCAGTACGCGGTGCCGTTCCTGTCGCAGAACCAGATGCTGCTGAAAGTGATCCGCCACGAGACCATCACCGCCTCGGTGTGGGCGATCTACCTCGGCGCCAGCCTCGGCCTGGCCGCGGTGCTGTGGTTCGCCGCCGTTCGCCGTTACCACAACGAGCGCCTGGCCATCTCCGGCTGACCGCAAAAAAAGGGACGGAGGGGATTAAGTCGTTTCTGCCTCTCCTGTCCCCTTCTTTCGAGGCCGCCCCGGCCTGCGCAGTTCCACGGAACGCCCCAGCGTTTCTTCCACCATCCGCAGGAATGCGGTGTTTCCCAGAGGCCGCTGTCTTGCGCTGTGGGCGCGGATCACTGGCACGTCTGCAGAGGCATTTGCGTCGTTGAGGAACTCCGCATACAGCGTTGCCCTGCGGTGTTGGGTTGGCGCCAGTGACTGGAATGCAGGATGCGGTGTCAGCAATGGATCATCGCGGCGCTGCAGGTTCCCGTGCACGCTGGACCATGGATGGTCTTCGGCGGAAACGACAATTCCGGCGCGAACGGGATTGCGTTCAATGTAGCGGTATACGCTGAGAAGGTAGGCATCGCTGTCGACCATCGATGAATGAAAACGCCCCTGCCAGAGCGGGCCGCTGCGTTCATGGCGCTGGTTGAATGCCTGCACGTAATTGTTTCCCTGCATGCGCATGGCGTCTGCCAAGCCCTGGTGGGTGGAGGGTGTCGCCAACAGATGGATGTGATTGTCCATCAGTACGTACGCGTGCAGCGCGACGCGATGCTTCATGAAGGCGCCGTGCAACAGACGAAGGAAGAGCTGACGGTCGATGTCGTCAACGAAGATGGCCCCCTTGTTCACACCGCGCTGGGTTACGTGATAAGGCTGGCCTGCCAGCATCAGGCGCGCTTGTCGAGGCATGGGCACTCTGGTCTTAAGAGGGTCTCCAGCGTGCAGCTACCACCACCGTGGAAGACATCAGGCGAAGCCGTCAGCGTGTGTAGGGTGGGGCAGAAACGACTTAATCCCCTCCGTCCCCTTTTCCGTAGCGCGCAGGCGTCACCCCCATCTCGCGCTTGAACACGGCGATGAAGGCGCTGGGTGTGTCGTAGCCCATGGACAGCGCGACACTGATCACCGGTTCGCCGGACAGCAGTCGTGGCAGCGCCAGCAGCACGCGCAGTCGTTGCCGCCATTGGCCCAGCGTCATGCCGGTTTCGGCCAGCCAGTGGCGGGCGAGGCTGCGGCTGGACAGACCGCTGCTGGCGGCCCAGTCGTCGATGCTGCGGTTGTCGTGCGGGGCGCGCGCCAGGGCGGCGGCGATACGGCGCAGGCGTCGGTCGCGCGGTTGCGGCAGGGCAAGCGGCAGCGGCGTGCTGGCGCTGATCTCATCGGCAATCACGCCGGCCAGGCGCTCCTGCGCAGCATCCAGCACCCGATGGGGCCACTGCAGTGCACGAGCCGTCGCGGCCTGCAGCAGCGTACTGGGCTGGAAAATGCGTGGTGTCGCTGGCAGTTCCATGCAGGCCGAAGCGCTGAAGTACAGGCTCCAGCCATCGAAATCCTCTGCCTCCACCAGTGCGTGGGGCAGCGAGGGTGGTATCCATGCGACGTGCCCGGCCGGAAGCAGCCACTGCAGATCCCCGGCTTCGATGCGCAGCATGCCGTGGTGGACACCCAGCAGCTGGCCGCGCACATGCCGGTGGCGTGCTGTGCGGCGTCGTCCAGTTGCGCGCAGTTGCGACGACAGCACCGCAGGATCACCGCCGGCGTCCGCCAGGGTGGGATCGATCAACGCGGTGAATGTCTGATCTGCCATATCAATTGGCAGTTATACGGCAGATACGCCGGCTGCGGGGCGCCACACTGGCTTCCGATCCCAACGGAGTCTCATCCATGCAGCCACACGACATCCTCCCCGACCATCAGAACGACGTGCAGGTGAACGGCGTGACCGTGCGCAAGGGCAGCGTCGGTGCCTTCCTGGCCAGCGTCCGTGACTGGCAGGATCCCGCCAGCGATGATGCCGCCCGCGCCACTGCCGAAGCCGACCTGCGCGCGCTGCTGCCGGGCCTGCATGCGCTGGGCCTGTTCCAGGTGCTGATGGCGCACGATCCGGCCCTGCAACGCCTGATCGATGGAGCGGCCTGAAACGACCAAGGCCCGGACATGCCGGGCCTTGGCGTCATTGCAGGGGCAGAAACGACTTAATCCCCTCCGTCCCCTTTTTCGTTCAGTTGTTGCCCGGCGCGAACACCAGCGTACGGCGGGTGGTCACCGGCGCGCTGACCGGCTCGAAGCGCCAGCGCTTCACGGCGTTCAGGGCCTCACGGTCGAACACGCGTCCCGGCGTCGCGCGCAGCACGCGAGCGTTCACCACCGAGCCGTCGGTGCCGACGGTGATCTCCACCAGCACTTCGCCCGAGGTTCCCGAGCGCAGGGCTTCGCCCGGATAGCGCGGCGCCGGTGTGCTGACCGGGCGCAGGGTGGGCGCTGCAGGTGCGGCGGCCTGGCGTGCGGCGCTGGCCTGCTGGGCGGCAGCCTGCTGCTGCTTCTGCTCGGCCTCACGACGGGCGGCGGCCTGGCGCTCGGCCTCCTGGCGCTCGTTGTCGCGGCGCGCGGCATCCTGCTGCGCGGCAATCTGCCTGGCGGCGTCGGCTTCCTTGGCGCGCTGCTCGGTCAGGCGCTGCTGCTCGGTCTGCTGCTTGCTGCGGTCCTCGGCGTCCTTCTTGGCCTTCTCGGCTTCGGCTTCGGTGCGCTTGGCCGCGTTCTGCACGCCCTTGGCCAGCCCGTCCTTCAGGCGCGGCAGCGCCGGCGCGGAGGCATCCACCTTCTCGATCAACGCCACCAGGCGCTGTGCTTCGGTGTAGTCCTCGCGGCCCAGGTGCTGCTCGGCAGCGATCAGGGTGTAGGGCAGCAGGTCGGTCAGCGCGCTCTTCACCGAGGCGTCGTCCGGGGTCTTGTCACGCAGGGCAAGGTAGTACTCGATGGCGTTGTCGCCGGCCGGCGCGTACATGCGGTTCTCGCGCAGCGCCTGGCTGGCCGACTCGCGCAGCTGCTCGGTGCCCATCGACTGCACCTTGGCAGCGACCGCCGGTGCGGCGGGTGCAGCAGCGGCAGGCGCCGTGGCGGCAGCGGGCGCTGCGGATTCTTCCTTGCCCGAGCAGGCGGCCAGTGCCAGTGCCAGGGCAACCGGCAGCCACCGGCGCGCGGCGGTGATCGTTGAGACGTGCGACATCCTGCTCCCCTCTAGAAGACGACGTGACGTAAATCATTGATATGCATGGCCGGGACCTGCGGTCCGGGCACGGAACGATGACGTTTCCCGACGCCACCGCCGGCAACGGCGAGGGTGCAATCTAGCATCCCGGCCACCGCCGCGCGCAAGGGGCGGTGGCCGGGACGCGCAGCGGCGGTCATGCCGCCGCCGGCGACGAGATCAGTGTTCGTGCGCCTTGTCGTGCGACTTGCTGTGGCTGTTGGACATCAGCTTGTCGGTCCAGGCGATGCCGATCGCCGACAGGATGAACACGCAGTGGATGATGGTCTGCCACAGCACGCCATCCGGAGTGAAGGTCGAGCAGGTCTGCTCGCCGATGTTGGCTGCGGCCGATGCCATTCGTTCCGGCGGGCACAGCGGGATGCCGTTCAGTGCACCACTGGCGATGAAGGTCTTCAGCAGGTGGATCGAGGAGATGCCGATGATCGCCATCGCCAGCTTCACCTTCAGCACGCTGGCGTTGACGTGGCTCAGCCACTCCGGCTGGTCCGGGTGGCCTTCCAGGCGCAGGCGCGAGACGAAGGTCTCGTAGCCGCCGACGATCACCATCACCAGCAGGTTGGAGATCATCACCACGTCGATCAGGCCCAGCACGATCAGCATGATCTGCTGTTCGCCCATGGTGGCCGAATGCGAGATCAGGTGCCACAGTTCCTTGCCGAACAGGAACACATAGACGCACTGCGCCACGATCAGGCCCAGGTACAGCGGCAGCTGCAGCCAGCGCGAGGCGAAGATCAGCGTGGACAGCGGGGAGAGCGGCGGGCGGTTTGCACTCATGCGGAGGATGCTGCGTTGCGGGGGAGAGGCGAGGTTACCGGCCTGCCGTGACGGTGCCAACCCAACTCACGCACTAGACTTCAGGTTCCTTTCCGCACCCCGAGCCGCCGCCATGATCGACCTGTATTACTGGCCCACCCCGAACGGCCACAAAGTGACCCTGCTGCTGGAAGAAGCCGGACTGGAGTACCGCATCCACCCGGTCAACATCGGCTCGGGCGACCAGTTCAAGCCGGAATTCCTCGCGATCTCGCCGAACAACAAGATGCCGGCCATCGTCGACCATGCCCCGGCCGATGGCGGTGCTCCCCAGAGCGTGTTCGAATCCGGCGCGATCCTGCTGTACCTGGCTGAAAAGACCGGCCGGTTCCTGCCCAGCGACCCGCGCGGCCGCGTCACCACCCTGGAGTGGCTGTTCTGGCAGATGGCCGGCCTGGGCCCGATGAGCGGCCAGATGGGCCACTTCAATGTGTACGCACCGGAGAAGATCCCGTATGCCATCGAGCGCTATGACAACGAAGTGCGCCGCCTGCACGGAGTGATGGACAAGCGCCTGGCCCAGCACGCTTTCCTGGCTGGCGACGAGTACACCATCGCCGACATGGCCAGCTACCCGTGGATCGGCGCCTACGACAAGCTGCCGGTGGATTTCACCGCGTTCCCGAACCTCAAGCGCTGGCATGAAGCCATTGCCGCACGCCCGGCCACCCAGCGTGCCTATGCCCTGCGCCAGCAGGTGAACCCCAACGCCGGCAAGCCGCTCAGCGACGAGGAGCGCAAGCACCTGTTCGGCCAGCGCTGACCCCAGCACCGCGGCATGGGCAGAAGGTCATGCTGCCTTCCCGCACGGGCTTGGTTAGGATGGGGGACAACCGCCCCGCGTCCATTGCCGGGACGGACCTGCCGTTTGCCGGGATCCTCCATGCGCCACCTGTTCGCTTCGCTTGCCCTCATGCTCGCCACCACAACCGCCGCCCACGCTGAAAAGCTGACCCTGGAAGCCATCACCGGCCCGTTGCCGCTGTCCGGCCCGACCCTGATGAAGCCCAAGGTGGCGCCGGACGGTTCGCAGGTCAGCTTCCTGCGCGGCAAGGACAGCGACCGCAACCAGCTGGACCTGTGGACCTACGACATCGGCAGTGGCCAGACCCGGCTGCTGGTCGATTCCAAGGTGGTGCTGCCCGGCACCGAAACCCTCAGCGATGAGGAAAAGGCCCGCCGCGAGCGCCAGCGCATCGCTGCGATGACCGGCATCGTCGATTACCAGTGGTCGCCGGACGCGCAGCGCCTGCTGTTCCCGCTGGGCGGCGAACTGTACCTGTACGACCTCCAGCAGCAGGGCCAGGCCGCGGTGCGCCAGCTGACCCACGGCGAAGGCTTCGCCACCGACGCCAAGCTGTCGCCCAAGGGCGGCTTCGTCAGCTTCATCCGCGGTCGCAACCTGTGGGTGATCGACCTGGCCAGCGGCAAGCAGCTGCAGCTGACCCGGGACGGCAGCACCACCATCGGCAACGGCGTGGCCGAGTTCGTTGCCGACGAGGAAATGGACCGCCACACCGGTTACTGGTGGGCGCCGGATGATTCGGCGATCGCCTTTGCCCGCATCGACGAATCGCCGGTGCCGGTGCAGAAGCGCTACGAGGTCTACGCCGACCGCACCGATGTGATCGAGCAGCGCTACCCGGCCGCCGGCGACGCCAACGTGCGCGTGCAGCTGGGCGTGATCGCACCGGCTGCCGATGCGCAGCCGCGCTGGGTCGATCTTGGCAAGGAACAGGATATCTACCTGGCCCGCGTCGATTGGCGCGATGCGCAGCACCTGAGCTTCCAGCGCCAGTCGCGTGACCAGAAGCAGCTGGACCTGGTGGAAGTTGCACTCGACTCCAACCGCCAGCGCGTGCTCGCCCACGAAACCAGCCCGACCTGGGTGCCGCTGCACAACAGCCTGCGTTTCCTGGATGACGGCAGCGTGCTGTGGTCGTCCGAGCGCACCGGCTTCCAGCACCTGTACCGCATCGACAGCAAGGGCAAGGCCACCGCGCTGACCCACGGCAACTGGCCGGTGGACGAACTGCTGGCGGTCGATGAAAAGGCCGGCAAGGCCTACTTCCGCGCCGGCATCGAAACCTCGCGCGAAAGCCAGATCTACTCGGTGTCGCTGCAGGGTGGTGAGCCGCAGCGCCTGTCCAAGGCACCGGGCATGCACAGTGCCAGCTTCGCCCGCAATGCCAGCGTCTATGTCGACAGCTGGTCCAACAGCAGCACGCCGCCGCAGATCGAACTGTTCCGCGCCAATGGCGAGAAGATCGCCACCCTGCTCGAGAACGATCTGGCCGATCCCAAGCATCCGTACGCGCGTTACCGCGATGCGCAGCGCCCGATCGAGTTCGGCACGCTCACCGCTGCCGACGGCAAGACCCCGCTCAACTACAGCATCATCAAGCCGGCCGGCTTCGATCCGTCCAAGCGCTACCCGGTGGCGGTGTACGTGTATGGCGGCCCGGCCAGCCAGACCGTCACCGACAGCTGGCCCGGCCGTGGTGACCACCTGTTCAACCAGTACCTGGCCCAGCAGGGCTACGTGGTGTTCTCGCTGGACAACCGTGGCACCCCGCGCCGTGGCCGTGACTTTGGTGGCGCGTTGTATGGCAAGCAGGGCACAGTGGAAGTGACCGACCAGCTGCGTGGCGTGACCTGGCTGAAGCAGCAACCGTGGGTGGACCCGGCGCGCATCGGCGTGCAGGGCTGGTCCAACGGTGGCTACATGACCCTGATGCTGCTGGCCAAGGCCTCGAACCAGTACGCCTGTGGCGTGGCCGGTGCGCCGGTCACCGACTGGGGCCTGTACGACAGCCACTACACCGAACGCTACATGGATCTGCCGGCGCGCAATGAAGCGGGTTACCGCGAAGCGCGCGTGCTGACCCATATCGACGGCCTGCGCTCGCCGCTGCTGCTGATCCACGGCATGGCCGACGACAACGTGCTGTTCACCAATTCGACCAGCCTGATGAGCGCGTTGCAGAAGCGTGCACAGCCGTTCGAACTGATGACCTACCCGGGTGCCAAGCACGGCCTGTCCGGCGCCGATGCGCTGCATCGCTACCGTGTGGCCGAAGCCTTCCTGGGACGTTGCCTGAAACCCTGATCCAGCAACGGGAAGGAGCCCGCCGATGACCCTGCCACCGCCGATTCCCGCCCATGACCCGGCATCCGCCGGTTGGTGGTGCCGCCACTGGCGTTGGGCGATGCCGTTGACGGTGGTGCTGGTGCTGGGTGGGGCCGGTGGCGTGGTGACCTGGAGCGTGCTGCGCTGGAGCGAGGCGGCACGCGAGAGCCCGCCGATGCGCGAGGCGTTGCGCCGCGCGGGCTGCAGCATCGAACTGGTGGAAGCCTTCGGCGAGCCGCTGCATATTGAATCGATGCCACTGGGCAGCATGCAGACTGCGATCAACGGCCAGCGTGATGTCGGCCTGACCGTGGCCCTGGAAGGACCGCACGCGCATGGGCGGTTGTTCGTGCAGGGCACCCGTCGCGATGACGTGTGGGACTACCCGGTGATGTACGTGCTGGGCGAGGACAAGCAGACCTTCGACCTGACGGCGCTGGATGACGACGAGGCCGCGCAGGAGTGCGAGCTGCAGGCCTGCCGTGATCGTGGCGAATGCCCGCTGACCGCCGCGTTGTGAGCTCCGAAGGCAGGCGACTGAGGGACGTCGACTGGGTAGAGTCGACTGGGTAGAGTCGACTGTTAGTCGACTGCTCTTCGATCAGATAGCGAAACCCCCGCGCTGCGCGCGATAGTCGACTGCTCTTCGATCAGATAGCGAAACCCCCGCGCTGCGCGCGATAGTCGACTGACAGTCGACTCTACCCCCGCCGGGTTTCCGCGGAGCCCGGCCGCACAACCAGCCCGCCATGACTTCCCGCCGATTGTCGCCATCGCCGTGAGCGCGTAGGGTGCGGGCAACCCTGTCCTGGAGTGCACCATGAAGCCGATTGCATTGGCCGTTGCCCTGGCCCTGAGCGCCGCCCCGTTGCTGTCCGCACCGCCGGCGCTGGCGGCACCCGCTGCCAAGGCCGCGACTCCCGCCAGCCCGGCCTGGGTCGCCCGCAGCAATGCGCTGGCGCAGATCCTGCTCGATGCCCAGGGCCCGTTCCAGCCGGAGGAAACCGGCTTCTTCGGCGTTCCTGGCTATGACGACAAGGTGGCCGACCTCGGCCCGGACAACGGCAAGCGCTACCGCGCTGCCATGGCCAAGGCCCGCGACGAACTGAAGGCGAAGCTGGCCACCGAAAAGGATCCCAACGTCCGCCAGGACCTGGAGATCATGATCCATGCCGCCAACCAGAACATCGAAGGCAGCGAGCTCAACGAGAAGTACCTGCTGCCGTGGAGCGACGCCCCGCAGACGGTGTTCAGCGGCCTCAACCTGCTGCTGTCCGACCAGGTGCCGGCCGAACGCCGGGCCAAGGCGCTCGACCGCCTCAAGGCCTATGCCGGCCTGCAGCCGGGCGGTACCGCCTTCACCACGCTGGCGCGCCAGCGCTACGAGGAACGGCTGAAGGACAGCAGCCTGCTGCAGCCGACGAAGATTGAAGTGCAGCAGTCGCTGGACAACGTCGAGACCTACGTCACCGGCATCGAGTCGCTGCTGAAGAAGTACCAGATCGCCGGCGCCGATGAGGCGATGAAGACCCTGGCCGGGCAGATGAAGGACTACGCCGCCTGGACCCGCAAGGAGGTGCTGCCGAAGGCACGTACCGATGCACGCCTGCCGGCGCCGCTGTATGCCTACCAGCTCAAGCAGGTCGGCATCGACATCGATCCGAAGCTGCTGATGCAGCGTGCGCAGCTGGAGTTCATGGAAACCCGCTCGGCGATGCAGCAGCTGGCACCGCTGGTGGTGAAGGACAAGGGCCTGAAGGTGGCCGACCCGAGCGACCCGGTGGCGGTGATCCGTGCGCTGAAGGCCGACAAGATCGCCGACGACCATCTGGAAGGCCACTACCGCAAGGTGATCGATGCGATCGATCCGCTGATCCGCGAACACGCCATCGTCGACGTGCCCAAGCGCGCCATGCAGATGCGCCTGGGTTCGGCCGCCGAGAGTGCTGCGAGCCCGGCGCCGCACTTCCTGCCGGCGCCGCTGGTGAACAACACCGGGCAGCAGGGCACCTTCGTGCTGCCGCTGGGCAACCCGGCCGCTGGCCCGGGCGCGCAGTACGACGACTTCAACTTCGGTGCGGCAGCGTGGACGCTGAGCGCGCACGAAGGCCGCCCGGGGCACGAGCTGCAGTTCACCGCCATGGTCGAGCGCGGCGTGTCGCTGGCGCGCACCATGTTCGCGTTCAATTCGGTGAACGTGGAAGGCTGGGCGCTGTATGCCGAAGCCGAGATGGTGCCGTACGAGCCGCTGGACGGGCAGATGATCGCCCTGCAGTTCCGCCTGCTGCGCGCGGCGCGCGCGATGCTCGACCCGATGCTCAATCTCGGCCTGACCGACCGTGCCAACGGCGAGCGCGTGCTGATGGAGCAGGTCGGCCTGTCCAAGGCGATGGCCACCCAGGAACTGGACCGCTACATGGTGCGCATGCCGGGCCAGGCCGGCAGCTACTTCTACGGCTACACCCGCATCCTGGAACTGCGCATGCAGACCGAGCTGGCGCTGGGCGCGAAGTTCGACCGCCTGGTGTTCAACAACTTCCTGCTCGACCAGGGCCTGCTGCCGCCGGACCAGCTGGCTGACGCAGTGAACAAGGTGTTCGTGCCGAAGTACAAGCGCTGAGCATCAGCGGGTAGTGCCGGCCGCTGGCCGGCATTCTCTGGGCGTTGGACAGGTTCATGAGATTGCCGGCCAGCGGCCGGCACTACCGGCGGTGACCCGGGACGGTCACCGCTGCGGTTGCGGCGTGATCACCTGTGTCGGCAACCGCGCCGGCGGTGCCGGGTTCGGCACCCAGATCGCGACACCGGCGGCGCGCTTCTGCGTGGTCGGAATCCCGATGCCGACGCCGCCACCGACATGCGAGCCGAACGTGCCGGCGCCTACCGACATGCCTACCGGCGAACCGCTGCTGCCCACGCCCATCAGTACCACGCCATTGGCGCCGAGCGCGGCGGCCTCGCGCTTCAGGCGGGCCACGGCGGCATCGGTCTGGCCCTGGGTGCCGAAGCCGACGGCGGAGGCCGATTCCAGCTGGGCGATTTCCTGGGAGCCGGCCGGTGGCGTCGAATAGATCTGCACCAGCGCCGGATCGATCGGTGCGCGGGCGCGGCCCAGCATCACCTTGGAGGTGCTGGCACAGCCGGCGGCGACCAGCAGGATGGCCGCCAACGCGGCCCAACGGATGTTCATGGCACGACCCCTGTAGGACTGGTTGCGATCATCGGCGGGCCACTCTGAATCGGCGCCAACACCCGGGCCATGGCACGCACGGCAGCACGCTAGCACGGTGCGGGTGACAGCCCCGCCAATGGCAGTAGGCGGCGGCAGCGGGAACGTCTATGGTGGGGCCAGGAACCAACTGCGGGAGAGCGGCATGGGTGTGATCAGTCTGTTGTGGGGCGTATTGGCGCTGTTGTGGATGATCCTCGCGTTGATTCCGCTGCTGGGCTGGGGCAACTGGTTCCTGATCCCGTTCGCCGCGGTCGGCGCGGTGATCGCCGCGCTGGGCATCCTGTTCACCCATCCGAGCAAGCGTGGCCGGGCCTGGGCCGGGCTGGTCCTGAACGGCATCGTGGTGGTGGTCGGCATCCTCCGTCTTGGCCTGGGCGGCGGCGTGGTCTGAGCCCGGTCCCGGGTGCGACAGGGCGTCGCAGGCACACGGCCGATGGCCGGGCGGGGGCGTACAATGAATGGCTGCGCGAGCCCCCCGCGTGCCTGTGAATCCGCGCCCCGCGCGGCTGCCCATGATCATCCGACCCCGTCCCCACGGCTGGCAACTGCTGTACATCCTGCGCGGCTCGATCGTCAAAGCGATCGCGCCGAAGGTGCTGGCCATCCTGATCCTGTCCATCGCCGTGGCCGCGGTGGTGGAACTGGCGCCGCCGACCGGCATCGAACGCGTTTCGGTCACGCCGTTCACCCTGCTTGGCCTGGTGCTGTCGATCTTCCTCAGCTTCCGCAACAGCGCCTGCTACGACCGCTGGTGGGAAGGCCGAAAGCTGTGGGGCCAGCTGGTCTACGAATCGCGTTCGCTGGCGCGCCAGGTCAACCTGCTGCTGGCCGACGACGCGGGCCGTCGTCGTCGCGTTGCCTACCTCACCACTGCGTTCGCCCATGCGTTGGCGGCGCGACTGCGCGGCCGCATCGTCGCCCTGGCGGCACTGCCGTGGCTGGACAAGCGGCAGCGCGAACAGCTGGGCCAGCGCGAGAACGTGCCCGATGCACTGCTGGCGATGATCGCGGCCGAACTGGCGCAGGCGCTGCGTGCCGGCCAGCTCGACCCCATCCTCTATACCCAGCTTGAAGAGCGCCTGCACGCGATGTCGTCGATCCAGGCCGGTTGCGAGCGCATCCTCACCACGCCGTTGCCGTTCGCCTACACCCTGCTGCTGCACCGCTGCGCGTGGATGTTCTGCGTGCTGCTGCCGTTCGGCCTGGCCAGTTCGCTGGGCTGGGGCACGCCGGTGCTGTCGGCGGTGCTGGCCTATGCCTTCTTCGGCCTGGACCAGCTGGGCGAAGAAATGGAAGACCCGTTCGGCCTGGAACCGAACGACCTGCCGCTGGACGCGCTGGTGCGCACGATCGAGATCGACCAGCTCGACGCGCTCGGCGAACGCCCGTTGCCCGAACCCCTGCTGCCGCAGGGCTACCTGTTGCAATAGCCACTCCTCGGAGCCTGCCATGTCCCACCCGCTGTACCGCCCGCGCCGCATGCGCCACGACGAGTTCTCACGCCGCCTGATGCGCGAGAACACGCTGACCACCGACGACCTGATCTACCCGGTGTTCGTGCACGAACAGGCCGGCCGCACCGCGGTGCCGTCGATGCCGGGCGTGGAGCGGCTGTCGATCGAAGAGCTGCTGAAGGTGGCCGAAGAGGCACTGGAACTGGGCATTCCGGTGATCGACCTGTTCCCGGTGATCGACCCGTCGCTGAAGTCGCTGGACGCGTCGGCGGCGTGGTCCGAAGACGGCCTGGCGCAGCGGGCGATCCGTGCACTGAAGTCGCGCTTCCCGGAGCTGGGGGTGATGACCGACGTGGCGCTGGACCCGTACACCACCCATGGCCAGGACGGCATCATCGATGACAAGGGCTATGTGCTGAACGACATCACCGTCGACGCGCTGGTCAAGCAGTCGGTGTCGCATGCCGAGGCCGGCGCGGACATCGTCTCGCCGTCGGACATGATGGACGGCCGCATTGGCGCCATCCGTCGTGCGCTGGATGCCGACAACCACATCAACGTGCGCATCATGGCCTACTCGGCCAAGTACGCCTCGGCGTTCTATGGCCCGTTCCGTGACGCCGTGGGCAGTGCCGCCAGCCTCGGCAAGGCCGACAAGAAGACCTACCAGATGGACCCGGCCAACGGCGACGAGGCCCTGCGCGAGATCGCGCTGGACCTGGAAGAGGGTGCCGACATGGTGATGGTCAAGCCGGGCATGCCCTACCTGGACCTGGTGCGCCGGGTGAAGGAAACCTTCGGCGTGCCGACCTTCGCCTATCAGGTGAGTGGCGAGTACGCGATGATGAAGGCCGCCTTCGCCAACGGCTGGCTGGACGAGCGCGCCTGCGTGCTGGAGTCGCTGCTGGGCTTCAAGCGGGCTGGCGCCGATGGCGTGCTGACCTATTTCGCGCCGCAGGTGGCGCGATGGCTGCGCGAGCGCTGACAATAGCGCCTCGATAGACGGAGGAATGCGCGATGGGACCCGAACTGGGATGGGTGCAATGGTTGATCTGGGGCATCGGTACGCTGGTGTTCGGCGCCATCATCGTCGGTGTCTTCATCGCCGCCTGGCGGGCCGGCAAGCGCCCGCCGGAGCAGCTCTCGGCCGCCCGCCACGTGGCCCGTGAGCAGGCCCTGCCGGACAGCGTGCAGGCCGAGCTGGCCGCGCTGAACCAGCGCAAGGACAACGGCCAGCTGAGCGAGATGGAGTACGAGCAGCAGCGTGCCAAGGTGCTTTCGCGCTGACGGGGCAATGCCCGGGGTCCAATGCCCGGGGTCGGATCCCTTTCCGCAGGAAAGGGCTCTGACCCCTTCGCGGGCACCATCCACGCATGGCGTGGATCTACCGCACGCACCCCGCAACCGCCGCCACCTTCGGCACGGCCAACCGGTACACGTCCACGCCCCCGGCACGCGGTGCCTTGGCCGCGCTGCTGGCCACCATCATCTCGCCCGGCTTGGCGTTGTCGATCACCGGCGCGCCGGTCCAGCCGCCGGTCTGGTTGAACGACAGCCCCAGCGGCTGCAGCGCCACGCCACTCCACGCACAGCCGCTGCTCCACACCTGCGCGGCCTCGCCGCTGCCACGGCTGAACACCACTGCGCCGTCGTTGCCCAGCCAGTCACCGTCGGTCTCGTCGTCGGCGCTGTTCAACGCGCTCAGTGCGCTGGCCGGGCCACGCAGGCCCTGCGCATCCAGCGTCGCCACGAACAGGTCCCAGCCGGCGCCACGGCCCTGCTGGCGGGCAAACAACAGCTGCCTGCCATCCGCGCTCAGGGCCGGCCCGCGCTCTTCCCGGCGACCGCCGTCCCCCGCCAGGGGCTGCGCCTTGCCCACCCGACCATCGGCTTCCACCGCGGCCCGGTACAGCGCCAGCGCGCCTTCGCGGCCGGCGGCGAACAGCAACCAGTGGCCGTCACGGCTGAAGTAGGGATCACGGGCCTCGCCAGCCACGCCCAGCGCCAGGGCCTGCGCCTGCTGCCAGCGGCCCTCGACCAGGCGCGCTTCCCACAGGTCCCAGCCGGCCTCACCACGACGCGCGAACACGATGCGCTGGCCGTCGGCGCTGATCGTGGCGCGGCCCTCGTCGGCGCGGGTCGAGACCACGCCCATGCCTTCGATGCCGTACTCGTTCAACGCCATCGCCACGGGGGCAGAGAGTAGACTGGCGGCAAGCACCAGCAGGGGCGGGGTGATGCGCATCATCCGGGTCCGTGCACGAAAGAGCACCAGTCTAGCCAGCTTGAGGATTCCATGACCGACCGTTACGCCGTCTTCGGACACCCCGTTGCCCACTCGAAGTCGCCGCAGATCCACGCGACGTTCGGTCGCCAGGAAGGCATCGCGGTGGATTACCGCGCGATCGACCTGGCCCCGGATGCGTTCCTGGCCGGCCTGGAGGCGTTCGCCGCCGAGGGCGGCGTCGGCGCCAACGTCACCCTGCCGCACAAGGAAACCGCCTTCTCGGCATGCACCACGCTGACCGCACGCGCGCGCCGCGCCGGGTCGGTCAACACGCTGCTGCGCAAGGGCGACCGCTGGCACGGTGACACCACCGACGGCATCGGCCTGGTGCGTGACCTGACCGATCGCCATGGCCTGGACCTGCGCGGCCGCCGCATGCTGCTGATCGGTGCCGGTGGTTCGGCGCGCAGCGTCGCGCCGGCACTGCTTGATGCCGGCATCACCGAGCTGGTGGTGGTCAACCGCACGCCGGAACGCGCCGATGAACTGATCGATGCGATGGGTGAGCCGGGCCGCGCGATCAGCCGCTATTGGGAAGACCTGCGTGATCTGGGCGACTTCGAGCTGATCGTCAACGCCACCTCGGCTGGCCGCGACCGTGACGTCGAGTTCAAGCTGCCGCTGTCGCTGGTCAACTCGATGACCACCGCCGTCGACCTCAACTACGGCGAGGCGGCGATCGCCTTCCTGGCCTGGGCGCGTGCAGCGGAGTGCCGCAACACCGTCGATGGCCTGGGCATGCTGGTCGAGCAGGCGGCCGAGAGTTTCCTGCAGTGGCACGGTGTGCGCCCGCAGACCGACGAGGTCTACCAGTCGCTGCGCCAGGGCTCGGCCGTGCTGGCCGGCGAGGACTGATCGATGGACAGCACAACCCTGCTGGTCACGGTGCTGACCATGGTGGGCGTGCGCCTGCCCGTGCTGATCGCATTGTGCGTGGGCCTGGTCTGGGTGGTCGGCGCACCGCGCGATGCCACCCGCACCGGTGCCCTGGTCGGCCTGCTGCTGTTGCTGTTGGCCAGCCTCGGCGGCATGGCGGCGGGCATCCTGCCGATGTGGATGGTCCGCAGCGGTGATTTCAGCGCCGTGTCGAGCCTGAGCGCCATCCTCGGCGTGCTGCATTTCGCGCTGGCGATGGTCGAGGCCATCGGTGTGGTGCTGGTGGTGTGGGCGCTGGTGCGCCTGCTGCGATTGCGCGGCAACGCAGCGCACTGACGCGCAGGTGACGGCCTCGGGCCGTCACCTGTCCTGTCCGGTGTGTTCATCCAGCCACCGGGCGTCGCCGCTGCCCCGTTCAGGCAGCCGGCGGCGGCGGAGGTGGCCGGCCATGCGACAATGCCCGGCCTGATCCAGCCACGGTAATTCCCGGCGTGACCGAAACCGTCGCCGCTCCGCGCATGCTCGATGACGCCTTGAAGGACGCGATCCGCAAGGCGTACACGACGCTGCAGGCCAATACCCCCGGCTTCTCCACCCGCCGCTCGCAGAGCCAGATGATCGGCGTGGTGTCGCGCGCGCTGTCGAAAAGTGGTGGCGTGGGCGTGGTCGAGGCGCCCACCGGCGTCGGCAAGAGCCTGGGCTACCTCACCGCGGGCGTGCCGATCGCGCTGGCCAGCAGGAAGAAGCTGGTGATCAGCACCGGCACCGTGGCGCTGCAGTCGCAGCTGGTCGAGCGCGATATCCCGAATTTCCTCAAGGCCACCGGCCTGGAAGCGACCGTGGCGCTGGCCAAGGGCCGTACCCGCTACCTGTGCACGCGCAACGCCGCCGAAGCGCAGGGCGAGGGCTCGCAGGGCGGCATGTTCGAGGACGACGCGCCGCTGTTCGACCGGCCGCTGGCGCCGATCGAGATGGACATCGCCAAGCGCCTGACCGACGCCTTCACCGGCGGCAGCTGGGATGGCGACATCGACAACGCGCCGGAGACCATCAGCCCCGGCCTGCGCAGCCGCATCACCACGCCGGCTTCGGGCTGCGCCGGGCGCCGTTGTGCCTATTCGGCGCAGTGCGCGGTGCTGCGTTCGCGCAATACGGTGCGCGACGCACAGATCGTGGTCACCAACCACGCGCTGCTGCTGTCGGCACTGTCGATCGGTGACAGCGACAACGGGCAGCCATTGATCGCGCCGCCGTCGGACATGCTGCTGGTGCTGGACGAAGGCCACCATATCGGCAACGTGGCGATCGACCAGGGCGCGGCCAGCCTCGCGCTGGACGAGATGGCCAAGCGCACCGGTCGTCTGCAGATCCTGATCGCCGGTGCCTACCGCGCGGTCGACAAGGACCGCCTTGGCAACCTGTTGCCGAACGAGGCGATCGAGGTGGCCAGCAACGTGGCCAAGCAGCTGCGCGCGTTCCGCGACCACATCGAACGGGTGTGGATGCCGGCGCCGGCCGACGAGGAACCGATGTGGCGCGCGGCCAACGGGCGGCTGCCCGAGGCCTGGCGCGAGCCGATCGAAGCACTGGCCGACGATACCCGCAGCCTCTACAACTGGGCGCATGCCGCCACCGCGCAGGTGGCCAAGGGCAAGCCGGACGATGCCGCGCGCGAGCGCCTGCAGCGCAACCTGGGCATGGCGCTGGAGATGATCGAGCAGCAGTACAACCTGTGGCAGGCCTGGCGTCGCGAAGACAAGGACGGTGCGCCGCCGATGGCGCGCTGGGTCACCGCCACCCGCGACGGCGACCTGGTGCTGCACGGCTCGCCGGTATCGGCCGCGCACGTGCTGCGCAAGCTGCTGTGGGATGAAGTGGATTCGGTGGTGATGACCTCGGCGACGCTGACCGGCGGCGGTGACTTCCAGTCGCTGGCGATCGACAACGGCATTCCCGAAGAGGCCGAGATGGTCTCGCTGTCGTCGCCGTTCGACCTGCCCAACCAGGCCGAGCTGATCGTGCCGAAGTTCCCGGTTACCCCGGACGACCGCGAAGGCCACCCGCGCGAAGTGGCGCGCTACCTGGACACCGAACTGGACTGGGCCAAGGGCTCGATGGTGCTGTTCACCTCGCGCTGGAAGATGGAGAAGGTGGCCGGCCTGATGTCGGCCGCGCGCCGCAAGCAGGTACTGGTACAGGGCGAGATGTCCAAGACCCGGCTGATCGACGAGCACCTGCGCCGTGTCGCGGCGGGCGAGGGCTCGGTGCTGTTCGGGCTGAACTCGTTCGGCGAAGGCCTCGACCTGCCGGGCGAAGCCTGCACCACGGTGGTGATCACCCAGGTGCCGTTCGCGGTGCCGACCGATCCGCAGACCGCCACCCTCAGCGAATGGTTCGAGGGGCGCGGGCTGAATGCCTTCAATCTGATCGCCATTCCGCACGCGCTGCGCACGCTGACCCAGTTCGCCGGCCGCCTGATCCGCACCTCCACCGACACCGGCCGCGTGGTCATCCTCGATTCGCGGCTGCTGACCCGCCGCTACGGCAAGCGCATCATCGACGCGCTGCCGCCGTTCAAGCGCGTGATCGGCTGAGGCGCACGGGTAGCGCCGGACCATGCCGGCGGATACTAGGCTTCCGGGCAGGATCGGGAGGCCAACGCGTAGGGTTGGTACATGCAGCGGATCAGTGAATCCACGATCTGCAGTCGCGGTGGCCATGCCGATCGCCGAGCATCGCCCTGCTCACGTGCGCTGCCTGCGGGCAGCGGGAGTTTCGCCAGCCGCGCACGTGCCCGTTTCAGTGCCGGCAGATCATCATCGAGGAAGGCGATGGTGGCATCGACATAGTGATTCCATCCCTCCGGATCGGCACCGTGGGGCGTGTAGGTCAAGCGCATCAGGGCAATGGCAGGATCGCGCTGTCCCGCATCGGCGCGCATCGTTGCCTCATGCCACGCCAGCCCGCTATGCCCGGCCGCCTTCGCCTGCTGGCGATAGGCAGCGAACAACTGGGCGATTTCCAGCTGGCAGCCTGCACGCTCGGCCAGCGCGTCCCAGCCTTGTCCTGGGCCATGGTCAAACGCCTCCGGCGACATCGCCAGCAGCTCGGCGCGATCGTCGAACCGGCAGTCGTCGGCCAGCGCGGGTGTAGAGGCAACGGTGAGCGCCAACAGCATGGGCACGCGAGCGAAGTTCATGGCTGTTTCCTGGAGGCCGCGCACACTCTAGCGCCGCAACGGCAGCCATCGCCCTTCGCTGGCGCTGCGCCACAGCCATTCGACCGGCCCGAAACGATGGCCGCGCAGCCACCATGCACTCGCCCACAGCTGTAGCGGGAACACTACTGCAGCCACCAGCAGCACCGGCCACAATCCATGCCGCGGGCCGATGCCCAGTCCGAAGCCGGCAAACAGTGGTACGCAGATCGCGCTTTGCAGCAGGTAGTTGCTCAGCGCCATGCGCCCGGCCGGAACGAACACGCGCAGCGCACGTTCGGCCCACGGGCGCAGATAGAGCAGGGCGAAGGTCGCTGCCGCAGCGATGCCCAATGCCAGCGGCGCAACGCGGTACGACACGCGCAGCAGGTAGCCGGGCACGCCCCCACGCAGCACCGGCCATGCCTGCTTCAGTGCATCGGCATTGGCATCGATCCACAGGAACGCTGCCGTCAGCAGCAGGCCGCCCAGAGCGATCGAACGCAGCAGCGGCAGGTTTGCCTGCGGCCGCTGCAGCAGGCCGCGACGGCCTGCCCAGTAGCCCAGCAGGAAGCGACCGAGCACGAAGAACAACAACGCCCAGTTGCTCAGCTTCAGCCACGCCGCCAGCTGCAGGTTGTGCCACCACGCCTGCGCCAGGCGTCCGTGCTCCAGCGCATCGAGCGCTATGGCGTTCATCTGCGCGCGCGGAGTCAGCAGGGCCACCCATTCGCGTATCCACGGCGACAGCAGCGGAGGCAGCAACAAGGCAATGAACAGGCCGCTGAACAGCAGGGTGCGATCACCGAGGTGGCGGAACAACGGCAGCAGTAGGCCGACCACGGCATACACCAGCAGGATGTCACCCCACCAGAGCAGCACCGAATGCAGCAAACCGATCACCAGCAGCACGGCCATCCGCCGCAGGTGCGCGGACATGCGGCCGGGAACGTTGCCGTCCATCTGCATCGCCACGCCCATGCCGAACAGCAGCGAGAACAGGGTGATCGCCTTCATGTCCACCAGCCATTCCATGCCGGTGCGGATGGCATGGTCGAGCGAGGCACTGGGCAGCGCCTGCTGGGCGGCCTCGGTCATCAGCGCATCGAGCGAGAAGAAGCGCAGGTTGACCAGGAACACGCCGAGCAGCGCGAACCCACGCAGGGCATCGATGAGAGGTAGGCGCGGTGGGCGTTGGGTCATGCCGCGCAGCGTAGCGGATCGGTAGTGCCGGCCGCTGGCCGGCAACCTCATTGATGTGCAGACGCATTGTGCAGACGCCGGCCAGCGGCCGGCACTACCGCACGGGGGTCAATCGCCCAGCAGGGCGGTGTTGCGTACGGCGCCCTTGTCGGCGCTGGTGGCGAGCAGGGCGTAGGCTTTCAATGCACTGGTGACCTTGCGTGGGCGCGGCGCGTGCGGCTTCCAGCCATGCGCATCGGCGTCGGCGCGGCGCTGGGCCAGGGTGGCGTCATCCAGCAGCAGATCGATGCGGCGGGTAGGGATGTCGATGCGGATGCGATCGCCATCTTCCACCAGGCCGATGACACCGCCACTGGCGGCTTCCGGCGAGACGTGGCCGATCGACAGGCCCGACGTACCGCCGGAGAAGCGGCCGTCGGTCAGCAGTGCGCACTGCTTGCCCAGCCCCTTCGACTTCAGGTAGCTGGTCGGGTACAGCATCTCCTGCATGCCCGGGCCACCCTTCGGGCCCTCGTAGCGGATCACCACCACCTCGCCCGGCTGCACTTCGTCGGCGAGGATGCCGGCGACGGCGGCATCCTGGCTTTCATAGACGCGCGCGGGGCCTTCGAACACGTGGATCGACTCGTCCACGCCTGCGGTCTTCACCACGCAGCCATCGATGGCCAGATTGCCGCGCAACACGGCGAGGCCGCCTTCCAGCGAGTACGCATGCTGCAGCGAACGGATGCAGCCTTCGGCGCGGTCGATGTCCAGCGTCGGCCAGCGCGTGGCCTGGCTGAAGGCTTCCTGGGTGGGGATGCCGGCCGGACCGGCCTTGAAAAAGGTATGCAGGGTGTCGTTGTCACTGCGCACCACGTCCCAGCGTTCCAGCGCGTCGGCCAGGCTGGCGCTGTGCACGGTCGGCACACCGGTATCGAGCAGCCCCGCGCGGTCCAGTTCACCGAGGATGCCGAACACACCGCCGGCGCGGTGCACGTCCTCGATATGGTACTTCGGCGTGTTGGGCGCCACCTTGCATAGCTGCGGCACGCGCCGCGACAGCGCATCGATGTGGGTCAGGTCGAAGTCGACCTCGGCTTCCTGCGCCGCGGCCAGCAGATGCAGGATGGTGTTGGTGGAACCGCCCATGGCGATATCCAGGGTCATCGCATTGGCGAACGCGGCCTGGGTGGCGATGCCGCGCGGCAGCGCGCTCGGGTCTTCGCCGCCATACCAGCGATGGCAGAGTTCGACGATCAGGCGGCCGGCGCGGCGGAACAGCGCTTCGCGGTCGGCATGGGTAGCCAGCGTGGTGCCGTTGCCGGGCAGCGACAGGCCCAGTGCTTCGGTCAGGCAGTTCATCGAGTTGGCGGTGAACATGCCCGAGCAGGAGCCGCAGGTGGGGCACGCGCTGCGCTCGAACGCGGCCACCTTCTCGTCGGAGGCACTGTCATCGGCGGCCACCACCATTGCATCGACCAGGTCCAGCTTGTGCTCGGACAGCTTGGTCTTGCCGGCCTCCATCGGGCCGCCGGAAACGAACACCACCGGGATGTTCAGGCGCAGCGCGGCCATCAGCATGCCGGGGGTGATCTTGTCGCAGTTGCTGATGCACACCAGTGCGTCGGCGCAGTGTGCGTTGACCATGTATTCCACGGCGTCGGCGATGATCTCGCGGCTGGGCAGCGAATACAGCATGCCGTCGTGGCCCATCGCGATGCCGTCGTCCACGGCGATGGTGTTGAATTCCTTGGCGACGCCGCCGACCTGCTCGATCTCGCGCGCGACCAGCTGGCCGAGATCCTTCAGGTGCACGTGGCCGGGCACGAACTGGGTGAAGGAGTTGGCGATGGCGATGATCGGCTTGTGGAAGTCGCCGTCCTTCATGCCGGTGGCACGCCACAGGGCGCGGGCGCCGGCCATGTTGCGGCCGGCGGTGGAGGTGCGGGAACGGTATTCGGGCATGGCTGGCGGAACGGGCGGGCCGTACGACGTGGGGGTCAGCCGATCATGGACAATTTTTTCGGTTGCTGCTGCAACCACCGGGGAGAGAGCGGCAGGGCTGCACCCTGCACCCGGGGTAGTGCCGGCCGCTGGCCGGCAACCTCAACAGCAACAGCTGGGCTATCCATGGGATGGCGGGGTGGGTCCGGCTGCGGGGGACGGCGCAAGTACGTCCATGTAGCCTCGGTCGCGCCATCCATGGCGCTCACGCCCCCGCAACCGGACCCACCCCGCCTTCGACAGTTTCCTGCGATCTGACGGGGTCGGATCCCGTTGCTGCGCGACGGGCTCTGAACCCCGATTCCTGATTGGAACGACGAAAATGAAAGTCCGTTCATCTTTCGGACTTTGCCGATTCCGGTTGTTGGCCAGGATTTGGCATCATTGGGGCATTGATCCGTCGACAGGGCATGAGGCCATGAAACGTTCCCGCACCACCGCGCTGCTGCTGATGAGCGCTGCGCCGCTGCTGTTCACCGCCTGCCAGAAGGAGCCGGAGGTGAAGGTGCAGGAAGGCCTGTACACCTCGGTCGAGGCCTGCACCGAGGCCACCGGCGATCCGTCGTCGTGCCGCAATGCCTTCGCCGAAGCGCAGAAGCAGGCCGCCGATGCGGCGCCGAAGTACGCCAGCAAGGAAGCCTGCGAGAAGGACTACAAGCCGGAACAGTGCGTGCAGCAGCACACCTCGGCCGGTACCTCGTTCATCGGCCCGATGATGATGGGCTTCTTCATGTCGCAGATGCTGAGCAACCGCGGTGGCCTGGCTCCGCAGGCGCCGGCGGCATCGCCGGCCTACCAGGACAAGAGCGCCGGCTGGGCGCGTCCGGCACCGGGTGGCAGCGGCGGCCTGAACACCGCCAGCGGCATCGGCGCCGGCAAGGCCGGCCTGGCCCCGGTCACCAGCGAACCGAACCGTGCGGTCACTGCCAGCCGTGGTGGTTTCGGCAACACCAGCGCGCGCCGCAGTACCAGCGGCAGTTACGGCGGCTGATCGACCCATGCAGCGCATCCGGATTGCCGAGCGTGCCCAGTGGCGGGCACGCGCGGAAGAGGCGGGTTTCCGCTTCCACACCATCGACGGCCAGCCGTACTGGGATGAAAGCGCGTACTACGCGTTCACCCTGCGTCAGATCGAACAGGACATCGAAGACCCCAGCGCCGAGCTGCACCAGATGGCGCTGGACCTGGTCGGCGATGTCATCGCCAGCGAACGGTTGATGGACCAGCTGGCGATTCCGTCGCACTACCGCGACTGGATCGCCGACAGCTGGCGCCAGCGCCAGCCGCACCTCTATGGCCGCCTCGACCTGGCCTACGACGGCACCGGCCCGGCCAAGCTGTACGAACTGAACTATGACACGCCGACCTCGCTGTTCGAGGCCAGCTTCTTCCAGTGGCAGTGGCTGGAAGACCAGCGCAATGCCGGGCGCCTGCCGCAGCATGCCGACCAGTTCAACGCCATCCATGAGGCGCTGGTCGAGCGTTTCGGCGAACTGGCCACGCAGCTGCCGCCGCCGCTGTATTTCAGTGCCGTGGGCAGTTCCGAGGAGGACCGTGGCACCGTCGACTACCTGCGCGACTGCGCTTCGCAGGCCGGCCTGCATGGCCAGGCCATCGCCGTCGAGGATATCGGCCTGTCCGAGGACGGCCGCTTCACCGCGCTGGATGATTCGGTGATCGGTACGTTGTTCAAGCTGTACCCGCTGGAAGACCTGATGGCCGAGGAATTCGGTCGCGCGCTGCCCGGTTCCGGCGTGCAGCTGCTGGAGCCGGCGTGGAAGGCGGTGCTGAGCAACAAGGGCATCCTGCCGCTGCTGTGGCAGCGCAACGTGGGCCATCCCAACCTGTTGGAAGCGCACTTCGATGACGGCAGCACGCTGGCCTCGGGCTGGGTGCGCAAGCCGCTGTTCTCGCGCGAAGGTGCGAACATCGAGATGCACCTGGCCGACGGCAGCACGCAGCGCAGCGACGGGCCCTACGATGGCCCGGCGATCATCCAGCGCGCCCATCCGCTCACCCGCTTCGAAGGCGGCTATCCGCTGATCGGCAGCTGGGTGATCGGCGACCACGCCTGCGGCATCGGCATCCGCGAGGACGACAGCGCGATCACCCGCGACAGCGCGCGTTTCGTGCCGCACGCGATCGTCGATGAGGCGCCGACGCGGATCTACGTCTGATGGCGGTGCGGCGCGAGGGTGGCCCGCGGCCCGCATCGCCGCCCCTGCGCCATCGCGATGATGGCCATGCCCTGTTTCGCTATGCCGACCGCGTAGCGGTTCGCTGCCATCGCTGCGATACGCCTGGCTGGGTTACAGGCCCATCTGATTCACGGCGCTTCCGTTGCCTGGGGTGCAGCGAAGCACTGGACGGCGGTTGCGGCTGCAGCCGCTGTGGCCCCGGTGACTGGGTCGGGCCAGTGCGCTGTAGCGGCTGCCGTCCATGTGGTTATTGCGGTCACCAGTGGGTAAGCATCGAGGTACGCCGTGGCCGTGCCACGATGCCGCTGAGAACGCTGGCGGCCGATTGCAGCCAATGTGGTCGTAGCAGCGAGGTCGACGTCACCCTGTCGCGGTGGCGTGGCAACGAAGCCATCGACCCGGACTTCGGCCTGCCGTTGCGATTGGTGGAGAAGACCGCCGCCGGCGTGCTGTGGGCGTACAACGCCGGGCACCTGCAGGCGCTGCACGATTACGCCACGGCCACGTTGCGCGAAGGCAGCGGGCATCATCGCTCGATGTTCTCGTGCCTGCCGCAGTGGATGAAGCTGGCCCGCAACCGGGTGCTGCTGCAGCGTGCGGTGGAGCGGCTGCAGCGGCGGTTGCTGGGCGAACGCTGATACGGCAGCCGAGCATGGGCTCGGCTCTACAGTAATCGTGCCGTCTGTAGAGCCGAGCCCATGCTCGGCTCCGGTCAAACGCAGGACTACAGCAACCCTTCGCGCTTCACGGCCAGATAGCGCTCCACCAGTGCACCGGGAAGCGCATCGGCGGTCGCGTCCAGCACCATCACCTTCTCGCTGCGCAGCGCGTCGTGCGCCTTCGCGCGCTGCTGCAGGTACAGCGCCGCGGCACCGGCCTGGGCGGCGTCCTCCAGCGACTGCACCTCATCATCGAGGACAGCATCCAGTTCGCGCTCACGCAGGCTGGCCACGCACACCAGATGGCGCTTCTGCAGCAGGCGCACCGCCGCCAGCAGATCCTCGATGTCTTCGTCGCGCACGTTGCTGACCAGCATCACCAGCGCGCGCCGGCGCTGGCGCAGCGACACTTCGGTGGCGGCGGCCAGGTAGTCGGTGGCCACCGCGCGCGGCTGCAGGTCGTAGCTGGCACGCAGCAGGTGCTCGACCGTGCCCATGCCACGCTGCGGCGCCACCCAGCGGCGCTCGCCACCGGCAGCGAACAGGCCGGCGGCATCGCCCTGGCGCAATGCCAGGTACGCCACCACCAGCGAGGCGTTCAAGGCGTGGTCGAAATGCGAGAGACCGCCTTCGCTGGCCAGCATGCGCCGCCCACTGTCGAGCATCAGCAGCAGCTGCTGGTTCTTCTCGTCCTGGTACTCGCGTGAGACCAGCTTGCGCGCCCGCGCGGTGGCCTTCCAGTCGAGCTGGCGCAGGCTGTCGCCAATGCGGTACTCGCGCATCTGGTGGAAGTCGGTGCCTTCACCACGGCGGCGCTTCACATGCGCTCCGACCAGCCGCGAGGCCTGGTCAGCACTGAACAACGCAAACCGGGTGAGCGGCACGAAGTTCGGATAGACCCGTACGTCCAGCGCCGGTGGCAGGGTGCGCTGCTGCCACCACAGCCGCCATGGCGAGCGCATGCGCAGATGCACGCCGTCGAAGCGGAAGCGCCCACGCTGCAGCGGCTGCAGGTGGTAGTGCAGGGTCGAGGCGCTGCCGGGCTGCAGGCGCACGCGCTGCGGCAGCGATTCCAGCGGCCAGCCGCCGGGGACCAGGTCGAACACCTGCACTGTCATCGCAGCGTCCGCCTGCAGGCGCAGCGCGGCCTCGCGGCGCACGCCCAACGCCAGCGCTTCGGGCAGCTCACGCTGGATCTGCGGCGATGGACGCCGCGTCTGCCGCCACAGGTCGAACAGCGCGGGCAGTGCGATGGCCACCGCGGCCAGCGCCCAGCCCCAGCGTGGCAGCAGGCCGCCCAGCACCAGGCCACCCAGGGCGGCCCAGGCCAGCAACAGCGCCAGCAGCAGCGGGGCAGGCCTCATCGGCGCGGTGCTTCCACCTTGGCCAGCAGTGCGCCCAGCACGTCGTCGGCATCCTGGCCCTCGATCTGCAGCTCCGGGGCCAGCGCGATGCGATGGCGCAGCGCAGGGCGCGCGATGTCGCGCACGTCGTCGGGGGTAACGAAGTCACGGCCGGCCAGCACCGCCTGCGCGCGCGAGGCACGCACCAGCGCGATGCTGCCGCGTGGGCCGGCACCGACCGCGATGCCCGGCCACTGCCGGGTAGCGGCCACGATGCGCACCGCGTAGTCGATCACTTCGTCATCAACGGTGATGGCCGCGGTGGCGCGCTGCAGCTCCAGCAGTTCACCGGCGCCGAGCACGCGCGGTACCTGGCTCAGGTCGAAATCGCTGGCGGAGCGGCCGCTGGTGATCGCGGTCACCATGCGCTTCTCGTCCTCCAGCTGCGGGTAGTCGATCAGCACTTTCAGCAGGAAGCGGTCCAGCTGGGCTTCCGGCAGCGGGTAGGTGCCTTCCTGTTCCAGCGGGTTCTGCGTGGCCAGCGCCATGAACGGCGGCGCCAGGGTGAAGGCCTTGCCTTCAATGGTCACCTGGCCTTCCTGCATCACTTCCAGCAGCGCCGACTGGGTCTTGGCCGGTGCGCGGTTGATCTCATCGGCCAGCAGCAGGTTGGTGAACACCGGGCCGCGGCGGATCCTGAAGCTCTCGCTTTTCGGGTCGTACACGGCGTGGCCGCTGACGTCGCTGGGCATCAGGTCGGGGGTGAACTGCACGCGCCCATAGTCCAGCTCCATCGCCTGCGCCAGCGCGCGCACCAACAGGGTCTTGCCCAGCCCGGGCACGCCCTCGATCAGTACGTGGCCACCTGCCAGCAGGGCCACCAGAATCTGGTCCAGCACGTCGGCCTGGCCGATGAAGGCGCGGCCGACGGCCTCGCGGATGGCATCGACGCGTTCGATCAGGCGGGCATCGGCGGCCGCCGGCAGCTCGGGGACTTCGGTCATAGCAGGGATCTCATCTGGAGCAGCAAGCGGATGCGCTCGCGCAGGGCGGAGGAATCGTGCGGCGGAGGCGGTGCGAGTGCGCTGGCCACGCGGCTTTGCGGCCACTTCAGCAACGCGGCGATGGCCTGCTCGCGCGGTGCGCCATCGAGTGCGGCGGCAACCGGCGCGCGCAGGCGCAGGCGGTGCAGGAACAGGGCGAGCACGGCGTCGTACAGGCGTGTTCCGTGGCCGAAACGCAGCAGCAGTTCGCCGCTGGCGCGCACATGCTCCAGCAATGAGCGGCGCTCCAGCACCGGCGACGGTTGCAGGCTGCCGAAGCGCTGCGATCGGCTCCACAGCCAACCCAGCAGGGCCAGCAGAAGGGGCGCCCACAGTGGCCAGCCCTGGTAGAAGATGCGTGCCCACAGCGACGGCGGGCGGCTGGCGTAGATCAGCCAGACCGCACCCTTGCCGTAGTTCGGGTCGAGCAGATAGCGGGTCAGGTCGCGGTGCGAAGCATCGTGCAGGCCGTCGCTGGCCTTGCCTGCGGCAGAGGCCAGGCGCGCTGCCGGTGAGTCCACCTCGCTGCGCATGAACTCCATGTCGGCCAGCACGCTCACCTTGCCCTGGCCATGGCGGAGGCGTGCGAACACGAGATCGCGATCACCGCCCCAGCGGCGTTCGGCCTGCGCACTGGCCGCAAAGCCCAGGGTGAAACGGCGGCCACCGCAGAATTCGACGTGGCCCGGATCGTCGTCGACATGGAAGGGCTGGCAGTCGCTGCGCTGGAACAGGCTGTCCACGCCCAGCCGGTCCAGCAGCGGACCCTGCGTGCTGCCGGCATCATCCTCGGCCGGCGGCGGCGTGCGTACGAGCAGGTGGCCGCCATCCTCGACCCAATCCAGCAGCGCGTTGGCGACGGGCGGCGGCAGCTCGCTGCTGTCCTGCAGCAGCACCACCGTGTCGTGCGGCCCCAGCGTCATCTGCTGCAGTTCCAGCCGGGGCAGCGAATGCACGTCGATGCCGTCGGCACGCAGGGCCTGGCCAAGCACGTACAACGGGTTGTACGCGGCCTCGCCCTGCGGCGGCAACCGGATGGTCTCGGTCACGCGCTCATGCGTGCGCAGGTAGAGGATGGTCAGCGGCACGCCGAACAGAACCAGCATGCCCAGCAACAACGACCAGAACAGGCGCGGGCTCATGCCTGCCACCCGTACTGCTGGCGCAGCGTTGCGGCCAGTGCGTCGAAATCGCTGCGGCTGGGCAGGCGGCCACCGTAGGCGGCGTACTGCCACATGCGCACGATGCGCGCGAACAGGTCACGGTCGGTGGCGTCAGGCATGCGTCGCGATGCGCGCAGGCACTGCGCTTCGGTGGCGCCGGGGGGCAGCGCGATGCCGCTGCGCTCCCCCACGGTACCCACGCTGGCACGGTAGAGCAGGGCCAGCGCCTGGCGGGGCCGGCCCTGGTCCCAGAGCAGGCCGGCCTGGGTGGCCACGTCCGGCGGCAGCACCACGGGCAGCTCCACCTGTTCCTCCATCACCTGCGGCGGTGCATCGGCCTTGCGCCGGCCGCTGCCGCGCAGCCAGGGCAACCACATCCGCGCCGTCAGCAGCAGCACCAGCAGCAGGACGCCCAGCAGGCCCCACAGGCCCCACTCGGCCAACCGTGCCAGCCAGGCGATGCCATCCTTGCGCGCCTTGCGTTCGCCGCGGGGGCTGCTGTCACTCTGCAGCTGCTTGTCTTCCTTCTTTTTTTCCTCGGCCTGTTCGATCGGCTTCCAGTGGGTGACCTGGCGGGTCGGGCGCTGCAGCGGATCCTCGTAGGCGCGATTCACCGCCTGGCGGAAACCGGCGGTGTCCACAGGCGTGCCACCGAAGATGGTGGCCGGTGTGTTGGCCGGGTCGATGGTCGGTTCTTCGTCGTCCTCTTCGGAGGCGATGTCACTGGCATTGGGCTTGCCCATTGCGCGTCCGGGCTCGGCATCTGCGTCCTGCGCGTGCACCGGTGCGGAGACCAGCGGCAGTGCCAGGCACAGCAGCAGGGCCAGCGTCGACGCCGCAGGCAGCAGGCGATCACGCAGGCGGCGCAGGGCGATTTCGACGTCCCAGGCTTCCATCTGCGTACGCCGGTTCAAGTACAGGCCAAAGCCCGCACCGACGAAGAACGGGCCGATCAGCGCCGAGGCCAGCCAGCACGCCAGATTGAAACCGAAGCGTGCCCACGCCGGCGTGTCCTTGCCGATCATGTCCCACGCCGCACGCCAGGATTCGGACATCAGGTCCAGTGGCATGAACATGAACACTGCACCGATGGCGCCGGACACCAACACTGCTTCGAAGGCCATGCAGGCTACGGTCAGCACTGTCGCCGCACCTGCGGCGCCGGCCGCCACCGCACGGCGGCGTGGACCGCGCTGGCCCGGCGCATTGCCTTCCAGCAGGTTCACCGGCAGGCACAGGCTGCGCAGCACGCTGAAACGACGCCAGCCCAGGTAGCCCCAGAAACCGGTGTTGCCCCAGTGGCGCTGCGCCCGCAGGGCCGAAAGCGCGCTGACCGGTTCGCCGAAGATGCCGCGCGACAGCACATACAGCGGCGCACGCTCGAACAGTGGCTTGCACCACCACATCGCCAGCCAGGCCCAGCCGAAGGCATCCAGCCACCCTCCCAGCGCGTTGAAGATCACGAACAAGGGGGCACTGGCCAGCAGCCAGCTGCCCCACACGGCGCGCGCATGGCGGCGGGCGAGGGCACTGCCCAGCTCCATCGCTTCCCAGCCGCTGCGTGCACGCAGCACCACGTCCAGGCGGTCAATGCGCATGGCCGCCCCCACGCCCGCCACGCCACAGCCACAGCAGCACGCCGGCCCAGAGCACGCCGGCGACGCTGAACTTGATCCACGCGGGGACTTCGGCGATCGACGACCAGAACGCTTCGATGAAGGCTGCGACCAGCAGCATGAACGCCACGCCCAGGCACAGCCGGGCACCGATGCGGCCACCGTCGACCAGCGCATCCAGGCGGCCGCGCCGGCCCGGTGCCAGCAGTTTCATGCCCAGCTGCAGGCCGGCACCGCCGGCGATCACGATCGCGGTCAGCTCGAACGCGCCATGGCCGACCACGAAGCGCCAGAACGGTCCACCGTGCCCGATGTGCTGCAGGTGGCCGGCCACCGCCCCGATGGTCACGCCGTTGAACAGCAGCACCAGCAGCGTGCCCAGCCCGGCCAGCAGGCCGCTGGCGAAGGTGCGCAGGGCAATGCTGATGTTGTTGAGGATGTAGTGGCCGAACATCATCCAGTCGGTGCCGCTGTCGCGGCCCAGTCGTTCGGCAGCAGGGTCGTACATGCGCTCCATCGCAGCGATCTGGCGGTTGTCCATCAGCGTGTGGATCAGGTCCGGGTAGACCTGTGCAAGCACGAAGCAGGCGATTGCCGGCAGCGCGAACATCGCCAGCGCCACCCACATGCTGCGTGCCTGGCTGCGCACCAGCAGCGGGAAGTCGGCCACCAGGAATTCCAGCGCGGCGCGCCAGCGCGTCGGCCGTGTGCGGTACAGCACGCTGTGGCCCTGCTGCATCAGCTGCTGCAGGCGCTGGACCAGCTGTGGGCTGTAGCCGCGCTCGCGGGCCAGTGCCAGCTGCTGGCACAGGCGCCGATAGCGTTGCGGGACGGCAGTATCGTCCAGTGCCAGGCCGCTGGCCTTGCGGCGCGCGCGGCGCGAGGCGCCGGCACGCAGCAGCAGCCACTGTTCCAGCTCCTGCCATTCCTGCTGGTAGCGGGCGACGAACTGTTCCTGTTTCATCGCCGCCCCAGCAGCCAGTTGGCCATCGCATACAGGCGCAGCACACCGATCTGGCCCAGGCTGCCGGTCAGGGGTTCGGCGATGCCGGCCAACTCCTGCTGGCGGGGCGCGGACAGGCGTGGGGCGCGCTCGGCGAAGGCCATCAGCGCGGCCTGTTCCTCCGGCCGCAGCGGCTGCGGCGGGGCCAGCACGCTGTCGATGGTGGGTGGCGGCGGCAGGTACAGCACCGGCGCGTGCACCACCACGGTGCCGGCCACCAGGTCGCCGAGGCGGCGGCCGTGCGGATCGAACAGGCTGCTGACCAGGCCCAGTGCATAGCCGAACGGCAGCATGTCCACCGTACGCAGCAGGTTGCGGGTGATCGCCGCCATCCAGCCCACGGGCGCGCCATCGCGGGACAGCACGCGCAGGCCCAGCGCGCGCTTGCCCAGGGTGCGGCCCCACAGCGCCTCGCACACGATCGGGTAGACCCAGTAGACCAGGAACATCAGCACCAGGTTGAGGCCGGAGCCGAATTCGTCCAGCACCGCCAGCGGAATCGCCATCAACACCAGTACCGCGATGCGCACGCCAAGATCGACCAGCCAGGCCATGGCCCGCGGCAGCGGCCCGGCTACCGGCAACTGAAGCAGCACACCCTCCGGCGTCACCACCTCACGGTAGGTATCGAGCATCGGTGCGGCCATCAGCGCGATGGCCTTCGTTGTGGGCGCCGGAGTCCTCTCCGGCGGGCAACCACAGGCATGGGGGGTCTCGACAGGTCCTGGTCGGGCCCAGACTTTAGCAGAGCCGCGTGGCGGCGTTGGCTGCTCAGCCCCGGTACTCGTCCTTCAGGCGCACGTAGTGGTCGGCCGAATAGTGCAGCGACTCGATCTCCTTGCCGCTCAGCGTACGCGCCGGCCGGGCCGGGTTGCCGACCCACAGCTCGCCTTCGCCCACCACCTTGCCGGGGCCGACCACCGCGCCGGCACCGACGAAGCCGTGGCGTTCAACGCGGGCACCGTCGAGGATGCAGGCGCCCATGCCGATCAGGCTGTAATCGCCGATGGTGCAGGCATGGATGATGCAGCCGTGGCCGACGGTCACGCCCTCTCCGATCAGGGTCGGGTAGCCCGCCTTGTTGTACGGGCTGTGGTGGCTGACATGGATGATGGTGCCGTCCTGCACATTGGTGCGCGCACCGACGCGCACGTAATTGACATCACCGCGGATGACCGTGCCCGGCCACACCGACACGTCGTCGGCCAGTTCCACGTCGCCGATGACGGTGCAGGCCGGGTCGATGTACACGCGCTCGCCGAGGACGGGCATCTTGTCGCGGAAGGGGCGCAGCGGGTTCATCGGTGTCTCCGGAAATCAGGGCGTTCGCGACGATGATACGCGCGTGGTCCGCACGCCGCGGCAGGCACGGTCGCCTATGCAGGCGCGTGCTCGGCCAGCATCTGCCGGAACAGCGCATCCAGCCAGGTGCTGTCACCCTGGCCGGCCGGAAGTTGCGGGGCCTGCTCGGCGCGGGCGGCCAGCTCACGATCGATGAAATCGCTGATCGCCGCGATGCGTGGTCCGGCACTGACCTCGGCGCTGGCGCGTTTTACCACCAGCAGGGCATCGATGGCTTCACGCACCGGGCCGTGCGGCAGCAGCCGGTCCAGCAGATCCTCGAAGGCCATCGGCGGGGGTGTCTGTTCGTGTTCGATCCACTGGCAGGCCAGCAGTGGGCGCAGCACGTACAGGTACTTCTTGGTGCGTACCGTTTCGCCACGCAGGTAGCCGCGATGGTTCGAGCGCGCCATGTTGAAGTAGTGCCACCAGGTGCCCAGCGGTGAATGGAACGCCTTCGCTGCTTCCCACAACTGCGACACCGCAGCGCGATCCTGCTGGTAGATGATCGGCGAACGCAGCCACTCGATCAGCGTTGGATTGGACTTGGAGACCAGCCGCAGTGCCTTGCGCAGGTCCCAGCCGCTGACGTCGAGCTCATCGTCGATCGGCAGTTCGATCACATCGCGCTGTGCTTCGCCGGGACCGGTGCTCTCGTTGACGCTGAGGTACCACGGCTGGCGATGCACGTAGATGAAGCGCGCGTCGTAGTCGCTGTCCGGCGAGGAGAAACCCCAGCCGCGGCTGCCCGATTCGCAGGCCAGCAGCACGCGTACATCGTAGCGTTGTTCGATCTCGGCCAGGGTGGAAAGGATGGCGGCGCGCTTGTCCGGCGCGACCGGGTGGATGTCGTCCATGCAGTCGTGTTCGCAATGTTGAGCGTGCTCGACTGTAACGCAGGTGCGCACGGGTAGTGCCGGCCGCCGGCCGGCAACCTCATGGGCGCACCTGGAATTCTGCGGTTGCCGGCCAGCGGCCGGCACTACCGGCTAGGGTTCGTAGCTGTAGCCCATGCCGTACACCGAACGGATCGGCTCGCCTTCCATGCCGGCGTCGGCCAGCTTGCGGCGCAGGTTGCGCACATGGCTGTCGACGGTGCGGTCGACCACCACGCGATGGTCCAGGTACAGCCGGTCGAGCAGTTCATCGCGCGCCCAGATCCGGCCCGGCGTGGCCAGCAGGGTGCGTAGCAGGCGGTATTCCACCGGAGTCAGGTCCAGGCCCTTGCCGTTCCAGGTGGCGCGTGCGGCCGGCTCGTCGATGTGCAGGCCGCCGTTGGCGCGCGCACCCGGGTCCGGGCGGTAGCGGCGCAGCACCGCCATCACCCGCGCGACCACTTCGCGCGGACTGAACGGCTTGCAGATGTAGTCGTCGGCACCGATCTCCAGGCCCAGCAGGCGGTCGATCTCTTCCACCCGTGCGGTGACCATGATGACCGGCACATCGCTGCCGGCGCGCAGCTCGCGGCACAGGTCCACGCCGTCGCGCTGCGGCAGCATCAGGTCCAGCAGCACCAGATCGGGCTGGTAGCGCGCGAACGCGTCGATCACCTGGCCACCGTCGTCCACCCACTCGCTGGCCATGCCGGCGGCGGCCAGGTAGTCGCGCAGTACCGAGGCCAGGCGCGGCTCGTCCTCGACGATCAGGATCTTCGCGGGCGTGGCGGGCGACGTGCTCATGCAGGCTCCGGCAGGGTGATGACCACGCGCAGCCCGCCCAGTGGCGAGGGCTCGGCGTGGATGTCGCCGTGGTGGGCGAGGATGATGTTGTGGCTGATGGCCAGGCCCAGCCCGCTGCCGCCACTGGCACGATTGCGCGAACTTTCCACGCGGTAGAAGCGTTCGAACAGCAGTGCGCACTTGTCGGCCGGAACGCCCGGCGCGGTGTCTTCCACGATCAGCTGCAGGCCGGCAGGCACGCGCGCTGCCTGCACGAGTACGCGGCCACCGGCGTGGGTGTAGCGCAGTGCATTTTCCAGCAGGTTGGCCAGCACCTGCTGCAGGCGCCGTTCGTCACCGGACACCTGCAACGGCGTGGCGGGAAGATCTTCCTCCAGCGCCAGGCCTGCATTGGCGAAGCGCACGCGCATGCCAGTGAGTTCGCTGCGCAGCAGCGCCACCAGGTCCAGTGGCGCGAAGCGGTACGCCAGGCCGCCGGACTGGGTCATCGACAGATCGTGCAGGTCGTCGATCAGCTTGCCCAGCTGGCGGATCTCGCCCTGCAGGCCCACCAGGTTGGCCCGGTCCAGCGGACGGATGCCATCTTCGATCGCCTCCAGCTCGGCGCGCACCACCGCCAATGGCGTGCGCAGCTCATGCGAGATGTCGGCGATGAAGGCGCGGCGGTTGCGCTCGGTATCGTCCAGTGCCTGCGCCATCCGGTTGAAGTCGTTGACCAGTGCGTCCAGCTCGTCATCGCTGGTGCGCTCGATGCGGGTGGCATAGTCGCCGGCAGCGAGCCGATGGGTGGCCGCGGCCAGCTTGGCCAGGCGCTGGCGCAGTGCGCGCGATACCAGCCAGGCCAGCAGTACCGTCACCAGCAGCAGTGCGATGCCGATCACCCACCAGGCGCGCACCTGGGTGTTGTAGAAATTCAGGTCGTTGGTGGCGATGACGGTCTGGAACGGCACCATGCCCAGCCAACCGACGGTCTGCCCGTCCACCTGCACCGCATGCGGCTCGTCATCGCTGGTGGCGTCGGGGTTGCCGGCCACGAAGCGGTGCTGCGCATCGAACAGGCCCAGACGCGACGGTACGCCGGTCTGGTCGGACAGCGGCGGCACCGGTCCTTCGTGCCCATGGGCCAGGTCCGGGCGCAGCATCCGCGCCCAGCGGTCGCCATCACCGTGCAGGTGCTCCCAGCCACCGTGCTCGCGGTACTCGCGCTGCAGGTGTGGCATCAGCCGCTGCATGCGCAGGTCGCCCTGGTCGTTGAGGTAGTCCAGGAAGCCGGTCTGGAAGGCCACGCGGCTGGCAATACCGTTCACTGCCAGCACCAGCAGGCAGGCGGTGAAGATCGCGAGGAAGGTCTTCGCGGTCAGGCCGAATTTGAGTCGAATCTTCGCCATCGCGGAGGCCATTAGCGGCGCATGCGGCGCCGAAAGCAAGCGCCAGCTGAGCCGGTCGCACAATCTCCATATTCTCTGCACAGTTCCACGGCAGCGTGCACGGGTCAACGCAAGGCCCCCACGCCCCCCATGCCCCTCCTGCGCCCGCTGTCCCGTTCCCCGCGTCCCCTGATGCTGCCCCTGCTGCTGGCCCTGGCGGCCTGTTCGGTGGGCAGGACTGAAGCCCCGGCCATGCCCGAAGTGGGCGTCATCACCGCCAGCGCGCGGCCGCTGGCGCTGCAGCAGACCTTGCCCGGCCGAGCCGTGCCGTTCGAGATCTCCGAGGTGCGGCCGCAGATCGGCGGCCTGATCCGCCAGCGTCTGTTCACCGAAGGCCAACAGGTCAAGGCCGGCCAGCTGCTGTACCAGGTTGATCCGGCGCCATACCAGGCCGCTTTCGATACCGCGCGCGGGCAGCTGGCGCAGGCCGAGGCCACCGTGCTGTCGGCGCAGCCGAAGGCCGAGCGCACCCGCGCGCTGGTCAGCATGGATGCGGCCAGCAAGCAGGATGCCGACGATGCCACCTCGGCACTGAAGCAGGCGCAGGCCAACGTGATTGCCGCGCGCGCCGCATTGCAGGCCGCCCGCATCAACCTCGACTACACGCGGGTGACCGCGCCCATCGACGGTCGCATTGGCACCTCCAGCGTGACCGCCGGTGCGCTGGTCGCGGCCGGACAGGACGCCGCGCTGACCACCATCCAGCGGCTGGACCCGGTGTACCTGGATGTCACCCAGTCCAGCATGCAGATGCTGGCGCTGCGCAAGCAGCTCGATGCCGGCCTGGTGAAGGCCATCGACGGCAAGGCACAGGTGAAGGTGCTGCTGGAGGACGGCAGCACCTATGCGCATGAGGGCACCCTGGAGTTCGTCGGCAGCGCGGTGGATCCGGGCACCGGCAATGTGGTGCTGCGCGCGGTCATCCCGAACCCGGACGGCCTGTTGCTGCCCGGCATGTACCTGAAGGCGGTGCTGCCGATGGCCACCGACGCGCGCGCGCTGCTGGTGCCGCAGAAGGCGGTGCTGCGCAACGAACGCGGCGAGCCGCTGCTGCGCCTGCTCGACGCCGGAAATCACGTGCTGGAGCGTCGGGTCAGCACCGGCCAGGTGGTGGGCAACCAGTGGCAGATTACGCAGGGCCTGAAGGCCGGCGAGCGGGTGATCGTCAGCAACGGCAGCGCGGTGTCGCTGGGCCAGCAGGTGAAGGCGGTGGCGGCCAGCAGGGCGCAGCTGGCGGCGATGCCGGCGGTCGACCCGAACGGCAACACCGACGAAAAGTCGCACTGAGGCCCGCCGCGCATGGTTCGTTTCTTCATCGACCGGCCGATCTTCGCCTGGGTGATCGCCATCGCGGTCAGCCTGCTCGGCCTGCTCGCGATCCTGATCCTGCCGGTGGACCGCTACCCGCAGATCGCCCCGCCCACCATCACCATCCGCGCCACCTACACCGGCGCCTCGTCGCAGACCGTGGAGAACGCGGTCACCCAGGTCATCGAGCAGTCCCAGCAGAGCCTGGACCACCTGATGTACATGACCTCGACCAGTGCCTCCGACGGCTCGGCGCAGGTCAACCTGGTGTTCGCTACCGGTACCAATCCGGACACCGCACAGGTGCAGGTGCAGAACCAGCTGCAGGCGGCCATGGCCACGCTGCCGCAGGCGGTGCAGCAGAACGGCCTGACCATCACCAAGTCCAGTGGTTCGATCTTCGAGGTGCTGTCGTTCACCAGCGAAGACGGCAGCATGGACAACTTCGATGTCGCCAACTTCATGGAAGCGCGCATCGATGACCAGATCAGCCGTGTCAGCGGCGTCGGCAACATCCAGCCGATCGGCCAGGAATACGCCATGCGTATCTGGCTGGACCCGGAAAAGATGCGCCAGTACGCACTGATGCCGTCGGACATCGAGACCGCACTGCAGGCGCAGAACACCGACGTGTCGGCCGGTGAACTCGGTGGCCAGCCGGCGCTGAAGGGCCAGCAGCTGGACGCGACCGTGACTGCGCGCAGCCGCCTGCACACGCCCGAACAGTTCGCGCAGGTGGTGCTGAAGGCCGATGCCAACGGCAGCGTGGTGCACCTGGGCGACGTGGCGACGATCGGCCTCGGGCCGGAGAGCTACGACAGCATCAGCACCTTCAACGGCAAGCCGTCTGCGTCGCTGGGTATCGAACTCAATGCCGGTGCCAACGCCATCGCCGTGTCCAAGGCCATCGATGCACGGCTTCAGCAGCTGCAGAAGTACTGGCCGCATGGCTACACCGCCCACGTGGCCTTCACCACCACGCCGTTCGTGACCATCTCGCTGAAGGAAGTGGTGATCACCCTGATCGAGGCGATCATCCTGGTGGTGCTGGTGATGTACCTGTTCCTGCAGAACTGGCGGGCCACGCTGATCCCGACCATCGCGGTGCCGGTGGTGCTGCTGGGCACGTTCGGCGTGCTGGCCGCGTTCGGCTATTCGATCAACACGCTGACCATGTTCGCGCTGGTGCTGGCCATCGGCCTGCTGGTGGACGATGCCATCGTGGTGGTGGAGAACGTGGAGCGGGTGATGACCTTCGAAGGGCTGGCGCCGAAGCCAGCCACGCTGAAGGCGATGGGCCAGATCACCGGCGCGCTGGTCGGCATCGTGCTGGTGCTGACCGCGGTGTTCCTGCCGATGGCGTTCTTCAGCGGTGTCACCGGCGTGATCTACCGCCAGTTCTCGGTAACGATCGCCGCGGCGATGATCCTGTCGGTGCTGGTGGCGATGACCATCACCCCGGCGCTGTGCGGCAGCATCCTGCACCAGATCCCCAAGGGCGGCCACCCGCATGGCGACCACGGCGGCGAACCGAGCCTGCTGGGCAAGTTCTTCATCTGGTTCAACCACCGCTTCGAGCGCACCTCCAACGGCCTGCGTCGCCGGGTGGATGGATTCCTCGGCCGTCGCACGCTGGGCGTGGTGTTTTACCTGGTGCTGAGCGTGGTCACCGGCCTGCTGCTGTGGCACCTGCCGGGCGCATTCCTGCCCGATGAGGACCAGGGCATGCTCAATGCACTGGTGAAGCTGCCGGCCGGCTCCACCCTGGAGCAGACCCGTGCAGTGATGGACCGCCTCAGTGCCGCCGCAGTGCAGGACGACAGCGTGCTGTCGATCCAGGCCACCGCCGGTTTCAGCGTGACCGGCAGCGGCCAGAACGTCGGCCAGGCCTTCATCCGCCTGAAGGACTGGGACGACCGCAAGGACGATGCCGATACCATCGCCGCTCGGCTGACCCGGGCCATGGCCAGCGTGCCCGATGCACAGGTGTTCATCACCTCGCCACCGGCCATCCTCGGCCTCGGTGATGCGGGTGGCTTCACCCTGGAACTGCAGGACGAAGGCGGTGCCGGCCATGCGGCCGCCGTGGCCGCGCGCAACACCCTGCTGGAGGCGGCTGCCAAGGACCCGAAGCTGGTCAACGTGCGCTACGCCAGCCTGGAAGACGCGCCGGTGTATGCGGTGAAGGTGGACGACGCCAAGGCGCAGGCGATGGGCGTGAATCCGCAGGACATCAATGACACCTTGAACGCGGCGCTGGGCGGCGACTTCGTCAACAACTTCATCTACAAGGGCCGCATCAAGAAGGTGTTCATCCAGGGCACCGCCGAAGCACGCATGCAGCCGCAGGACATCGAGCGCTGGAGCGTGCGCAACCAGGCCGGGCAGATGGTGCCGCTGTCGTCGCTGGTCAGCGCCCACTGGACCAGCGCGCCGGCCGCATTGCAGCGCTACAACGGCGTGTCGGCGATGGAGATCACCGGCCAGCCGGCGCCGGGCGTCAGCTCCGGTGAGGCGATGGCCGAGATCGCGCGCCTGGCCGACACACTGCCGGAAGGCTTCAGTCACGCCTGGTCGGACATGGCCTACCAGGAACAGCTGTCGGGCAACCAGGCGCCGATGCTGTACGCCATCTCGCTGCTGTTCGTGTTCCTGTGCCTGGCGGCGCTGTATGAAAGCTGGGCGGTGCCGTTCGCGGTGATGCTGGCGGTGCCGGTGGGCGTGTTCGGCGCGGTGCTGATGATGAACCTGCGTGGCCTCAACAACGACGTGTACTTCCAGGTCGGCCTGCTGACCACGATTGGTCTGGCGGCCAAGAACGGCATCCTGATCGTCGAGTTCGCGCGCATCCTCGAGCAGCAGGGCAAGCGCACCCGCGAGGCGATCCTGCAGGCGGTCTATCTGCGGCTGCGCCCGATCGTGATGACCTCGCTGGCGTTCCTGATGGGTGTGCTGCCGCTGGTGTTCGCCACCGGCGCCGGCTCGGCCGCGCGCCGTTCGCTGGGCACCGGCGTGGCCGGCGGTACCGTCGCCTCGATGGTGCTGGGCATGTTCTTCGTGCCGTTGTTCTACCTGCTGGTGCGCGGCCTTTTCCCGGGCCGCCCACCGGCCCACGCCACTGCCCCGGAGGCAAGCCCATGAAGCCGATGCTGCTGCGCGCCCTGGCGGTCGCGACGATGACCACCGTGCTTGCCGGCTGCACGAGCATGGCCCCGCGCTACCAGCGACCGGAGGCGCCGGTGCCGATGCAGTTCGGCAATGCAGCTCCCGGCGGAGTTGATCCTGCACTGGCGATGCCGGCATGGCGTGAGGTGTTCCTCGAACCGCGCCTGCAGCAGGTGATCGCGCTGGCGCTGCAGAACAACCGCGACCTGCGCGTAGCCGTGCTGCAGGTGGAGAAGGAACGGGCGCAGTACCGCATCCAGCGTGCAGCGCTGCTGCCGTCGGTGGATGCCAGCGGCAGTGTCACCCGCTCGCGGGTGAGTGATGCCAACAGTGAGACCGGCGCCACCCAAGTGACCGGGTCCGATGCGGTGCAGGTGGGCATCAGCAGCTGGGAGCTGGACCTGTTCGGTCGCATCCGCAGCCTGAAGAACGAGGCCCTGCAGAACTGGCTGGCCAGTGCCGAGAACCAGCGCGCGGCACGCACCAGCCTGGTCGCCGAAGTGGCGACGGCGTGGCTGGCGCTGGCCGCCGATGTGCAGACGCTGGCATTCACGCAACAGACCCTGGACAGCCAGCAGCAGACCCTGCAGCGCACCGAGGCCCGCCATGCGCAGGGGGTGGCCTCGGGCCTGGACCTGTCGCAGGTGCAGACCAGCGTGGAAGCCGCGTGCGGCGCGCTCGCCAAGCTGCAGACCCAGCAGGCGCAGGATCGTGATGCATTGCAGCTGTTGGTGGGGGCGCCGCTGGAACCGGCCCTGCTGCCAACCGCGCAGGCGCTGGAAGGCAGCGTCGCGCTGGCACCGCTGCCCGCCAACCTGCCCTCCAGCGTGTTGCTGCAGCGCCCGGACGTGCTGTCCGCCGAGCATGCGTTGCAGGCAGCCAACGCCGATATCGGTGCCGCGCGCGCTGCATTCTTCCCGACGCTGACGTTGACTGCCAGCTACGGCCACAGCTCCACCGCGTTGTCGACGCTGTTCTCGGCCGGCACCCGTGGCTGGTCGTTCGCGCCCAGCATCACCGCGCCGATCTTCCATGCCGGCGCACTGAAGGCGTCGCTGGATGCCTCGAAGATCGGCAAGGACATCGGCATCGCGCAGTACGAGAAGGCGATCCAGCAGGCCTTCAGCGAAGTGGCCGATGCGCTGGCCACGCGTGATCACCTGACCGCGCAGATGGACGCGCAACGCGCGCTGGTGGCCGCCAGCCAGCGCAGCTACACGCTTGCCGATGCGCGCTACCGCACCGGGCTGGATGGCTATCTGCAGTCGCTGGATGCACAGCGCAGCCTGTATGCCGCGCAGCAGGACCTGATCGCCCTGCAGCAGCAGGAAGCGGGCAACCGGGTGACGTTGTTCAAGGTGCTGGGTGGCGGCGCCGACGCTCGGTAGCTGCCGACCTTGGTCGGCGCCGGGTTGTTCATCCACGCATGGCGTGGATCTACCGGTTCGGGGGCAGTAGATCCACGCCATGCGTGGATGAAAGCTGCACTGGTAGCGCCGCGTTACGCCACGCGGCCGCGGCGCGCGCGCTCCAGGTGCACCAGCAGCAGCGAGATCGCCGCCGGGGTCATGCCCGGGATGCGCTGCGCCTGGCCGATGGTCTGCGGGCGCACACGCTCCAGCTTCTGCAGTGCTTCGGCCGACAGCCCGCGCACGGTCGCATAGTCGAACGCCTCGGCGATCGGCGTGGCCTCATGCCGCTGCTGCCGCTCGATTTCCTCGCGCTGGCGATCCAGGTAGCCGGCGTACTTCACGCCGATCTCCACCTGCTCGGCCACCTTGCCGTCGGCCACGGCCGGGCCCAGCGACGGCACCTGCATCAGCTGCGCGTAATCCAGCTCGGGGCGCTTGATCAGGTCCAGCACATTGGTTTCGCGGCTGACTGCCACGCCCAGCGTTTCCTGCACTTCGCGGCCCAGCGCATTGGCCGGGGTCGCCCACAGTGCACCCAATCGCACGCGCTCGGCGGCCACGGCAGCCTGCTTGGTCTCGAACGCGTTCCAGCGGCGGTCATCGACCAGGCCCATCTCGCGACCGGCCGGGGTCAGGCGTTGGTCGGCATTGTCCTCGCGCAGCTGCAGGCGGTATTCGGCGCGGCTGGTGAACATGCGGTACGGCTCGTTGGTGCCGTGGGTGATCAGGTCATCCACCAGCACGCCCAGGTACGCCTCGTCGCGGCGCGGGCACCAGCCATCCAGCCCGCGCACCTGGCGCGCAGCGTTCAGGCCGGCCAGCAGGCCCTGTGCAGCCGCCTCTTCATAGCCGGTGGTGCCGTTGATCTGGCCGGCGAAGAACAGGCCGTTGACCAGCTTGGTTTCCAGCGAAGCCTTCAGCCCGCGCGGGTCGAAGAAGTCGTATTCGATCGCGTAGCCGGGGCGGGTGATGTGCGCGTTCTGGAAACCGCGGATGCTGCGCACCATCTCCAGCTGCACGTCGAACGGCAGCGAGGTGGAAATGCCGTTGGGGTAGATCTCGACGATGCCCAGGCCTTCGGGTTCGACGAAGATCTGGTGGCTGGCCTTCTCGGCGAAGCGCACCACCTTGTCCTCGATGGATGGGCAGTAGCGCGGGCCGATGCCCTCGATCTGGCCGCTGTACAGCGGCGAGCGGTGCAGCGCGTCGCGGATGATCTGGTGGGTCTGCCCGGTGGTGTGGGTGATCCAGCAGCTGACCTGCTGCGGATGTTCGTCCACCGAGCCGAGGAAGGACATCACCGGACGCGGCGTGTCGCCGGGCTGCTCGTCCATCACGCTGTAATCCAGCGAACGGCCATCGATGCGCGGCGGCGTGCCGGTTTTCAGGCGGTCCACCTGGAACGGGCGTTCACGCAGGCGTGCGGCCAGCGTGGTGGCCGGCGGGTCACCCATGCGGCCGGCGGCGTACTGGGTCGGGCCGACGTGGATCTTGCCGGCCAGGAAGGTGCCGGCGGTCAGCACCACGGCCTCGGCATCGAAGCGCAGGCCGGTCTGGGTGATGACACCGCGTACGGCGTCGTCTTCGATGACCAGGTCATCGACCGCGGCCTGGAACACCGTCAGGTTGTCCTGGCCTTCGACGATGGCGCGGATCGCCATGCGGTACAGGTTGCGATCGGCCTGGCAGCGGGTGGCGCGCACGGCCGGGCCCTTGGAGGCATTGAGCGTGCGCCACTGGATGCCGGCGCGGTCGGCGGCATGCGCCATCGCACCGCCGAGGGCGTCGATTTCCTTGACCAGGTGGCCCTTGCCGATCCCGCCGATGGCCGGGTTGCAGCTCATCGCGCCCACGGTTTCGATGTTGTGGGTCAGCAGCAGGGTGCGCACGCCGGTGCGGGCTGCGGCCAGCGCGGCTTCGGTGCCGGCGTGGCCACCGCCGATGACGATGACGTCGTAACGATGGAAGGACGGGTTCATGGGGGCTGTTCAGCTGGGGGCGGGCACGACCTGAGGCGGCGCCGGGGTGGCGATTTTAGCGCCATTCGGGGCCAGGACGCCGGCGTCGGCCAGTTGGCGTCGAAATCAGCCCTAAAGTTGGCAGGATTTTTGCAGATAACCCAATAGCACCCATCGTGGCTGGCGCCGTAGGCGCCCGTGACCGGAATTGGAACAGGGGCCGGTACAGGCGCACGGTGGGGGAGCAGAGGGCCGGCAGTCGGGGGACTGTCCGGCCCTGTTTTTTCTGGGTTGCCGGGAAGGGCCCCATCCACGCATGGCGTGGATCTACTGACGCTGGGGCTCTCGCCGAAAACAAACGGCCCCGCATTGCGGGGCCGTCTGCCTTCAGAGGTGCCGACATCCGACAGGGCCGGAACAGGGGGGATCCAGATGTTCCTGTCGGATATCGACGTAGAGCTTTTTGCGGCGGCCCGTGTCGTTTTTGTCACTTTGTGACGCGGGCCGTCACTGTCCGCGTAGATTGCGGCTTAGACCGTGTGAAATGCAAGACGGTTCAGCGCTCAACTGTGCGCTGCGTCGCACGATCCATGTTGCGCCAGGGGGAACCGTTCATCCTCGGCGCACTGGGTGCCGGGGCCGGTCGGGCCTGCGGCGCGGGCGCCGGCGGCTGCATGTTCGACTGCGGCGGGCGTCGCATCGAATCCATGTTCCGCCACGGGGAACCACCGTTGTACGACGGCCGCGGCGGCGGCGGCGGACGGTTCTCGCCACCGTTGCCGGGCGGACGCGGCGGCGGGCGGTGGTTGTGCGGCGGACGGTAGATCGGGCGCGAGTAGTACGGGTTGCCATAGCCGCCGTAATAGCCGCCATAGCCACCGTAGTACGGGTAGCCGTAGTTGTAGGGATAGCCGGCCGGGTAGCGGTACTCCACCGACGGCGCGCCGTGGTAGTAGCCGCCACCGCGGCCACCGCCTACATAGTCGTAGGTGGTGCAGCCAGTCAGGCCCAGCAACAGGCCACCGGCAAGCAACAGGCGCATTTTCATGGTGGGTCCCCCCAGAGGACAGGTGTGCAGCCAGCTTCGTGCGCGGGCATTGAATCGGCCCTTAATCCGGCTGGCCAGGATGAATGGAGGCGTAGGCCCGCATGCTGGCATGACCTGTGCCCCGGTCGCCAGCGCAGGGGCATACGTTAATCTTGCGTCATGAGCGATTCACTGTTGCCCCGCGCCGATGACGTCCTGCTTGCTGCTGCGAGGATCGCCCCGCATGCCAGCGTGACCCCGGTGCTGCGCTCGCGCACGCTCGATGCAATGGCCGGCGCACAGTTGGCGTTTAAGGCCGAGCACCTGCAGCGCGGTGGCGCATTCAAGTTCCGTGGTGCCTGCAATGCGGTGTGGTCGCTCGACGCTGATCGTGCCAGTGCTGGCGTGGTGACCCATTCCTCCGGCAACCACGGTGCCGCGCTGGCCCTGGCCGCACGCACCCGGGGCATCCCCTGCCACGTGGTGGTGCCGGAAGGGGCGGTGGCCGCCAAGCTGGCCAACATCGCCCGCCACGGCGCCACGCTCTGGCGCTGCCCGCCGACCATCGCCGACCGCGAGGCCACCTGTGCCAGGGTGCAGGCCGATACCGGTGCGACCCTGGTCCATCCGTACGCGGACCCGGCGGTGATGGCCGGGCAGGGCACTGCGGCCCTGGAACTGCTGCACAGCGACGGCCCGTTCGATGTGCTGGTGGTGCCGGTGGGTGGCGGTGGCCTCGCCAGCGGTACCGCGCTGGCCCTGCAGCACGCCAGTCCGCACACCCGGCTGATTCTGGCCGAGCCGGCCGGCGCCGATGACACCGCACGCTCGCTGGCCACCGGCGAGCGCCAGGGCGCGTTCACCCCGGACACCATCTGCGATGGCCTGCGTACCCTGATCGGCGCGCCCAATTTCCAGTTGCTGCGCGCCGCCGGTGCCGAGGTGATCGTGGTCGATGACGCCGCGACGCTGGCGGCGATGCGCCTGCTGTGGGACGTGCTCAAGCAGGTGGTGGAACCCTCTTCGGCCACCGTGCTGGCTGCGGTGCTGGCGCAGCCGCAGCGCTTCGCCGGCCTGCGCGTGGGCCTGGTGTTGTCCGGCGGCAACGTCGACCTGCCAGCACTGCGCTGGGGGGCGGCGTGAGCCGCGGGCGGCACCGCGAACGCACCGGCCTGCTGGGCTGGTTGTGGCGGCTGTTCGTGCTGCTGGTGATCTGGCTGCTGGGCGTGACCGCCTGGATCGTCTGGGTGGGTGAACGTGACCAGGCCGCCAAGGCCGACGCCATCATCGTGCTGGGTGCCGCCGCCTATGACGCCAAGCCGTCACCGGTGTTCGAAGAGCGCATCCGGCATGGGCTGGACCTGTATGAAGCACGCTATGCGCCGCTGCTGATCTTCACCGGTGGCTATGGTGGCACCGGCGCGCGCTTCTCCGAATCGCAGGTGGCGCGGCGCTATGCGCTCAAGCACGGCGTGCCGGACGACGCCATCCTGATCGAGACCGCCTCGCGCAATACGGTGCAGAACCTGGTGGAAGCCAAGCGCTTGATGGACCAGCGCGACCTGCACCGGGTGATCATCGTCAGCGACCCGCTGCACATGGCGCGCGCGCTGCGCCTGAGCAAGGCGCTGGGCATCGATGCGCTGGCTTCGTCCACGCCCAGCACGCGTTTCCGCAGCTTCCATACCAGCTGGCGCTTCCTGGTGCAGGAAATCTATTTCTTCCACCGCGACCTGGTACGCCCGCCGTTGAGTTCGCCGGCCAATACCTGAGCAGCGGCCTGCTTGGGGTGGGTGCCAACCTTGGTCGGCGCAATGCCGGCGGCATCGCGATCTGATGGGTTGTGCCAACCAAGGTTGGCACCTATCAGAGCGATTCGCGTGCGGTGTGGAATGCGGTAGTGCCGGCCGCWGGCCGGCAGATGCCCACCATGGAATCGTGAGGTTGCCGGCCAGTGGCCGGCACTACCAGACCTTCAGGTCTGCTTGCGCCGGATCGGAATCGCCGACACCGGCACCGAGGCCACGTCATGCCCGCCTTCGCGGATCGGTGCGCCCGGGTCCGGTGCCCAGGCGTGCGCGTAGATCACTTCCCAGCTGCTGGGAAGCTTGCCGTCGGCGCGGCGCATCGGTTCGTATGCCGCCGCCGCCGCCGCGAAACGTCCGCGCCCGGTCAGGGTGTGGCGGCGGTCGACGCGGGCATTGGTCGCGCCCATCGCGCGCAGCTCGCGCATCAGCGAGGGCAGGTCCTCGTAGGTCAGGGTGAACAGATCGCGGTCCAGCACCGGGTCGCGGAAGCCAGCCATCATCAGCGCATCGCCGAACTGCGCGATCTGCGCGAAGCGGCTCACGTGCGGGCGGTCATCGGCGGCCGCGAACGCCTCGTTGAGTTCAACCAGCGTTTCCGGGCCGAAGGTGGAACACAGCAGCAGGCCGCCCGGCTTGAGCACGCGGCGGAAACCGGCGAACACCGCCGGCAGGTCGTCCACCCACTGCAGGCACAGGTTGCTGAAGATCACGTCCACGCTGTTGTCGGCCAGCGGCAGCGCAGCGGCGTCGCCGCACAGGCGCTGGAACGGCTTCCACCAGCCGGCCTGGCGCTTGGCCTGGTCCAGCATCGGCAGCGCCACGTCCAGCGCGATCACCTGCGCCTTCGGCCAGCGCTTCTTCATCAGCGCGCTGGCATGGCCGGTGCCGGCACCGATGTCCAGCACCACCTCGGGCTTGCGTGCCTCCAGGTAGTCCAGCGACTCGATCAGCCGCGACTGCACCTCGCGCTGCAGGGCGGCGGCAGCGTCATAGCTGTTGGCGGCGCGGGCGAACGCGCGGCGGACATGGCGGGCATCGAAGTGGGACGGCATTGCGGAAGTCTCTTAGAACGTACCGGGGTAGGCGCCGCCGTCGATCAGCAGGTTCTGCCCGGTGAGGTAACCGGCCTGTGCACTGCACAGGAAGGCGCAGGCGGCGCCGAACTCATCCGGCGTGCCGAAGCGGCCGGCGGGAATCTGCTGGCGGCGGCGCTCGGCCACTTCGCCGGCGTCGCCGTCCTTGCCGGCACTGTGGGCGAAGTTGGCGCGCAGGCGATCGGTGTCGAACTGGCCGGGCAGCAGGTTGTTGATCGTGACGTTGTGGGCCACGGTGCGGCGCGACAGGCCGGCGACGAAACCGGTCAGGCCGCTGCGCGCGCCGTTGGACAGTGCCAGGATGTCGATCGGTGCCTTCACCGCCGACGAGGTGATGTTGACGATGCGGCCGAAGCCACGCTCGATCATCGCGTCCACCGTGGCACGGATCAGCGCGATCGGCGCCAGCATGTTGGCATCCAGTGCGGCAATCCAATCCTCGCGTTCGAAGGTGCGGAAATCGCCCGGCGGCGGGCCACCAGCGTTGTTGACCAGGATGTCCACCTGCGGGCAGGCGGACAGTGCCGCCGCACGGCCGGCCTCGGTGGTGACGTCGGCGGCGACGGCGCGTACCTCACCGGCACCGGGCAGTGCACGCAGTTCGTCGGCAGCGATCTGCAATGCAGCCTCGCCACGCGCCACGATCACCACGTTCACGCCCTCGCGCGCCAGCGCACGTGCGCAGCCCAGGCCCAACCCCTTGCTTGCGCCGCAGACCAGTGCCCAGCGACCAGTGATACCCAGATCCATGCGTCAGTCCTGCGGAATTCGGTAGGCGCTCATTGTCCGCCATCGGCCGGTGACAGGCCGGCAACGAAGTGTTGCAGGGCGGCGGCCACCTCATCGGCATGGCCGAGGAAGGGCGCATGTCCGCCGTGGGCGATGGTCAGCGCCTGCGCGCCCGGGGCCAGCGCAGCGGCGGCCTGCATCGCCGTCGGTGAGACCAGCCGGTCACGCTGGCCGGCGATCCAGAGGCTGGGTTTGCCGAGCGTTGGCAGGGCGCCGCGCAGGTCGGTGCTTTCCAGCAGGCGCAGGCCTTCCAGCAGGGCGCGTTCAGTGGGGGCGCCGCGCTCGACCAGGCGCTGGCGCAGCGTGCGCAGCTCTTCGCGGGCGTGCGCCGAGCCCATCACGTCCAGTGCCAGGAAGCGCTCCAGGGTACCGCCGAAGTCGCTGGCCAGCTCGCGCCCGAACTGCTCGAACACCGCCGGTTCCACCGCATGCGGCCAATCCTCGCCACGCACGAAACGCGGCGTGGCAGCGATCATCGCCAGGCCGCGTACCTTCGGCAGCGTCGCCGCCGCGTGCAATGCGAACAGGCCGCCCAGCGACCAGCCGCACCACACCGCCGGCGGCGTGGCCGCGGCAATGGCACTGACTACGAACGGCAAACGCAGCGGCGTGGTGTCTTCGCGGCTGTGGCCATGGCCGGGCAGATCGACCAGATGCAGGGTGAACTGGTCCGCCAGGCGCTCCACCAGCGGCGCGAACACGCCGCCCTGCAGGGCCCAGCCGTGGATCAGCACCAGGTCCGGCCCACGGCCGGTGACTTCAATATGCATGGGCAACGACACGGAACTCAGGCAAAAGCGGGCAGCGGCGGTGGGGCGGCGTCGCGTACGGCCAGGTCGACGCGATCGCGCGCGCTGGCGATGGCCTCGACCAGACCCCGCACCTGTTCCGGTGCATGCAGTGCGGACAGCGTGACGCGCAGGCGCGCCTTGCCTTCCGGCACCGTCGGCGGGCGGATCGCGCCAACCAGCCAGCCGGCCTGTTCCAGCGCCTTGGACATCGCCATTGCGCTGTGGTCATCGCCGCACAGCAGCGGCTGGATCGGCGTTTCCGAGGCCATCAGGTCCAGCCCGTGGCGGCGTGCTTCGCTGCGGAACAGCGCGATCAGGTCGGCCAGCTTGGAGCGGCGCCAGTTGTCCCGGCGCGCCAGGCGCACCGCCTCGAGTGCAGCAGCGGCCATCGCCGGTGGCACGGCGGTGGTGTAGATGTACGGGCGCGCGGTTTCGGCCAGGTGTTCGACCAGATCGTCGCGGCCCAGCACCAGCGCACCAGAACCGCCCAAGGCCTTGCCCAGCGTCACCAGCTGCAGCGGTACGTCGTCCACGCCCAGCCCGGCGGCAGCAACGGCGCCACGGCCATCACCCACCACGCCCACGCCATGTGCGTCATCGACGTAGAACAACGCCTGCTGCAGGCGCGCGACCAGCGACAACGCACGCAGCGGCGCGATGTCGCCATCCATGCTGAAGACACCGTCGGTAGCGAGCATCGCCGCGCCGTCGGGCGCGTGCTTGAGCTGGCGCATCGCGCCTTCCGCATCCAGGTGCGGGTAGCGGCGCAGGCGCGCACCGGCCAGCCGCGTCGCATCGAGCAGGCTGGCGTGGTTGAGCTTGTCCTGCACGCAGACATCGTTCTCTTCGCTCAGCAGCGCCTGCTGCACCGCCAGGTTGGCGGCGAAGCCACTGCCGAACAGCAATGCACGCGGGTAACCCAGCCACTCGGCCACTTCGCGTTCGAGTGCGTCGTGCATCGCGTGGTGGCCGCAGACCAGGTGCGAGGCACCGGCACCGGCACCTTCGCGCGCAGCAGCATCCTGCAGCGCATTGACCACGCTGAACTGCTGGGCCAGGCCCAGGTAGTCGTTGCTGCAGAAGCCGGTCAGCCACTGGCCGTCCACTTCCAGGCGCACGCCATCACGACGGCTGACCGTGCGTCGCGGGCGGCGACGGCCTTGGGCATCGCGCAGGGCGCGCTGGGCGTGGAGGCGGGCGGTCAGGTCGGGGCGGGCCATGGTGGCTGAATGCGTCGACGGGGCGGCTAGGGTAGCGCGTTGCCGCGGCGCCTGCTTGCGGCGCGTCTCAGGCCGCGTGAGCGCAGCCACAGCCGGGCGTATCGGCACTGATATCGGCGTGCACGGTACCGCCGTGATCGTGGCCCTCGGCATCCACCTGCACCGCCATCGGCTGCAGGCCCAGCCGCGCGAACAGCGCCAGGTCGCGTTCGCTTTCCGGGTTGCCGGTGGTCAGCAGCTTGTCGCCGTAGAAGATCGAGTTGGCACCTGCCAGGAAGCACAGCGCCTGCAGCTCGTCGCTCATCGCCTCGCGGCCGGCCGACAGCCGCACCATCGAGCGCGGCATGGCGATGCGGGCGACCGCGATCATGCGCACGAACTCGAACGGGTCCAGCTCGGCGCTGCCATGCAGCGGCGTACCCGCCACCTGCACCAGCTTGTTGATCGGCACCGAATCCGGATGCGCCGGCAACGTGGCCAGCGCCAGCAGCAGTCCGACGCGCTGCGCGCGCGTCTCGCCCATGCCGACGATGCCGCCGCAGCAGGTCTTCAGGCCGGCGTCGCGCACGTGCTCCAGCGTGTCCAGGCGGTCCTGGTACTGGCGCGTGTGGATGATCGAATCGTAGTAGTCCGGCGCAGTGTCGAGGTTGTGGTTGTAGTAGTCCAGGCCCGCATCCTTCAACGCACGCGCCTGCTCGCCGCTGAGCATGCCCAGCGTGGCGCAGGTCTCCAGCCCCAGTGCCTTCACCCCGGCGATCATCGCTGCCACCTTCGGGATATCGCGGTCCTTCGGCGAACGCCACGCTGCGCCCATGCAGAAGCGCGAGGCGCCGGCGGCCTTGGCCTGGCGGGCCTTGGCCAGCACCGCATCGGTCTCCATCAGCTTCTGCGCGTTCACGCCGGTGTTGTAGCGCTGCGCCTGCGGGCAGTACGCGCAGTCTTCCGGGCAGCCGCCGGTCTTCACCGACAGCAGCGTGGAGACCTGCACCTGCGATGGGTCGAAATGCTCGCGATGGACCGCTGCGGCGCGGAACAGCAGCTCGGGGAACGGCAGATCGAACAGCGCCTGCAGTTCGTCGTGTTGCCAGTCGTGGCGGATGGCAGCAGCCATGGCGGGACCTTGGGTACGAATGGAGCGAGGGCGGCAGTGTGGGTGGGCTGGCGAGGGCTGTCAACCTGAATATTCTAGTGTGGTTTACAGAAATCGACTGCCAGAAATGCGCGCTACGGTGTAAGTTCATTGCTGCATACGGACTCGCGAGCATGAGCCATGGACAGCTACCAGCCCTACCCGATCCGCCGCGATGCGGTGCTGTGCAGCCTGGCCGAACTGCCTGACGGCGGCCTGCGCGTGGTGATGGATGATCTGCGCCAGACGGGTGAACCCGGGCACTGGCAGAACCGCATCTTCGTGACCTTCAAGGACTACGCGGCGGGGCAGCTCGATCCGTCGACGCTGCCGGACGAGGAGTTGCAGGCGTTCGGCCTGTACGTGCTGGTTCGCCTGCTGGCCATCAATGGCCGCCTGCGCGACACCGAGGAGGAGCCCGACAGCGATGTCCACCTTACCGAGCAGCAGCGACAGAACATCGCCGCGCTGACCGACGAGGACATCGCCTGGATCGATGCGCAACTGCTTTCCCACTGCGATGGGCAGTTCCGGAAAATCGCCTTCATCGTGGGCAACGCGATGTCGCTGGACCCGCAGCGCCGCCCCGGCATTGCCGATGTCTTCTACGCCCAGCGCGTGCGCAAACTGGTCGCGCGCGGCGCACTGGAAGCGCAGGGCGACCTGGCGCGCATGCGCCATGGCGAAGTGCGCATCCGGCAGCAGCCCTGACCGGTGATGCGAACGATGATGAGTTGGCACATCTGCCGCTCTATCTGGAGTGGCTGCGGCAGCAGCCCAACGTGCGCAGCGTGGAAAAGCGCCGGTGGCGGGAGCGACTGCCCGTCTAGCGGTGCACGCACGGCGCAGGCTGTCAGCAGGATCCATGGCCGGGCATTTCACCGCATCCTGCAAGGCCTTCAGCCACAGTAGCCGCTGTCCGCTTTCCTCCGCAGCGTCCAGACTGCCCTGCATGACCGATCTCCATCGCCTCCGCGGCCGCATCACCGCGCTGGTTCTCAGTGAGGCCTGGCGCCGCCGCGCCGCACTCTGGGGCGGCGCCGTGGCCGTGGCACTGGTGGCCATCCTGTTCGCCAAGGCCAGCGATGCGGCGTTCCATCTGTTCCAGCGCATCACCTCGCACTCGCCGTGGTGGGCCCTGCTGCTCACGCCGGGCATCTTCGCGCTGCTGGCCTGGCTGACCTCCGGCGTGCTGAAGCCCACGCGGGGCAGCGGCATTCCGCAGGTCATCGCTGCGCTGGACAAGGCCGATGAGCCGTTCCGGAAAACCAACCTGTCACCTGCGGTTTCGGCCGGCAAGCTGCTGCTGACCTCGCTGTCATTGCTGGGCGGTGCATCGGTCGGCCGCGAGGGCCCGACGGTGCATGTGGGTGCAAGCCTGATGTACCTGTTCGGCCGCTGGTTCGGCTTCAAGGATCCGCGTGAGCTTTCGCACTTCCTGCTGGCCGGCGGCGCCGCGGGCATCGCGGCGGCCTTCAACACGCCGCTGGCGGGCATCGTCTTCGCCATCGAGGAGCTCAGCGGCCGTTTCGAGCATCGCTTCTCCGGCACCCTGCTGACCGCGGTGATTGTCGGCGGCGTGGTGTCGCTGGGCCTGCTCGGCAACTACACCTACTTCGGTCATGTGAGTGCGCGGCTGCCGCTGGGCCAGGGCTGGCTGGCGATCCTGCTGTGCGGCGTGGTGGCCGGGTTGCTGGGTGGATTGTTCGCGCGCGCGGTGCTGGCCAGTGCGGCGGGCCGCCCGCGATGGCTGGGCCAGCTGCGGCAGCGGCATCCGGTGCAGCTGGCTGCAGGCTGTGGGCTGGTGGTGGTGGCGCTGGCTTTGACGTTCGGCGAAGGCGCGTTCGGCACCGGCTACGAACAGGCGCGCAGCCTGGTGCAGGGGCAGGCGATGGTCGGCCACGAGTTCGGGTTGATGAAGCTGCTGGCGAATCTGGCGTCCTACGTGGCGGGCATTCCCGGCGGCCTGTTCTCGCCGGCGCTGGCGGTCGGTGCCGGCCTTGGCCACAACCTGGCGGTGCTGATGCCGGGCGTGGACCCGCGCGCGTTCGTGCTGCTGGGCATGTGTGCCTACCTGACCGGCGTCACCCAGGCGCCACTGACCTCGGCGGTGATCTCGCTGGAACTGACCGACAGCGGCGACCTGCTGTTGCCGATCCTGGCGACGGTGCTGATCGCGCGTGGTGTGTCCGGGCTGGTGTGCAGGGTGCCGATCTATCGCGGGTTGGCGGAGCTGTTGATGGTGCCGAAAGCGGTTGAAGATGTGGCTGTCGAGGCGCCTGCTGTGCGAACCTCCCGCACCCGTGAAAATGGAGATGACTAGGAGCAATGCAGCCTGGAGTCGCAATGTTCCTCCCACAGGAGGTGTTGGCGCCGTTACGGTGCTACTTCGTCACCGATGATGGTTCGCTTCCGGAAGTGGAGCTCGCCTACCGAGAAGCCGCCGGGACGGCCGATGCGTTCGCCTATCTGTTTGCCTGCGGTGCCCGCGTCGCTCGTTCTGGAAGCGAGCAGCTCTGGCTCCGTGCGGAAGATCGTGGTCAGCCGTTCATGGGACCGGGCGACGCGCGACGTGTTCTCCAGGACGAAGTGGAACCCTTCCATGTCGGTCTTGCAGACATCGCCTGCGGTGGCGTTCTTCTGCCAGAACTGGGTGTGCTCGTCATGCGCCATGGGTTGACGCTCGACTACCGCATGGGATCGTCATGGGGTGAGCGGGAGGTCCAGGCCTTCCTGCTTCTTCTGCACCAGCTGCAGCGGCGGGGTGGGGTGATGACCGTTCCCTGGTGGGGTGAACAAGGCCAGCACAGGTTCGAGACCGCGCTGGCAGCCGTTGAGATGTGTTGAGCGGGTTCGCCGCGAGGCAGGCACGCAACGGATGGACAACATCCATTGCTTCAATCAACGCGGTCAATCAGCCCTCCATCTTCACTCCAGTGGTGAAGCTGATTCCGCGTTGCGCCGTCTACCCGATGCCGCGCGCGACGCAGAAGATGCGTCCACGCCGGGGCTGCACCCGGACCCGCATCGAGAGCGCGACCATGATCAACTGCCGTATCCGCCGCCTGGCGGCTGCCGTCCTGGCCCTGGCCAGTTCCCCCGCGCTGGCGCTGGCTGGCACCCCCGTGCTGCCCAGCGAACGCAGCATCGGTGTCATCGAGCCGGTGGCACGTTTCGAAGGCGCCATGCCCACCAGCGTGGCGGTGTCTGAAAGCGGACGCATCTTCGTCAACTTCCCACGCTGGGGCGATGACGTGGCCTGCAGCGTGGCCGAATGGCGCGACGGCCGCGCCGTGCCCTATCCGGATGCGCGCATCAACAGCGCTGAAGGACCGGACCCGGCGGCCCACTTCATCAGCGTGCAGAGCTTGGTGGCCGATGGCCAGGGGCGCCTCTGGGTGCTGGATACCGCTGCGCCGGGCTTCTCTGCTCCGCAGGCCGGCGGTGCCAAGCTGGTGGCGATCGACCTTGCCACCAACAGCGTGGCCAGGACCCTGGTGTTCCCGTCCAACGTCATCGATGCACGAACCTACGTCAACGATGTGCGCTTCGACTTCCGGGTCGGCCGCGAGGGCGTGGCCTACGTGACCGATTCGTCGCTGAGCGGTATCGGCGGCATCATCGTGATCGACCTCGCCACCGGCGCCGCGTCCAAGCGACTGGTCGGCCACGTGTCCACCTCGGCCGATCCCGCCTTCGCGCCGATCGTGGAAGGGCAGCAGATGCGACTGCGCAACGCCGATGGTTCGTCGGCGCCGTTCACCGTGGCCGCCGATGGCATCGCCCTGTCGCCCGATGGCGGCACGCTGTTCTACACGCCATTGTCCAGTCGTCATCTGTACAGCGTGCCGACCGCGCTGCTGCGTGACCCGAAGGTGAGCGAAGCGGAACTGGCGGCGGCGGTGGTCGACCTGGGCGACAAGGGCGCCTCCGATGGCATGGAGATGGACGCCGACGGGCGGCTGTATGCCAGCGATTACGAGCACAACGCCATCCATGCCCGCGACGCGCAGGGGCGATGGACGACGGTGGTGCACGACCCGCGCATCCTGTGGCCGGATACGCTGTCGATGGGGCCGGACGGCTATCTGTACTTCACCGCCAACCAGCTGCATCGCCAGGCCGGCTTCAATGGCGGGGTGGATCGTCGGCAGAAGCCTTACATGGTGTACCGCACGCGGGTGGATGCCGCGCCTGCGCCGACGCGGTGAGGTGCTCCGTAGACGGGTAAGGATGCCTACGGGTTGAAGAGCGTGTACCTGATGGCCTCGCGGCAGCGGCGCGATCACGCTGTAGCGCATGCCGGCCCTGTTCAAGCCCACCCGCCTTCTGCAGGCAGCGCTTCGCGTGCTGCTGCCACTGCGTTGCCTGGTCTGTGGCGAGCCGGGCCACGATGGACTTGATCTGTGCGGCGCCTGCTCTGCCGAACTGCCCTGGGCCGGCCGGGCCTGCCTGCGCTGCGCGCTGCCGCTACCTGACAACGCCCTGATCGTCTGCGGCATATGCCGTGACGAGGTACCGCCACAGGCTGCCACGCATGCCAGCCTGCTGTACCTGCCGCCTGTGGATCAGCTGCTGGTGCGCTACAAGTTCCATCAGGACCTGGCGGCAGGTCGCCTGCTCGCGCAGCTGATGCTGCGCGCACCGCCGCCATGGCCGTGCGCGCCGCTGGTGCCGGTGCCGCTGCACAATCGACGCCTGCGCCAGCGTGGCTACAACCAGGCCGCCGAACTGTGCCGTCTGTTGCCGATGCCGGTCTGGCAGGGCCTCTACCGGCGCCGCCACACCGCGCCGCAGTCCGAGCGCAGCGCAGAGCAGCGCCGGGATAATCTCTTTGACGCATTCGGCACGCGCTTGTCGCCGCCGGCACGGCTGACCATCGTGGACGATGTGATGACCACCGGCAGCACGGTGATGGAAATCGCCGAGACGTTGCGCTTGGCGGGTGCCAAGGACGTGCGGGTATGGGTGTGCGCACGGGTGCCGTGACGGCCGGGCCGCAATGGGTGCACGGATGCAAAGACCCTAAAGTTCCGCGCACTCCCGCCGATAGCAGTTGGCGGTCGAGTCGGTGTTGGCCGCATGTTCTATCTGCACGATGTCTGTTCACAGCTTCAGGTCTGTACCAATGCTGGACAAGGAAGTCGTTGATGGGTAACAGAAAAGCAGGATGCAGCATGCGTGCCGTTCTGGGCACTGCGGGGCTGTTGTGGATCGGCGTCGTGCATGCGCAGTCGGCCAGTCCCTCGTTCGCCGAGCAGCAGGAACTGCGCGAACGCGCCGAGCGCGAGGCACGCGAGCGTGAGCAGCGGCAGGCATTGCCGGATGTATCACGCGAACAGCCCGCCACTGCCACCGATCTGCATTCGCTGGAACTGCCGGACGAACAACCGTGCTTCACCTTGCAGCAGCTGCAGCTTGACGGCGCGCAGCTGGGGCAGTTCGCGTTCCTGCAGCGCTATCTCGACCGCTATCGCGGCCGCTGCGTGGGCCAGCAGGGCATCGCGCTGATCGTGCGGCGTGCCTCGGACCTGGCGCTGGCCAAGGGTTACGTGACCACCCGCATCGGCCTGCCCGAGCAGAGTCTGGGCAGCGGAACCCTGCGCCTGCAGCTGGTGCCGGGCGTGATCCGGCAGATCCGCTTCAACGCGGAAGAGGTACCCGATTCGATGTGGAAGAGTGCGTTTCCCGCGCGGCCGGGGGACGTGCTCAATCTGCGCGCGTTGGAACAGGGCCTGGAACAGCTCAAGCGCGTTCCGTCTCAGGACGTGAACATGGAACTGGTGCCGGGCGAGGCGCCCGGCGAATCGGACGTGGTCGTCAGCATCCGCCACGGCAAGCGCTGGCGCGCCTCGGTGTCGCTGGATGATGCCGGCAGCCGTGCGACCGGAAAGCAGCAGGTCGGCGCGACCGCATGGGTAGACAACCTGGCTCGCGTCAACGACCTGCTCAGCGTTGGCGTCAGCAGCGATGGCAGTGCCGACAAGGGCCGGGGTACCCACGGCTTCAATGCGTCGTGGTCGGTTCCGCTGGGCAACTGGCGTTTCAGCACCAGTACCTACAGCTCGCGCTACAAGCAGACCATCGCCAGCAACGCCGACACGTTCGCCAGCACCGGCACCTCCAGCAACGTCGATCTGGCGGTGGAGCGGCTTCTGGTGCGCGGCCAGAGCTACCGCAGCGGCATCGAGCTGCGCGTGGCGCAACGGTCGTCGCACAGCTACGTGGAAGGCGTGGAGATCGAAGGCCAGCGCCGCCGTACCACCTCGGTCGAGCTGGCGTTGCTGCACCGCCAGTACCTGGGGCGGGTGCAGGCCGATATCCGCCTGGCGCACCGCCGTGGCGTGCCATGGCTGGGGGGGGATGATGACGCCGTGGGCCGTGATGACCTGGCGCCGACGTTCCGTTACGGGCTGACCACGCTGGATATCGGCGCCGGTGGCGCACTGACCTCCGGGCCGCGCCCGCTGGCATGGAACACCGCGCTCCGCTACCAGTGGAGCGAGGACACGCTGTACGGCTCGGAGTTCATCAGCGTCGGTGGCCGCTATACCGTCAACGGCTTCGACGGCGAGGTGCCACTCGGTGGCAGCCGTGGCGGCTACTGGCGCAACAGCATCAGCTGGATGGCACACCGTGCCATCGCGCCCTATGCGGGCATCGATATCGGCCACATCCAGCGCGACGACCGCCAGGGGATCGGCGGCGGAACCCTCAGCGGCGCCCACCTGGGTGCACGTGGCGAGCTGGGCGGATTGGCGTGGGATGGCTTCGTCGGCGTACCGATGAGCCGCCCGGCGTGGCTCAAGCATGAGGCACGCGGGCACGTCATCGGATTCCGCGCGTCCTGGCAGTTCTGATTCGACTGGAAGCACCGTCGCCAGGTGGCGACGTGATCGGGTTGTTGTGTGTGCAGTTCCCCCTGGGTTGATGGAAGCACCTGGCATGAAGAACGTATTCCGCAGTCTGTCCCTGTCCGCTTCGGGCGCCGGTTGGGCCACGCGCCTGCGCATCGCGATGGCGAGCGCCACCCTGGCATTGGCATTCCTGGCCCCGGGCAGCTCATTTGCCCAGGTGCAGGTGCAGGCCGGCGAGCAGGCACGGGCCGACCAGGCGGCGAACGGCGTACCGGTGATCCAGATCAACCGGCCCAACGCAGGCGGCGTATCGCACAACCGCTTCCAGGACTACAACGTCGGGCGCGAAGGGCAGATCCTCAACAACAGCGCGAGCACCGTACAGACCCAGCTGGGTGGCTACATCCAGGGCAACGGCAACCTGCAGCCGGGCCAGTCGGCACGGTTGATCCTCAACGAGGTGACATCCACCAACGCCTCGCACCTGCAGGGCCATATCGAGGTGGCGGGGCGCTCGGCGGCGGTGATCGTCGCCAACCCCAACGGCATCACCTGCGATGGCTGCGGCTTCATCAACACCACCCGTGGCACGCTGACCACCGGCACCCCGGTGTTCGGCAACGATGGCAGCCTGTCGGCGTTCCGGGTGTCCCGCGGAACGATCCGCCTGGAAGGCAACGGGCTGGATGCCGGCAACCTGGAAGGTGTCGACCTGCTGGCCCGCGCGGTGCAGCTCAACGCTGGCCTGTGGGCACGCCAGGTGAACGTGGTGACCGGCGCCAACCAGATCGATGCCCAGACGCTGGCGACGCAGGCGATCAGCGGAGACGGCGAACGCCCGCAGTTCGGCCTGGACGTTGCCGCTCTCGGTGGCATGTATGCAGGCAAGATCCGCCTGGTCGGCACCGAGGCCGGCGTGGGCGTGCGCAGCGCCGGCCAGATGGTGGCCGACGCAGGCGACTTCATCCTGACCCAGGCCGGCGACGTCCGCCTGAGCGGACGCACGGCGGCCGCGGGCCGCCTGCAGATCGAAACCGAAGGTGACCTGAAGGCCGACGGTGCCCAGTACGCGCAAGGCGATCTTCAGATCCGTGCCCGGCAGGCGTCGCTTGCCGGTTCCACGTCGGCGGGCGCTGCGATGGCGGTACGCGCCCTCCAGAATCTGGACCTGGCCGGCAACACCCAGGCCGCGCAGGTGCAGCTGGACGCCGGCGGCACGCTGACGCTGGCTGACACGGTGAAGAGTGCGGGCAGCGTCGCGCTGGCCGCCGCACAGCTGCAGAACCGTGCACAGGTGACCGCAGGCGCCGGGCTTGCCGTGCGTGCCGACACGCTGGTGCAGGGCAAGGGCGCGCGCCTGGGCGCGCAGGCCGTGCTCGATGTGCAGGCGCGCCAGGTGGACAACGCCGGCCTGCTGCTGGGCAACCAGGGCGTACGGATGCAGGCCGCGCAGCTGCACAACGCCGGCCAGCTGTACAGCGACGCCGACGTCGAACTCGACGCGGCCAGCATCGACAACGAGGGCATCATCGGTGCCGGTGCCAACCTGCGTGTGGCGGCCGACCGCATCACCCAGCTGAAGGGCGCCGAGCTGTCTGCAGGCGTGCTGCTGAAGGCCCAGGCGCGCCAGCAGCTGGACAACGCCGGACGCATCCTCTCCGAGCAGACGCTGGAACTGTCTGCCGGCGGCGTGGACAACCAAGGCACTCTCGAGGCCCGCCAGGCCACGCTGACGGTCGACCGTCTGCGCAACAGCGGCACGCTGCAGGCAGTAGATCTGCTGGCGCTGAAGGCCAATGCACGCATCGACAATGACCCCACCGGCAGCATCCAGGGGGGCAAGGGCCTGCAGGTCGACGCGGATGTGCTGGACAACGCCGGCATCATCGGCAGTGCGGCCGATGCCCGCCTGTCTGCTGCCACGCTCGACAACCGCAACCGGCTTGAAGCCGGCGGCACGCTGACCCTGCAGGGCGGCGCGCTGCGCCAGCWGGCGGCCGCCACGGCGCTGGCACGCGTGTTGGCCGTGGACATGCAGAAGGTGACCAATGCCGGTCGCCTGCACGGCCAGCAGGCCCTGGACCTGCACGCGACCGAACTTGCCAACAGCGGCGTGATCTATGGCGGTGACCGCGCCCGGCTGCGCACCACCACGCTGGACAACGCGGGTGTAGTCGCCAGCGATGGCGCGCTGGACGTGCGCGCGGATGCATTGCACAACCGCGCTGGTGGCAACCTGTCCAGTGCGCAGTCGCTGCAGCTGGATGCGGTGACGCTGGACAACGCAGGCAACGTGTTCGCCAAGGGCGCGCTGACGGCCACGGCCGATGTGATCGACAACCGTGGCGACCTCTACGGCGCCGGCGATGTCGATGTCACCGCGCGCGATTCGCTGGACAACCAGGGCAGCCTGGTGGCCGGCCAGGCGTTGCAGGTGCGGGGCCGGACCCTGCGCAGCCAGGGTGAACTGGGCAGCGAGCGCGGCAACGTGCAGCTCGGCAGTGACCAGGCGTTGGTACTGGGGGGCCGTACGCTGGCGGCGGGCATGTTGACCGCGCACGCGGGCGGCACCCTGGACCAGTCGGGCAAGGTCTTCGCGCAGCAGGGCGTCGCGCTGTCCGCTGATGCCAGCGTGACGCTGAAGGGAACGATCGACAGCGCCGCCGATCTGCAGGTGCGCAGCGGAGGCGATCTGGACAACCAGGCCGCGTTGTTCGCCAGCGGCGCGTTGTCGCTGCAGGCCGCGCAGGCCGTGCGCAATGCTGCCGACGTGCAGGCGCGCACCGTCACGCTGCAGGCTGCCCAGGCCAGCAATCGCGGGCGCATGCTGGCCTCGGGTGACATCGAGGTGCGCGCAGGGCAGATCGACAACAGCGGCGTGATCGTGGCGGGCCTGCTGGCCGACGGCAAGGTTGGCAGCACCGGCAGCGTCACCCTTGATGCGCGCCAGCAGCTGCGCAATGCCGGCCAGATCAACGCCGGCCAGCAGGTTCACCTGCTGGGCGACAGCCTGCTGCTGGAAGGTGGCCAGGTCTGGTCGGGTGGCACTCTGCTGGCCCAGGCGCGCACCGGCGAATGGCGCAATGCTGGCGGCAGCCTGACCGCCATCGGTCTGCTCGACCTGCGTGCCACCGACCTGCTGCGCAATGCCGGCAGCCTGCAGGGCATGCGCATCGGCCTGCTGGCGGCTGCGCTGGACAACAGCGCCGGCGAACTGCTGCAGACCGGCACCGACCCCTTTGAACTGAGCCTGACAGGTGCCCTGCGCAACACCGGCGGGCGCATCGCCGCCAACGCCGGCAGTGTCCACCTGAAGGCTGCGCAGCTGCTGAACCAGGGCGGCCGCATCGAGCATGCGGGCACGGGTGTGCTGAAGATCGAGGCGGACACGCTGGACAACAGCAGTGCCGGTCTGATCGTCGGCAACGGCGAGGCGGACGTGGCCGTTGCCGGTCGCCTCGACAACAGCGGCGGTACGCTGACCGCGGGCACCGGTGCCCGCGTGACCGGTACGGAGATCGTCAACGCCGGTGGCCGCCTGGATGCCGGTGGCACCCTCACCGTGGACGCCACGGGGGCGGTGGACAACCGCACTGGCACCATCGTGCAGCGTGGCGCCGGCCAGCTGCAGGTGCTGGCCTCCCAGCTGGACAACAGCAATGGCCTGCTGGGGGCCGAGGGCAATGCGCGCGTGACCAGTCGCACGGGCGACCTGCGCAACGTGGATGGCAACCTGTACGCCCGCCAGGAACTCGCGCTCGACGTGGCCGGTGCGCTGGCCAACCAGCGTGGTCTGGTCCACGGCGGCACCTCGCTGGATCTGCAGATCCGCCAGGCACTGGACAACAGCCAGGGCAACATCGAAGCACAGGGCACGGCGAACATCCGCGCTGCCTCAGTGGGCAACCGTGGCGGCCGCATCGTGGCCAACGGCACCGGGCCGCTGACGCTGGAATCGGCCGGTGCGCTGGACAACCGTGGCGGCACCCTGGGCAGCACCGGCGGCGCGCTGGCGCTGACCGCAGGCAGCGTGGACAACCGCGCCGAAGGCGGCCAGGCCAAGCTGGTGGCTGGAACCGACCTGCGCCTGCAGACCGCATCGCTGGACAACGCCGGCAGCATGGTCCACGCCGCCAATACCCTGTACCTGGAGCGCGCAGGCGCACAGGTATTCAACGTTGGTGGCCAGCTCAGCGCAGGCAATCTGCTGCGCCTGGATCTTGCCGCGCTGGACAACAGCAACGGCCGGCTGCTCAGTCGCCAGAGCCAGCTGACGCTGGGCAGCCTGGCCAATGGTGGTGGCGAAATCAGCGCCTATGAAGCACTCGGCGCACGCCTGCAGGCCTTCAGCGGCATCGGCCGCCTGTTCGGCGGCAGCGAACTGCGCCTGACGCTGGCGGGCGATTACGTGCATGGCAACGGCCAGCGCCTGGAGAGCAACGGGCTGCTGAAGCTGGACGTGGCCGGCGCACTGGTCAACCAGGGGCGCCTGGAGAGCAAGGGCACCCTTGAAGTCTCGGCGGCCCGGATCGAGAACACCGCCTCTGCATTGCTCAATGCCACGGCAGGCAATGGCAGCGGCCGCGTCGTGCTGACCACGGCAGGTGACTTCAGCAATGCCGGTCGCGTGGACGGCGATACGGTGGAGGTGTCGGCTGCCAACATCACCAACACCGGCACCCTGATGGGCAACGCCTTGGAACTGCGCGCCTCGCGCATCACCAACGGCCGCGACCTGGGCGACACGCTGGTCGCACGCGATTACAACGAAGGGCTGATGGCGGCTACCGGCCGCATCAACCTGTATGCCAACTACATCGACAACCTCGACGGCGAGCTCTTCAGCCTGGGCGATATCCGCCTGCAGGGCTGGAACGGTGGCAATGCCCAGCAGATCCGCAACCGCTCCGGGCGCATCCAGGCCGAGAACGACCTGATCCTGGCTGCGCTGGGCGTGGCCAACGAGCGCCGTGTGCTGGTCACCCAGCACAAGGTCTACAGCGGCAACGAAGGCGCTGCCGACCCGGACAGCGGCACGTTCAGGGTCGATGGCATCGACGGCCCGGCACCTCCGGGCAAGCTGTGCCCGGGTGACTGTGCCGTGCTGGAGGTCTGGACCGAGCACAAGGACCTGGTGCTGGAAGGCACCACCGTCATCGCCGCCAGCGCGGCGTCGCAGCTGATTTCCGGTCGCGACATGCAGATGTCCGGCGGCTCGGTCGACAACCGCAACTCGGCCATCGCTGCCGGTCGCAACCTCTCGATCAACGGCCGCGGCTCGTCCAACAGCGAAGACCCCAACGACTGGGCCGGCGTGGTCAACAACGAGGCGCTGGCCGGCTACAAGGTGGTCCAGCGTACGTCGACCATCGACTACACCTACCGCCCTTGCCCCAGCCGCTGCGACTTCGAGATCTATGGCGGCAGCCGCGCGCTGGGCACCAGCACGGTCACCAAGCAGGTCACCCTGGCCGGTGGCAATGCCAGCATCACCGCCGGCCGCAGGGTGCAGATCGAAGCGCGCGAGGTCAACAACGCCGTGGTCACCGCGCACAGTGGTGGCACGCCGCTGGACGTTGCCGGTTGGCAGGGCAACAACGCCTACGCACCCGAACTGGGCCAGCAGCAGGGCGCCGGCGCGGTCGGCGGCAACGCTGGCGCACCGGGTGCACAGCAGGGCGTAGCCACCGGGCCTGCCAGCGCGCAGGCGCAGGGTGCGGGTACGGCCGGTGATACCGGCTCCCCGGGCCCCGGCCGTGTCACCACGGTGGCGCCGCCGCAGGTGGTGGGCAGCCCGCAGAATCCGCTGCCGGGCCTGTCGCTGCCCAGTGGCGGCCTGTACACGGTCAATCCGGGCAACCAGCGCTGGCTGGTGGAAACCGATCCGCGCTTCGCCAACTTCGGGCAGTGGATCGGCTCGGACTACATGTTCCAGCGCCTGAACCTGGACCCCGACAAGCAGCTGCGTCGGATGGGCGACGACTTCTACGAGCAGCGCCTGGTGATGGAACAGATCACCGGCCTGACCGGGCGTCGCTACCTGGATGCCGACCAGGGCGATGGCATGGGCCAGTACCGCGCCATGATGGATGCCGGCGTCAGCGAAGCCGCGCGCCAGCAGCTGAGCGTGGGCGTGGCGCTGTCGGCCGAACAGGTGGCCGCGCTCAACGAAGACATCGTGTGGATGGTCGCCCAGGAAGTGGACGGCCAGAAGGTGTTGGTACCGGTGGTGTACCTGTCCCAGGCCACCGCCAACCGCCTGCAGCTGGGGGGCGCCGCCATCGCCGGCGAGTCGGTGGAGATCCGCGCCGGCAATGTGTCCAACCAGGGCATGATCCGCGCCGATGATCGATTGACCATCGATACCGGCAGCCTGCTCAACGATCGCGGTGGCATTTCCGCTGGCGGCAATGCGCGCATCACTGCGGTGGAGGACATCCTCAACAACAGTGGCCTGATCCAGGGCGGGAACGTGGCCCTGGTGGCCGGCCGCGACCTGAAGAGTGTCAGTGGCATCGACGTGGCCAGCATCCGTAGTGGCGGCAGCCTGGCGCTGGAAGCCGGGCGTGACCTGGCACTGGTCGGTTCGCAGACCAGCGCCCGCGGCAACGCGGCGCTGGAGGCCGGCCGCGACCTCAACCTCACCACGCAGATGCAGGGTGATGGCAGCCTGCGCCGCACCACGCTGGATGTGGGCGGCAGCCTGTCACTGGATGCCGGCCGAGATCTGAACCTGACGGCAGTGACCGCCAAGGCCGGCGGCAGCGTCCATGCCACGGCCGGCAACGACATCAACCTCAACGCACTGACCACCACCGAACAGGGCGGCTGGGGCAGCAACCGCTACACGCGCGAAACCCTCAACGCCAGCGGCATCGAGGCCGGTGGCTCGCTGGGCATGCAGGCCGGACAGGACGTGAACCTGCAGGCCGCGCAGCTGAAGGCCGGCGACGGCCTGGCCGTGGTGGCCGGGCGCGATCTCAACCTGCAGGCCGAAACCACCACCAACACCAGCCAGCAGCAGAGCCGTGGCAAGCGCTTCTCGCAGACCACGCAGAGCATGGACGAGACCGTGCACGGCACCTCGCTGCAGGCCGGCGGTGACATCGCGCTGGTGGCGGGGCGCGATGCCAACCTCACTGCCACCCAGGTCGGCAGCACCGACGGTGGCATCAGCATCGCGGCCACGCGCGACGTGAATCTGCTGGCGGCGCAGGAGGACCACAGCTGGGAGCAGGAGACCACGCGCAGGAAGAAGGGCCTGCTGTCGAGCAAGACCACCACCACCTATGACGCGACCCGCGACAGCTTGGTGGTGGGCACCACGCTCAGCGGCGAGACCGTCACCATCGGCGCCGGTCGTGACGTCGTCGCGCAAGCGGCGCAGGTGGCTGCCACCGGTGATGTGGTGGTGGCCGCCACCCGTGACCTGACCATTGGCACGGCCACATCCACGCACAGCGAAGAGCATGACAAGACCGTCAAGCGCTCGGGTGTGTTCGGCGGCGGTGGCTTCAACCTGACCATCGGCCAGAGCAAGCTGGAAAAGGGCCTGGAGATCGAGCAGAGCGCGCCGCAGGGCAGCCTGATCGGTTCAACCGACGGGCGGGTCAATCTGAGTGCCGGCAATACCCTGCACATCACCGGTTCGGACGTGCTGTCGAAGACCGGTACGCAGCTGGTGGGCGGGCAGGTGGTGATCGACGCAGCGCAGGGCACCACCGACGTACACCAGAGCACCAAGCAGAAGAGTGCTGGCATCAACGTCGGCCTGACCGGCGGTGTGGTGGACGCCGCCCTGGCCGCCTACGGTGCGGCCAAGGCCGCCGGCAATGCGCAGGATGACCGTCTGAAGGCGCTGTACGCGGTGCAGGCGGCCAATGCCGCCGCTGGCGTGGGCGGCGCCATGCAGCAAGGCGCTTCCGGCGCTACTGACGGCGTAAGCCTGCGCATCGGCATCGGCGCCTCCAGCTCCAGTGCGAGCCAGACCAGCCACGACCAGTCGGCGGTGGGCAGCACCATCCGCAGCCAGGGCGACGTCAGCATCGTCGCCACCGCCGGTGACCTGAGCATCATCGGCAGCCAGGTGAAGGGTGACAACGTGGCGCTGGCCGCGCGGGACAACATCACCCTGCGTAGCGAAGCGGAAGACCACACGCAGTCGTCGAAGAACAAGAGCGGCAGCGGTGAGATCGGCTTCAGCATCGGCGCGCA
>NZ_RAVT01000003.1 GCF_013464915.1 Stenotrophomonas maltophilia
AATCGCGGCCCCCCCCTGGTGCAGGCCCTGTGTGTGCTCCCGGGCAACCCGCCAGCTCTGGCGATGACGGCGTTGATCATCAGTTCCGCCGTATTCACGCCGCACCTTCACGGTGATCCGCCCGCATTCTCCGTCGATTCCGCCAATCCGGCGGCGACGCCATTTCCTACTCTGGCCCCACGGTGAAGCCCAAGCCGCTGCAGGCAACGCACCGTGACACTGGATACCACGCACTTCCACCTTTTCGCAGGAGCAGGACATGGCATTTCCAACCGCGGTAAACGACCAGATCACCGATTCGGTCACCCAGGCCAACACCAAGGTGCTGGGCGATGCGCCCGCCGTGGCGGTGGGCAATCTGTACCAGGCCACCGCCCAGGCACTGGCCAATGCCGCGCACAACGCCACCAACGCACAGCAGCAGTCCTACGTGACCGCGCAGTCGGCCACCACCATGGGCGTGGCCACCCTGTACTCGATCGATACCGCTACCACGGCGGTAGCGAGCAAGGAAATCCTCAGCACCCGCGTCCGCGGCCTGGGTTCCTGATCTGTCGTTCCGTAGCTGACCCGCCAACTTCAAGGAGATCGATATGGCATTCCCGACCGCTGTAAACGACCAGATCACCGATTCTGTCACCCAGGTCAACACCAAAGTGCTGGGCGACGGCCCCGCCGTGGCCATGGGCAACCTCTACCAGGCCACCGCGCAGGCGCTGGCCAACGCCGCCCACAACGCCACCAATGCGCAGCAGCAGTCCTATGTGACGGCGCAGGCAGCCACCACCATGGGCGTGGCCACCCTGTACGCGATCGATACTGCCACCACCGGTGTGGCCACCAAGCAGATCCTCGGCGCGTGATGCGCCGGCAGGCAAGGAGCTGAGCCATGGCATTTCCCACGGCCGTCAACGACCAGATCACCGACTCGGTCAGCCAGGCCAACCTGCAGGTGCTGGGCGTGGCGCCGGCCACGGCAATGGGCACGCTGTACCAGGCCACCGCGCAGGCGCTGGCCAATGCCGCCCACAACGCGACGCTCGCCCAGCAGCAGATGTATGTCACGGCACAGGCCGCGACCACGATGGGCGTCGCGCTGCTCTACGCCGTCGATACCGGCGCCACCGGCGCCGCCACCCGGAAGATTCTCGGCTGATTCCACTGAGTGCCGGCAATCTCCGTTCCTGTAGTGCTGTCCACCCTAGGAGCTTCCACCATGGCATTTCCCACCGCCGTCAACAGTCAGATCACCGACTCGGTCTCGCAGGTCAACACCAAGGTCCTTGGTGATGCGCCGGCCATCGCAATGGGCAACCTGTTCGTGGCCACCAGCCAGGCACTGTCCAACGCCGCGCACAACGCCACCAACAACCAGCAGCAGTCCTACGTGACCATGCAAGCGTCGACCACCCAGGGGGTGTCCACGCTGTATGCGATCGACACCGCCTCCAACGGCGTGGCCACCCGCGAAATCCTGGGTCTGCGCTGACGTGTCGGCCCGGCGTGACGCCAACCGCCGCGCCCCCGCCCAGGGCGGCGTCACGTCGGGCCCCTGATCGATGGCCGGATCGCCTGCCACCGGCTACCTGCTGGCTGCAACCAGCACCGGATCCGGGATTGCGATCGCCCTCGCCCCCTCGTTCGCGATGTCCGCCACCTACCTGGCGATGGCCGACAGTCTCGGCCTGGCAATGCAGAACGCGGTGGCCAACCAGCAACGCGGCCAGGTGACCGCCGGCGCAAGCCTGGCCCAGGTCCTGGCCCTGATCATCCAGAAGGGAGCCGTTCCGTCATGAGCAGTGAGAACACCGTCAACAGCCAGATCGTCGACAGCGTCAGCGCCGCCTCGACCCTGCTGGTGTCGCAGGGGCCGGCGCAGTCCTTCAGCATGCTGGACATGGTGATGCTGGAGACGCTGGGCACTGCCATGCACAACGCCGTCGCGCGCCAGCAGGGTGCGGGCATGGTCAGCAACGCAGCGGTCACCGCGACCTGCGCGAAGATGATCAATGCCCCCTGGCCGGTGCCGCCGCCCGCTCCGGAACCTCCTCCGCCGCCACCGCCGCAGGTCATTCCCCTGCCCGGCCCGGTGCCGGCGCCCCCTTCGCCTGCGGCAGTGATCGCCGCGGCCACCGCAGAAGGAAAGACCGCCATCAGCGTCCTGCAGGCACAGACCCACGGTGCCACTGCCGACGCTGCGGCCGCTACCAGCAGCCTGCATGCACTCGAAACGCTCGCAGGCAATGCGGCAGCGCCCGCGCCCGGTCCTGCGCCCGACCCCTCGTCCGGTCCGGATCCGGCCACAGGTCCCGCCCAGGATTCCGCGCCAGACTCCCCCTCTTCCCCGGCCACAGGCAACACTGACGCCGGTGCCTGACACCACGCAGGCCGCCTGCGGCCGCACCCGCCCATCAAGGAGCCCGTATGGACCCGAGCAACGTCAACGCCCAGGTCATCGATGTGATCAACCAGGTGCAGACGGCCACCATGTCCGCGACCGTGGTGAAGACCAGCGGTGCCGGAAAGGCCTACCAGTCGGTGGCCCAGTCTGCGGCGATCGCCGTGCAGGATGCCGCAGATGCCCTGCGCAACGTGTCAACCATCGCCACCACCGCCGCCGGCGTGGCCATGGCCCAGTACCTGGCGACGGGCGACGAAAAGTATGCAAGGGTGCTCACGCAGGCGCAGACCATGATGCAGGGAGCCACCGACGATTTCACCCGGGTCGGCAGTGCCGCTGCGACCGTCCTCAAGGATTTTCCGGCCCAGTAAGGCCGCCAGGAGAGCCACGCATGAGCGTTTTCATTGCCGGTCGTTCCATCCCCCAGGCCAACCTGCTCAGTCAATCCTGCAGGCAGGTCCTTCAGTTCATCGACGGTGGCGAGCACTGGCTGAAGTGGGCCACGGGATCGCATGAGCACCTGTACGACTTCTCCGACGAGGGCACGATGCTTGATGGGGTGCAGCAGGGTCTGCACGGTTCGCGCATGACCTGGTTGCCGCGCCTCGGCTTGCAGATCGGCCCGATCAAACTGCTCAGCCTCGGCAACAACGATCTCAGTGCCCTGCGCCACATGGAGTTTGACGATGAGACGCGCCTGTCGCACAGCGAGGCGCAGGGGGTACTGGCACGGCACCGGCTGCTGACCAATACCGAACTCGGCGCCTCGCGCCCGTTCCTGGCCTCGATCGGCGCGGCCGATGCTCCGCTGCTGCAGCAGCTGGATTTCCGTGAATCGGTGGCGCTCCACCAGCTCGCCGGTGAGGTGGGAATGTCCATCACAGGACGCGATGACCTGGCTGACGCCGCTAGCTTCGCGCTGCTGCACGCGCGCAGGCCCATCGAGTTTGCCGACTACTTCCGCTTCTACCAGCGGGTGAGCACAGGTGGCGGCAACCGCGAGCATCGGCTGACGCGTGCCACCCGCGCGTTGCAGCAGGTGCTGCCGATCCTGTTCGACTTCCTGGACGGGCCGCAGCTGCCACAGCTGCCGTCGCCGCAGCAGGTGCGCGAGGCGCTCGCCGCAAGCCTGGCCGCAAACCGGCGGATCGGCTATGCGCGCATCTCGCTGGCCGCCCAGCAGATGGCGGCATGCTTCGACAACGATCCCGACCTGCTGCAGGATGACAGCCGGCTTCGCGAGGCCGCGCGGTGGCAGTTGCGCGATGCGCAGGAGTTCCTCAACGAGCATCCGGTCTCCCGTGGCCAGCTCGGCCAGGATGGTGCCAGCGTGCAGTTCGCGATCGATGGCTCCAGAGCGCAGGCGCTGGTGCAGGTGGAGGACAATGTGATCACCCTGCAGGACTACCACCGGACCCACCGCTATCTGGGCGATGAAGCACAGGTGGGTTACCAGGCGGATGCGGTGTGAACCCGCCTCCGGCGCCGGGTGGCGATGGCGTGCAGGCAGCGACTGGGGCCCTCGCTTCGGCGACCGGCGCGGCCGTTGCTGCCGGACGCATGGCGGCCCGGCAACAAGCGCAGAAGATCCTGGCCGATGCCCAGGCGGCATTGCGCCACATCCTGGGGGAACGCAGCGACGGTGTTCCCCCCTCATCCCCAGCAGGAGCACCGACGATGACCTTCCCGACCCCGCTTCCCGGCAAGCCTACTCCCGCCCATCCGGCGGGCAAAACCCCGATGGAAATCGCCCAGGAGCTGGCGGACGCCGCGATGGCTGCCAGTGAAGAGGGCATCCGCGCCGCGATGGAGGTTTCGCAACGCGCGGTCGAGGCCGCCGCCGAAGCGGCGCGGCGCGCGGACGAAGCCGCCGAGCAGGCCGTGCAGCGCGCTGCTGAAGCAAACGCACGGTAACGCCTGATCTGCCATCCCAGCGCCCCGGGCAGGCCCGCGCCTGCACCGGGGCGTTTGTTTTACTGATCCGGCGTTCGCCGGTAGCTGCGCGGGCTGACCCCCACCGCGCGCCGGAAGCTCTTTTCGAAGTGGCTCAGGTCACCGAAGCCAACCTGCAGTGCGACATCGGTGATGCGCAGGCGTTGCCCATCCCGCAGCAGCTGCTTGGCATGCTCGATGCGCAGTTGCTGCAGCAGCAGCTTGAACGTTGTACCCAGCTCGCTGCGGAACAGGAATCCCAGGTGTGACTGGCTTACATGGGCCTGGCGGGCGAGGTCGCCCAGTGTGAGCGGCTCCGCGGCGTGGTCCTTCAGATAGGCCAGGGCCCGCTTCAGGCCATCGTGCAGGCCTTCATGCGCAGCCCGCGGTGCGTCCTGCCGCGCAGGTTCGGGAGCGGCAGCTTCCTCAACCCTGGGCGGTAGTTGCGGCGCGCGCCCGGCATCGATGGCGACATTGCCCGCTGCCAGATCCGGCGCATGGCGTGCCAGATCGTCGCGACGGATGCAGCGGCCGCCGGTCATCACCGCCAACCGTACCACCACCCGCTCCATCTCCAGCAGGTTGCCGGGCCAGTCATGCGCACACAAAGCTTCCAGCACATCGTCACCCAGCACATGGGGATTGAACCCATGCAGCTCCAGCGAACGTGCCGCCAGCGCGGCGATGTCCTCCACCCGTTCGCGCAGTGGCGGAATATCCACGGTCAGGAACTCCAGTCCGGCCAGCAGGGCACGCGAGAACTGCTTCTCCCTCACCCGTTGTTCCAGGTCCGCGCTGGTCGAGGCGATCACCCGTGTCGGACCGGTCGCCTGCGCAGCGGCATGCGCGGCGGGCAGTCCACGCATGCGGTGTGACAGCTGGCCCTGCAACGACACCGGCAGTTCGTCGACTTCATGGAAGTAAAGCGTTCCGCCCTGCGCGCGCGCGAACCAGTCGCAGGCTTCCCCCTGTGGATGGACACAGTTCACCTCGACAAACGGGCCTTGCCGGTATCGGCCGCCACTGTGCAGGGCGGCGGCCAGCTCCATCTTCTCGGTACCGAACTCGCCACGCAGCAGTACCGGCAGCGGACTGGCCGCCGCGCGTTCGACGAATTCGTCCATCTGCTTCAACGCCTCACCGGCGCCAACCAGCAGCAGCGGCCGGCTCAGCGCCTGTTCGGCCCAGGCCTTGGCCTCGTAGCGCTTGATCAGGTGTGCACAGCGCTGGGCAAACTGTTCCCCCAGCGCCAGGGCGCTGCCATCCAGCCGGCCCTCTTCACCTTCCAGATGCAGCTCACCCAGTACCTCGCTGCCATAGCGGATCGGCAAGCGCTGGCGGGCGGCGGTCTTGTCGCCCGGTACCGCCAGCGCAGCCACGTCCGGATGACCAGCACTGGAACCACGCAGATGGACGCTGCCGCCACGCAATGCATGGTGTTGCGAAAACTCCTTCACGAACGCGCCCAACAGGTCGGGCAAGGACCGGTGGGGTCGATAGGCGCGCTGCAACATCTCACTGACTTGCCTGTGCATTGAAACTCCCCTTTCGAATGGCAACCCGCTGCCGTTGCAGCGGGTGATCGCGCAATGGGTACCGTGCGGCTTCATTGCGTGATGCTGCGACGCCCCCGCCGCGCCTCGCGCCAGCCACAGCACACGCAGGTGAACGTGCACACTGTCCGCCCCCATGCCCCCAGGAGGTTGCCGTCGGTAGGTCGACGATGCGGACGTCGGACGGATCCCGGCGCCTCGAGCGCAGACTCGCGCATTCGGCCCCGGGATTATCGAAAGCGAGTTTCGAGAAAATCGTGATGATAATAATGTGAATATCGGGGATTATCTTTGCCAGCGATGCAGCGCGGGGAATGCCGGCCCGCGCCCCCTGCCTGCCGCATGCCCGCTGCCGATCTGCGGCATGATGGGCGCCTTGCCATGACCGGAAGCCTGCCATGCCATTGGGATTCATCGGCCTGGGCGTGATGGGCACGCCTATGGCGGGCCACCTCGCGCGCGCCGGGCACGCTGTGCTGGGCTGGTCCCGCTCCGGCCGAAACCACGAGGCGGCACGCATCGCCGGCGTACAGCCCATCACGCAACGGCAGGACGTGTTCGACGCATGCGGGACGATCCTGCTCATGCTGGCCAACGATGAGGCCATCGACAGCGTGCTGGATCGGAGCACGCCGGCCTTCCCTGCCCGCGTCAAAGGTCGCCTGGTGATCAACATGGGCACCAGCTCGGCAGCCTATTCCCAGGCGTTGGGCGAACAGATCCGCGCGGCAGGCGGACGCTACGTGGAAGCGCCGGTCTCCGGCTCGCGGGTGCAGGCGGAAGCCGCGCAACTGGTCATCATGCTGGCCGGCGACGCAGCTGACGTGGCAGAAGCCTCGCACCTGCTTGCGCCCCTCGGCCGGCAGTGCGTCGCGTGCGGCCAGGTGCCAGCGGCGTTACGCATGAAGCTGGCAGTGAACCTGTACCTGATCACGCTGGTCACCGGCCTGGCCGAAGCGGTTCACTTCGCCGAAGCCCACGGCATCGAGCTGGACCGCTTCGCGCAGGTGCTCAACGCAGGGCCGATGGCCAGCGAAGCATCACGCATCAAGCTGGACAAGATGGTCCGTGGTGACTTCACCGTGCAGGCGTCGATCACCGACGTGCGAAAAAACAGCGGGCTGGTGGCCGCTGCCGCCCATGAGGTGGGCATGCATGCGCCCTTGATCGACGCCAGCGATGCGCTGTTCGCACAGGCACTGGCGTCCGGGTTGGGGGCGCTGGACATGGCTGCCGTGCTGCAGGCTGTACGGGTCGGGCCAACCGGCCCTGGCCGGCGCTGATCCGGATTCATCTTCCGGCACCACAGCGGTCCCTGCCCGCTGCTATATTCAGTCCAGCTCGGCAGGCATGGTGCCTGCCCTCGAATCACAGGGAGTTGGTCATGGGTCTGGTACAGGCGGTGAAGGGTGCGGTTGGCGGTGTTCTGGCCGACCAGTGGAAGGACTTCTACACCGTGCCGGCGGGCCTGCCGTCCACGGCGGCGCTGTTCGCGGCGGTGCCGCAGGGCACCAATGCCGGCCGCGGCTCCAACACCAGCGGTTCGTCGAACATCATCACCAACGGCTCGAAGATCGTCGTACCGGAGGGCTACGGCCTGCTGCTGTTCCAGGACGGCGCGATCACCGCATTCGTCGCCGAACCGGGTGGCTACGAATGGCGCTCGGACGATCTGAACTCGCAGTCGATCTTCGCCGGCGACGGCCTGGTCAGCACCTTCATCAAGCAGAGCTGGGAGCGCTTCAAGTTCGGCGGCCAGCCCGGCTCGCAGCAGGCGGCTTACTTCGTCTCGCTGAAGGAGCTGCCGGACAACCGCTTCGGCACCCAGTCGGAAATCTACTGGGACGACGGCTTCCTCAACACCCAGGTCGGCGCGGTCACCCGTGGCTCGTACACGCTGAAGATCGTCGACCCGATCCTGTTCGTGAAGAACTTCGTGCCGGCCAGCTACCTGCAGCCGGGCCAGGTGTTCGACTTCACCGATCTGGACAACGCCGCCGCCAGCCAGCTGTTCAATGAAGTGGTCGGTTCGCTGGCGCCGGCCTTCAGCCTGTACACCAACGATCCGGGCAAGGGCAACCGCATCACCAAGCTGCAGCAGGACTCGCTGGGCTTCGCGCAGAGCCTGTCGGCCGCCGTTGAACAGGGTTACCAGTGGAAGTCGGACCGCGGCCTGGCCATCGTCAAGACCGCCATCGTCTCGATCGAGTACGACGCCAACACCCGCGAGCTGCTGAAGACCGTGCAGCGCGCCGACGCGCTGTCCGGTTCGCGCGGCAATTCCAACCTGCAGGCCAGTGTTGCCCAGGGCATCCAGTCGGCCGGCGAAAACGGCGGCGCGGCAGGCCTGGTCGGTGTCGGCATGGCCTCGGGCATGTTCGGTGTCGGCGGCATGCAGCAGCCGGTCACCCCGGCTGCGGACGATCCGGTGGCCAAGCTGAAGAAGGCCAAGGAAATGCTGGACCTGGGCCTGATCACGCAGGGCGATTATGACGCCCTGAAAGCCAAGGCACTGGGCCTGTAACGGCAGGACGCACAACCAACATGTCCGATCCCCGAAACGGCCCACCGCCGCTGCCCGGATCCGTGCCCGCGACGCCGCCGCCCCTGCCGGCGGCGTCGTTGGATGGGCCGGGTTCGCCGCAGGACGTCCCTCCCCTGCCCGGCAGCTTCCCGCTGGACACCTCGAAGCTGCCGCAGGCGATCCGCGATGAAGTGGAAGCGCCTGATCCGGTCGCCATCGACACCTCGGCCAGCGAGCTGAAGGATGGCCTCAACCGCTGCCCGAAGTGCGGCGCCACCGACATCCGGCCCAAGGCCGGCACCGATATCCTGGTCTGCCTGTACTGCCGTCACGAATGGCATGGCGCGCGGGTCGAGGAGGAATTCGGGCTGGGCGAGGCCATCGACCAGCTGCGCGGCACCGTCATCGCCTCCGGCGCACGTGACATCGATGCCGACACCTCGGCGTTGATGACGTTCAAGTGCACCGGTTGCGGTGCCGAGGTGACGGTCAATACCGAAAGCACGATGACGGCGCGCTGCCACTGGTGCCGCCATGTATTCGGCGTCAACGAGCAGATCGCCAATGGCGCGGTGCCCGATGCAGTGCTGCCCTTCCATATCAGGAAGGACGATGCGGTCGCGCGCATCCGCCAGTTCGTCGACAAGCGCCGCATGTTCGCGCTGAAGGCGTTCAAGGACCAGTTCACCCCGGAAAACGTGGTGGGTGTGTTCCTGCCCTACATGATCGTCGACAGCAATGTCAGCGCGGCCGTGGCCGGCAAGGGCGAGATCAAGACGCGTGAATACACGGTGGGCAGTGAAAAGAACAAGCGCACCCTGTACGACGCCGATGTCTACCAGGTCGAGCGCCAGATCGACTTCACCGTCGATGACCTGCCACTGGAATCCTCGGCCGAGCGCGGGAACCTCGATACCCGCGCCAACACCAACAACATCATCAACACCATCCTGCCGTTCGACACCAAGAACGCAGTGAAGTGGAATGCCTCGTACCTGGCCGGCTTCACTTCGGAGAAGCGCAACCTGGACGTGGAGAAACTGCGGCCGCGACTGGAAGACCAGCTGCTGTCGATCGCCCGTTCGCAGGTGGAAGGTTCGGTGAAGCGCTACAACCGTGGCGTGCGCTGGGAACAGGAACAGCTGGAGGTGCATGGTACCCGCTGGGTATCGATGTACCTGCCGGTGTGGCTGTATTCCTACCACCAGCCTGGAAAGAACGGCGGCATGCTGCATTACATCGCAGTGAATGGCCGCACCGGCGAGACCATGGGCAGCGTACCCGTGCAGCAATGGAAGATGCTGCTGGCGGCACTGGCCACCGGCACCGTCATTGAAGCCCTCGCAATAGCATTCCTGGTGGCATCGACATGAGCGACGACAGTGGCCTCTGGCTGTTGGCGGCAGGTCCGGCCGGCGCAACCGCGCTGTACTGGGCGCTGTACCGCTATTACCGCAATACCGACAAATCCCACTCCTTCGAGCATGAAACCGAGATCGAGGCGAAGCCCATCACCGGCTCGGACCAGCAGGTGGGCAGGGTCACCGGCACCGAGGAAAAGCGCATCCGTGGCGACAACGTGTATGAGTACCGGAAACGGGTGGCAAGGGTGAAGCCCGAACCGTAGAGCCAGACCATGCCTGGCTGGGGGGAGCGCCGGCCGCTGGCCGGCACTCCCCCAGTCTCTGGACATCAAAGGGGAGCCGGCCAGCGGCCGGCACTACCTGTCAACCGGCCTGCCCCAGCCGCTCCTTCAACTGCTGGATCTCCTGCTCGCTCACCCCGATCGATTTCAGGTAACCCTCCGCACCGCCGTACTGGCCGTGCAGCGCCGCCAGGAACTGCTCCATGTTGTGTCCGGTTCCGTTCGCGACCCGGACCTGCCGCCAGCGCGGGTAAGAGCATTGCTGGCTAGGGCACCCACTAAAGAACGCGGGTACTGGGCCGATAGCAGGCGCGACCTCATGCCTTATGGACGACGCGCCGTGCCTACCCTCCAATCCCATTCCTCAGGACTGAACTCATCCGTACAGGACGAGCCTGCATTCTGGTCGCGCGCGACAGCCGCATTGAATGTGATCGGCGCCCATCGTTGGGCCTTCGCTGTCGCCGGCACATTTGCGATGGTCATCTTCTTCTGGCGCATCCGTTACCTTCCCAGCCTTTCGCTGACAGATCTCGGCCTGGTCGCCTTCGCGATCGTGGCGTTCTCCTTCATCATGATGCTTGTCTTCGTCCTCGTCCTGCTGATCCCGGCCCTTCTGCTGGTTGAGTGGCACAGGTTGGGGCTGATCTTCGGCAAGAACAGCGTCGGCAAGGCGAATGAACGAGAGCGGAAGCTTACTGGCTACAGCCTGCTGCTGTTGATGGCGGGTGCACTTCTTGCAGAATGCCTCCTGTACGTTTCACTTTTTTCTCCACTTGGCACCGAGCACGAATGCTTGTTCCCATTCCTCATGGGCGTTGGAGTCTTGGCGGCGTTTGTTCCAATCCTCTGCACTTCCACGCCTGATGCTACGGCGCGCCGAATAGAGGATGCCGCCCCGTGGCGCGATCTGTGGTCGCTACGACTGGTCCTGCTCTCTGCGGGTCTCTACTTGTTCTCCATGCCGCTCGTTGCGCTGGTGGTGCTCGGTACCCATGAAGCAGCAGCTTCACTGGCTGACTGGCAGTTCGGCCTCATGCTGCTTCTCCTGCCGCTCCTGCACTTCGCCTTCTTCAGCGTGTGGAGCCTGCCCACACGCCACAAGCTGGTCGCCCTCGGCGCCATCATCCTCTACGTGCTGCTGTTCGCAGGCACGCTGTTCGAAGCACTCGATCGTGCCGCGAGCACCTTCCAGCTGGGCCTGATGAAGCACCAGAGCGTCGTTGTTTCCAGCGAAGGCTGTCGGATTGCGAAGTCGTCACGGGTGGTGCGCGCCTGCCGCAAACTAAGTGGCCCGGGTGAAGCGCTGTACGAGATCCGCGACGTGCAGATCCTCAACAGGCTCGGCAGTCATGCCGTCCTTGCCCATAATCGGTGGACGCCGGCCCGGCGAACCGGATCGGTACCCATTCCCAGTGCACATGTCCGGTCCTGGTTCCCTACCGCTCCCGTAAAGGGCTTGCCGCGGGCACCTCGTTCAAGGGCACCCACCGCCATGGTCGACATTCCCACGCAGAGACCCGTCCCAACGCCCCGAGCATCCCGAAAGACCCCCGCTCGGCGCAAGACGGTGAGCTGCGTGGCACAGCGGTCTGCCAGCGCTGGTCAATAGCAATATGTGCGCACGGTCACAAGGTGGCCGTGGCACCCATTGGACTCACGTTGGCATCACCCGGCGGTGGCGATACATAACAAGGTCCGCACTAGCGTAGTGCCCGACAGCCGCCGAAGCCGCCCTCGCCACCCTGCCCTGAAAAGCGCCATGGACGAAGCCGAACGACTGCTTGAACTCGACCGCCTGCATCTGCTCGACACCCCGCCAGAGCCCGTTTTCGATGCCATCGTCGCCGCCGCCCGCGCCGCCACCGGCATGACCATGGCACTGATCTCGGTGGTCGCCGATGAACGCCAATGGTTCAAGGCCAACATCGGCCTGGACGGCGTCAGCGAGACAGCCCGCGAGATCTCGTTCTGCACGCACACCATCCAGCAGGATGCGCTGTTCGAGATTCCCGACGCTCGGCAGGACCCACGCTTCGCCACCAATCCGCTGGTGACCGGTGGCCCCCGCATCCGCCATTACGCCGGCATCTCCCTCGGCTCGGCGCACGGTGCCCGTATCGGTACGCTGTGCCTGCTCGACCCGATGCCCGGCGTCCTGTCGCCTTCGCAACGCGAACTGATGGTGCACCTGGCCCGGGTCACCACCCAGGTACTGGAGCAGCGCAGCACGCTGATGGCGCAGGTTGGACAGGCCAAGGCCCTGCATCGAGAGCTGAAGCGCAGCGAGGACTTCCTGGAGCGCACCAACCGCGCAGCGCGGGTGGGTGGCTGGGAAATGGACCTGGTCAGCAACGAGGTCCGCTGGACCCGCGAGACCAAGCAGATCCACGGCGTGCGCAGCAATTTCGAACCGACACTCGAAACCGCGTTGTCCTTCTATCGCGAGGACAGCCAGAGCATCATCCGCGCAGCAGTACAGCGCTGCGTCGACGAGGGCATCTCCTGGGAAGTGCAGCTGCCGATGACGACCGCCGATGGACGTGCCATCTGGACCCGCGTGGTGGGTGGGCGGCAACAGGTCGATGGCCGGCCCCGGCTGGTCGGCGCCATCCAGGACATCACCGAGGAGCGCGCGGCACTGGATGCCCTGGAGGCCAGCGAAACACGCTACCGGCGGCTGTTCCACTACAGCCTTGGCCTGATCTGCACCCACACGCTGGACGGCGTGCTGACATCGGTCAACCCGGCGGCCGTGCAGTCACTGGGATTTCATGAGAGCCAGATGATCGGGCGCAGCCTGTGCGACCTGATGCCGCCGGACAAGCGCACCGCCTTCAAGGCCTATCTCGAGCGGATTGCGGTGAATCACACCGATGCGGGCGTCATCGAGCTGATCGCCGCGGACGGCACACGGCATTTCTGGGCCTATCACAATGTGCTCGACAGCGAGGCCAGTCCGCCTTACGTGCTGGGCCATGCGCAGGACGTGACGGCGCTGCGGATGCAGGAACAGCAGCTGCGCGAGATGTCTTTCAAGGACCCGCTCACCCAGAGCTACAACCGGCGCTTCCTGCCTCGCCTGGACGCACTGGCGGACCAGCCATGGGCCTGCCTGATGTTCGATCTGGATCACTTCAAGCAGATCAACGACACCCAGGGCCATGCACGGGGTGACACGGTGCTGGTCGAATTCGTCGCTTTCCTGCGTGGCCCACTGGGCGCGGCAGAGCACGTGGTGCGCATGGGCGGCGACGAATTCATGGTGGTACTGACTGCGCCGGAACCGGGGCGGCTGGCCGCGCTGGAACTGTGGTACGCGCGGACGGCTGGACAGTCACCGACGCCGTTCTCGCTCGGTTCGACCCACCACACCCCGGGCGAATCGGTGGCCGATACCCTGCAGCGCGCCGACAGCCGCCTGTACCGGGAACGCGCACGCGTGCGCACGCATCCCCGGCCCGCGCCCTGATACATCAACCGGTGTGCCCCTGCCACTGGCGTAGCGCTATGCTCGGCAGCGGCCACCGTCGGCCTTGGGGGGGAACACGCATGATCCGCAGCGTCTGCCTGGCTCTGCTGCTGTTGCTGCTTCCTTCCGTTACGTTGCCAGCGCCCGTCCCTGCACCGGTTGAAGCACGGGTGCCCTTCGCGCCGACGCCCTTCGTCGGCAGCGACGGCCTGCGCCATCTGGCCTACGAGCTGCACATCACCAACTACTACGGCGATACCGGTGCGCTGCTGCCGCAATCGCTTCAGGTATTCGGCGACGATGCCGAAACCCCGCTGCTGAGCCTGGATGGCCCTGCCCTGCGCCACTGGGTACGGCCGTCGCCTTCAGAGGATGGTGCGGTATCCATTGCACCGGGCAAGCGCCTGGTGGTGTTCCTGTGGCTGTCACTGCCCATCGCGGATCGCGTGCCACACACCCTCCGGCACCACATGCTGCTGGGCACCGAGCACCACGGCAGCGTGGAGCTGGACGGCGCCCAGGTTGCGGTCAGCGCGGCGAAGGTGATGGTGCTCGGCCCGCCCCTGCGGGGTGGCCAATGGCTTGCACATGAAGGGCCAGGCGCGGCGCAGTCACACCATTGGGGCAGCCTTGTGGCGGTGAATGGTGACCTGACCATTCCGCAGCGCTTCGCGCTCGATCTGGTCGGCGTCGACGAACAGGGGCGCGCCGTACGCCCAACGGCCAGGGATCTGCAGCACACCCGCCATTCGGATTGGGTGGGTTATGCAGCACCCGTGCTGGCCGTGGCCGATGGCATCGTGCGTGCGACACGTGATGGGCAACCCGAGCATACGCCCCTGACCGCGCAGCCGGAACCCGCCTCACTTACGGCGGAGGGCTTGTTTGGCAACTACGTTGTCCTGGAAATTTTACCGGGCATCTTTGCCAGCTACGCCCATCTGCGCACCGGCAGCATCAAGGTGGAACCCGGGCAGCGAGTCCAGCGCGGGCAGGCGCTGGCCCAGCTTGGCCAGTCGGGCAACTCCGCCGCCCCGCATCTGCACTTCCAGCTTTCCGACAAGGCAACGTTCGAAGGCTCCGAGGGCATCCCCTACGTCTTCCAGGCGTTCAACGATTCCGGCCCTGAAAGTGAAGCGCAGCTGTTCACCCAAGGCGATGCCTGGGCACCCGGCGTGACCGCGCAGCATGGGAATCAGCTGCCGCTGGATGACATCGTCATTGCTTTCCCGCCGCGCTGACACACCCACGCCGCCATCAGCACCGCTCCTGTAGCGCCGGGCATGGGCTCGGCTCCACAGGTTCCAGCAGCGGGTGCGGCCCTATTCGGCCGCCAGCGCCTGGATCGGGTCCAGCTGCGCTGCACTGCGTGCCGGGAAGTAGCCGAAGCCCAGTCCGATTGCCGAGGAGCAGGCCAGTGCAGCCAACACCGGCCCGGCAGTGAACAGGAACGGCACACCCAGCGACAGCAGGCTGGACAGCGCCCCCACGCCGAACGCAAGCAGTACCCCCAGCACGCCGCCGAACAGGCAGATCAGCACCGCCTCGATCAGGAACTGGCGCAGGATGTCAGCCTGCCGCGCGCCCACCGCCAGGCGCACGCCAATCTCGCGCACGCGTTCCTTCACCGACACCAGCATGATGTTCATCACGCCCACCCCACCCACCACCAGCGCCACGGCGGCAATGGCGGAGACCAGTGCCGCCAGGGTCTGGCTGGACTTCATCACCGCCTTGCGGACCTGGTCGGCGTTGTAGATGAAGAAATCGCGGCGACCGTGCAGGCGCTCCAGTTCGGCCCCCAGCGAGGCCTCGGCAGCGCTGGTGGGTACGTTATCGCGTACGCGTACGGTGATGCTCTCCAGGCGCTGGCTGCCCAGCAGTCGCGACGCCGCCGAGGTATAGGGCACGTAGACCGTCGGGGTTGCACCGCCAGCGAATGCATTGGCCCCCACCACGCCGATCACCTCCACCGGCATGCCACCCAGCAGCACCGTGCTGCCGATCGGGTTGCCCGTGAACAGCGCCTTGGCGGCCTTCTGGTCGACCACGCCCAGTGCTCGATGCTCGTCCACTTCCGTGCCGGTGAAGAAGCGCCCTGCCTTCAGCCGCAGCCCACGCACGCGCAGCATGTCAGCCCCCACGCCCAGCACCTGGGTGTTGGCACGACGACTGCCCTGCAGGGCAGCCACTGATCCGGTCAGGTTCGGGCTGACGCTGTCCACGTAACTCAATGCCGCAAGATGATCCGCGTCGCCGACCACCAGTGTCTCGATCTCCGCCGAGCGGGGGTCGCCGAAATCGGCACCCGGGAAGATCTCCAGCGTACTGGCGCCGAGCTCGTTGATCTGTGACTCCACCTGGGCCTGGGCACCCTTGCCCAGCGCCACCACCGTCACCACGGCCGCCACGCCGATGATGATGCCGAGCATGGTCAGCAGAGTACGCAGGCGATGGGCCAGCATCGAGCGCACGGCCATCCGCGCGGCCTCGCGTACTGCGTCCATGCGTGCGCGGCGCTCTGTGACCGATGAATCACCGCGTTCGCACGTGGGCGCTGCGGATGCAGAATCCAAGCCACGCTCACCGCGGTCGGCGACCACCCGACCATCCGCGATCTCGATCACCCGCTTGGCGTTGGCCGCGATCGCCGCATCGTGGGTGACCAGGATCACCGTGTGGCCCTGTGCATGCAGGCGCTTCAGCTCGGCCATCACCTGCTGGCCACTGGCGTGATCCAGCGCCCCCGTCGGCTCATCGGCCAACACGATGGCGCCGCCGTTCATCAGCGAACGGGCAATGGACACGCGCTGCTGCTGGCCACCGGACAGCTGGCTCGGCCGGTTCACGGTGCGCTCGCCCAGGCCGAGCGTTTCCAGCAGCCTGCGCGCACGGGCCGTGCGCGCTTCCGCCTCCATGCCGGCATAGACCGCTGGCAGCGCTACGTTCTCGGTGGCGCTCAGGTTCTCCATCAGGTTGTAGCGCTGGAAGATGAAACCGAAATGCTCGCGGCGCAGCCGTGCAAGAGCATCCGGCGCCATCTGCTCGGTGGCCTCGCCATCCACCCGGTAGCTGCCCTCGGTCGGCCTGTCCAGGCAGCCGAGGATGTTCATCAACGTTGACTTGCCCGAGCCCGACGGGCCGATGATGGCGATGAACTCACCGGCGTCGATGCGCAGGGAAACGTCCTTGAGCACCACCACCTCACCAGCGCCCGAGCGATAGCTGCGCGATACGCCACGCAGTTCCAGCAGTGCGTCAGCCATGTTCACATCCCAAGCAGGCTGGTCGGTTCGGATTCGCCACCGCTGGGCGCCTGGCCGATCACCACGTTCTCACCCGCCCGCAGACCGCTCAGTATCTGCACGGCGGTGGCGGTGCGCAGGCCTGTCGTCACTGCACGCTCGCGGACTCGGCCCCTGGTGTCGACTACGCGCACGGTGCCGCGGTTGCCCACGACGTCGTTCGACGCGACCAGCGCCGTCAGCGGTACCTGCAGCGCATTTGCGGCGCGCGCGAGCTGCACGGTCACCTTCACCGTCATCGATGGTTTCAGTTTCAGGCCGGGGTTGGCCACATCGAACAGGCCTGCGTAGTACACCGCCTTGGGCGACTGCGCCGAGCCGCCTGCATTGCCGGTGGCGACGTCGGCAATGGACGATGGCGCTGGCTCCAGCTGCTGCAGATGGGACTCATAGCGGCGACCGCTCGGCCCCAGTGTCGAGAACCACAGCAGTTGACCCGGCGCCACCAGTTCCACATCAGCCTCGGCAATCTCGGCACGCACGGTCATGGTATCCATCTGCGCCAGCATCACGATGGTCGGCGTGGTCTGCATCGAGTTCAGCGTCTGCCCTGCCTTGGTCACGATGGCCACGATGTAGCCGTCGCTGGGCGAGACGATGCGGGTATAGCCCAGGTTGATCCGCGCGGTTTCCACCTGGGTCACTGCCTGGTCGATCTGTGCCTGCAGCGCGGCCACTTCCGAGCGCGCCGCATCGCGTGCCATGCGCGCGGCCTCGAAGCCTTCCTGTGAAACCAGTCGCGACGCCACCAGCTGCGACTGCCGCTCGTAGACACCGCTGGCCTGCACATGGCGCGCCTGGCTGGCGGCATGCTGGGCGCGCAATGCATTGGTGGCTGCCTCGGCGCTGCGCAGCGCGATGCGCTGCGGCTGCGAGTCAACCTCGGCGATCAGTTGGCCGGCCTGTACCCGCTGCCCCAGCACCACATGCAGGCGCTTGACCTGGCCGGACACCTGCGCGCCCACCGCCACCAGCTCCTTCGGATTGACCCGGCCGACCGCCTGTATGGTCTTTTCCAGATCCGCCTCCTGCGCCGGCGCGGTGATCAGCGCGGCATCATCGCCGCCGGCAAACGCCCACCATCCAGCGCCGGCGGCCAATGTGGCCACCGTAGCGGCAATGATCCAGGTCCTGCGGTTGCTCATCGAAACGCCCGGCTGCGTGCAGTCGCCCAGTGCGACCGCCGAAACCGCAGTCTGGAAGCCGCCGATGGACGTTTCTTGGAGCCACTGTGGAGATTGCATGGAGGCGCGGCAGCCGTTCAGGCTCCAGCCCCGCGCCTGAACGCCGCGGCCTGCGTCCACGCAATCTCGACACAATCTCGACCGAGTCTCCATCAACGGTCGCTAGCCTCGTCGGCCTCGCCGACTGCCAGCCTGCCGTGTCCCTTTCCTGTCCAGACCTGCCCCCCATCGATGTGCGCCGTGCCTACCTGGCGTGGTGCGCGCCTTCGCCATGGTTGATCGCACTGGTTCTGGCGTTGACCTCCACCTGGATGCTGGTCAGCCCCCGCCCTGTGCCCCCCTTGCTGGCGGGCTTCGGTGCCGCCGCGCTGGTGTGGTTCCGCAGCGATGGGCCGGGCCACGCAAGCCGCGCGGGGACTTCGGCGTCACTGGGCCTGATTGGCCTGGCCATCTGGGCGGCGGCGCTCCCGACTGACAACACGGCCACCCTGCAGCGCCTGCTTGCCTTGGCCGCCGCACTGGTTGTCATCCTGCTGGCGCTGCGCCTGCACGCCATCGTGGGCATGGCGCGCAGGCTGCAGGCCCGGGTGGAGGCGACGCCCATGGCATCGCGCTGGAGCAAGCTACCGGCCTCGGTATCCACGCTGACGGCGCAGCAACTGCACGGCGCGGATGCAGTAGAGCCGAGCCTTCAGCGCACGCTGGTGCTGGCCACCCTGGCCTGGGCAGCGAACGAGGAAGCGCAGGCCATGGAGCAACGACGATGACGCTGTCCTTGATGCCGCCACTACCCGCCCTTGCCATGACGCTGCAGAATGCAATGAAACACGATCTCCGCTCCCGACAGGCACCCCTGGTGCTGATTGCCGAAGATGAGGGTGAAATCGCCGACATCCTCGGCGCCTACCTGGCTCGTTCCGGGCTGCGCAGCGCCCGCGCTGCCGACGGCGAGGCCGCCCTTGCCAGCCACCGCCAGCTGCGACCCGACCTGGTGCTGCTGGATGTGCAGATGCCCAAGCTGGACGGCTGGCAGGTACTGGGCGAACTGCGCCGGCGCGGCAACACGCCGGTGATCATGCTCACCGCGCTCGACCAGGACGTGGACAAGCTGACCGGCCTGCGCGTGGGTGCCGACGACTACGTGGCCAAGCCATTCAACCCGGCCGAGATCGTGGCGCGCATCCAGGCTGTGCTGCGCCGCAGTGCGCGTACCGTGGCCGAAGAGCCCCAGGGGCTGATCCGCCAGGGGCCGTTCGAGATCGACCTGTGCAGCCACGAGGTGACGGTGCGCCTTGGCGAGCAGGTGCATGCCCTGAACTTCACCCTCACCGAGTTCCGCCTGCTGGTGCACATGGCCCGCGCCCCCCGCCAGGTGCATGCGCGCGTTGACCTGCTGCATGCCTGCCTGCCCGAAAGCGATGCGCAGGAGCGCACCGTCGACAGCCACGTCAGCAAGCTGCGCCGCAAGCTGGAAGACGTCGGCGTGATCGGCATCCCCGCCACCGTCCGCGGCGTTGGCTATCGATTCCTGGACTGAATGATGAACCCCAAAGGCAAGAGCATCGGCCGCCAGATCACGCTGTCCATCACGGTCGCCTCGCTGTGCTCGACGGTGCTGTCGATCAGCGGCTTCTACCTGTTCTACTACCTGATGGAGGTCTTCTATCCGCGCTGGTATGACGAACCGGAAACGATCATGCCGTCCGGGCTGGAATGGCTGTGGATCGGCCTGACCGCCACCGTGGTCGTCATCTTCGCCACGCTGGTCGCCTCGCGCCTGACCCGGCGCATCATCACCCCGTTGAACTCGGTGGCAGAAAGCCTGCGCCGGGTCGCCAGCGGCGATCTGGAGGCGCGTGCACGCGGTGGTGACACCACGATGGCCGAAGCGGCCACGCTGGTCAGCGACTTCAACTCCATGGCAGAACGGCTGAGCCGGATGTCCGAGAATCGGGTGTTCTGGAACGCCGCAATCGCGCACGAACTGCGCACGCCGATGACCATTCTGCGCGGCCGCCTGCAAGGCATCGCCGAAGGCGTATTCGAGCCAGGCCCCGAGCAGTTCAACAGCATGCTCACCCAGCTGGAAGGCCTGACCCGCATCATCGAGGACCTGCGCGTGGTCAGCCTTGCCGAGAGCGGCCATCTGGATCTGCGCCAGCAGCGCAGCGATGTCAGCGTGCAGGTGGCTGCGGTGGTCGAAGCCATGTCCGAGGCACTGACCGAAAGTGGCTTCTCGGTGAGCCTGGACGCGCGACCGTCGCTGGCGGACTGCGACCCGGCCCGCATCCGCCAGGCAGTGCTGGCATTGCTGGAAAACGCCCGTCGCCATGCCATCCCCTGCCCGCTGCGGCTGCGCGTCACCCTGGCGGAGGGGCACTGCACGGTAGCCGTGGAAGACGGTGGCCCCGGCGTGCCGGACGAGCTGCGCGACAGCATCTTCGAGGCGTTCCAGCGCACCGATGTCTCACGTTCGCGGCAGAGCGGTGGCTCCGGGCTGGGGCTGGCGGTGGTGCGCGCGATTGCCGTGGCCCATCACGGAACGGCGCAGTGCCGGGCCACCGAGCGAGGAGGAAGTTCGTTTGAGATCCGCTGGCCGGTACATGCACGACGTTGAGGGCCATCGCTGCCCTGGAACGCCCGAACTGCCCGAACTGCCCGAACTGCCCGAACTGCCCGAACTGCCCGAACTGCCGGGGTAGAGTCGACTGTTAGTCGACTTGCGCGCGCAAGCGCGGGCTCTTCCAGCAGTTCGCAACTAGACGTCGACCAACAGTCGACCCTACCCCCTTCCCATCCAGGCACCCCCATGAAACACCCCCACGATCCGGCAGCCGCCGCTGGCAGCATCGGCCAGCAGAATGCGGCTGCCACCCTGAAAGCCATCCTGCGCACCTATCCCTGGCAGCTCACCGGCACCTTCTCGCTGGTGGCGCTGGAAAATGCGCTGTTGCTGGCCTATCCACTGTTCGCCGGCTTCGCGGTGGACGCGATCATCCGTGGCAACATCGGCCACGCCATTTCGTACGCCGGCGTGGTGCTGCTGTTCTGGCTGGTCGGGGCCGCCCGCCGTGCGGTCGACACCCGTACCTTCACCCGCATCTATGCCGATCTGGCGGTGAACGTGGTGCAGGCGCAGCGCAGGCTGGGCCAGGCTACGTCCACCTCGGCCGCGCGTGTTGTGCTGGCCCGTGAATTCGTCGACTTCTTCGAGAAGCACGTGCCGATCATCGCCACGGCATTGGTGTCGATGTTCGGTGCAGCGGGGATGCTGCTGGCGATCGAGCCGCTGGTCGGCGCCGCAAGCCTGGTCGCGCTGCTGGGTGCATTGTTGCTGCTGCCGTCGTTCGCACGCCGCAACGAGCAGCTGCATGGGCGCCTGAACAACCGGCTGGAGCATGAGATCCGCCTGGTGGACCGGGTCAGTCCTTCGGTACTGCGTCGCCACTACACCACGCTGTCGCGGCTGCGCATCCTGCTCTCCGACCGCGAAGCGGGTGCCTTCGTGGTCGTTGGCGCGGCGGCAGCGGTGCTGTTCGCGCTCACCATCGGCCGCCTCGCCACCACCGACGGAGTTACCCCGGGCCATGTGTATGCGGTGATGACCTACCTGTGGACCTTCGTCGGCAGCCTGGATGATGCACCGTCAATGGTGGATCAGCTGGCGCGATTGAAGGACATCGGCCGCCGCGTCAGCCCCGGCATGGAGGATGCAGAGCGCAAGGATGCCGCTTGACCGGTAGATTCCCACCTTGGTGGGCACCGGCACATCACCGCGCCAACCAAGGTTGGCGACTACGCGGCGGAGCGCCCGCACATTGCCAATGCACCGATGATCAACGCGTCCATGCTGCGGTCGAACTCGGCCTGCTGTGCCTTCCAATCCAGTGGTCGCCGCGAGGTGTCCGCCACGGCATGCCGCGAGTACACGGTGTCGGCCAACGCCACGGCATGATAGGCCACGGTCGACAGCAGCCATGCCGCCTGCTCCAGCGGCAGGCCATGCACGCGGCTGAACTGGGCATGGTGGTGCTGGATGCGTGCCAGCATCTCCGGCGTCTTGGCGCCGTGGCTGACCAGGAACGGCGCCAGCCCGGGGTTCGTGTCCACCAGCGTCCGCAGTGAACGCTGGAATTCGCGCAGGTCTTCTTCGACGCTGTGTCGCTCCGTGGCCTCCAGCGGCGGTGCCTGCCAACGCTCGAAGATCGCCTCGGCCACGAGCTCGCGCAGTGCTGCCAGGTTGTCGACATGCTTGTACAACGCGATGTGACTGACGCCGAGCGCCGCCGCCACCCCCACGAAGCTCAGCCCCGGGAGGGTCATCGCAATGCCGGCGTCGGCAATGCGTTCGCGGGTGATGGTGGGCGGACGGCCGCGTGCGGCAGTCTTCTTCGGTGCGGCCATGCGGTTGCGGTTCCTGCACGGGATGCTGGCAAGGGCAGTCATGGTGGTGTGCAAGGGCGCGCTGGTCAACGCATCCAGATCTCATTCCGGCAGGTCCGGGTTGCGGCCCGATCAATTTAGTTTACTATGATGTAACTAATTCGTATTCGCAGCCCCCTGGTCGGTGGCCTGCACACCCACGACGACCGCCTCGACGATATCTGAACCACCCCGCAGCCCCCGCGCCCTGCGCTTCGTTCCATCCAGCCACAGATCGCCCAAGCACCTCGCGTGCAGCATTGCCCCGACAGCAGTGCCGTGCCCTCTGCCAGCCATTCAACAGCCCGCGTCGTCCTGCCCAGGCAGGTCACCGACGGCGCCGTGCTGGCCGATCGCACGACCCACCACACGAGAACTGCCATGTCCCWCCCCGCCCGAACCCTGACCTTTCCACGGCGCACCGCGCTGTCCCTGGCCGCGCGCGCGGCATTGCTGCCCGCCCTGTTGACCGCAATCGCCGCCCACGCTGATGACGCGCCCGAGGGTGCCCGCCAGCTGCCCACGGTCAACGTGCACGCCGACAAGACCACGCCCACCGATGCCTACGCCGGTGGCCAGGTCGCCCGTGGCAGCCGGGTCGGCCTGCTCGGCGAACTCGATTTCATGGACACCCCGTTCAACACCGCCAGCTACACCGCCGGGTTCATCGAGAACATCCAGGCGCCGGACCTGATACGGGTGATTGCACTGACCGATCCCAGCGTCTACACCGGCGGCTCCAGCGGCGGCATCACCGACTATTTCAACATCCGTGGCTTCAGCGTGGCGTCCTCGGACATCGGCTTTGGGGGCCTGTACGGGTTGATTCCCTACTACCGCGTCACCCCTGAACTGGCCGAGCGCATCGAGGTGTTGAAGGGCCCTTCCGCGTTGCTCAATGGCATGCCGCCGGGCGGCTCGGTGGGCGGCGCCGTGAACCTGGTACCCAAGCGCGCAGGTGATACGCCGTTGACCCGCTTCACCGCCAGCTACGGCAGCGAGGCGCAGCTGGGCGGTCATCTGGATGTCGGCCGCCGATTCGGCGCGGACAAGCAGTTCGGCGTGCGACTCAATGCGGTGCATCGCGACGGCGACACCGCCACCGATCACCAGCAGCACAGGGCGCAGCTGGCCTCGCTCGGCCTGGACTGGCGCGGTGAACGTTCGCAGGTCTCGATGGACCTGTTCAGCAGTCGCGACCATGTGGATGGCCTCAATCGCGGCGTTTCGCTGGCCGCCGGCCTGGCCGTGCCTCGCCCTCCGAAGGCCAGCACCCTGTTCGCACCCGACTGGACCTTCAGCAACGTCAAGGACCAGGCCGCCGCGCTGCGCTGGTCGTTCGACATCAATGACCACCTGCAAGCGCATGCGAGCTACGGCCACGGCCGTACCGATTTCGATTCCATCGCCAGCGCCACCACCCTGATCACCAACACCGCCGGCGATTTCCGCAACAACTTCGCCCACCAGCGCTTCATCTACAGCAAGGACACCGCCGAAGCCGGAATGTCGGCGCGTTTCCGCACCGGCGCGGTCGATCACGCGCTGGCCATCAGCGCAGCCTGGTACCAGCACGACCAGAAATTCGGCTTCAAGCGCAATCTGCTGGCCCGCGACTGGGTGACCAACCTGTACGACCCACAGTGGGGGCCGGCCATCGATCGCAGCTTCAGCGATGCGTCGCTGCCGAAGACCGCGGAAGTGCGCACCACCAGCTTCGGTATCGCCGACACGTTGTCCTTCATCGACGACCGCGTCCAGCTGACCCTGGGCATCCGCCACCAGACCGTGCTCAGTGATACCTTCGATGGCGGCACCGGCAGGCGCACCGCACGCTACGACGCCAGCGCCAATACCCCCGCCGGCGCACTGCTGCTCAAGGCCAGCGACCGCCTGTCGCTGTACGCCAACTACATCGAAGGCCTGAGCCAGGGCAGCACCGCCCCGGTCACCGCCGCCAACGCCGGCGAAGTCTTCCCACCATTCAAGACCCGCCAGCGCGAGGTGGGTGCGAAGTTCGACTTCGGTCGCCTGGCCAGCGCGCTGAGCGTGTACGAAATCGAGAAGCCCGGCGCCTACACCGACCCGGCCACCAACGTGTTCTCGTTCGGCGGCCAGCAGCGCAACCGAGGCGTGGAATGGACCGTGTTCGGCCAGGCCACCGAGCAGCTGCGCGTGCTGGGCGGCATCGGCTGGCTGCAACCGAAGCTGACCCGTACGCAGGGCGGTATCAACGAAGGCCGACTGGCGACGGCCACACCGCAGTGGCAGGGCAAGCTGGGCGTCGAATGGGACGTGCCGACTGTTGCCGGCCTCACCCTCACCGGCAACGCGGTCAGCCTGTCCAAGGGCTACATCAATGCTGACAACAGCCAGTGGGTGGCGGGCCGCACCGTGTTCGACCTCGGTGCCCGCTATGCGACGCAGGCGGCTGGCCATCCGCTGGTGCTGCGCGCCACCGTGCAGAACCTGACCAACAAGGCGTACTGGGCGGGCAGCCTCGGTTCGGGGTTGGGTACGCCACGCACCGCCCTGCTGTCGGCCACCGTCGATTTCTGATCCTCGTTTCAGGGGCGCCACGTCATTGCGCGTGGCGCCCTGGAGAAGTGCTTTGACCGTTTCCCGTACCACTTCCATGCTGGCGTGGCTGCCCCTGGCCTCACGCATCATCGCCGCGTTGTTCGGCGGCTATGTGCTGGCCGCACTGTGCAGCATCGCGGCACTGGCGTTGCCCATCGATGGCCGCCAGGCGATTTTCACCGGCATGCTGGCCAGTTTCCTGTTGTATGCCGGCGCCGTGGTCTGGGTGTTCGCGGTGCGCTCGGCGTGGCGCGCGTGGCTGGGGCTGATCATCGCCGCACTTCCGCTGTGGCTGGCCGCACAGGCAGTCGGCCCGGGAGCTGGTGCATGAGCAAGCCCCAGCGTCATCCCAAGCCGCGCGGCATCCGCCAGACCATGTCCGACCTGCATATCTGGGTCGGGCTGCTGGCCGGTTGGATCCTGTACGCGATGTTCCTCACCGGCACCGCCAGCTACTTCCGCGATGAGCTTTCGCGCTACACCCGCCCCGAGATCGCCACGCCAGCCATGCAGCCGGACGCTGCGGCCGTCGCGCAGCGTACCGTCACCACGATCATGGCCGACACGCCTGCGGCCAGCCAGATCAATCTCAACCTGCCAGGCACGCGCATGCCGTGGGTGTCGGCAATGTGGGCCAGCCCGGGTGGACGCGGCCGGCACGGCTTCGATTCGGGCCTGTTCGATGCCAGCACCGGTGCACCGTTGCAGGCACGCGACACAGGCGGCGGCGATTTCTTCTATGCCTTCCACTTCAACCTGCACTACATGCCCGCGACGTGGGGCCGCTGGATTGTCGGCCTGTGCGCGATGTTCATGCTGGTCGCCATCGTCAGCGGCGTGATCACCCACAAGAAGATCTTCGCCGACTTCTTCACCTTCCGCTGGGGCAAGGGCCAACGCTCGTGGCTGGATGGCCATGCGGCGGTGTCGGTACTCGGCCTGCCGTTCCATTTCATGATCACCTGGAGCGGCCTGGTGATGCTGGCGGTACTGTACATGCCGTGGGGCCTGGCGAAACTGCCGGACAAGCACCAGCAGGCCGAGGTGGTCAGCGAGATGCGGCTGTTCCTGCCACCGCAGAAGGCGGCAGGCCACGTTGCGCCGCTCACCGATATGGGCGCACTGGTGCGGCAGGCCGAGCAACGCTGGGGAACCGGTGCAGTGGGCAGCGTGCAGGTGCAGAATCCGGGCGACGAGAATGCGCGCGTGGCCGTGGTACGGGCACAGTCCAGCCGTGTTTCCACCACGCCGAACTATCTGATGTTCGATGGCAGCAACGGGCAGCTGCTGCAGATCAAGGAGCACTCGGGCGTTGCCGCCGATACCCAGGGCGTGCTGTATGGCCTGCATCTGGGCCGCTTTGCCGACGCCGCCCTGCGCTGGCTGTACTTCATCGTCAGCCTGGCCGGCACCGCCATGGTCGGCACCGGGCTGGTGCTGTGGACGGTCAAGCGCCGTACACAGCTGCCCGACCCGCAGTGCCCCCACTTCGGCTTCCGCCTGGTCGAGCGGCTCAACATCGTCACGGTGGCTGGGCTGTCGGTGGCGATGGCCGCCTATCTGTGGGCCAACCGCCTGCTGCCCACCGAACTTGATGGGCGTGCCGCGTGGGAGGTGCACGTCTTCTTCCTGGCCTGGGCCGCAATGCTCGTCCATGCCACGTTGCGTGCGCCGAAGCGTGCGTGGGTCGAGCAGTTCATGCTGGGTGCGCTGCTGCTGGCCTTGTTGCCGGTACTGACGGCGATGACTACGCCGCATCCGCTGTGGCACACATTGGCCACGGGCGACTGGGCGTTCGCCGGCACCGACCTGACCCTGCTGGCCCTGGCCGCCCTGCACGCGCTGCTGGCCTGGCGCACCTGGAAGCATGCGCCGAAGTTGAAGCGCGCACGGCCGCCTGCAGCATCGCGCGATGCCGTAGCGGAGGCCAGCGCATGATCCACGTCATTCTGTTCGTGTTGTCTCTGGCCGCGTTCGCCTGCCTGGCACTGGCAATGGAACGCCATCAACGGGACGTGCTGCATCGCCTGTTGAGCGTTACCACGACGCAGCAGCTGCGCGCGGTCGGATGGGCGCTGCTGGTGTTCAGCACCGTGTTCGCGATGCGCGGATTGGGCGTAGGCACCGGCCTGGCTGCGCTGTCCGGGCACACCAGCGTGGCCGCTGGCGTGGTGATGCTGGCGATGGTGGCGCATGGGCGGTGGAACCGGTAGATGCCTACCCGGGTGGGCACCGATGCATCACGGCGCCAACCCAGGTTGGCAGCTACCGGGCGCGATGAACGTTGCTTCGATTTGCTGGCCTGCGCGAAAAACAGCCGAGCATGGCTCGGCTCTACAGAAAAGCGGCCATGCGCTGCAGTTCGTCTTCAAGCGCACCACGAAACACCTTGTCGCGGGCCAGTGACTTGCCGGCATAGCCCACGCTGGACGCCAGTTCACCGTCGCGCACACTGAGATTGGCCCAGCCCACCACCTGGTCGTGCCATAGCACTGGCAACGCGTAGTAGCCGTACTGGCGCTTCGGCGCAGGCGTGTAGGCCTCGAACTTGTAGACCCAGCCCCATAGCAGTTCGAAGCGGCGACGGTCCCACACCACCGGGTCGAACGGTGCCAGCAGTCGCACCTGCTCGTCTGGTGCGTGCCGACGCGAGCGCGGGTTCTCGTCGGCCGGCCAGTACCAGGTCGTCCCATCCAGTGTGCAGCTGGCCAGCTGTTGCCTGGCCAGCTTCAGCGCCTCCCGGGTCTGTTCGGCCAGATGCGGTGCACCGTAGCCCAGCAGCCGCACCAGATAGGTCAGGCTGGCCGAGGGCAGCGGCGCGTACTTGCGCATCACCAGGTCGATCAGGGCGGCCGCGCGTTCGATCTGCGCCTGCTCGTCGGCATCCGCTTCGACATGGTCGGCCACCGCGTAGATGCGGGTGCCACTGTCGCGCCGCTGCACCCGCAGCAGGCCACGGTAGTGCATGCCATCAAGCAGATGCGTGCTGGCATTGCTGGTGCCACCCCAGTAGTTGGTCACCCGACCATGCGCGAATGCCTGATCGACCTCGCGCGGATGCACACTGCCGCGCTCGCGCACGAAGGCCAGCACGTCCGCGGCCCGGCGCTGGGTTTCGGCATCCCACGCGCGCCTGGAAACACGCGGGTGCATCAACGCCAGGTGCTCGCGCGGCAGGAAGCCGTAGTTCACCAGGCAATCCTCTTCCACCGGCAGGCGCGCATAGCGCCGCTCCAGATCACCGGCCCGGTAGTCCTTCACGCGGTGGCGCAGCGTCAGGTCCTGTGCCCTTGCCGGTGCGCGGATCGGGTCGGCCTGCACGAAGCCCAGGCGCCGGATCGCGGTCAACAGCGTGGTGGGTTTGAACAGCGTGCGCGCCACCGCGTGGCGGCGCAGATCATCGAGGGTGGGCGTGGCAGGCATGGCCGCATTGTAGATCCACGCCATGCGTGGGTGGGGCCGTCGCGAACCGAGCAACGGCATCCACGCAGGGCGTGAATCTACCGAAGTCCCAGCACCTCCAGCGAACCGATCACCAGTGCACGCATGCCCTGCTTGAACTCGGTGATCACCTGGCCCTCTTCGTCGTCCGCAATCCCGTAGACGGTGTCCGCACCGGCAATGCAGTAGAACGCAATCGTGGCCAGCACCCAGCGCGCCTTTTCCGGCGGCAGGCCGAACACTTCGGCCACATGGGCCTGGTGCGAGGCGATCTTCTCGAGCATCGGCGCGGTCGCCACCGAGTGTCGCAACAGGTAGGGCGGCAATCCAGGGTGCGCCTTCACCACCTCGCACAGCGATTCCACGAAGACCATCAGATAGCCCTGCAGCCCACCCGGCGCATCGACCGACGCGCGCGGAATCTGCCAGCGCTGGAACACCGCATCAGCCACCAGCCGCTTCAAGGCCTCCAGATTGGCCACACGCTTGTAGAGCGCCGCCTGGGTCACCGCCAGCTCGGCGGCCACGTTGGCCATGGTCAGGTTCGGCAGCCCCAGCGTGATGCCGATGTCGGCCAGGCGCTCGGGAGTGATGGTGGGCGGGCGGCCACGGGCCGGCGCCGGGATCTCGGGTTGCATGCTCATACCCTAGCGAGGGTGCCAGTAAAAGGACCCTCTTGTCCGCTTCATATGATTTAGTTTATTTTACTCAACTAATTCGGAATGCGTCTGGTTCGCACCCCCGCCGCCATCCGGAATCGAGCCCGTGGCTCACTTCCCGCCAGGTCCCCACCCAGCCGACAACCCTGCGCTGCGCCCTTCCCCGTGCTTGCCGTCGGCAACGCGCCAGGCGCGTTCGCACCTGCGATACACAGGAATCTGGCATGACCGTGTACCACCTTCCCTCTCCGCTTCAGCGCGCAGCTGCTGACGCAACCCACGTTCTGATGCATCCGCCGGGCATGGCCCGGTGCTACCGGATGTCGACCCTCGCGCTGGGCCTGCTGGCCTCATTCGCCGCGCTGGCCGAGTCGGCGCCGTCCACCCTGCCCTCGGTGCAGGTGCAGGAACAGCGACGGGCCACCGCCGACTATGCCGGTGGACAGGTGGCTGGCGGCGGTCGTGTCGGCCTGCTGGGCGACAAGGACTTCATGGACACGCCGTTCAGCACGGTCAGCTACACCGAGTCCTTCATCCGTGATCGCCAGGCCAAGGACCTCACCGACGTCATCGCCGCCACCGACCCGACGGTGTTCAGCAACGGCGTCACCGGCGCGTGGAGCGAGAACTATGCCATCCGTGGCTTTGCCTCCAACACCAGCGACACCACCTTCAACGGCCTCAGCGGCATGGCGCCCTACTACCGCACCTCGCCGGAAATGTTCGAGCGCATCGAAGTGCTGAAGGGGCCGTCCGCACTGCTCAATGGCATGCCACCTGGCGGCTCGGTGGGCGGTGCGGTGAACCTGGTGCCGAAGCGCGCTGGCGAGCAGCCGCTGCTGCGGGTCAGCGCCAACTTCGCCTCCGATGCGCAGTTCGGCGCCCACGTGGACATGGGCCGTCGCCTCGGCGCAGACAAGCAGTTCGGCATCCGCTTCAACGGCGCCTGGCGCGATGGCGACGGCGCCGTCGGCAAGCAGAGCAAGAAGGTTCAGCTGGGTTCGCTGGCCTTGGACTGGCGTGGTGATCGCACCCGCCTGTCGGCCGATCTCTACAGTGCCGACGATCGCGTGGACGGCCCGGCCCGTGGTGTCGGCCTGGCACCGGGCGTCGCCATTCCCCGCCCGCCGCGAGGCGACACCCTGATCAACCCGGACTGGGCCTACGTGGACAGCCAGGACAAGGGCGCGATGCTGCGCGGCGAGTTCGACATCAATGACAGCCTGATGGCCTACCTGGCCTATGGCACCAGCAAGACCGACTACCGCTACAACGGCTCGATCAGCGCGCAGATCCTCAACCCGGCCGGCGACTTCAGCACCGTGATCGGCCAGCTCGCGTTCGACATCAAGAAGCAATCCGGTGACGCCGGCCTGCGCGGCAGCTTCCGTACCGGCAGCGTCGGCCACCAGTGGGCCGCCAACGTGACCCACTACCAGCACACCCAGAACGACTACGGCCGCCGCAGCGTGCCCGGCTGGGACTGGACCACCAACCTGTACAACCCGGTGTGGGGCCCGGCCGCGCCGTTCATCGCGCCGCATATCTCGCACACCGAACTGCGGCTGGACAGCCTCGGCTTCGCCGATACCCTTTCCTTCGCCGATGACCGCGTGCAGCTGACGCTGGGCGTGCGCCGCCAGCAGGTAGTCAGCGAGACCTTCAACGTGGCCACGGGCGCACGTACTTCCCGGTATGACGAGAGCGCCACCACCCCGGCGGCAGCCTTGCTGGTGAAGGCCACCGACAAGGTCTCCCTCTACACCAACTACATCGAAGGCCTCAGCCAGGGCGCCACCGCGCCGATGACCGCCGCCAACGCCGGCGATGTGTTCGCGCCGTTCCGCACCAAGCAGAAGGAGCTGGGCATGAAGCTGGACATGGGCAGCTTCGCGCACACCTTCAGCGTGTACGAGATCAAGCGGCCAAGCAGCTATACCGACCCGGTCACGAACATCTTCTCGTTCGGCGGTGAGCAGCGTAACCGCGGCGTGGAATGGGGCTTCTTCGGGTCGCCGCTGGACGGAGTGCGCCTGCTCGGCGGCGTGGCCTACGTACAGCCGAAGCTGACCCGTACGTCGGGTGGCGTGAATGAAGGCCGCATCGCCACCGCTGTTGCGCAGCGTCAGGCCAAGCTGGGCGTGGAATGGGATGTGCCGGCGTTGCAGGGGTTTGCGTTGACTGGCAATGCCACTGCGATGTCCAGACAGTACATCAGTGCCGACAACCAGCTGTCAGTTCCGGGGCGCACGTTGTTTGATGTGGGTGCGCGCTACAACACCGCACTCGCGGGGCGGCCGCTTGCGCTGCGTGCCACGGTGAACAACGTGACCAACAAGGCGTATTGGGGCATGCCGCTGTTGTCGAGCCTGGCATTGGGCGCGCCACGGACGGTGCTGGTGTCGGCCACGATGGATTTCTGAGCCGGACGAAAAATTGTCAACGGGATCCACGCATGGCGTGGATCTACCGGGAACTGTAAAGCCAGGCCATGCCTGGCCGGTTCCAGGGTGATCCCCCAAACGCATCCACGCCCGGCGTGGATCTACCCGCACAAGGCACGACCACGCATGCACTGATCACGAAAGCACGCGCGCCACCACCGCCAACACAAGCAGATGTCCCACGTAGTACCCGTAAAACATCCAGCGCCAGCGCGGCAGTTGCCATTGCACCCGCGCCGCCAGCAGCACCACCGGAATGGACACCAGCGCCCAGCCGTTCTGATTGGCCCAGCACACCGCCGCCAAGGCAATCAGCAGCGGCCACCACGCGCGATGAAGGAACGCGATCCAGGCCAGCAGGACACTGCCGACGCCGGCCCACTGGTAGTCCACCAGCATCGGCAGTACACCCGCCGCCACCAACAGCAACAGGGGCCGGTTGTTGGCCAGCGCGTGCACCGCCACGGCCGCCAGGGCGAACGTGAGCAGGATGTTGAGCGGCAGCCAGGAGCCAAAGACCAAGGCATGCAGCGGCTGAGCGATGACGCCCCACAGGGCCAGGCGACGCATCGACTTGCGAAGGTCGGCGCCCGGTTGGGCCAGGTTGCAGGCCATCACCAGCGCGAACAGCGGGAAGGCGATGCGCCCGAGTTCGCTCACCATCGGCACGTAGCCGCCAAACATCACTTTGGCCACGTGATCGCCGGTCATGGCCAGCAATGCGATCCACTTCAGCAGCTCGCGGGCGCCACTGCCGAGGTTGATGCTGAACGTGGACGTCCTTGTCGTGGTCGCGTGCATCCCCGGAGCTTATGCGCATCGGCAAGCCCATTTCCAGCATCTGGCAAGCGACTCCCGCCGCCTCGGCCGGCGCGGGGCGCTATGCTGGCCGCCCCTGCTTGTGAGACACCCGCCATGCGCACCCTCTACCCCGCCATCGAGCCCTATCGCGAGTTCACCCTGCCGGTGAGCGATCTGCACACGCTGCACATCGAAGAGTGCGGCACGCCGGAGGGCATTCCTGTGGTGTACCTGCATGGCGGCCCCGGCGCGGGCATTTCACCGACCCACCGCCGTTTCTTCGACCCGGCGCGCTACCGCATCGTGCTGATCGACCAACGTGGCAGCGGGCGCTCCACGCCGTTCGGCGAGCTGCGCGACAACACCACGCAGGATCTGGTGGCCGACATCGAGAAGGTGCGCGAACACCTGGGCATCGACCGCTGGCTGGTCTATGGCGGTTCCTGGGGCGCGACCCTGTCGCTGGCCTATGCCCAGGCGCATCCGGAACGTGCTACCGGCCTGATCGTGCGTGGCGTGTTCCTCGGCCGCGAGATCGAGAACCGCTGGTTTGCCGAGGGCAACGGTGGTGCGCGCTGGATCTTCCCGGAGCGCTGGGATCGTTATGAAGCCTACATTCCGGAAGCCGAGCGCGGCGACATGATTGCGGCGTACTGGGCACGCATGGATGGCGCGGACGAAGCGACCCGCATCGAAGCGGCACAGGCCTGGCTGGGCTGGGAGGACAACGCCGCCACCCTGCAGCACGACGTGGATGCCGAATCCACGGATGATCCGCTGGACACGCTGGCGAAGGCCCGCATCGAAGCCCACTACTTCCGCAACGGCATCTTCCTGGAGCCGGACCAGCTGCTGCGCGACATCGATCGTATCCGCCACCTGCCGTGCGTGATCGTACAAGGCCGCTACGACATCATCTGCCCACCGCGCAGCGCCTGGGAGCTGGCCAAGGCCTGGCCGGAAGCACGGCTGGAGATGGTGACCTCCGGGCACAGCGCAAACGAGCCGGCCACGGTCGATGCGCTGGTACGGGCCACGGATGCGTTTGCCGACGGGCATTCCAGCGATCGAAGGTAGAGTCGACTGTCAGTCGACTGCTCTCGGCAGGAAACCGGAATCCCGCGCTGCGCGCGATAGTCGACTGACAGTCGACTCTACCGAGTCATCTCCGCGCAGCCGCCTCTGCGCCGTCGATCACGGCGGCCGGGTGAATGGTGGCCCACCGGCAACGGCCTACGGCCCGCTTCTTCGCAGCCCGCTTACAGCCCCGCGCAGATGATCCGGCCGTGGCCATGCACGGCATTGGCCTACATCCTCACTTCTGGAGCATGCCATGACCGGTTTCCGCTACCTCCCCATCGCTCTCGCGCTCTGCGCGGGTCTGCTGCTCGGCGCGTGCTCCAAGACCCAGGAGGCCAGCAAGGCAACGGCCGCCGAGGACGTGACCGAAGTGAAGCTCATCCCTGCCTACGAAACGCTGGACAAGGACAAGGACGGCATTGTCACGCTGGCCGAGGTGGATGCCGTCGCACCGGACTGGGCCGAACGACTGCACGCCTGCGATACCGACCGCAACAAGACGCTGAGCCGCGGCGAGTACGACGTGTGCAAGCAGACCAGCGCTTCGCATTGATCCATCACTGAACCCTAGAGTGGTGCAGCGCATGCCCGGCTATACCAAGGTATAGGCGGGCTAACCCACGAGCCTCTAGGACTGCCCCATTCAGGGGCCGACAATAGCGCCACTGGCCAGGGCAATCCTGGCCAGCCCCTTCCTTCATGGAGACGCAGATGGACCCCGACCCTGCCGGGCGCGACGCGCCCCGGATGCCCGCTTGCTGCCTGTCCCTGGCGCCTGCCCGCCGGTCCCTGCCTGCCTGAGTGACGGGGGGCCGCCAGGCGCCGCATGCCTGGAGATCGCCCCCATGTCCTACAAGATCCTCTACATCACCCTGCGCCGCCTGATCGGCGAGCGCAATGTCGGCGCCCTGCGCAGCCAGCTGCTGCAGCACGGGCCAGTGATGTTCGCCCGTTCGCTTTCGCTCGGCTCCCCCCGCGTGGTGGCCGACGCATTGTCACTGCTGCCGATCAGCGAGCGCATCACGGTGCTGCGCCACCTGCCCTACCCCCTGCGCGATGCAATGAAGCCACTGTGCATCGGCGGCAGCCAGCGCCTGCACATGCAGCCGTGGTCACCGGCGGTGCTGGCGATGCGTCACGCCTGACCAGCTTCGTCCATTCCGTTCGTGTTCCGGCCCCGGCCGGCTCTGACATTCGAGGATAGTCCCATGAGCCTGCTCAACGCCTGGTTCAACGCCTTCCTGCGCAGCCGTCGCGCAGGCAACCTGTTCCGCCGCCGCGCGATGCCCGAGGCCGGCTTCGGCCCGGGCAGTGCCGAAGCGGCACCGTTCGCACTCACCACCGGCCTGGTCACCCTCGCCCAGCAGGATGAAACCCAGCTGCTGGTCACGCTGCAATCGCATGCCGATGGCCTCAGTCCCCATGAGGCCGAGGAACGCCTGGCCACGCTCGGCCCCAACGAGGTGGATCACGAAAAGCCGCTGTCGTGGTGGCGCCACCTGTGGCAGTGCTACCGCAATCCGTTCAACCTGCTGCTGACGGTGCTGGCCGCGGTGTCCTGGCTGACCGAGGACATCAAGGCGACCATCGTGATCGGTGCAATGGTTCTGCTGTCCACGCTGATCCGCTTCGTGCAGGAGGGCCGCTCCAACCGCGCCGCCGAACGCCTGAAGGCGCTGGTCGGCAACACCGCGCGCGTGCTGCGGCGCAATCCCGGCACCGAGGCGGCCGATGTGGCCGACCAGTACTTCGGCGCGCACCTGCACAGCCGCCGCCCGGCACGCCTGCTGGACCTGCCGATCCGCGAGCTGGTGCCCGGTGACCATATCGTGCTGTCGGCGGGCGACATGATTCCGGCCGATTGCCGCGTACTGACCGCCAAGGACCTGTTCGTGGCGCAGGCGGCGATGACCGGTGAGTCGCTGCCGGTTGAGAAGTTCGCGCACCCGGGCGACGGACTGGCCGGCCTGCTGGAACAGCACAACCTGCTGTTCATGGGTACCAATGTGGTGTCCGGCACGGCCACGGCCATCGTGCTGGCCACCGGCAACCGCACCTACTTCGGCACGCTGGCCCAGCGCAGCACCGCCACCGACCGTGCGCCGACCGCTTTCCAGGCGGGCGTCAACAGTGTCAGCTGGCTGCTGATCCGCTTTGCGCTGGTGATGGTGCCATTCGTGCTGCTGATCAACGGCTGGACCAAGGGCGACTGGACCGAGGCCTTCCTGTTCGCATTGTCGGTGGCGGTGGGCCTGACCCCGGAGATGCTGCCGATGATCGTCACCTCCACCCTGGCCAAGGGTGCGGTGCTGCTGTCGCGGCGCAAGGTGATCGTCAAGCGGTTGGATGCCATCCAGAACTTCGGCGCCATGGAAGTACTGTGCACCGACAAGACCGGCACCCTCACCCAGGACAGGATCGCGCTGGAACGGCATACCGATGTGTTCGGCCACGACTCGGAAGACGTGCTGACGTTCGCCTACCTCAACAGCCACTTCCAGACCGGCCTGATCAACCTGCTCGACCGCGCGGTGCTGGAGCATGTTGAGCTGCAGAGCTCGCTGCGGCTGTCGCAGGACTACCACAAGGTGGACGAGATTCCGTTCGATTTCGAGCGCCGCCGCATGTCGGTGGTGGTCTCCGAGCGCGAAGACCACCACGAACTGATCTGCAAGGGTGCAGTGGAAGAGATGCTGGCGGTCTGCAGCACGGTGCGCGAGAACGGTCACGACATGCCGCTGGATGAGCGCCGCCTGGCCCGCGTGCGGCAGACCACCGAGGAGCTGAACGAACAGGGCCTGCGTGTCGTGGCGGTGGCCATGAAGGAGACCGCCGCCAGCCAGACCACGTATTCGCAGGCCGACGAGTGCGGACTGACCCTGGTCGGTTACGTCGCCTTCCTCGACCCGCCGAAGGAGTCAGCGGCACAGGCGCTGCAGGCGCTGGCCGCGCACGGCGTGGAGGTGAAGGTGTTCACCGGTGACAACGAGCTGGTCACCGCTCGCGTCTGCGCCCAGGTGGGGCTGGACGCCGACACCATCCTGACCGGCCCGCAGATCGAGCGCATGGATGACGGCGCGCTGTCGCGGGCGTTGCACCACCACCGCGTGTTTGCTCGCCTGACGCCGCTGCACAAGGAGCGCCTGGTGCGCGAGCTGCGTGCGCAGGGCAAAGTGGTCGGTTTCCTCGGCGATGGCATCAACGATGCGCCGGCACTGCGGGCGGCCGACATCGGCATCAGCGTGGACAGCGCGGTGGACATCGCCAAGGAGGCGGCCGACATCATCCTGCTGGAAAAGAACCTGATGGTGCTGGAGGAAGGTGTCATCCAGGGCCGGCGCACGTTCAACAACATGCTGAAGTACATCCGCATGACCGCCAGCTCCAACTTCGGCAACGTGTTCTCGGTGCTGGTGGCCTCGGCCTTCCTGCCGTTCCTGCCGATGCTGCCGCTGCAGCTGCTGGTGCAGAACCTGCTGTACGACATCTCGCAGATCGCCATTCCGTTCGACAACGTGGACGAGGAACTGGTGCGCAAACCGTTGAAGTGGAACCCGGCGGACATCGGCCGCTTCATGGTGTTCTTCGGGCCGATCAGCTCGATCTTCGACCTGACCTGCTTCGCGCTGATGTGGTACGTGTTCGATGCGCGTACCGCCGCCGACCAGAGCCTGTTCCAGTCCGGCTGGTTCGTGGTCGGCCTGCTGACCCAGACCCTGATCGTGCACATGATCCGTACGCCGAAAGTACCGTTCCTGCAGAGCATCGCCGCGCCGCCGCTGCTGCTGATGACCGGCCTGATCATGGCCATCGGCGTGGCCCTGCCGATGAGCCCGCTGGCCGGCTACTTCAAGCTGCAGGCCCTCCCGGCAGGCTACTGGCCGTTCCTGGTGGCGATCCTGTTCGGCTATGCGGTGCTGACCACCGCGCTGAAGCGCTTCTACATCCGCCGTTACGGCTGGCAGTAACGGCCCGCCGCCTTGTCCAGGGAGAAACACAATGGACATCAATCCAAACCTGCCGGCGTTCAACGCCGGCGCAACCCTGAGTTCGCTGATCAGCCTGTCGGTGGCCTTCGTGCTGGGTACGATCATCGGCCTGGAGCGGCAGCTGCGCCAGCGCACGGCCGGCCTGCGCACCAACACGCTGGTGGCGGTGGGCGCTGCCGTCTTCGTCGACCTCGCCGTGCGCTTCCATGACCTGTATGGCGGCCCGCCCTCACCGCTGCATGTGGTGGCCTATGTGATCTCCGGCGTCGGCTTCCTCGGCGCTGGCGCAATCATGAAGGACGGCGCGCAGGTGTCCGGCCTGAACACCGCCGCCACCCTGTGGGGCTCGGCGGCGGTCGGCGCCTGCGCGGGCATCAAGCTGCTGCCGGAGGCGGTGATGGCGGCGGTGTTCGTGCTGGCCGCCAACACGCTGCTGCGGCCGGTGGTGAACCGCATCCAGCGGCAACCGCTGCCGGAAGCATTCAGTGAGGCGACGTATGCGATCAACGTGGTCTGCCAGCGCGAACAACAGGCCGAGGTACTGGACCAGCTGTTGTTGCTGCTGGAACAGGCGCAGTACCCGGTGCGCGCGGTGGACCAGCGGCCGTTCGGCGAGCGCGACGTGGAGATCGAAGCGGTGTTGTATGCCACCACGGTCGATGCCGGCGAACTGGACGCCGTGCTGGCGACGCTGGCCGCCACCCCCGGCGTACTGCAGGGATTCTGGAACGCCAGCCTGGAGGAATAGCGGCTCGGTAGTGCCGGCCGCTGGCCGGCAACCTCATGATCTCCGGGGAGGTCCTGCAGCTGCCGGCCAGCGGCCGGCACTACCGGTCGGCATCCACCCAATGCCGGCTTTGCTATCCTTTCCGCCCACGCCAGGGAGCCGTTCCGATGCCATCGCTGTCGCCCCGCCGCCCGCTGGTGCTGCTGGCCCTGATCGTCGTGATGGCGGCGATCTTCCTGATCGATACCGTCACCGACTACGCCGTTGCTGCGGCGTGCTTCTACGCGGCGGTGATCCTTGCGGCGTCGCGCGTGCTCAGCGCGCGCGGGTTGATCTTCCTGGCCATCGCCTGCATTGCGCTGACCGGGCTGAGCTTCTTCCTCACCCGCTTCGGCACCTACCGCATCGGCCTGGTCAATTCGGTGATCGGCATGCTGGTGATCGGCATCACCACTTATCTTGCATTGAACATGGAGGCGGCCAAGGCCGCCGTACAGGAAGCGCAGGGCCGGTTGCTGCGGGTCGCGCGTGCATCCACCGTGGGCGAACTGACCACCTCCATCGCGCACGAAGTGAACCAGCCGCTGGCGGCCATCGCCAGCAGTGCAGAAGCCTGCCAGCGCTGGCTGGCACAGGACCCACCGAATGTCGAAAAGGCACGGCAGACCGTGGCCCGGATTCTTTCCGATGCGCACCGTGCCGGTGACGTGATCGCCCGCATCCGTGGCCTGACCCAGGGCGCGGCACCGGAACGACGCGCCTTCGACCTGAACCAGGCCGTGGAGGAAATGCTGGCGCTGTCGCGAAGCGAACTGGACCGGCACGGCGTGACCGTGGCCCTGCTGCTGGACGCCGATCTGCCTCCAGTTCAGGCCGATCGGGTGCAGGTGCAGCAGGTGATCGGCAACCTCATCCTCAATTCGGTCGATGCCATGGAGGCCGTGCCACCCGCCGACCGACGCCTGTCCCTGCTGACCCAGCGTGACGGCCAGCGGGTCAACCTCAGCGTGCGCGACCGCGGCGTCGGCCTGCCTGCCGACCACCCAGAGCGTGTATTCGATGCGTTCTGGACCACCAAGTCGCACGGCCTTGGCCTCGGCCTCAGCCTGAGCCGCTCGATGATCGAAGCCAACGGCGGCCAGATCCATGCAGAGCGCCCGAGTGGCGGCGGCGCCTGCTTCATCTTCGACCTGCCCATCGCCCTGGATACCCCTCATGCGTAAGCCCCCTGCACCCGCGGCCGAGCCGGCGCCGATCGTCTACGTGGTCGACGACGATCCGTCGGTACGCGCGGCGCTGGAAGACCTGCTGGCCTCGATGGGCTTGCAGGTGCGTGCCTTCGCATCCACCCAGGCCTTTCTTGAACACGAACGGGAAGACGCCCCTGCGTGCCTGGTGCTGGACGTGCGCATGCCGGGCCAGAGCGGGCTGGAGTTCCAGCGCAGCATGGGCAGCCTGGGCCTGCAGCTGCCCGTGGTGTTCATCACCGGCCACGGCGACATCGCGATGGGCGTCAATGCCATCAAGGACGGCGCCATCGAGTTCCTGACCAAACCCTTCCGCGACCAGGAGCTGCTCGATGCGATCCACAAGGGCATCGAACTCGACCGCCTGCGGCGCCGCGAAGGCGAGGCGCTGGACGCCCTGCAGCAGCGCTGGGGCACACTCAATGCCGGTGAGCGCGACGTGGTCGATGGGGTGGTGCGCGGCCGGCTCAACAAGCAGATCGCTGGCGACCTGGGGGTCAGCGAGATCACAGTGAAGGTGCGTCGCGCCCAGGTGATGCGCAAGATGGGCGCGCGCACCCTGGTCGACCTGGTGCGGATGTATGACCGCCTGCAGGCAGGTTCCCCATGAGCGTGCATGTCGCACTGCTGCGAGCAGTCAATGTCGGAGGTACCGGCAAGCTGCCGATGGTTGAACTGGTGGCGATGTGCGAAGACGCCGGCTTCACCGACGTCCGCACCTATATCGCCAGCGGCAACGTGGTGTTCCGCAGCGGACTTGACGAAGCGGGCGTACGGAAAGCCCTTGGCCAACGGCTGCAGGCCTATGCCGGAAAACCAGTGGGTGTATTGGTGCGCTCAGCAGCCGAGATCGCGGCGGTTGCCGCCGGCAATCCGTTCCCGCACGCCGCCGGCAATCGCGTGGTCGCGCTGTTCATGGATGAGGCACTGCCCACTGATCCCTTGACCGGGGTGACCGGCCTGCGCGATGAGCAGCTGGCGCTGGGTACCCGCGAGATCTTCGTCCACTATGGCGACGGCATGGCCGAATCGCGCCTGCGGATTCCCTATGCCCAGCAGGGCACCGCCCGCAACCTCAACACGGTCGGCAAGCTTGCGGCAATGGCCGCCGCACTCGACCAGGTCACCGCAGACGGTAGAGGGCGGCGGTAGAGTCGACTGTCAGTCGACTATTGCGCGCAGCGCGGGACTTTCCGCAACCTTGTGGAAGAGCAGTCGACTAACAGTCGACTCTACCCGGCACGGGCTGGATACCGGACAATATCAGGCGCTTTGCACGCGGCGCTTCAACCGCGTGTCCATCAACCCCACGGCCAGCAGCACCGCACTGGTCAGCCAGCCGGCAGCCAGCAGGTGGGCCTGCGTCAGCGCGACGCCCAGCGCGGCCAGCGCCACGGCACCGAACAGATGCGACCAGGGTGCACGCCCGTAAACCACCCGCTTGTACAAGGCGCTTCCCAGCAGGTAGATCAGCGGCCCAGCCACCAGCACCGTCGCATATACCGGCGTGACCGCCGCGCCCGGATGATCCATCACCAGGTCATTGCCCACCGCTGTGGCGATGATGCCCGCGATCAGCAGTGCATGCACGTAGTGGAAGTTGGCGCCCATGCGCCCGGGGTCGGCCGCATGGGTGATCGCCTCGGTGGCGTCACGGCTGGAGATACCGAAATACAGCCACCACATGGCAATCGTCCCGGCGAAGGTGGCCAATACCGCCGATACCACATCGCTGCTCCAGTGCTCGATCTCGCTGAGTACGCCCCCCGTCGCCAACAAGGTCTCTCCCAGCGCGACGATGACGAACAACTGGCATCGCTCGGCCAGGTGCCCGCCTTCGATGGTCCACTCACGGGTGTGTGAACGGCCCAGCCCCGGGAACGCAAAACCGAACATCGGCGAGACATACTCGCAGGCGACCGCCACCGCCCACAGCGCCAGCCGCGCATTGCCCTCGGTTGCAGCCCCGGCCAGCCAGAAGCACGCCGACACGCACACCCACGCCAGCATGCGGCGGAAATTGGGCGCCAGCGGATGGCTGCGACCGACCTCCAGCAGCACGAACACGGTGCGCCCGACCTGCATGGTGGCGTAAGCCCCGGCAAACACCCAGGCGCGATCAGCAAAGGCCTCGGGGATGGACGAAGACATCAGCAGCGCCAGCAGCATGGTGACGAACAGCAGGCCGCGGATGCGTGGTGCCTCCGGATCGAACCAGTTGCTGACCCAGCAGGCGTACTGCCAGCCCAGCCAAACCGCGAACCACAGCACCAGGGTCTGCAGCACGCCGACCAGGTCCAGGTGGTGCAGCAGGTGATGGCTGAGCTGGGTGACCGCGAACACGTAGACCAGGTCGAAGAAAAGCTCTTCGTAGGTCACGCGGGCGTGGTGGCCATCGCGCTGGCGCAGGGCGGGCAGGCGCAGTCGTGTGCTCATGGCCGTCCTTCAGCGCGCCAGGCGCCAGTACAGCACACCGGCCAGCAAGGCCGGCACAGCGAACACCAGCAGCAGGATCGGCAGTTCCTCGCGGACGGCGTAGCCGGCCTTGCTCACACCCACCCACATGTTGGTTACCGCCACCAGCAGCCAGGTGGCGATGAAGGCGATCAGGGCCGTGGGCAGCTGTGACTGGCCTACGCTCCACAGCCGCCCGAACAGCAGGAATACCCCCAACAGCAGAACCCCACCCACCATCACCAGAAGCACGTGCATGGTCCATCTCCTTGAGCCTGCTGGCAGGCTAGCCGCGGCCGATTCTGCGCTCCAGCCGATGATCGTGGTTTCACTTTCCAGGCGCGGCGAACAATCGCCCTGATGATCTCGGCATGGCAAACGAGAACAGTTCCCATTAGTATTGCGTCATTACGGAGGGATGACCTCCCAGCACCCGCCTTTCACCCTTGCTGCCCGTCCGGATGTCCCAGCCGACACTTCCCCGCCCACCTGCGCTGCCGCTGGTGACCTCGCTGGTGCGCCACTACGAGGAACTGGTGGACTACCTGCATCGCCGGTTCCGCTCGCCCGGGCTGGCCCGCGAAGTGGTGCACGATGTCTGTGTGCGCCTGCTGGAACGCCCGGCCGTGCATGACGCCCGCCAACCGATCGCGCTGCTGCGAAGGATCGCCCACGATGCGGCGGTCGACCGCTGCCGCGCCGAGGATCTGCGCCGGCACTGGGTGGAGCCCCGCGCCGAGCTTCCCGAAGGCGCCTGCGAGCGCCCCGGACCCGAGCGCCAGGCGCAGGGCCAGCAGGCGCTGCAGCGGCTGACTACCAGCATCGAGCGCATGCCCTGCCGGCGGCAGCAGGTGTTCATCCTGCACAAGATCCACGAGCTGCCCCAGGCCGAGGTGGCGCAGCGGATGGGCATCGGCCTGAAGGCGGTGGAACGTCATCTGCGCCTGGCCATGGCCGACTGCCGACTGCACGGTGCGCTGCGGTGAGTCCTGCATCACCCGATCCGGCACCGCCGTCGCCGCCCGCCGAACCGTCCACCGAGGACACGCTCGACCAGCACCGGGAGGCACTGAAGAAACGCTTCCCGTTGCCAGGCCCGGAACAACTACAGCGGCGCCGCAGTGGATCTGGCGCAAAACGGGTACTGCCGGTGCTGTTGCTTGCGGCCGCAGCGCTGCTGTTGACCGACCCGGCCTGGCAGGTGCGTGACTACCAGACCGCCGTCGGCGAGCGCCGCGACATCGAGCTGCCGGACGGCAGCCGCGTGCTGCTCGACGCGGGAACCCACCTGCAGGTCCGTCGCCATCTGCGTTCGCGGCAGGTGCTGCTGGCGCAGGGCCATGCCCGCTTCGAGGTGCAGCATTCGGCGTGGCGCCGCTTCCAGGTCGATGCCGGGCCGGTACAGGTGCGCAACTACGGCACGGTGTTCGATGTTGACCGGCAGGGCGATCTCAGTGAGGTCACGCTGTGGCGCGGCGAGGTTGGTGTCAGCGTGGATGGCGGCGGCACCGAGCAGCGGCTGAAGCCGGGGCAGCGCCTGCTGGCCCAGCCAGGCTCGCTGTCTCCGCCGGAAGCCGTGGATCCGGACCGGGCCGACTGGACCACCGGCCGGCTGCAGTTCGACCGCATGCCACTGAGCGAGGTGCTGCGCATCCTGCAGCGCTATCACGACCGTCCGATCGTGCTGGACGACCCTGCACTGGGTCCGCTGCAGGTGTCGGGCGTGTTTGATGCCGATCGTGCCGAGACGGCGGTCGCGCTGTTGCCGGAGATCCTGCCGGTCCAGGTGCATACCGCCGCCGACGGCAGCCTGCATCTGCGTGCCCGCGATTGATTGCCACGCCGAGGGTGGGTTGCGCGCCGTCCCATCCGGCAAGTGCTTGAACCCTTCCGAAGGACCCCCGCATGACCCGCCCTGTTCCACCCGCCGCGCTGCGCCGGCTGGCCCCCACCCTGCTCGCCGCCTGCCTGTGCGCGGCCCTGCCCGCCACCGCGCAGACCGCTGCGTCCGCACCTGTCGAACTGCACCTGCCAGCCGGCCCGCTGCAGGCTTCGCTCAACTCGCTGGCGCGCCAGAGTGGCATCCAGCTGCTGTTCGCCGCCGACAGCGTGACCGGCCGCAACGCGCCCGCCCTCGACGGCCGCTACACCCCGCACGACGCCCTGCAGCGCCTGCTGGCCGGGCAAGGCCTGGCGATGCAGGAGCGCTCGCCGGGGGTGTTCGTGGTGAGTGCCGCGCCAGCACCGCCCAAGCCCCGCGCTCCGGCCCGGGCCGCGTCATCGGCAGCGCCCGCGGCCACGACCACTTCGCTGGCCCGCGTTACGGTCTCGGCCTCGACCGCTCGCATGCCGCAGGGCGAGACTGCGATGCCCAACACCATCACCGTGCTGACCCGCGAAGACATCGCCCAGCAGCTGGCATTGGGTTCGGATGTGTCGCGGGTGCTGTCGTCACAGATTCCGGCGTTTGCCCCGGCGCGCGAGAAGATGTCCAACTACGGCGAAACAATGCGTGGCCGCGGCATCCTGTACATGGTCGACGGCGTGCCACAGTCCACCCCTCTGCGGGATGGCTCACGGGATTCGCACACCATCGACCCGGCGATGATCGAGCGCATCGAGGTCATCCACGGCGCCAACGCGCTGCAGGGCATCGGCGGAACCGGTGGCATCGTCAACATCATCACCCGCAGCGCGCCCAGCGAGCCGGGTGCGTTCCTGCTCGACACCAATGTCAGTTACAGCTCGGCCCTGCCCAGCCGCCACGATGACAATGGCCAGCGCGGCTCGGCCCTGGTGGGTGTGCGCGGCGAACAGTTCGACCTGGTTGCCGGCCTGGCCTATGAGAAGCAGGGCCTGTACCACGACGGCGAGGGCCGGTCGATCGGCACCAACGCGCAGGGCGAGCTGATGGACTCGACCTCATCGAACGTGTTCGCCAAGCTGGGCTGGAACATTGCCGAAGGACAGCGCCTGCAGGTGATGGCCAACCGCTACGAGCTGCGAGGGCTGGACAACTACTTCGCGGTGAACGGCGATTTCCGCACTGGCCGCCCGACCATTTCGGTGCGCGGTGACACGCCACTGGATCCACCGATGAACCGCTCGCGTTCGCTGACGCTTGACTACAGCGCCGCAGACCTGCTCGGTGGCCGTTTCCAGGCGCAGGCCTTCGCGGTGGATTTCGAAGGCCGCTATGGTGCCAGCCAGTGGGACCCGTGGGGCAACACCGGTGCCAATGCCGCCTGGGACCAGACCCAGAACGAGTCGGACAAGCGCGGCTTCAAGCTCACCCAGAGCTGGACCCGCATCGCCGATACCACCCTGGACGTGACCCTGGGCCTGGATGGCCTGCGCGACCGCACCCACCAGGTGCTGCTGGCCAGTGGCATGAACTGGGTGCCGCAGACCACCTACCAGAGCCTGTCACCGCTGCTGCAGCTGCACTGGTGGCCGACCGATCACCTGATGCTGTCCGGCGGCCTGCGCTACGAAAAGGGCGAGCTGGAAGTGGGTGACTACACCACCCTGCCCCGTTACGGCGCACGCAAGGTGGCCGGTGGCAAACCGACCATGAGCGAGACCCTGCCCAACTTCGGCGCGGTCTGGTACATCAACGACCGCCTGAACGCCTATGCCTCGTACTCGGAAGGCTACACCGTGGCCGACGTGGGCCGCGTGCTGCGCGCGATCAACCGCGACGGGCAGCGTGTGGACACCCTGGTGGACCTGTCACCAGTGGTGTCGGACAACCGCGAGATCGGCCTGGAATACGACGATGGCCGCTTCAGCGGTGACATTGCCTACTACACCTCCGAATCCAAGCTCGGCTCGGTACTGATCTACGATCCGGGCATCGACGCCTATGCGGTGCAGCGCCAGGCGACCCGCGTGGAGGGCTTTGAAAGCAACCTGCGGCTGCGGCTTGGCGACAGCCGGCTGGGCCTGGGTTATGCCCGTGCCAACGGCCGCTACGACGCCGACATCGACGGTCGCCTCGACAGCGACCTGGCCGGCGTCAACATCGCACCGAACCGACTGACCGCGTTCTGGGAACAGGGCTGGACGCCGCAGTTCAGCACCCGATTGCAGGCCAGCCATGCCTTCGATCGCGATTTCGACCTGCGTGGCGCACGCGTGGCCGAGTTCAAGGGTTACACCACGGTGGACCTGGTCGCGCGCTACACGCTGGACAAACACGCGTTCACGCTGGGTGTGCAGAACCTGGCGGACAAGCAGTACATCAGCTACTACTCGCAGACCACGCCGTCGAACCCAAGTTACTTCTCCGGCCGCGGCCGGGTGCTGACGCTGGGGTGGCAGTACCGGTACTGAGCCATCGGCGCCCTTATGGGAGCCATGAAATCTACGCGGGACGTGATGGAGGAGGCCCATGCTAGTTTCTGGGTCTCCTTCAAACGGACGTGAACCATGCGTTTTTTCCTGCTCGCCTTCGCCCTGGCCACTGCTCTTCCGGTCGCGCATGCCAGTGCCGCCGAGACACCGCTGCCGCAGTTGCGCGCCTACACCGTGGATGCCTCCTGGCTGCAGCCGATGGCTCCGCTGCAGATTGCCGACCACACCTGGCAGATCGGCACCGAAGACCTGACCGCGCTGCTGGTGCAGACCGCCGATGGTGCGGTGCTGCTGGACGGTGGCATGCCGCAGATGGCCGACCACCTGTTGGCCAACATGAAGGCGCGCGGGGTGGCCCCGCAGAACCTGCGGCTGATCCTGCTCAGTCATGCGCATGCCGACCACGCCGGGCCGGTGGCCGAACTGAAGCGTCGCACCGGTGCCCGCGTGGTCACCAACGCGGAATCGGCAGTGCTGCTGGCGCGTGGCGGCAGCGACGACCTGCACTTCGGTGACGGCATCACCTATCCACCGGCCAGCGCCGACCGCATCATCATGGATGGCGAAGTGGTTTCCGTCGGTGGCATCAACTTCACCGCACACTTCATGCCGGGGCACACGCCAGGAAGCACCGCCTGGACCTGGACCGATACCCGTGATGGCAAGCCGGTACGCATCGCCTACGCCGACAGCCTGAGTGCGCCGGGCTACCGGCTGAAGGACAACCCCCGCTATCCGCGCCTGATCGAGGACTACACGCGCAGCTTCACTACCGTGCGCGGCCTGCCCTGCGACCTGCTGCTGACCCCGCACCCGGGTGCCAGCAACTGGAACTATGCCGCCGGCAGCAAGGCCAGCGCCAAGGCACTGACCTGCAACGCCTACGCGGATGCGGCCGAGAAGAAGTTCGACGCGCAGCTGGCCAAGGAGGCCGCCGGCGCCCGCTGATCCTGTAGAGCCGAGCCCATGCTCGGCCTGCCGGCAGAAAGCAGCCGGGCGTGGGCTCGGCGCTACACAGGCCGCGTAGAGGGGTGCCGGTCAGGCCGACCGGCACCACCACTCGCTGTCAGCCACCCTGCCCGTGCTGGGCATACGGCGCGGTGCTGCCGTCGGCGCGCACCAGCTCGACGGTGTACGGCTGCACGTAGCCGTCGGGCATTTCCATGCCCGGCGAACCGGCCGGCATGCCGGGCAGCACCAGGCCACGCGCCGTGGGACGCTCCGCCAGCAGGCGCTTGATGTCCTCGGCCGGGATGTGCCCCTCGACCACATAGCCGCCGATCTCGGCGGTATGGCAGGACGCCTTGCCGACCGGTACACCCAGGCGGACCTTGATCGGGTTCATGTCGTCGGTGTCGCGCACGTCCACCTGGAAACCGGCGGCCTTCAGGTGGTCGACCCAGATGCCGCAGCAGCCGCAGCTGGCGGTCTTGTGCACGATGGCCACCGGCAAGGCCGGATCGATCCTGGCCGGGCTGGCCTGGGCCGGCACCGCCGGTGCTTCGCTGACAACCGGCGTGGCAGGCGATTCCTCGGCGGCACGCGCGCAGGCAGCCGTGGCCAGTACGGTGCCCAGCAGCAGGCCAAGAGAGAGAGAACGGTTCATTGAGTGATTCCTTTGCAGATGCGGGCAACGGAGCCCGCCGCCCGCGTATCGAAGGCGCGGGCACAGTCGAGAAAAAGTCGAGCAGCTACGGCAGGCGCCTGAGGCCTGCAGGGAATCACACGATGGGCGGCCGTAGCGGATCCGGCAACGGCGGCGGTGCGCGTTGCTGCGCGCTGGCTGCGAAAGGCGCCTCACGCCAGGGCGACGCCGGTGTTCCATTCAATGTCGCCAGCATGCCCAGGCAGGCCGGCGGACATTCGCACTCACCGCTCTGGCAGGCTGCCGGGGCTGCATCATCGCAGCAGCCCGCTGCAGCCATCGCGGCCGGGTGCGGTGCAGTGCACTGATCCTGGTTGGCCGGCCCGCTGTACGAAGGTGCGGCAAGCGCCAGCGCCGGCGCATTCAGCACCAGGGCAACGAGCAGCATCCATCGCAGCAGCAGGCCAGGCAGGTTCACGTGCCGATGATAGCCGAAGCGCGCGTCACGCAATCGCCGCCGCCATTGCACTCATCCGCACCGGGATCGACTTGGCTGCGGGCGTGCCGCTGATCCGGTCGTAGTAGTCCAGCGGCAGCAATGGGTTCAGTTCGGGGTAGTAGCCGGCCAGCGCGCCGCGTGGCATCGGGTAGTCCAATACGGTCAGGCCCTCGATGCGCCGCTGCACGCCATCGCCGCTGATCGTCTCCAGGCTGACCAGCGCCTCTTTCTCCAGGCCTCGCGCCAACCGGTCCTCGATGTTCATGAACAGCACCATGCGATCGTTGTACACGCCGCGATAGCGGTCGTTGTAGCTGTAGATGGTGGTGTTGTACTGATCGTGCGAGCGCACCGTGGCCAGGCGCAGCATGTCTGGATCATGTACGGGATCGTCCACGTCCAGGCCGGGCATCACCAGGATGTTGGCCTTGCCATTGGGCGTGGGCCACACGCGGCGGCGCGGCGGAATGTCCAGGTGGAAGCCATGCGGCTGCTGGATGCGCTCGTTGAAGCCGGTGTAGATCTCGGGGTATACGGCAGCGATCAGCTCACGGATGGGGCCGTAGTCGTGCATGCAGCGCGCCCAGTCAACCTTGCTGAGAGGCAGGGTTGCCATTGCCATTCGACAGACGATCTCGACCTCGGGCAACACGTCGGCGCTGGCAGGCTCCAGCACGCCGCGCGACGCGGTCACATTCGACATCGCATCTTCGATGGTCACAAACTGCTCGCCAGCCGGGGTGACGATGCGTTCCGAGCGCGCCACCACTGGCAGGATCAGCGCATCGCGGCCGTGCACCAGGTGCCCACGGTTGAGCTTGGTGGCGATGCCCACGGTCAGCGCCAGGCCACGCATGGCCTCATACGCACGCGGGGTATCGGGCACGGCATGAATGAAGTTGCCGCCCAGGCCGATGAACACCTTGGCGCTGCCATCCAGCATCGCCTCGATCGACTCGACCACATGATGGCCATGCCCGCGCGGCGGATCGAAGCCGAACACCTGCTGCACGCGGTCCAGATAGGCCGGTTTGGGCTTCTCGTCGATGCCGACGGTACGGTCGCCCTGCACATTGGAATGGCCGCGGATCGGCCCGATGCCGGCGCCGGGCTTGCCGAAGTTGCCACGCAGCAACAGCAGGTTGGCCACCTGCTGCAGCAGGGTCGAACCATACTGATGCTGGGTCAGGCCCATGCCATAGCAGATCACCGTGGCGTTGGAGCGGATGTAGATCTCGGCGCATCGGCGGATCTGCGCCTGCGAAATGCCGGAAATCTGCACGATCTCGTCCCAGTCCTGCGCCATCACGTCCTCGCGCAGCGCCTCCAGGCCCACGGTGTGTTCGGCCAGGAAGTCGTGGTCGAGCACACGCTCGCCCTGCGCCTCGCGCTCGAACATCACCTTCATCATGCCCTTGATCAGGGCCAGGTCGCCGCCGATGCGGATGTGCACGAACTCGCTGGTGATCTCGGTCGAACCGAACGTGGCCATCTGCACCACATCCTGCGGCTCGGCGAAACGGATCAGCGCGCGCTCGGGCATCGGGTTGACCGCCACGATCGGGATGCCGCGTTTGCGCGCCTCCACCAGGTTGCTCATCATCCTCGGCGAATTGGTGCCGGTGTTCTGGCCGATCACGAAGATCGCCTCGGCGTGCTCGAAGTCCTGCAGCACGATGGTGCCCTTGCCCACCCCGATGGCCGGCGGCAGGCCGCGGCTGGTCGGCTCGTGGCACATGTTCGAGCAGTCCGGGAAATTATTGGTGCCGAACTCGCGCACGAAGATCGAATACAGGAAGGCGGCTTCGTTGGGCGTGCGGCCGGACGTGTAGAACTCGGCCTGGTGCGGGCTGTCCAGCGCCTGCAGGTGGCGGCCGATCAGCGCGAATGCCTCATCCCAGCTGCACGGAACGTAATGGTCGGTGGCTGCGTCGTAGCGCATCGGTTCGGTCAGCCGGCCCTGCATTTCCAGCCAGTAGTCGGTCTGCGCCATCAGTTCGGTGACGGTGTGCTGGGCAAACAGCTCACGCCCGGCGCGGAACTGGGTGGCCTCCCAGGCCAGCGCCTTGGCGCCGTTCTCGCAGAATTCCAGCTTCTTGCGCTCGTCCGCATCGGGAAACGCACAGCTGGGGCATTTGAAGCCGCCGGGCTGGTTCATCGCCAGCAGCGCCTTTGACCCCTTGCCGATCACACTCTGCTGCAGCAGCACTTTGGCGGTGGCACCGGCGGCACCCCAGCCACCGGCCGGCTGGTTGTAGGGCTTGTAACGCGGCGGCTTCTGCTCGGACATGTTCGGGAACCTGGCGGGAGGAACACAACAATCAACGGCGCGGGATGGGCCGGATGCGGCTTCTGCAGCGCGGCCAGCCACGCAGTCAAGCACGGACAAGGCCGCTTCGCCAGAGCCAGATGCTGTTTTCAGCGCAGCCTGCCATGACAACGGTTACACCCGCGTCAGCGCCCGGCCACTGCGCTATTCTCGAAGCCGTGGGTGGTCCACCACCTGCGTATTTCCCTTGCCCGGACGCGCTGCATGCCTGACTCGACCCCGCCGCACACCCCGCCTGCCGGTACGGCCCAGCGCCCGTTGCAGCGCTGGCGCAGCGAGGGGCACCAGCAGCAGGTCGACGTGGTGGCCGAGGAAGTACCGGTTGCACTGCGCTACAACGGCGCCGCCTTCGCGGTAATGATGGCCACCCCCTGCGATCTGGAAGACTTCGCGCTGGGTTTCTCGCTCAGCGAAGGGCTGATCACTGCGCCCTCGCAACTGCTGTCGATCGAGGTCCGCCCGCAGCTGGAGGGCATCGAGCTGCAGATGACCGTTTCCGAAGACGCACCCGGTGCCGATCTGGATCCGGCCAATGGCCGCCTGCTGCCCGGTCGCGGTGGCTGCGGCCTGTGTGGTACGCGCCAGCTGGAGGATGTGCTGCGCCCGCTGCCCGAGGTGCGTGAGCGACGGCCCTATTCACCGGCAGCCCTGCAACGGGCGCTGGCCACGCTGGCGCAGCATCAGCCGATGAATGCGGTGAGTGGATCGACGCACGCCGCGGCCTGGGCCGATGCCAGCGGGAGGATCGGCTGGGTGCGCGAGGATGTGGGCCGTCACAATGCATTGGACAAGCTGATCGGCGCCCTGCATCACAACGAGCACGCCATCGACGGCGGCTTGCTGGTGATTTCCAGCCGCGCCAGCTACGAAATGGTCAGCAAGGCCGCGCGGGCCGGCGTCAGCGTGCTGGCCGCAGTCTCGGCACCGACCGCACTAGCGATCGACCTGGCCCGAAGTGCAGGCCTGTGCCTGGTCGGGTTCGCACGGGAGAGCGGGTTCAACGTGTATACCCATCCCGAGCGGCTGCAGGCGGACGACAAGTAGCGTCGACTGGGTAGAGGCGACTGGGTAGAGTCGACTGTTAGTCGACTGCTCTTCGCTCAGATCCCCGAAAACCCCGCGCTGCGCGCGATAGTCGACTAACAGTCGACTCTACCCAGTCGACTCTACCCGGTCGGCTCCATTCAGACCGGCCCGGGCGACCACTGCCGCCCGGGCCGAACCGCATCTCAGCGCAGCGCCACCTTCGGGAAGTCCACCGGCACGTCGAATGCGACGTTGACGTAGTTGGTGAACAGGTTGAGCGCCACGTGGGCGAGGATCTCGACGATCTGCTCATCATCGAAGCCGGCCGCACGCAACGCCTGCACATCGCCATCGCCAATCTGCGCACGCTGCTCGACCACCTTCAGTGCAAAGTCCAATGCCGCAGAGGTGGCCGGATCGCTGGACTGGCCGATCTGCGCGGCCGCCATCTGCTCGCTGCTGGCACCGGCCTTGCGACCGAGCGCGGTGTGCGCTGCCAGGCAGTACTCGCAGGCATTGCGGTTGGCGATGGCCACGGCGATCTGCTCGCCCAGCAGCGGCGACAGTCGACCGCCGCCCAGCGCGCCGAACGAACCCCACATGCTCTGCAGGGCGGCCGGCGAGTTGGCCACGGCGCGGAACATGGCCGGGGTGGCGCCGAACGCGGCGTGGACCTGGCCCAGCAGGGCCTGGCGGTCGGCGGTGGTGTTGGCGGCATCGATCAGGGGGACACGGGACATGGTGGATCTCCTTGGGAAAGCGCCCGGGATTGGACGGCCCGCTCATCCTAGGTAGACTCATTGGACGCATCAGGCCAAATAAGTCACATATCTTGTCCATTCGTCCATAAGCATGCCCACCGACACCTCCGCACCCGACCGCCTGTCCTCCCTTCTGGAACGCTTCCGGGTGCAGGCCGCGCTGTTCCACAGCGGCCCGCTGTGTGGACGGCAGGTGTTCGAGCCGCAACCCGGGCGCGCGTTCCTGCACATCCTGCGCCAGGGTGAAATGGAGGTCCGCCATCCCGATGGCGATACCGCGCTGCCACGGTTGAAGATCGACACACCCAGCCTGCTGCTGTACCCACGGCCACTGCACCACGTGTTCTTCAATGCGCCGCTGGATGGGCCGGACTTCACCTGCGCCACGCTGGATTTCGACGGCGGTGCGCGCAATCCGATCGTGCAGTCGCTGCCACCGGTGATGGTGGTGCCGCTGGCCGCGATCAGCGAACTGGACGACACCCTGCACCTGCTGTTCGCAGAGGCTGATCGCCGGCGCTGCGGCTCACGGCTGCTGACCAACCGCCTGTTCGAGGTGGCGCTGATCCAGATCCTGCGCTGGGTGGTGGACCACCCGGATGCGGCCGGCGTCAGCCACGGACTGATGCGTGGCCTCTCCGATGCGCGGCTTGCGCGCACACTGGTGGCGCTGCACCAGGCGCCGCAGGACGAATGGACGCTGCCACGCATGGCTGCGACCGCCGGGATGTCGCGCAGCGCCTTCGCGGCGGTGTTCAAGGACGTGATGCAGGCAACGCCGGCCAGCTATCTGCTGGACTGGCGGCTGAGCCTGGCCTGCGCGCAGTTGAGGGCCGGCGTGGCGGTCAAGCAGGTGGCGATCGAGGTCGGGTTTGCCGATACCGCATCGCTGTCGAAGGCGTTCCGCAAGCGATTGGGGGCCTCGCCACGGGCGTGGTTGGCCGCGAGCGCCGCGCAGGCTGGGTAGATGGATGACGGGTAGAGTCGACTATCGCGCGAAGCGCGGGTTTCTCGTGGTCTACCCAAAGAGCAGTCGACTGACAGTCGACTCTACAAGTGCAGCGCCATCGGGATCAGCCCTTCGCCAGCAACCCGGCGATGCGCTCGGCCACCCGGGCGCGCACGCCTTCGTCCAATTGCCCTTCGTACATCGCCTCGTAGATCCACAGGCCATCGGCCGCCAGGCGCGCCACGAAATTGTCGAGCGTCGTCGGATCGACATTCCCGGCCTCCGGCGCGGATGGCGCCCAGCGACGTACCGCCGGACCCCACGGACGCTCATCGGCGTCCGGATCGGCCGATTCCAGCATGAACATCAGTTCGGCACGGGTGGCGCTCTGGGCCGACACACGTACGAAGGTCTGGTAGCGCTCCAGTGCCGTCGCTTCATCCGCGCGCTTGCCCAGCAGCGTTTCCATCGACGTTTCCCAGGCCTGCACCAGGTGCTCGTCGATGCCGCGCAGCAGCGCCTCGCGCGACGGGAAGTGGTACAGCAGGCCGCCGCGGGTCAGCTGGGCCTCGGCCGCCACCGACTCGAAGGTCACCGCGCGCACGCCGTCGCGATTGATCACGTTGACGGCGGCGTCGAGGATGCGATCGCGCTTGCTGGTTCTCATCGCGTCATTTTACGCGATCGGCCGCGCCCTCGCGGCTGCCGACGCGGCCGCGCAGCAGGCGCGCGATGATCGCCGCGCCCGCCGCCAGCACTGCCGTGATCACCAGCAGCACGATCTGGTAGCCGCGGTCATACGCGGCCGCAGCCAGCACGAACCACTCGCCCTGCCCGCTCGCGCGCGCGGCATGCAGCGCCTGGGTGAAACCCTCGCGGGCCAGCGCGGGCATATCGGCCGAGACCGGCAGGAATGCGCTGTACATCGCTGCGCTCAGGCTGCCCAGCATCGCCACCGCCAGCAGGCCACCGAACTCGTAGGACACTTCTTCCACCGACGAGGCCATGCCTGCCCGATGTGCCGGCACATTGTTGAGGATGGCGGTGGACGCGACCGAGATGGCCGAACCCATGCCGAAACCGGTGATCGCCATGCCCGCCACTACCCAGCCGAGCCCGTGCGGGAAACCGAACGCCACCACGCCGACACCCAGCGCGCCCGCAGCCAGGCCGCCACAGATCAGCGGACGCAGGCCGACCCGATGCAGGATGCTGCCGCCCAGCAGCGCACTGGGAAGGCTGCCCAGCGCCGCCACCGATACCAGCAGGCCTGCCTGCAGCGGCGTAAAGCCCGCCACCAGCTGGAAGCGCTGGGTGGTGACCAGCTGCAGGCCGGCCATCGCGAACAGGGTGAACACCGCCGACAGCGTGCCGGCCAGGAACGCCGGGTTGCGGAAGATCGCGAAGTCCAGCAGCGGGTACGGCAACTGCTGCTGGCGACGTGCGAACGCCGCGCCGCTGATGATGGCCAGCAGCAGCGCACCGGCACCCAGCGCATACGACGGCGGCGTGGCGATCAGCGACTTGATCGCCAGCACCAGGCCGGACAGCGCCGCCAATGCCAGCAACGAAGACACCAGATCCCACGGCCGCGAGGTATCGCGCTGGCCTTCCGGTGCCAGCAGCAGCGTGGCCACGAATGCGACCACCACCACCGGCACGTTGATCAGGAACACCGAGCCCCACCAGAAGTGCTGCAGCAGCCAGCCGCCGATGATCGGGCCGAGCGCCGCACCGACGATGGCCACCGAGCCCCAGATCGCGATGGCGATGTTGCGCTCGCGCTCCTCGTGGAAGCTCAGGCCGATCAGCGCCAGCGTGGCCGGCATCATCGCTGCCGCACCGATCGCCAGGAACGCGCGCGCGGCAATCAGCTGCGCCGCTGTACCAGCGAACGCCGCTGCCAGCGAGGCGACACCGAACACCACCAGGCCGATCAGGAACATGCGCCGGTGGCCGATGCGGTCACCGAGCGTGCCTGCGCCCAGCAGCAGGCCGGCCATCACCAGCGGATAGGCGTTGATGATCCACAGTGCCTGGCCGGCACTGGCCGAGAGTTCCTCGGTCAGGGTGGGCAGTGCGGTGTAGAGCACGGAGTTGTCGAGCGTGACCAGCAACAGACCGGCGGCGACGGTGAACAACAGCGCCCAGCGACGGGCACGCGACAGGGCCGGAGCACCGGCCAAGGGCTGGGACAAAGCCATGGGAGAACCTGATGGGGGTGGAGTAACGTCATAACTATACCGGACATCCTGTACAGTTATATGGAAAGCGCCGGACGTTCAGATTGTGTCCCGGCTGATGTTCATGTTCCGGAAAACGGTAGCGCCGGGCCAGGCCCGGCGCTACCGGCAGTCCTGCGGCAATGCGGCGATCGCCGATACCACTGCCCCCTGCATGCCCTGCCCCACGGCCATGTCCAGTTCACCGCCAGTCCCGCCGTGCTGGCGCCGCAGCTCGTCTTCGCATACCCCTCGCACCCGCGAACGCGCATTCGCCCGCAGGCTGCTGCAACGCCAGTCGGTACCGCCCAGCGGCAACACCGAGTACACCACGCTGTTGCAGGCGTTGCCGGAGCGCTGCTGCAACGACAGCCCAGCGAAATCGCGTGGCTCGCTGCTGCGCTGCGGGTCGAAATAGCTGTCGGGGAAGGTGCGCGCGTACTGCTCGATGTCCACCTCCATGCTGCGCCCACCGGCCAACGGCATCTGCAGCGGCTGGCCACAACGCGTGGAATCGGCGCGATGCTGGATGTACTGGTAGATCGGCCGGTCCAGCGTTGGATCCTGCTGGGTTACCGCACTGACCGCCGCCAGCACCGGCAGTGATGCTCGATTGGCCATGCGCGCCAGCAATCCCGCCTGCGCCGGCTGGCAGCGGTCGCGCAATGTTGCCGCGAGCAGGAACAGCACGTCGTTGCGGAACGCGGGCTCATCGCCCAGGCGCTGCTCGATGCGCTGGTTGGCATCGGACGTGGGCGCCGGAAACGCGACCGTCGGCGGCTCAGTGGATGCGCGCTGCCGCTGCCACCACACCAGCAGCACCACAGCGCCCAGCAGCACCCCGGCAGCGATGATCCAGTGCCTGCGCATCAGTTGTGGATCGCCGTGAGCGTGGCCGCCGCGGCATCGTAGGACGCGCTGGCGATATCCGCATCGAAGCGCTTCACCTGCAGGCGCCCGGCCAACCGGTACGGATCCCACAGATCGCCCAGCGCGATCGGTGTCGCCAGGGTCACATGGATGATCTGGTTCGGCGGTGGTGGCGGTACGTGGATGCACGCCCCGTAGAACGGCACGAACAGCAGTTCATCGACCAGGCCGGCATCGTTGGTGCCGAGCGGTACCACGTAACCGTCCAGGTCCACTGCGCGGCCGTCTACGGCATCGACCACGCGCGAAGAGCCGAACTGCCTGGCGCGGTCCGGGCTGGAATGGTCGATCTCCTGCCCCGGTGGCGTACCGGAGCCAGTGTCGTCGATCAGGCCGCCCACGTCGTCCATGCCATTGCGTGACAGGCCGATCTGCGGGGGTGGGCGCTGGTAGGTGACTTCGTCGGGCCGCAGCGCATCCCAGCGGTCGACAGGCGCTTCGGCCATGGCCGAGGGTGCCGGCTTGTCCTGCGGTGTAACCGCCACGGCGTCCGCTTCGGCCATGGCCGAGGGTGCCGGCTTGTCCTGCGGTGTAACCGCCACGGCGTCGCCGCCAGGCGCCGTGCAGCCTGCCAACCACAGGCATCCCAGCATGAGCAGCAGGTGGCTACGGTTCATAGGGCCTCAGCTGTGCGTCACGCATGGTGTAGGCCGAACCGGCCAGATCGTCTTCCAACCGCTCGGCACGCAGGGTGCCGGCCAGGAAGAACGGCGAGTACATGTCCGGCATCTCGATCGGGCGTGGCAGCACCACGTGCACGATCTGGTTCGGTGGCGGTGGCGGCACGTGGATGCAGGCGCCGTAATACGGCACGAACAGGAATTCGGTCAGGCGCCCGTCCTGTGCGTTGGCCAGCGGCACCACGTAGCCGGGCAGGCGCACCGGCCGCTGCAGTACGGTGTCCACGGTACGGAACGTGCCGAACTGCGGCATGCGCCGGTTGCCGTTGTGCTCGACTTCCGGGCCCTCGCCCCGCTCCAGCGCGGCCAGCTCGTCCCTGGGCATCATCTGCAGCCAGTCCAGCTCCTGTTCTTCGGCAGCTGCCGAGGCATCGTGATCGACCACCGGTGACGTCGGCAGCGCCTGCACACCGGTATCCACCGGTCGTTCGCAGGCGGTCAGGAGCAGCACCATCGGCAACATCGGTAACCAGCGCATGCTCAGCCTCCCGGCGACAGGCCATCGGCCAGCGTGCGCCGGTAGGCCAGAAACGCCGGTACCAGGCCGGCCACCGCGCTGATCGCCAGCACACCCGCGACCCACGCCAGTTCGCGGCCATCCGGCCAGATGTGGGTGATCGACAGGCCGAAGTTGGCCAGCACATACCCGCGCCCGGCCAGGCTCGCCAGCACCAGCACCACGAGTGCCAGCACGCAGGCCACCGCACTGGTCGCCACCGCTTCGACCACCAGCAGGCAGGCGAGGTAGCCCGGGCGTGCACCGATGGCACGCAGCACCGCCATCTCGCGCCGCCGCTCCTGCAGGGTCGAGACCAGCAACGCCACCAGCGAGACCATGCCCAGCAGCACCACCATCGCGCTGATCAGCTGCAGGGCCCGCTCGGCCGTGCCCAGCGACTGCCACAGCTGCTGCAGGGTTACGCCGGGCAGGATCGCCAGCATCGCCTCATCCGGGTATTCGTTGATCCTGCGCTGCACCGAGAACGTGGCGATGCGTGAGTTCAGGCCCAGCATGAAGGCGGTGATGCTGGTCGGGGTCAGGTCCAGGTGGCGCGCCTGCTCGGCACTGACGCTCTGGCTGCGCAGCTGCACACCGGAACGCCAGTCGACATGGATCGCCTCGATGGCCGGTAGTGACACCAGCACCGACGAATCGACCGGCGTACCGGTGCGCTGCAGGATGCCGGCAACGCGGAACGGTTTATCGGCATGCGTAGCCAGGGTGACCGCGCCAGTGCCGTGGGCCAGTACGATCTCGTCGCCGAGACCGACCTTCTGCGCGCGTGCCACCTCCGCGCCGATCACCGTGTCGTAGAGATCATCGAACGCACGACCCTGCGCGAACGCGAGCGCGTGGCCGGACCCATAGCGATAGTGGTCGAAATAGCCACCGCTGGTGCCGACCACCCGGTAGCCACGCCAGGAATCGCCCAGCGACAACGGCACTGCCCACTTCACCTGCGGCAGCGCGGACAGCTCCTGGTAGGACTGCCAGGAGACGTTGTTGGTCGGGTCGCCGATATGGAACACTGAGTACAGCAGCAGGTTCACCGGCCCCGAACGTGCACCGACGATCAGGTCGGTGCCCGACACAGTGCTGGCGAAACCCTCGTGCGCCTGCGTGCGCACACGTTCGACGCCCAGCAGCAACACCATGCTGAGGGTGATGACCAGCACGGTCAGGCCCACGCTCAACGCACGGCTGCGCAGGCTGGCCCAGGCAAGCTCAAGCATGGCCGGCACCTGCCAGGTTGATCTCGGACAGCGCAATCGTGCGGTCGAACAAGGGTTGCAGGCCGTCGTCATGACTGACCACCAGCACCGTGGTGCCGGCCGCCTGGCATTGCGCGGACATCAGCTGCAGGAAGGCGGTGGCCGCATCGCGGTCGAGTGCCGAAGTTGGTTCGTCGGCCAGCAGCAACGCCGGCCGACCGATCWGGGCGCGTGCCGCCGCCACGCGTTGCTGCTGGCCGACACTGAGCGTGCCCGCGCGCCGCTGCATCAACGCCGGGTCCAGCTGCAGGGCCGACAAAAGGCGTGCGATCTCTGCATCCAGCGGCCCACTGATGCGCGCGCTGCGCAGTCGCGAGAAGCGCAGGCCCAACGCGATGTTGTCGCGCACAGTGAGGAACGGCAACAGATTGAACTGCTGGAAGATCACGCCCAGCTGGTCGGCACGGAAACGATCCCGCGCCGCACCCCCCATGTCCTGCAGTGCCCGGCCTGCCACCTCGACACGACCCTTGCCGGGTAGCAGCACACCGGCCAGCAGACCCAGCAAGGTACTTTTGCCGCCGCCACTGATTCCGCGCAGCAGCACGCTGCTGCCCTGCTCGATCCACAACCGCGGGATGTCCAGCACCAGGCGCATGCCGTAGCCGAACTGCACGTCTTCCAGGGCGATCACCGGTGCCGTGCTCACGGGGCCAGTACCACGCGAAGGTTGTCCGGGGTCAGCACGCTGCGATTCTGGCCGTTGGCTGTCGCACTGTTGACGATGACTTCGTGCAGGCCCGGGAACAGCACGGGCAGCCGCATGACGATGGCGCGCAACGCGGCCGGATTCGCGCAGCGGTACTGCAGGGTGGCAGTGAACCCCGCGTGCCGATGCTGTCCTGCCGGCGGCGCGGCGACAGTCGCGTCGAAGCCCTCGGCATCGGCTTTGCTGCTGGTCAGACTGCAGCCTGCAGCGGTGGGCAGGGTGACCCAGCTGCCGCCCTTCAACAGCGTCGTAGCGTGATCCAGCGCGACCTGCTCGGCTGTATTGGCCGGCGGTCGCTCGTAATCGAGGATGCCGATGCCGGGGGCCTGGAGGGCGAATTCCAGCGTTTGCTGGTCGAGCGCGACATCAACGGTTGCCTGGCCGTGCACGTGCGGCGCGTGCTGACGGATGTCGTGGGCCTGCGCGACGCTGGCGGCCAGCAGCAGGAAAGGAGCAGCAGGAAGCTTCATGGGGGAGACTCCAATTGTTACTATGTAACATTATGGACCACATCCCCACGACGCCTGCAAGGGCCCCGGCCCAGCCGCCAATTTCGGCACGCTGGCACCCCCACATCGATCTCGCCGGTGCCTGGCTGTCGCTGGCCTGCGCCGCGCACTGCATCGCCCTGCCCCTGCTGCTGGCGTTCATGCCAGCGGCAATGATGGCGCTGCGCTCGTTCCAGCACCCCGCCCATGGCGCAATGACGCTGCTGCTGATGATGTCGCGATGGGAGTGGCTGTTCGCGCTGCTCGCTTCGACGCTGGCAATGGCCAGTACGAGCGCAGGACTGCACCGGCATGGCCGTGGGTGGCCATTGCGCCTGGCCTGCATCGGTGCTTCCCTTCTGTTGTCGGCCTCGCTGTACCTGCCGCTGAAGGAATCATTGCTCTGGCATGGCGTGGCGACGGCCGGTGGTGGCGTGCTGCTGGCGTGCGCGCACATCGGCAACCGGCGTGCACTGCACCTGCACCGGTAGCGCCGGCCGCTGGCCGGCGTCCGKAAAATGCCGGCCWGCGGCCGGCACTACCTATCATCAGAAGCGGTAACCCACTTCCGCCCCGAAGATGCGTGGGCTGTCTACCGGGCCGTAGTAATTGCCGTCACGCCCGAACGCCAGGTTGTCGAAGATCAAGCCGTTGATGCGGCGCTTGTTGGTGAGGTTCTGGACGAACACCCGCGCAGTCCACGGCCCGGTCTCATAGCCCAGCTGCGCACCGAGTACGGCAACGGCCGGTTGGAACGCGCGGTTGCGCTCATCCAATGCGCTGGAACCGGTGAACTGCGATTCCACTCGTGCATAGAGACCGGACTCGAACTGGTAGCGCGCGGCAAGATAGCCGGTGTAGTGCGGCGTCAGCTTGACCCGCTTGCCATCCAGGTTCTGGTCAACGCTGACCCACAGCCTGGTGTACTTCGCATCGACATAGCCCACATTCGCCATCAGCGTGAAGCCCGGCAGCACTTCAAGCACGCCCTCCAGCTCGGCACCGCGCGAACGGATCGAGGCATCCGAGCCCACATAGTCCGAAGAGATCGGGCGGCCGTTGGCATCGGTGGCCACCTGGATCTCCTGCCAGTTGTCCGAGGTAATGTGGAACAGCGCACCGCCGATGTGGCCACGACCACCGGCCAGGTTCATCTTGAAGCCCAGTTCATGGCTCCACATGCGCTCGGCCTCATAGCGCAGCACCTTGTCGTTGACCACATCGCTCTGCGCCGCAGCCAGATTGAAGCCGCCCGGAATGTAGCCCTTGGCCGACGCGGCATAGAACGACAGGTCGTCGGTGGCGTCGTAGCGCAGCGACACCCGCGGCAGCGTGGCCGAGAACGTATGCGCCAGCGCGGCATCGCGGTACAGCACGCGCCCACCGGCACCCAGGTCCAGCGCGCCGGCACGCTGCTCGGTGGAACGCCGCGCCTGCTCATGCCGCAGGCCGGCGCTGGCGGTCAGCTTCGGCAGCGCGGGCAAGGTGTAGCTGGCGGTGGCGAACACGCTGTAGTCCTCGCCCCTGGCGGTCTGCCGCGGTGCCAGGTTGTAGCTGTCCAGCCCATGCAGCGCCGGGCCGACGAAGGTGCCGAGGATCGAATCCTTGCTGTTGCGGTAGGTGGACACACCGGCCATCCAGGTCAACGCCTGGTCGCTGGGCGAGCTGAAGCGCGCCTCGGCCGTCCATTCCTTCTTCCTGTCGTAGATGCGGCCGGCCAATGCCGGGCTGTGGGTCATGTCGAAGTCGTAGCCGGCCGAGGTTACCTCCTCGTCCCGCCAGGAAGCGGCGACGTCCAGCGTGCCGGCCTGCAGTTGCCATTGCGCACTGAGGCCTGCCACCGTTTCGTCCTTTTCGGTGCGCTTGGGCGCATCGTTGATGTAAGTGAAGTCACCGGCACGGCGGCCACCGTTGAGCGAGGTGCCGTAGGTGCGGTTGTAGAGGCCGGTATCCAGCGGCAGGTATTCATACTCGAACATGCCGGGCGCGCGTGTGCGCAGGTGGTAGCCCAGCGCATTCACCGAAACATAGTCACTCGGCCGCCAGCGCAGCTTGCCCTGCAGGTAGCGTTCACCCACCTTGCCCCGTGCCCCGGACGGCGTGAGGTTCTTCAGGTACGCATCCTCGTCCGACCCCATGAAGGCCACCGAGCCGGACAGCCGGCCGTCACCGCTCAACGGGCCGGCAACGAAGCCATCCAGCGCGGTGCCATTGCCGTTGCCGAACCAGGTGCTGCGCAGGTTGACCTCGCCTTCGCGCGCATCGGCGGGGCCACGCGTGCGCACCAGCACCAGGCCCGATTCACTGTTGGCACCGTACAGCGTGCCCTGCGGGCCGCGCAGCACCTCCACCGACTCGACCTGGTTGAGCACCGCGTTGCTCAGTTCACGGAACGGGATGCCATCGATATAGACCGAGGCGCGGTTGACCAGGAAGGGGTTGGACTCGATGCCTCGGATCGAGACGAACATGTTGCTGAGCTGGCCCATCGCGTTGAACTTCACGTTCGGAGCGAGCTTGTCGAGATCACGGAACTCGGTGACTCCGGCCTCTTTGAGGGCCTGCCGATCGAGCACCGTCACCGACAGATCGCTCTTCAGGTAAGGGGTGTCGCGCTTGGAGCCGGTGACACGGACACCGTCGAGCGTGGCCGGGTCGGCCTGCTGGGCAAGGGCGGGCAAAGCGGGAACAAGCAGGGATGCTGCGATGAGCGCGGCAGCAGGCGTGGACGACTTCAAAGCGGGAACCTCGACGGATGGAGTGGCGGACGCGCAGGCGGCGGCAGCGCGGGACAAGAGTGTTATCCTGTAACATTCACTCACTGCCGCCACTCCATTTCCGGCAGCGCCGCTCCATTCCCGGATCCGTGATGCCCGCTCTTGCCGACCAGCTGCTGCAGGAAACCGGGTCGCAGGCCCCTGCTGCCTACGCCAGCAACGACGGTGCGGTGGTGCTGCTGCGCCATCGCTTCGATGCCAGCGAAGGCCAGATGGGCCATCCGCACCAGCTTCGCCTGGGCCTGGCCATGGGCGGCGGCGGACGGCTGCAGCAGCGCACCCTCAACGGCTTCTTGCAGGCGCCGTGGCGGCCCGGTCAGTTCAATCTGGTGCTGCCGGGAGACACGGGCACCTATGCCAGCCCTGCGGTCGATCTGCTCGGCATCGCCATCGATACCCGCCTGCATCCGCAGGATCCGCAGCAGTTGCAGCACCTGCAGCCGCTGGCGGCGCGGCTGCACCACGACCCGGTGATCACTTCGGTGCTGCAGGCGTTATGGTGCAGCGCGCAGGCCGATGCTTGCCTGCCCGGATTCCTCGAGCATGGTGCGCGGGTGCTGCTGCATCGCCTGGACCAGCTTGCCGGGCTTCCCTGCACGGAACGCGGCAGGGTCGCGGCACTGTCCACGCGGCGGCTTCAGCAGCTGGAGGCCTACATCGATGCACGGCACGGCCAGCCTCTTGAAGTCGCACAGTTGGCCGCTGCGCTGCAGATGGAACCATCCACGTTCGGTCGTGCGCTGCGCGCCGCCACTGGCCTGTCGCCCTATGCGTTCCTGACCCGGCGCCGCATGCAATGGGCACGCGGGGCACTGGCCCAGGGATGCAGCGTCACCGAGGTTGCGCTGGCCAGTGGGTACGCCAATCCCAGCAAGTTCAGCGCGGCATTCCGGCGTGTGGTCGGTTGTTCGCCGTCAGCCTGGATCGCGCAGTCACGGGCCCGGTAGCGCTGGCCGCGGGTCGCGCAGCCAATATTACAGACCGGTAATGTTCGCGTCAGGGCAGCGAAAGGCGCGCTGCACCACCCTGAGGGCAACCTCCCGACAGGCGTTCCCGCACATGACCCGCTTCCTGCTCCGCCCTGCCTCGCTCGCCCTGCTGCTGTCGGGTCTCTCGGCCGCGCCGCTGGCCCTGGCCCATCCCAGCCTGGTGCGTTCGACGCCGGCCGCCGATGCCATCGTTGCCCCGGCCAGCCAGATCGAACTGCAGTTCAGCGAGAAGGTGATGCCGCGTGCCACCCGCATCGAACTGAGCATGGACCATGGCCGCATGAAGATGGCCATGCCCACCACCGCGCAGGACATCTCCGAAGATGGCCACACCCTGCGCGCGCGCTTTGCCAGGCCGCTGCCGGCAGGCACCTATGCGCTGCAGTGGCGCGCGGTCGGCCAGGACAGTCATCCGATCACCGGCACCTACCGCTTCACTGTGAAGTAAGGCCATCGCTGTGGCCGAGCTTTCGCCATACGCGCTGCGGCTGGCGCTGTATCTGGTGCTGATGCTGCTGTTCGGGCGGCTGCTGTTCGTCCGCCCCGGGGTGCCGCGCGCCGTGCCGCTGGCGCTCACGCTGATCGCGCTGTTGCTGGTGGCCACCGATGCCGTGACCCGGTTGTCCGGCGTGCTCGGCATCGTGCCGGTCGACATCGACGCTGCGACGGCACAGTGGTTCCTCACCGGCACGCCGGTGGGTGAAGCGGGCCTGCTGCGCATCCTTGCCCTGCTGGCGATGCTGCCGCTGCTGTCCTTCGCCCCTCCCCTGCAGGGCCTGCGCCGCCTGGCCCTGCTCGCGCTTTCCGCTACGGCATTGGCCAGCCTGTCCTGGAATGGGCACGGCGCCGCGGGTGACGGGCCAAGCGGCACCGTGCGGCTGGTTGCCGGCATCGTCCACCTGCTGGCCGCCGGCGCCTGGATCGGAGCGATTGCCGCCATCCTGCAGCTGGCACTTCGTCCGCAGGGACTGCACCTGCGCGAACGCACCCGCGAACTGTGGCAGGCCGCCCACGGCTTTGCCCTGCCCGGCACCCTCATCGTCGCCGCGCTGGCAATGACCGGCACCTACACCTACATCGATCTCGGCGGCTCGGTGCAGACCCTCACCGGCACTGCGCACGGGCGCTGGCTGCTGCTCAAGCTGGCCCTGGTGGGCGCCATGCTGGGGCTGGCGGCACTGCATCGCTGGCGGCTGGTGCCGGCACTGGCGGTCTCCATCCGTGGCGGCTGGCAACCGCGGCCGCTGCGTTCCCTGCGCCACAGCCTGGCCTGCGAGTCGGTGCTGGCGGTACTGGTGCTGGCCTGCGTTGCGATCCTCGGTACGCTGGATCCGCTGGCGTGAACCGGCGCCACCGGCCCGTGCCCAAGCTGCGATGATGGGCGCACCATGAAACTGCTGATCGTCGAAGACGAACCCAAGACCGGCAACTACCTGCGCCAGGGCCTGATCGAGGCCGGCTACGTGGTCGACCTCGCCTGCAACGGCATCGATGGACTGCACCTGGCCGGCAGTGGCGAGTACCAGCTGGTCATCCTGGACGTGATGCTGCCCGGCCTGGATGGCTGGAACGTGCTGTCGCGGCTTCGTGGGGCGGGCTGGCAGGTGCCGGTGCTGTTCCTGACCGCGCGCAGCAGCATCGCCGACCGCGTGCAGGGCCTGGAGCTGGGTGCCGACGATTACCTGGCCAAGCCGTTCGCCTTTGCCGAGCTGCTGGCGCGCGTGCGCACCCTGCTGCGTCGCGGCCAGGCCGTGCCGCAGGCCGAACGCATCGTCATCGCCGACCTGGTGGTGGATACCCTGCGCCGCCGGGTCGAGCGCGATGGCCAGCGCATCGCCCTCAGCCAGAAGGAATACACCCTGCTGGAGCTGCTCGCGCGCCGTCGCGGTGAAGTACTGCCGCGCTCTCTGATCGCCTCGCAGGTGTGGGACATGAACTTCGACAGCGATACCAACGTGATCGACGTGGCGATCCGCCGCCTGCGCGCGAAGATCGACGACGGCTTCGACGCCAAGCTGATCGTCACCGTACGTGGCATGGGCTACGTGCTGGAGGCGCCGGACGACGGCGCGATGGGCAACGGATGAGCCTGCGTCGTTCCATTGCGGTACGGCTGACGCTGCTGTTCGCCACCGTGGCCACACTGGTGCTGGCTGCATTGGGCGTGGCGATCTATGTCAGCGCCCGGCACGATCTGGTGGCACAGGACTTCGTCGAGCTGGAGAACAAGGTCGCGCTCATCCGCGACCTGGCCGGCAATGGACCTGCATCCGCACGTGGGCAGCGGTTGGCAGAAGCACTCGGCCACCATCCTGATATCGCCTTCCACATCGTCGATGGCCACGGCACCGTGTTGTTCTCCACCGCGCCGGCACTGCTGCGCGGGCATGCACGCAGCCAGCCCATCGACACCGCGCCACGGCGACACGACTGGATCCTCGCCGATGGTCGCTGCATGCACGCCCTGCACCTGCGGCAGATCCTGGCCGACGGCAGCCAGCTGGTCACCCTGCTGGCCATTGACGACGACCGCCATGCCGATTTCCTGCAGCGCTTCCGCCATCTGCTGGCCATCGCCATCATCGGCGCCGCCGTGGCCAGCAGCCTGCTCGGTGGCTACGTGGTGCGCCGCACGCTGCGGCCGCTGCGTACGCTGGCCGATGAGGCGCGACAGATCACCGCCGGCCGGCTGCAGCGCCGACTGAGTGCACGCAGTGCACCGGCCGAACTGGAACAGCTGGCGCAGACCCTCAACGGCATGCTCGCGCGGTTGCAGCAGGATTTCGCGCGACTGACCGAGTTCTCCGGTGATCTCGCCCACGAACTGCGCACGCCGATCACCAACATGCTGACCCAGGTACAGGTGGTGCTGGCCTACCCGCGCAGCAACGAGGCCTACCGCGAGACACTGGCGTCGTGTGCCGAGGAACTGCAGCAGCTGGCGCAGACCGTGGGTGACCTGCTGTACCTGGCGCAGGCCGAGGCACCGGGCGCCCTGCCCTCGCGCGAGCCGGTGGCGCTGGATGCCGTGGTGGATTCGCTGCTGGAGTTCTACGAACTGCTGGCCGATGACCGGCAGTTGGCCCTGCGTCGCGAAGGCACCGCGCAGGTCCAGGGCAACCGGCTGATGCTGCACCGGGCCATTGCCAACCTGTTGTCCAATGCGTTGAAGCATGCGGTGCCAGGAAGCGAAGTGGTCGTGCGGCTTTCGGGGATTGATGGCGTGTGCCGGATCAGCGTGCACAACAGCGGCACGCCGATTGCCGCCGAGGCACTGCCGCGCCTGTTCGACCGCTTCTATCGCGGCGAGCGTGGCCGCCATGAAGGCGCCGGGCTGGGACTGGCGATTACCCGCGCGATTGCACAGGCGCATGGCGGAACGGTGAGCGTCGTCTCCGATGAAACCGGCACCGTGTTCGAGCTGGTGCTGCCCAGCGCAGCGGCCCGGTAGCGCCGGCCGCTGGCCGG
>NZ_RAVT01000018.1 GCF_013464915.1 Stenotrophomonas maltophilia
GTGATTAAGCCTTCGTACTCCACTTGATCTATGCGATTGCAGTCGCCTCCAGCCATTCCCCTTCACTTGGGCAGAGCCATGAAGCGCATACGGCTGTTTGAATCGAAACTAGCGACGAGATTCCTTGAGGTCGATCGATTGGCGCGGGAAGGCGCCACGTTGAAGAACGTGGCTGAGAACATGCGCACGATCACCATCGCAGTGACGATGCTGATCGTGGTGGGGCTGCTGATGGACGTTCCCACGTCAATCATCCGTGTGGCGGCTATCGCCTGGGGGTGCTGGGCGTTTGTCTACGCGTTGCTTGCCGCAGCACAAGCAGGAATTCTCTTAGCCCTTGTACTTGGTGAGGTGCCGCTGTTGAAGAACATACTTATCCGAATTGGATTTCTCAGAGGCGCCATTGCCACAGGATTCGCGGTGCTTGTCGTGATCATCATGGCAGTGTCATGCGTGCTGTTTGATCCGAAGCACATGTTGCATTGGTGATTGCAGACGTCCTGCCGATGTCATGCATTCGTCATGTCCGGCATTCCGGACCGGCCAAGGCGAGCTTCGCACATGGCGATCCTCCACCTCAATTGATTCCGTTCCACTCAACCTGCGAAAGTCATGCACTCTGCAATTCACTGCTGTCCTAGTCACTCATCAGGCAGCGATCGAACTGCCACTATGGCGGAAACACCACGTTCCGTACGCGTCGCAAAAGACAGCTTGCGGCGGTGGGTTCCGCGGCTCCTTGCAGGGATGGGAATGTTGTTGCTGGCCGCATGCAGTCCGGTGCATGTGGTCAGGTCAAATCAGGCCAAGACCTATGCAGGTCTCACTATCCTCGGGGAGCGCCGGATGGAGATCGTGCCGGCGAACAGTGCGCGCGGGCATTTTCAGACGGTGACCCTCGCACCGGTCCTGCTGATGCCAGACGTGGCTGCAACGCTGAGTCCGGGCGTCGGAGATCGCCTCAAGGCCGCCGTAGGCAGTCAGCTACAGCGGCAGATCGACAGGCGCCTAGGCCGAAGCGGGGCAGGGCAGTCGGGAACGGGACTGTTGTTGCTTGTAAGGATCACATCGGTGAAGGAGGCGTCTGTCGGCCTGAACATCGCTACATCGGTCCTGGTGGGACCGGTGAGCAAGGGACAGTTGGCACTTGAGATTGAGGCGATCGATGCAAGCAATGGCAGGCAGGTAGCACTGCTTCTACTGGCTGACAAGGCGGACATGAGGGACATCCGAAAGAGCTACACACCGGATGGCCACGCCAAGGCGCTTGCGGGGCGGTTCGCGATAGAGGCGATGGAGTTCATCGCGCCGATGGTAAGATCACGCTAGCTTCCCGAGAAGCGTAGCTGCAAGCAACTTCACCAAAGATCTGCGTTGCCCCCGGTCCGTTGTTGCCAGATGGTGCTCACAGCACTGCTCACAGCACTGCTCACAGGCAGGCCCGCTTCTGGTTCGAGAGCACAAGCATAAAGACTGCAGGTGCGCAGATGCAGTCCGCGCCCGGTAATGCAGAGGGCCACAAGGAACGTCGTATCAGTTCATTGAACCGGCAGCCACTGGCGGCTCTGCAGTAGCGTTCCTACTAAGGAAGTCGCTCACCGTATAGCTGGATGAACTTGAGGTCCGTTGAGTTCGTTGCATAGTGGGCGTAGGGTTCGCCTGAGCCCATTGATGGACAGTTTGCGGGGGGGATTAGCTCCCAAAGCGTACGTCCGCTCTTGGCCGGAAGCGAACATTGGCGGGGCAGGGGATTAGGAAGATTCATCGGGGGTAGGGCGGATGACCGCTTCTGGCCGAAAGCGGACATTGCGCTGGGAGTACGTAGGTGGGAGGTACTAGGGTCTATCAGGAATTCTGGGCCCAACTTACTTACCAGTCCCGGGGGCATCCTTGACGCTTGCCTGTCCGGCTGTATCAGAAGAAAGGCAATGTTCCACTACCTTGCGCGCGGTGAGCGTTTGAACACCGCTGGCATTGGCAACTGCGCGGATAAGCTCTTTGAGCTGCTTGATGCGCCCAGATCTGTAGTCATCGATGAGTCCCGAGTTGGCCATCTCCAGAGCAGCCACCGTCACCGACTCCCGCCTCCATTGGGAGTACTCGCGTCGAAGATCCGCGTACCTTCTTGCTTCAATCGGAAAATTATGCCTGACGTAACCTGTAGACACATTCTGGTTTGCGCAGAAAGTGCGGAATGCGGGGGAGGACTTGGGGTTGTCAAGGGCGGCCTTCAGCGCCGCTTGAACCTTCAAATAGACACTTCGGGAGTGCCGGCCAGATCGTCTGGAGGAGGGGATGGATGCGGCATCATAGAGACAGTGAGTTACGTCAGGGGGGCGTGACGACTGAAAGTCAAGCAGTGATGCTCCGAACGCGGTGGCGAACTTCAGAACACTCATAAGCGACGGCTTACTCGACCGAGAGCCAAGAGCCCTTACATTGACTAATGGGTCTCCTGGGGGAAGGTCTCTTCGGTGCCTCTTGAAGAAAAGGCGCATTCCTTCCCGATTGAGAGTCAGGTTCGGATTCTCGGCGCAGGCTGTTACCAACTCATGCAACAGCTGCTCGCCAAAACCGGGGTGCTCCAAAGGCGCGTGTAAAGGGGGGATCGCTCTGAGGTTCGCGCGGCATACGTAGCATTCGTCTAGTTGAGCGCCTGAAGCGTAGACTTGAGTGCTTTCGCAGGAAGGGCAGCGCTGGAGCAGCGGGGTCTTATGAATCGAGCACCTCGTTATTGGAAGCAAGGCCCAAAGAAGACGGTCGTAGACCTCTCCTCGTTCTCTCGCATCCTCCGCGTAGCACGCAGGGCACCATGCACGTGAACTCTTCAGAGCGCCAATTGATGTGCTTGAAATCACTTGTTTGAGTGACAGGATGGTGGCGGATCGTAGGGATGTGATGCCGGTTGCGGCACCCAGTGCTTTAACTAGCTTTGCAGTATCAGACCCGACACCACAAAGCTGAATTCTCACTCCACTCTGGGTGATTCTAGGAAGTCGTTCCAGCCGTTGGTTGCAGTTGTTCCTATCCCACCACGCATCCAGGTGCCTAGCCAACTGCCAATGGCTGCAGCCATGTGCCCGAGCCATGCGAACGAGGTAGCTGCTGATTCCCTCGACCTCCAGGCTTCCTGCACCGAGATGCGGAACGGAGAAGTAATCGGCCATGGTTGGTCACCTTCTGACAGGGGCTACGGGGTCCCGCTTGGGCTTCCGTTGAAATGGCCTCCTCTGTACCTTGGAGCGGCAACTCAAGTCAGCGCCATTCTTCGTCTCGCTGGGAGGCGTCGGTAGCTTTCTCATTGCGGACTCCCCTTCAGCAATTTCTCGAGCGATGAGGGCTATCTGCTCTTCATAACGAGTTTCCATGAAGTGTTCCAAGCGGAGCGCCCGCTCTCCACGGGAGTGCATCTCGCACATGGCGGCATTCACCCAGCCTAGGAGCAGCCCCAGGCATCCGAGTGTCCCGGCAGTCATGTAGCTAGAGTGGATAATCAAACTACTTCCGCTCTTCCAAGGAAGATGGGCATCCAAACCTTTGAGAATCCCGAGAAAATTCAGCTCGTCTTGACCCGTAGGTCGATAGCGACCGAACTCAATGACTCTCATTCGTCCGTTTAGATGAGCAGAGGAAAGCCCTGCCGCGAACAGCTCGTAGCCCCCGGCCAACACTAGAATGATGTCCGTGGTGTTGGCCAAGCACTTCAGAGAATCAAGAATGTCGGATGCCTGTGCACCACGGTTGGTCCGCAGTAGGTGATGAGCTTCATCAATGAAAAGGTAACGGGTCTTCCGATAGATGATCGCCTGCTCGAGCTTGATCCTTAGCTCTGTCTCCGACTCTCTCTGGCGAATGATGCCTCTGAGATCGCCATACATAGGGTGGCGCAGTGCTTGTAGTGCGCGCATTGTAAAATGTTTCATTGAGAAGCGCCCTCCATGCGTAGTCGCAGCCTCAACAAGGATCACCGGCAGCTCGTCGTCTGAGATCGGGCTCTGGACTAGACGACGGGCCACACTTTGCACCAGGCGTGACTTTCCCACACGGGTGGGACCGACCAGGAGGACAACACTTCCGGGCGCTCCCATGGCTAACTGCGTGAAAAGTTGGCGATCTACCTCTTGGTATCGGGGATGGTCGATGTTGAGTTGATGCAGCGCTTTCGCGGGTATGATCTTGGTCATGGCTGGGGGTTCCAGCTGATGGCGATGCTTGGAATATCGTCGCTACAAAGAGAAGGATTTTTCTTTGCGTCGCGAGCTGTTGACGAGAACGGTGTGGGCTGCTCAGACGGCGTCACGCGCTCCCTCTCACTAAGGTGCCTTGCCAAAGATAGGTCAGCTTCGTGCCTTGCCTCCGCCAGCTCTGCACGACCATCCAACCTGAGCGTGGTTCTGCAGATTCTAGCTGTGAGACTGTCCATCGCTTGCTCAAGAGAGCCGCGGCTTCGGCATGGGAGCCAGCCTCCATCTAGCCATGCATAGACTAGGTTTTCGTCCCAAGAGTCCATTCGTACTTCAACCCTTCGCTTGGACGAATGGGCGAGCCCTGTGCCCCAGTACCATCTCCCAAGCACGTTGATTCCGCGTGACCTGTCCACCAGATACATTCGCTTCGGCGCGTCGATTGAGGTTGCAATCAGGAAGTCTTGGTCGAAACTCACTGGAACTCCTGACATGGGGTAAAGCTCAAGTCCATTTCCCATGATCACGTCTGGGGAGTTCAGTCGCTCACCGCGCAGGTGAACGTTCAGCTGTTCGAAGATGGAGCTTTCCAGCTCGTGATAGAAATCAATGAGATCCTGCTCGGCAAGTCTATGGCTGCGATGTGATGGCGAGACTGATCTACCTCGCATGTCATTGCGTGTTGATCCAATGTGCTGCCATAGGATAGATGTCTTGAGTGTCCCGAATAGCCTTTCCAATTCGCCGCCAAACCTGGGGGCGCCACTTGGTCTATCTTTCTTGTGGACGCCATATAGCGCGAGCGTGGACTCGTAGAAGGTTGACTCAAAGTCCGATCCGCAGTCGCTAGCAATCGATTCGGGAAGCCGCTTATGTCTTCTCGCACAGTCTCTTAGTAGCTCGGCTAGAACCTTTCTCCCTGGTGCGCGGAATCCAACTGTGAGAGCTAGTACTTCCCCGGTACAGGAGTCTCTCAGAACGCTAACCCAAGGTCTCTGTGTGAAGCGCCTATTGCCTGAGCTGCACAATGCAAGTGTGCGGTCTCCCAGGTAGTGGTCGGCCTGCGCTGATTCGAAGGGTCTTTTCGTCGGGGCACTCGCGTGGCGACGGTCAACAGGATTTGCGGCGCTGTTCGCGGCTCGCTTTCCGCCCACCGCGAAGGCTAGGCTCTCTTGGTCACGTCTTCGAACTCTGCCGGCGTAAGTGTTGAGTGATACTGGAAAGTCACTTTCGGCCAGCTCTCCCAGGGCCTTCTTGTCATCGAGTGCATTCTTATACAGAAGATAGCTTGCCGACACCGACAGGCCGACGGGGCTGGCGTGGTGGGCACTTATGGATTCTTGGAGGAAGTATTCGTGCTCAGCCGTCAAGCGCGGAAGCCGATTGCCGGGCCGTGGCCGGGGTAGAAGTGCATGAGCGTCGCCGTTGCTGTGGCGAAGAAGTGCCTTGTAGCGCCGCATCGTGCGCTTTGAGCGCGTGGGCTCGGATACGCCGTCAAGCTCCTTCTTTCGCTCAATCATGATTGATGCTTGGGCTAGGTTGGGAATGCATCGAGATCGGCTAGGGTTGCATGACTCTGTGCGATAGGCTTCGAGCGTTTCCATTCCAAGCTCGAAATCCCTTGCCGTCAGGGCAACCAAGCCATCTTCAGGGCACGACAGAAGATACAAGTCCAGCGGAGCATACAGCCAGCCGTCATGTATCCCTCGAAGGATGACGCCCGCATCTGGAAGGTGGAGTTCGGAGTGTAGGTCCGAGATGCTGGCGATCATTCGCTTGGCCAGGTAGCGGGTTATCCGTAGTCTCCACTTCTCTCCGATGTCATTCTTTGGCCATCGCCGTACGGCGAGCAGCAGATCTATGTTGCTACTGCGGAGCTGGCTGCGGTCATCCGGGGTCCATACCCTATGGCTGATGCCAAGTTCTGAGAAGTATGAAACGGCCGGCTCAAAGCTGAAGTCGTTTCCATCAAATCTCCAGTCCTCCTCCCTGATGTTGGTTAGTGCCTCTGCGCCCGACCTGGTCTTGCACTCCACGACTGTTGGGCCCGTCGCACGGATGATCAGGTAGTCCGGCGTATGAGTCGTGCGCTGCCGTCGTCCACGCCGATCTGTGATGACCAAGGGAACGGCTTTTGGCTGGTCCCAGTACTCCAGAATCTCGTAGTCGTACTCACACATACGTACCAGGGCGCCTTCCACCGTCGCGCTCTCCGCTTGGATCACCCTCCCCATGCGTTGGCTGGCGAATCGTTCCGGCGTGTTACGCGTCCTTCCAGAGCCCACCAGGCGTGCCGGCTCGCGTGACCGCACGTGCTCAATGTAGTCACGTCCGAGTGCAGGGATGTCCCAAGAATCGAATAGCGCTTCTATCTGCTTTGAGCTCAGCATTGGACCCTCCGGCCAGCTGATAGCTGGATGACAGGCAAGGACTGTCCGTGACGGCGCCGATAGGCTCCGAACGGAAGTTGACTTACTTAGGAAGTGGTGCTGAGATCGAGATGCCAAGTGAGCGATTTATGGCATTTGTACGAAAGCCCCGACCGCTAATCGGGGCTTTCGTTTTCTCAGCGACCGGACGCGGCTATCTGTCCATCGTCGCCTCCAACAGTAGGGATGTGGTTCTTCGGAAGTGTCGCCTGTAGGTACGCGGCGAGGTGCTTGGGTGAGGTGTACAGCCCCTGCCTGTTTGGCAGCCGGAACATGTCGATCGACACTACCCCGCGGCTACGAGCCTTCGCCAACGAGTTGGCGCTTCTGTAGCCCAGAATTCTTGCGATCACAGTCGAATCGATCAGTAGCCCGTACTCCCTCTGGAGCCAGGTCTCCAAGTTGCTCTGCGTGTGTGCTTGGAATTCCATGACCACTCGTGACGGTCTTGTTGGATCATCCTAGGCACGTCTGGGGTCTGTGTGCAAGTGTAGTTTCCTTGCAAGTTGTTGATTAAAAACAACTTTCGTTGCGCTGCACCGAACTACTTTTATTGCAGTAAGAGAGTACTAGCGCCCAGCGCTGCAACGATTGGGCGCTCTCTGCGAGGCTGACTCACCTGGGGTTGCGCACTACTGCCGCCTGCGCTTCGGCATAGCCGCACTCAAGTGGGGCCTAGGAGCGACGGGAACATTTGTGCGCTGAGTCGAGGGAGAGGCATCAGCGGTAGCAGCTTCAGCAGGTACGGAGCCGCAAGGCGTCAGCGCCAAGGATTAGTCTGGTGGTGCCCCTGGCCGGGCTCGAACCGGCACTTGCCGCTTATCTGGCGCTGACGGGATATAAATCCGCTGCTCTACCCATTGAGCTACAGGGGCGTGATCATTGCGATCACGCCGGTATTCGAGCGTATTCTGAGCGCGGAAAAATTTTCATCGAGAGTTACCTTAGCATAGGCGGAATCGGCCGACTGCCGGAGAAAGGGGCGCTGGCGAGCCATAGGGTGCTTCATGAGCGAGACGGGCAGAGGAAGGCAATTGGCCGTTCGCAGCAGCCCTTGCCGATTGGTTCGACGTTTGACCCCTGAGGCAGTCAACCTCGACATCACTCAATTGACTGGCGCGCTTGGGTGCTTTTCGCTGGGTGGAACGTCGCTCTGGAGAGCGAAGGGTGTTCTTCAGGCGCCTCATTGCCCTGGAGCTTGCAAGCGAAATTGTCAATCAGGTGTAAGATCTACGCATGATTGAAGATCAAATAGTATATATAAATCAGTATCATATAGTTACTTTCTGAAGTCATGAATTATGTTTGGGTTAGGCATTTCGTGGAGAAGTCATTGATTGACGCGGCGCCTTCGTCCATAGTTCGCCGGACCCTACCAACATGCGCTGGAGTGAAGGCAGAGATGGCTAAGAAGAAGTTGCCGCTCCCATCAGATGGGCTTGTCGACTCCGGCTCAAACCCCGGTCGAGCAGTTGATACGCCAGTCACGAAGCCGGTCGCGCGGGCTAAGGTGATGCAAAGCGACATGCCATCACTGACTCTGGACCAGGCTCTCAGGGTTCCTAGGGCGATCTGGGACGACTTTGCTGGTAAGAGCGCAGCTCCTCACGACATTGCGTTTGCAGTGAACATGACGCCGACGAGTGGACCTTGGCGCACGTTAACAGGCGCCTCTATAGCCTACGGGCTAACGGAGGGCGGCTATGGTGCAGATTCGATTAAGCTCACGCAGTTGGGGCGGCGAATTGTTGCCCCAGTGGAGGAGGGAGACGATGTGCGTGGGCGGGCGGAGGCTGTGCTTAGGCCACGCATAATGCGTGAGTTCTTTCAGCGCTACGACCGCGCAAAATTCCCGCAGGACGGAATCGCAGCAAACGTCCTGGTAACCATGGGACTTCCAAAGGAGCGTGCGAGCGAAGCGGTACAAGCGTTAAAAGTGACGGGGGTCAATACCGGAATTCTGCGAGAGACAAAGACCGGTCTTTTTGTTGCTATCCCTGCCCCAGGGGAGGGGCCAGTTGCACAGGTAGTCGCAATTGATTCTTCCGCTAGCAGCGGCGTCGACGTCACTCGCGACGATTTTGATACTGAGACTCAGGTCGAGAAGGTGGATGTCCCCCGCGGTAGCGCGAGGCACGCCGGACGACCCGCAGAGCCAAGTAATAATAGGGTCTTCATCACGCACGGAAAAAGTCGTGCCATCGTGAACCAGATTAAGGAGCTGCTCCAGTTTGGGAGCTTTGAGCCAGTTGTATCCGTGGAGCGTGAGTCGACGGCCGTTCCGGTTCCAGACAAGGTGTTCCACGACATGCGTGAATGCACTGCTGGCGTGATTCACGTTAACAGTGAGGGGGAAATGCTGGACTCGGAGGGCAACAAGCACGTCCATCTCAATCACAACGTGCTCATCGAAATCGGAGCCGCAATTGCGCTTTTCAACAAGCGGGTCATCCTGCTTGTGCAAAAGGGAGTAGCTTTGCCGTCGAACCTTCAGGGCTTGTATCGTTGCGAGTACGAGGGGGATAAGCTCGACTACGATGCGACCATGAAGCTACTCAAGACGTTCAACGAGTTTCGGGCGAAAGCCTGACTTCTCCCGAGTTGTTTTTTTCCCTGCTGAGAAGCAGGATTTATTGACGCAAGCCTAGTTCTGAATTTAATGTGGTGCGGTTTGGGGGCTAAGGAGGTGGCACTTGGAAGGCGTCATTTCCGGTAATAAATAACTCAGAATCTATCGGAAGTTATATGAGTTTTCACTAGACGGATCATCCCGAGGGAGGTTTCATGGCTACTGTAACTTATCCGTGTTACTGGGAAAAAAAGGACGCAAAGGGGCATTGGTACTGGATCTACTATGCGTCGAATGGGCTTGCTATCGCTCGTAGTAGTGAATCCTACGTAGCGAAGGCGGACTGTGACCGCTCAATTCAGATTCTAAAGGCGTCGGCAGCTAGTCCTGAGTTCTACGATGGCTGAGACGAATGCACAGGGATTCGTCGGTACTTGCGGCTTTGAGCCTCTAGATGAGTTGCAGGCTTTTTAGAATGAACGGTCGGCGCCTCAATGGCCGGGCGCTGACCGTTCAGGCGCCGTGAAAGAGAACGTTGTAGAGAGCGTTTTTGAGGGGCGCCGCAGTGTCTCAGTAGTAGCGCTCTTGGTCATTCGTCATTTGAGGGCCGTGCCCTTTGAGAAATTCTGTAAGAGAGGGAGATGAGGGGGACTCTTCAGCGTCATCTGAACATGGACTAGTAGGACCAGATCTCACGGTCAGTGCATGCATTGAATTTGCGGACAACTTATCCTTCCGCCCACACGGATTGCTGCCTCCCTGCACATCCCGCCGCTCCGGCTATAGCTGATCCGCACAAAAGGATCGAACATGCCTGACGCCAACGCCCCGGTGGAAGACTTCACCACCGAGATCGAAGACAGCCGGCATCTGTTTGCCTGGTGCCTGATGCACTACGGTCAGATTCCCGAAGCGCTGGCAATCGAACACGCACGCCAACGCTATCCCGACCAGACCGCCGGCCACGAATACGAGCACGAACTGCTCTTCCACGACGAGCCCTGGCATTGGGCGATGCTGCACGTGCTGGGCGAAGGGTACTGGTACCAGAACCCGGAACTGGCGCAGCCGTCGCTGGCATACGACACCGAGTCGGACGCGCTGTGCCTGGCTCGCGGTGAGTCGGTTCCCTTGCTGGATGAGGATGAGTATCTCGGTGCGCTTGCCCACGCTCGCCATATGCATGCGTGGACGCTGATCCACCAGGCAGGCATTGCCGAAGAGCAGGCGCAGCGGCAGTCGCTCGAACACTACGCCTACTTTCCGCCGCATCATCGTTGGCGCATGCGCGTCCACGATGCGCGCGCTGCATGGGGCAGCGTGATGGGAGCGCTGCACCCCGATGGCTACTGGTCGCAGCCGGAGCTGCACACGCCACCACAGGCCTATTGGCATGCGTCGCGCGCATTCGTTGCCGCCAATGGCATCCGCCTGCCGGATGGTCCGGGAAGTGCCTGAAGCACTTCCCGGATCCTTCACGATCAACTTTCCAGGAACGCCAGCAGGTCGGCGTTGATCCGGTCGGCGTGCGTGGTCGGAATACCGTGCGGTGCACCTTCGTAGGTGATCAGCGTGCCGTTCTTCACCAGCTTCGCGGAAAGGACGCCGGAGTCGGCATACGGCACCACCTGGTCGTCATCGCCGTGGATCACCAGCACCGGAATGGAGATGCCCTTCAGGTCTTCGGTGAAATCGGTCTGCGAGAAGGCAACGATGCCGTCGTAGTGCGCCTTGGCCGAGCCCTGCATGCCCTGCCGCCACCAGTTCCAGATCACCGCGTCCGACGGCTTCGCACCGGGGCGGTTGTAGCCGTAGAACGGCCCAGCCGGTACGTCATGGTAGAACTGCGCACGATTGGCCGCCAGCTGTGCCTGGAAATCGTCGAAGACCTCCTTGGGCGTGCCCTGTGGGTTGGCTGCGGTCTTGACCATCAACGGCGGCACCGAGCTGATCAACACTGCCTTGGACACGTTCTTCTCGCCGTGGCGGGCGATGTAGCGCACCACCTGGCCGCCACCGGTGGAATGGCCCACATGCATGGCACCCTGGGTGCCCAGCTTCTCGACCACTGCAGCAACATCGTCGGCATAGTGGTCCATGTCATGCCCGTCCCAGACCTGGCTGGAGCGGCCGTGACCGCGGCGATCATGCGCGACCACGCGGTAGCCCTTGTTGACGAAGAACAGCATCTGCGCGTCCCAATCGTCGGCGGTGAGCGGCCAGCCATGATGGAAATGGATGACCTTGGCGTCGCGCGGACCCCAGTCCTTGTAGAAGATCTCGACGCCGTCTTTGGTGGTAACCGTAGCCATTTCAAGGTTCCTCGCTGTTGGGTCTGGAGAACGTCCTGCGTCGCGGCGGCCTGCATCGGTGCAGGAGCAGGGACACTGACGGTACGTGTTGCGGGAGTGGCCCCAGGCACGCGATTCCTTCTATGCTGGGGCGGCCATCACTCCGCCCGAATCCATTCTTGGGTAGCGCCGTATCAATTGAAATCGGTGGAGGTGACATTCATGGGTATCGAAACTGACAAGCGGATCGAAGTCGCTCTGCTGATCTACCCGGATTGCCAGATGGCGGCCGTCCACGGCTTGACCGATCTGTTCCGGATCGCAAATGAATGGGCTGCGTATCCTCACGAGGATGACCGGCGGTGCTTCATCCGGGTGACGCATTGGCAATGGAACCCGCAATCGACCCGCATGGAATGTTGCTGGGACAGCGATCCCGGCGATGTGAATGCTCCCGCCTTCGTGATCTCGCCGCCAAGCGTGGCCATGCCTGAGCGCATGTCCGCGATGCCACACGAGGCGCAGTGGCTCAGAACGCTCCATTCAGGCGGCACGATCATGTGCTCCGTCTGCGCGGGCGCTTTCGTGCTTGCCCAGACCGGCCTGCTTGCACGGCGACGGGTCACGACGCACTGGGCGTTCGCAGGCCTGCTTGCCAGCACCTACACCGACGTCCAGGTGACCACCGAGAATGTCGTCATCGATGATGGCGACGTCATTACGTCAGGCGCGATCCTTGCGTGGAATGATCTGGGCCTGTTGATCGTCGATCGCACGATGGGCTCCAGCGTGATGCTGGCAACAGCCCGCTTCATGCTCAGTGACGGGATCCGGCAGGACCAGCGACCATTGCAGGGATTCCTGCCAAGGCTGGATCACGATGACGCAGCGCTGCTGGCTGTCCAGCGATCCATCCTTGCCGAACCCGGGTTGCGCCACACGGTGAGTGCCCTGGCTCAGCGTGCCCACCTGACCGAAAGAACATTCATCCGGCGATTCCAGAAGGCCACGGGACTCAATCCGGCCGACTACATCCGGCAGGTCAGGATGGCCAAGGCCAGGGACGCGCTGCAGCTCGGTGATATCCCGGTTGCGCAACTGGCCTCGACATTGGGGTACGACGATGTGAGTGCGTTCCGCAAGGCATTCCAGAGCGTTGTTGGCATGTCCCCTTCGGCCTACCGGGATCATTTCCGGATCAGGCGGCGCGCACAGCAATGAACATCACCCACGCCGCCCGCGCCCATCAATGCTGTACCGCCCAGCCCCGGTGCAGGCCAGCAGCAGGAAGCCACCGGCCAACCCCATATTCTTCAGGAACATGATCTGCTGGGTCGGGTCGGCAACGTTGTGGTGGAAGATGAAAGCGGTGACCAGGCTGAAACCCGCCAGCACGATCGATACCAGCCGGGTCTGGAAGCCCAGCAGGATGCACAGGCCGCTGCCGATCTCGAAGGCGATGGTGGGCCACAGCAGGATGCCGGGTACCCCCATGGCTTCCATGTAGCCCTGGGTACCGTTGAGGTCGCCGAGCTTGCCTATGCCGGATACCAGGAACAGCGCCATCAGCAGTATGCGCGCAAGCAGGTAGGCGAGCGAATGCGGTGAGTTGCTCACGTCGGGTTCCTCGGAGATGGCTGGCGAAGGCGATCGGAGCCCACCGGCAGTGAAGCCCGTGTCTACGTACCTGGCAGGGCGCCTTGACAGCTGGCCGCCCGCAGGAGACCTTTCCACCATGACGATCGATATTGAATCGCTCAGCCTTCGGGAGCTGGGCGCCCTGGTGGTTGCCGCTGAACAGCGGAAACAGCTGATTTCCAGCCGCCGCCCGGCCAGCGCGGTGCGGCGGATGTTGAAGGCCGCCGCGGCGGAGGCCGGTTACACCCTCGAAGAACTCTTCGGTGGCGAAGCCTCGGAAACACCTGCGCCCGCCCGCAAGCCCGCCCGCCGGAAATCCGGCAAAGTCGCGCCCAAGTATCGCGACCCGGAATACAAGCGCCTGACCTGGACCGGTCGCGGGCGCATGCCGCGCTGGTTGGCGTCCAAGGTGTCGATGGGTCACAAGGCCACCGATTTCCTGATTCCTGGCCTGGCCAAGCCGACCGCCGGCAAGACCAGCACCATCGGCAAGCGGACCGTCATCAAGAAGGGATGAGGCTGCGGCACTGCTACGCTGCCCGGGTCTTTCAACCAAGGAGCACGGGATGGCACACGAGGGTGGCATGACGATCACGCCGAAAGTCCTGTACACCGCCGCAGGCGCGGCGGTGCTGGTCAGCCTGTTGGCCTGGGCGGTGGAATGGAGCGGGATGGCCTATGTCTGCCCGTACTGCCGCGTACAACGCACGGTCATCGGTGTGCTGGGCGTGCTGACATTGTTCGCGCGGCCGGGGGGCATCGTCGTGCCCTGGCTTGCATTCGCCAGTGGCGGCTTCGCGTTCGTGGTCGCGGCGATGCAGCACTTCAACGGCTGGAAGCGTATTTCCGCTGGTGATTTCAGTTTCAACGCGCAGTGGTACATCGATCCGTGGCTGCTGTCAGGCTGCGCGATGCTGATCCTGGTGGCGCAGCTGATGCTGGTGCAGGCGGCCTGCCGGCGCAGGTTGCGCTGAGTGTTTCCACGCGTGGCGTGGAACTACCCGTTCTGGAATACCGCCAGCTGCGCAGCGAATGCGCGCTGGTAGGCGGGACGTTGCGTCGCCCGTGCCACATAGGCCAGCAGCAGCGGGTACTCGTCGAGCAGGCCACTGCTCTTCAGGCGCAGCAGCACCGAGACCATCAGCAGGTCGCCCACGCTGAACCCGCCGTCCAGCCATGCCGCTGCGCCCAACCACGCGGACAACTGCGAGAGACGCATCCGCACGCGCTCGTCCAGCATCACCAGCCGCTGTGCATACCAGGGCTGTTCTCGCTCCAGCACCCACGCCATGGAGCGCTCGACGATGGGCGGCTCCACCGTGTTCAGCGCGGCGAACACCCACATGACGGCGCGCATGCGCGCGTCCGCATCGAGGGGCAGCAGGCCAGGGTGCAGCTCGGCCAGGTGCAGGACGATTGCACCGGACTCGAACAGGACCTGGTCGCCCTCCTGCCAGGTGGGAATCTGTCCGAACGGATTCCGCGCCAGGTGGGCAGGCTGCTTCATTTCGGCGAAGGTTAGCAGCTGCACGTCATAGGGCACGCCCAGTTCTTCCAACGCCCAGCGCACGCGCATGTCACGGGCCAGGCCCTGGCCGCGGTCGGGGGAGGTGGCGAAGGCGGTGAGCATGGGGGACATCGGGGCGCTCCTGCAGGCGGAAAGGCCGGTCTCTTCTGTTCCGACGAACGACGGGTCGGGAAATCGACAACGCCCGATGCGCCCGTCATCCCGCCCGGTGCAGCTTCCGGTACTGGTCCGGCGTGCACTGTGCGTGCCGCTTGAACATCTCGGCGAACGCACTGACGCCGGAGTACCCCAGCTCCTCGGCGATACGGCTGATCGGCCGGCGCGTGCACAGCGCTTCGGTGGCACGCACGAACTTCACCCGGCCGCGCCAGTCACCCAGCGACATGCCCAGTTCACTGCGCGCCAGGCGCTCGAGCTTGCGCACGCTCATGTGATGCCGCTGCGCGATCTCGGCGACCGGCTCGGATGCGGACAAGTGTTTCTCCATGTACGCCATCACCTGCTTCAACGCATCGCTGCTGGCGATGGGCAGGAAGCTGGGCAGTACCGCAGCGCTGACGATCTGGTCGATCACCACCGCGGCCATGCGCCGATGGGCGGGCGTCCGGGGATCGGTCACGCCCTGTCGCGCCAGCTCGTGCAGCAGCTCGCGCAGCAACGGGCTGACTTCCAGCGCACTGCAGCGCTCGGGCAGGCGGCGTGACAACGCCGGCGACAGGTAGGCCGAGCGATAGGCCAGCCGCGACCGGTTGCGCGAATAGTGGGGCATCCCCGGTGGGATCCAGATCGCGTAGTGGGGCGGGGACACCATCCACTCGCCGTCGATCTTCATCTCCATCACGCCCTGCGCGACGAAGTTGAACTGGCCCCACGGATGGCTGTGCGTGCCCCAGTCGGTGGGCTCCATCGCACCCTGCCGGAAGTAGACCGGACCGGGCAGCTGGCGGAAGGTGGGGATGGGCTCCATCGGTTGCCGCAACCCGGGGTCGGGGTGACGCATTTTCAGGATGTCCTCGATATGCGCCAAGCGTACGCTGGCCACTCTCCCACGTACACCCACGCTCTTGAACTACCTCTTCCCGATACTAGCCTGCCTGCTGTGGGGCGCGAACACCATCGTGACCAAGCTGGCCTCGGGCTCGGTGGGTCCCATCGATATTGGTTTCTTCCGCTGGCTGGTGGCGGCCATTGTCCTGTTGCCCTTCGCGCTGCCGCGGCTGCGCAACAACCTGCAGACCGTGCGCGCCAACCTGGGCCGCTTCCTGGTGCTGGGGTGCCTGGGTGGGGTGATGTACCAGTGCCTTGCGTACTACGCGGCACACTTCACCTCGGCCACCAACATGGGCGTGATCCAGGCATTGATTCCACTGATCGCATTGGCGTTGTCGCGCGTGTTCATGGGTCATCCTGTGCGCGGTACCTCCATTGCCGGTGCGGTGGTTTCCACTGTCGGGGTGGTGGCGGTGGTCTCGCAGGGCGATCTGGCGCGACTGGCCGCCCAGGGTCTGAACCGTGGTGATGCGATCATGCTGATCGGTGCGCTGGCCTTCGCCGCCTACAATGTGCTGATGCAGCGCTGGAAGATTCCGCTGTCCGTGCTGGAGTCCTTGTTCCTGCAGGCCACTGCCGCATCGCTGATCCTGTTGCCGGTGCAGCTGCTGGCCGGTACCGGGGTGAACAATCTCACCGCGGTCGGCTGCATCGGGTTTGCGGCAGTATGCGCGTCGATCCTGGCCCCACTGACCTGGATGACCGGATTGTCACGGTTGGGCGCAGCGCGTGTTTCCGGCTTCTTCAACCTGGTGCCGATCGTGACCGCCGCACTGGCCGTGCTGCTGCTGGGCGAATCGCTCAGTGGCTGGGTACTGGCCGGTGGCGTGCTGGCGGTATCGGGCGTGGTGTTCGCCGAGTACGCGGCCAAGCGGTCCATGGCCAGGCAGGATATCGAAGCGACCTGACGCTGCTTGCATCGGCGTCTCGCTTTCCGGCTCCATGCACGCCTGGTGCACGGACCCTGCACATGTACAGATAGGGCTGTGCTTCAGTCTGGCAGTCCTGTCCCAGCATGAAGAGCGAAAAGATGAACACGCCTGGCAAGCCCCAACCCACCTGGAAGCAATGGCACGTACTGCTGGTGATCCTGGCAATTGCGCTGCTGGTCACCCTGATCATCGTCATCGCACCGTGGTGACCAAGGCTGCATGCGCTCAGATTCCGTGAACGCCGATGATGTGTGGAATGAAGAAGTCAGCAAGGGTTGCGCATGGTGATGCATGCATCAATTCGCGCTCACCAGATCGGCACACGTACCTGTCCACAGTGGAGTCGAAGGCAATGCAAGCGCACTGCCATTCCCCAACATTCGAGCGAACAGGAGCGACTACACATGAGCACCCAGTCCACCATCGAACATCGCCTCAACGACCTGATCGAGATCGCCCGCGATGGCAAGTCCTTCTATGAGGAAGCCGCAACGAAGGTAAAGGATGCCGAACTGTCGGCACTGTTCACCCGCATCGCAGGGGTCAAGGCGCGGATCGTCGCGGCACTGAGTGGTTCGGTTGCCGCCAGCGGTGGCAAGCCGGCCGAGCACGGCACCATTGTCGGCTCGATGCAGCAGTTCTACGGCAAGGTGCGCGCCGCGTTTGGTGATACCAATTACGGTTACGTGGCCGAACTGGAGGAATCCGAAGACCGCCTGCTGGGCGCGTTCAAGGATGTGCTGCAGGACAACGATCTGCCGCCGGCGGTGCGCCAGGAAGTGACCCAGTTGCTGCCGGATGTGCAGGAGTGCCACAACGTCATGCGGGCACGCAAGCATGCGATGAAGGCCGCTTGATCGATCAGGGCGGAACCTGAAAAAAGGGGCGGCCCTGAGGCCGCCCCAAACCGTCAAGAGAACACGCGTCTAGAAACGGACCGACCAGCGCATGTTGGCGCCGTGGTCGCGGCTATCACTGCCGTACTGGCCGCTGTAACCCAGCTCCAGCTGCTGGCGCGGGGTCAACCACGCCGACAGCCCCAGCTCGGCTACCACGGCGCTGTCGGCAATCGGAGCGCCTTCGACCGCGAAGGTGGTGCTGCTGTTGGCGAAGGCGAGGTTGGCCACTTGGCTGCGGTCGCCTGAGGCACGGCGATAGCCCACGCCACCACGCAGGTGCAGCCAGCTGTCCTGCTGGAACGATGCCTTCAGGCCCTTGTCGAAGCGCAGGCCAGCGGTGGCGATCGTGGTGCCGGTGTCATCCACCTTGCCGTGCAGGGCGGCTGCACCACCGCGCTCGTTGATCTGCTTCAGGTCCACCTCCACGCGCGCGACCTGCAGGTAGGGTTCCAGCCCGGCCTCCGGGCCACCAAAGCGGTAGCCGGCTTCGATGAAGGCCTGGCGGGTATGCGCGTTGTAGCGTGCGCTCAGGTTGTCGCTGAACCCTGCGAAGTCGACATCGCGGGTGCTCTTCACCTTGTGCTTGCTCCAGGCGACGCCGCCACGGAGGCCGAAGCCGCCCCAGGTGTGACTGGCATATGCACCGAAGTGGGTGTTGTCGATCTTCGACGTGGCACGACGCGCCTGCTGCTTGACGTCGGTGCGGCCGGTGCCTGCCAGCACGCCCAGCTGCCAGCCGGAGAACTCGCGGTCGATACCGATCAGCAGGCCGTTGCTGTTGGCTTCGGTGCGGGCGGTGTTGCTGTTGCCGTCCAGCTTGCTGTTGCCGCCCAGGGCCTGCACCCAGGCACCGGTGGCGTCGCCCGCATCGGCGCCCGGCGCGGCTGCACCCGCACGGCGCGACAGCGCGGCATCGCGTACGTAGCGGCTGCCTTCCACCAGTGCGAGCGGCGTGGCTGCGTGCAGTTCGCCGCTGAGGCCGTCGAGCACGCCGCCAACCTGTTGCGGGAACAGCTGGGTCAGCGGCTTGGGCAGGCCCTGGCTGATTGCCAGAAGGTCGGCGGCCGTCGCTGCCGCGCGCTGGTTCGGCGTGCTGGCCGCACTGGCCAGCGTGGCGCCACGCGCCACGTCGATGCGGGTGCCATTGGTACCGTAGGCGAGGCTGAACTTCAGGAACGGCGAGAACGCACTGAAGTCGGTTTTCGCGAACTGGCCGTTGATGCCGCCGTCGGCGCGGATGAAGTTGAACTGCTCGCCGAGATAATAGATGCCCGGTTCCGGCAACGCGACCAGGGTGCCGCCAAGAGTGGCGGTACCGGTCACGTGCAACTGGTCGCTGCGCCCTCCAGGCGCGAGTTCGGCGGCGTAGACACCGGTCGGGCCCTGTACGTAGTTGCCGTTGATGGTCAGCGTGCCGATCGAGTTGCCGGGAGCGATGGTGCCGTCCACCCGGGTGCTGCCCAAGGTGCCGACACCCTTCAGCAGGCCGTTGCTGCCGACCGTGGTGGTGCCGCCGGTCTGCAGTCCATTGAAGGACACCACGCCGCCGTTGACGGTCAGGTTGCCGTCCTTCAGCACGCCGCTGGCGCTGACTGTGCTGACGCCACCTGTGGTGGTCAGAGCGGTGGAGACCAGGCTGCCGTTGAGCAGGAGTTGCCCGGCCTGCACCTCGACCGCGGAGGTGAGGGTGCTGGTGCCGTTCAACTCCAGCGTACCCTCGCGAAGCACCGCGCCGTTGAAGCTGTTGTCGCCGCTCAGGCGCAGCCAGCCGATGCCGGACTTGGTCAGTTTGCCGGGGCCACCGATGTCATTGGTCCAGTCGTCCCAGGCATCGCCTTCCCACACCTTCAGGCCGCCGGCCTTCTGGTTCATCACCACGTTGGTATCCACGCGCAGCGAGCCATAGCCCTCGATGGCCCTGCGCAGGTCGACCATGCCCCAGCCGTAGATCGGGTCGATGCCTGCCGCACCGAGATCGCGCGTGGTGGTCAGCAGGACGTCGCGCACCTGGGCGTTGTCCAGGTAGGGGAAGCGCTCCATCAACAGGCCGAGTGCGCCGGTGATATGGGGAGCGGCCATGGACGTGCCGGTCTTCAGGCCGTAGTCGTACGTGGGACTCTGGCTGTCGATGAGAAGACGGACGTAGTCTGCGGTCTTCTCCAGCCGTCCCTGGATGTCACCGGAAACGATGGTGCTCAGGATTGCCGTGCCGGGTGCGGAAATACACCAGTTGGCTGCAGCGCCGCAGATGCTCGAGCCTGCGTTGATCACGTAGTCGGTTTCGCCATTGGCTGCATTGGGCTGGCGAACGTTGGCGACGGCCAGCCAGTAAGGCTCGATCTCCGGCTTCCAGCGCGGCAAGGCCGCGGTGATGCCGGCGACGGCGCCGCTGCCATTGCCGGCCGACCAGACCTGGATCAACTGCGAAGCAGGGGCGTTCGCACTGTCCTTGTAGATGCTTCCGTATACGTCGTAGCCGGCGCCGATGCGTGCGTACTGGGCGTCCAGCGCGGCCACGGTCATGTTCCGGGTGGAGATGCCCCAGCTGTGATTGATGGCACGCACGCCTTGTGCCTGCAGCTGCGCGTACATGTCCAGCCTTGCAGCACCATCGGGATCCGTCCGTTCCACGGCTTCAGGCAGGTAGCCTCCGCTCGCCTGGCGCTTCCACTCGTAGTAGGTGTCACCAAACACGCGGGCGGTCGTCAGATCGGCACCGAAGGCGACGCCATGCATCCCTGTGCCATTGCGGTTGGCACCAATGGTTCCGAGCACATGCGTGCCGTGATCGGCATAGCGGAAACCCCATTCACGGCCTGCGGCAATGATGTTGGCCTGCAGGGAAGCAGGCACGCCGGCGCCGAGCGTGTAGTAGTTGATGCCCGGTTGATCCCCCTGTGTCTGGCTGCACGCGCCGGTACCGCCGACGGTTCCCGGTGACGCACAGTTCGGGCCGATGGTGATGCTGGAGGTGTTGCGGCCGGCGAATTCGGGGTGAGCCAGTGCCGAGCCGGTGTCGAACAGCGCCAGGCGCACGCCCTTGCCGGTCAGGCCGCGGGCATACGCGTAGTCGGCCCCCATCGCACCCAGGCCCCAGTCGGCGTTGAATTCATCGCTGCGCCAGCTGGCGGCATCGCCCGGATTGCCGAGCAGGGCAGTGCCGGTTGCCGCCGGCGTGGTGGCCGTCGGTACTGCAGGCGCGCTGACGGTGGGCTGTGCCCAGGCCGCCTGCAGCTGGCGCTGTTGCTGCCACGCGTCGAGCGCTTCGTTGGCCATGGCGGGCGATGCAGCGGCAAGCAACAGGGCGCTGGACACGGCCAGCGCGAGGCGGCTGTGCAGCGGGGAGCGGGAGCGGGACGAACGGCCGTGCTGCGGGTGATTCATCGGGCAACTTCCTTGATGGACGGACAACAAGGCCGTTAACGCCAATCCGTGGCGATATCCCCCATGTACATGAAAGAAGAATTGTGAACGAGTTAAGTGTGCGTGACAGTCGGCTTCACTTCGTCTCCCCGTGTCCTCGCTAACGTGGGCCGGCCTGGGCTCACCAGGCTTATCAGGGAGTGATGGCGATGCGTGTTATCAGGAAGGTGATCGCAGTGGCGGTATTCGCGTTGGCGTGTACCGGTTCGGTGGCGGTGGCTGGGCCGGTCGAGCCCTGCGACCAGCCGTGCTGGCGGGCGTATCAGATGTGCCTGGCCAGTGGCACCGATGCCGGTGAATGCCAACAGGCGTACAACACCTGCGTGGTCGATCTGTGCATGGGCGTGTGAGTCGCGCCGTTTGAGCCGTACGTGGAGCCCCGTCATCGACGGGGCTCTTCTGTTTCAGCGGTCGCCTCAGGTGGCGATGCGGGCAGCTGGGCTGAGCCCGCTTGCGGGCCATGCACGCAGCGGCGAGGATGGGAAATCGCATCGGAGCCGCTGCACATGGCCGTCAAACGTATTGTCGCCAACATCGCCACGCCCGACCCGGCGCGTGCCGCGGCGTTCTATGGCGGGCTGCTGGGCATGCCTGTGGTGATGGATCATGGGTGGATCGTCACCCATGGCGGGCAGGGCAGTGCGCTGGCGCAGGTGAGCTTTGCCAGCGAAGGGGGTTCCGGCACCGCGGTGCCGGACCTGTCGATCGAAGTGGACGACCTGCCGCAGGTGCTGGAGCGCATGCACGCGGCCGGCATTGCACTGGAGTATGGGCCGGTCGACGAGCCCTGGGGCGTGCGTCGCTTCTTCGTCCGCGACCCGTTCGGGCGGCTGTTGAACATTCTCGCCCACACCTGAGCGGGGAGCGTTGCTTCAGCGGCGCCTGCCGCCGCGCGCCGCAGCTGCCGGAACGCCGACCATGCGCAGGCACTCCGCTTCCACGGCGGCGATGAAGGCATCGGCATCCTGTGCCGGTGTGGCGATCAGGTCGTCGCTGGCGCCATGCACGCCGGCATAGATCAACGAGGCGGTGACCTGTGGAGCGGGCAGCTGCCACAGTCCGGCTGCGTTACCCGTTTCAAGGATGCCCAGCAGTTGCTGCTGGATCGCATTGCGCTCGGCGTTGCCGCGCTGGTGGTGGTGATGGTTGGCGTACACCACGTCATGCAACGCGTGGGTGCGCACGTAGATCTCGATGTTGGCGCGGATCCAGGCGCGCAGGCGCGCTGCGCCATCACCGGCAGGGTGCTGCTGCACGGCCTGCTCGACTTCTTCCATGAACTGCCGCGTGTAGCGCTGCGCCAGCGCCTGCAGGATCTCGGTGCGGGAGGCGAAATAGGTATAGAAGGTGCCCTTGGCCACGTCGGCCGCAGCGACGATGTCGCTGACGGTGGTGGCGTCCACACCCCGCGACAGGAACAACGCCTGGGCGGCGTCCATCAGTTCCTCCTGGCGGGTTTCGGCGGGCTTGGTGCGAGGCCTGGCGACAGCTGGGGTCTGCATGGTGGGCGGTATCCGGGTGTGACGGCCGCCATTCTAGCTGCCTCTGCGCACTGACTGACCGTCGGTCATTGACCGACGGTCAGTCAGTCGCTAGGATGCGCGCACATCCTTCCCCGGGATCCACGCATGAAACGCCTCCAACGGCCCGCCCTGGTGCTGGCGGCCTACCTCGGCACGTTCCTCGCTTCGCTGGACATCAGCATCGTCAACGTGGCCCTGCCAACCCTGCAGCAGGCGCTGCAGACCGACATGGCCGGCCTGCAGTGGGTGATCAACGCCTACGCGATCGCACTATCAGCGCTGATGCTGTCAGCCGGTCCGTTGGGGGATCGCTATGGTCATCGGCGGATGTGGCTGCTGAGCGTCGTCACCTTCATCCTGGGCTCGCTGCTGTGCGCCTGCGCCAAGGATCTTTCGACCCTGGTCGTCGGGCGCGCGGTGCAGGGCGTGGCAGGTGCGCTGTTGATTCCCAGTGCGATGCCGATCCTGAGTCACGCATTTCCCGATCCAGGCCAGCGTGCGCGCGTGATCGGTGGCTGGTCCGCCTTCAGCGCGTTGGCACTGGTGCTCGGCCCGTTGCTGGGCGGGGCGCTGGTGCAGCGCGCCGGTTGGCCCAGCATCTTCCTGATCAACCTGCCTTTGGGGCTGCTGGCGCTTGCGCTTGGCGCCTGGGGCATTGCCGAGCGGCGCCACCCGCAGCACGCCGCACTGGATCCGGCCGGGCAGCTGCTCAGCATCGTTGCGCTGGGCGCGCTGTGCTATGGCCTGATCGCGATCGGCGAGCATGGCCTGCTGGCCCCGGTGACGCTTCTGGCGCTGGGCGCGGCAACTGCCGGGCTGATCCTGTTCGGCATCGTCGAGCGGCGGGTGGCACGCCCACTGCTGCCGCTGGACCTGTTTGCCGACCGCCGCTTCGGCATGCTCAACCTGGCCTCGTTCGTGCTGGGCTTCACCGCCTATGCGAGCCTGTTCTTCCTGTCGCTGTTCTTCCAGCAGGCACAGGGATACGGTGCCGCGCTGACAGGCTCGCAGCTGGCTCCCCAGTTCCTGTTGATGGGTATCGTCTCGCTGCTGTTCGGTCGTCTGGTCGCCCACCTCGGCCTGCACGCCGCGCTGGTGCTGGGCTACGCCCTGGCCGGGGTGGCGCTGTGCGTGATGGCCACGTTCGAACCGGCGACGTCGCGCGCTTGTGCCAGTGCCGTGTTGATGCTGCTTGGCGTCGGAATGGGGCTGGCAGTGCCGGCGACCGGCATGGCAGTCATGGCCAGCGTACCGGCTGAGCGCGCAGGTATTGCCTCCGCCACGATGAACGCGTTGCGCCAGGCAGGCATGAGCCTGGGCATCGCGTTGCTGGGGAGCCTGATGGGCCAGCGTGCCGTGCAGCACTTCGCCGCTTCCGCGCAGGCCGCAGGGCAGCAGCGGCTTGTTGCGCAGGCGCGTGATCTCATCCTGCACCCGGCCTCGATGCACACCACGCCGCAGGTGTTGGCCTGGTACCGCAGTGCGATGGCCAGCGGCTTCGGTTGGGCGATGGTGGCGGCGGGTGCGCTGGCCCTGCTTGTGGCGCTCGGGCTGTATCGGCAGCGCGCCCCGGCCTGACCGCGCGGGGTTCACCCCTGCTGGCGGTGTGGATCCTCTGCACCGTGCTCGATCTGCTGCTGCTGGCGTGCATTGGCGTGGCGTGCATGCCCACCTTCGCGTCCGATCGCGGCCATGTGCTGCCGGTCGCGGCTGATCGCTTCGCCGCCCTTGCGGCCAGCAGCACGCGCTTCGTCGGAACTGAACTCGTGCGCATTGCCGGAGGCATGTGCCGCGCGCCCACCCTTGGCGGCGATCGCGCGCTGCTTGTCCTGGTCCATCGAGGCGAAGCCCCGGTTGGAGCGGTGATTCTGGTCGGTCATGGGACGTCTCCTGCTGCAGGGTCGGCGCCGTCGTCAACGGCAGCGCCCATGCTTGGCCAACGCGTGCTAAGTCCAGGTCGCCATCCTCGCCATGGCCTTCACACCACGTGCGCACGCGGTTGATGACGTGGCCATTCAGGCGAACGCAGCGGGAGCCGCCGTCCACCAAGAGGCGAGGCATCGGCGACGGCGCAGTGTCAGCGCCGGCGGGCGTCGCGCAGTCGTTGCGCGAATGGCCGCTGCTCCAGAACCTGCAGTGCCTCGCGCAGCACCTGCTCCAGCGACTGGCCGAGATCCGCATCGAGGCTGCGTGCGGCGCGCGCGGTGGCCTGCCATTGCGCCTGCAGCGCCGGCAACGCCTGCAGTGCGTGCGGGCTCAGCTGCAGGATGCGCTCGCGGCTGTCTTCGCCGATGACGGCGTGCAGCCAGCCGTCGTGCACCATCGCCGCCACCGTCTGGCTGAGTGCCGAATGGCTGAGCCCGCAGGCCAGCGCCAGGTCCTTGATGCGGCAGGGGCCCTGCGCCATCAGCGTGCGCAGCACCGGGGTGTAGCGGGGCCGGTAGTCCAGCCGCAGGTCGCGATAGGCCTGCTCGACCGCCGGGTCGAGCTGATCGAGCAGGGCGCGCAGCAGGGTGCCCAGGCTGGCATGTTGGAGATCCATGTCCGCAATGATATATAAGCCCTTATATATCATCAACGCGGGGGCGGTCATGGTGGTTTCGTGGATGCTGGGCACGCTGCTGGCAGCGTCCTGCCCGGGCCAGGACACAGTGCTGCAGGCGGCGGCTGTGGCAATAGAGGCGCAGTACCTGGACGTGGCCGAAGGCGCACGCATTGCCGACGCGGTGCGTGGCTGGTCCACCCAGCAGCGCTATGCGGGCAGCTGCACGGACCCGAAGGGCTTCAGTGCGCGCCTGAACCAGGATCTGGACGTGTTCGACGGCCACTTCCATGTGGAACGGGTGGATGCCGGCGCCGGGCAGGACGATTGGCTGATGGCCTGGCGTGCGGATGCACGCAGCAATGGTGCGGGCGTGCGCGAGGTGCGGGTGCTGGAAGGCAACATCGGTTACCTGCGCCTGAGCACCTTCTATCCGCTCGATCTGGCACGGCCCAGGCTGGCGGCGGCGTTCACCCTGCTGGCCGACACCCAGGGTCTGGTGCTGGATCTGCGCCAGAACGGCGGCGGTGACGATGGCAGCGCGGACCTGCTGGTGCGTACCCTGCTGGAGCCGGGTGTCACCGCGGTGCAGGTGCTGGAGCAACGTGGCCGGCGTACGCCGGTGCCGCTGCCGCCTGCGAGCCTCCCGCCGTACCTGAAGCCGCTGGTGATACTGATCGACCGCCGCACCGGCTCGGCGGCCGAGTTCGTCGCGTATTCGCTGCAGGCCCTGGGACGTGCGCGCATCGTCGGCGGCCGCAGTGGCGGTGCCGCGCATATGTTCGATGATCCTGTGCTGCTGCCCGATGGCTATCAGATCAGCATTCCGGATCGGCAACCGATCAATCTGCGCACCGGTGGCAACTGGGAACGGACCGGTGTCATGCCTGACGTTGCAGGCGGTGACGACCCGCTGTTCATCGCGCGCCAACTGCTGGCGCCGCCGAAGTCGTCAAGATGAACGCACAGTTGTACGTTCGCGCTATCGCGGATGCGCTGTTGCATGCCTAGAATCGAGGCATCCCGGTAGTTCCCGGGCGCTTCGAGTGAATGGACTCAATGAAGATTCTGTTGACCGGCAGTTCCGGGCGGATCGGGCGCGCGATCTTCGGCGCGTTGGCGGCTGCCCATGAAGTGGTGGGCCTGGACCGCAGCCCGTTCGCCACCACGCGCATCATTGCCGATGTCACCGATCATCAAGCCGTCGTGCGCGCGGTGCAGGGCGTCGACGCGGTCATCCATACCGCGGCCCTGCATGCGCCGCACGTTGGCCTGGTACCGGACGCGGTGTTCCAGCAGATCAACGTGGACGCGACTGCGCACCTGCTGCAGGCGGCGCGCGAGGCAGGAGCACGGCGGTTCGTGTTGACCAGTACCACCGCGCTGTACGGCCACGCAGTGGTGGCAGGCGGATGCCGCTGGATCGATGAGGATACCGAACCATTGCCGCGAACGATCTACCACCGCAGCAAGCTGCAGGCCGAGGCCCTGGCTGAAGCTGCGGCCGCACCGGACTTCGGCGTGCGCGTGCTGCGGATGGGGCGCTGCTTCCCGGAACCGCCGGAACGCATGGCGATGTTCCGGTTGCATCGTGGGATCGACGCCCGTGACGTGGCCAGTGCCCATGCCGCGCTGCTGCTGGATGAGGGGCCGGCCTTCGCCCGCTACATCGCCTGCGCAGCGACCCCGTTCCGGCGCGAGGATTGCCTGGAACTGGCCACCCAGCCGCGCAACATACTGGCCCGGCGCGTGCCGCAGCTGCTGGCCGAGTTCGAGCGCCGCGGCTGGCCGTTGCCGCTGAGCGTGGACCGCGTCTACGACAGCGCCCGCATCCGCAGGGAGCTGGGGTGGCAACCGCGTTTCGGGCCGGACGCTGTGCTGCAGCAGTACGCCGCAGGCAGCATCGAGGTGTTGCCACGCGCGGAGTGGATCAAAGATCGGGTGGCCGAATAGGGGACGCCGGGTCGGGTTGCTGTCCCGTCCCTGAGTGCATTCAGGAATGTGTATGCCGGTCGCCTCAACCTCGTTGGCAGGCGGCCGCTAACCCGGTGCGCTTCCTGCGCCGGGCGGGTCCCGGCGGCCGGTGGCCTGCGCGACGGATCGCGCGCCTGCGCGGTGCCCTCGCGGTGCCGGTCGTCCTGAACTGCCTTGCGGACCCCTCCATGCCTTCTTCCCGTTCCGTCGCTGCCCGCCGTCCGGGCAGCATCGCCCACAAGCTGATGCTGGGCACCGCCGTCATCGCGCTGCTGTGCTTCGGCCTGACGGCGTTCCTGATCTATCGCCAGGCCAGTGCCAGCCTGATCGATGCCTCGCGCCAGACCATGACCAGCGAGGCCAACGCCGAAGCGCGCCAGGTCGCCGCCGACCTGGGCACGGCGTTCGCCAGCAACGATGCCATGGTCGAAGCCGTGCTTGCACAGCGTGCGCGGGGTGACGTGCCTGATCGCGCCAGCCTGGCGGCCGTGCTCGGTGAGCAGCTGCGCACCCACCCGGAATGGCTGGGCAAGAGCACCATGTGGCAGGCCGATGCCTTCGATGGCAAGGATGCCGAGTTCGCCAATACCGAGATGCACGATGCCAGCGGCCGCTACATGAGCTACTGGGCCTGGCATGACGGCAAGCCACAGCAGTCGGCCATGACCGACTACACCGAAGCTGCCGACGGTTCGGCCGACTGGTACGTGGTGCCCAGCCGCGACAAGCTGCCCAAGGTCAGTGAACCCTATGCCTACGACATCGCCGGCCAGCAGGTGCTGATGAGCACGTTGAGCTCGCCGATCGTCGAGAACGGTGCCTTCCTTGGCGTGTTCACCGTCGACTTCTCGCTGGCGGCGCTGCAGAAGCACCTGGCGACGCTGACGCCGATGGGCGCGGGTCGTGTCGAGCTGCTTTCGCCCAAGGGCGTGGTGCTGGCGTCGGCGAACGCTGCCGAGATCGGCAAGCCACGCAGCGATGCACTGACCCGCAGCATGCTGGCCGACATCGCCGCCGACCGCAGGTTCGAGGCCTTCACCCCGGACGCGGCCGGCAATGTGCGCGTGTACGTGCCGCTGCGCGTGGGCAATGCCCCGCAGCGCTTCGCACTGGGCGTGGTGATGCCGCATGCGGTGATCGTCGCCGAGGCGCGCCAGCTGCTGTGGCTGGCGTTGCTGGTTGGCGTGGTGGCCGCGCTGACCCTCAGCGCAGGTGTCTACGTGCTGCTGCGCCGCCTGGCGATCCGCCCGTTGGCCGAAGCGGTGCGGGTGGCGGGTGACGTTGCCGCCGGCAAACTCGACAGCACCTTGCCTGCGCGCAGCAACGACGAAGTGGGCCGCCTGCTGGAGGCGATGCAGGGCATGCGCGGACAGCTGCAGGCGGTGATGGCCGCGCAGGCGGAAATGGCGCGCCGCCACGATGCCGGCGAGCTGAGCTACCGCATGGACGCCACTGCCTTCCCCGGCGAGTACGGACGCATGGTGGCCGACAGCAACCAGCTGGTGGCCTCCAGCAATGCGGTCACCCAGCGCCTGGTCGAGGTGATGCAGCGTTACGCGGTGGGTGACCTCAGCGTGGACATGGACGCGCTGCCGGGCGAAAAGGCGGTGTTCACTGCTGCAATGGCCACCACCAAGAGCAACCTGGCCGCGATCAACGAGCAGATCCAGCAGCTGGCCGCCGCCGCCGCCGCCGGCGACTTCGCTGTACGCGGCGACGCCCAGCGCTTCGATCACGATTTCCGCCGCATGGTGGAAACCCTCAACACCATGATGCAGGTCAGCGATCACAACCTGGCCGAGCTGTCGACGCTGCTGCGCGCGATCGCCGCAGGTGACCTCAGCGCGCGCATGCAGGGCGACTTCCATGGCGTGTTCGCGGTGATGCGCGACGATGCCAACAGCACCGTGCAGCAGTTGACCCAGATCGTCGGGCAGATCCAGCAGTCGGCGGCCAGCATCCGCCTGGCGGCGGGCGAGATCGCTGCAGGCAACAGCGATCTCTCGCGTCGTACCGAGCAGCAGGCCGCCAACCTGGAAGAAACCGCCGCCTCGATGGAGGAGCTCACCTCCACCGTGCGCCAGAACGCCGACCACGCACTGCAGGCCAATACCCTGGCCGGTTCCGCCGCTGGCGTTGCCAGCGAGGGCGGGGAAGTGGTCAACCAGGTGGTGCAGACCATGGAGCAGATCGAGGCATCGTCGCAGCGCATCGCCGAGATCATTTCGGTGATCGACGGCATCGCCTTCCAGACCAACATCCTGGCGTTGAATGCGGCGGTGGAAGCGGCGCGGGCCGGTGAGCAGGGCCGCGGCTTCGCCGTGGTCGCCAGCGAAGTACGCGCACTGGCGCAACGTTCGGCGGGCGCAGCGAAGGAGATCAAGGAACTGATCGACGCCTCCGTGGCGCAGGTCGGTGCCGGTGCACAGCTGGTGCACGGTGCGGGCCGTACGATGCAGGCCATCGTTGGCCAGGTGGGACGGGTCAACGAGATCATGGCCGAGATCTCGGCCGCGTCGCGCGAGCAGTCCGCCGGCATCGAACAGGTCAACCAGACCGTGGTGCAGATGGACGAGACCACACAGCAGAATGCCGCACTGGTGGAAGAAGCCAGTGCCGCCGCGCGTGCGATGGAAGAACAGGCCGAGCAGCTGGCCGTGGCGGTCTCGCGCTTCCGCCTGCAGGCCGAGCCGGTGGCTGCGGCACGCCGCGCGGCCTGAGTTCTGCTACGTATCCATGAAAACGCCCGGCCAAGGCCGGGCGTCGTCGTTTCAGCTGCTCACAATGCTCCGGATCCGCTGACTGCCTCGGCTCAGAACATCCCTTCGAACGGGTTCCAGCTGGCCTTGCCCTTCACCTGCTCCAGGTAGTAGCTGTAGTTGGTGCTGGAGGCGACCAGGAAGTTCATGGCGATGAACACGGCACGGGCCACGATGTCGGGCAGGAACAGGGTCACGACGGCCAGCGCGATGTTGATGCCGATCACCACCAGCGCCTTGCGCCACATGCCCAGGATGAACAGGTAGATGGCACCGAAGAAGAAGGCGAAGAAGTTGATGTTGACCTTCAGGCGGTCGCCGAAGGACAGCGCCTTCCAGGCCTGCTTGAAGCCGGGTTCCTTGGGCGCGCCGTGCTGCTGGAAGAAGTTGAAGCGGAACTGCCACTTCGGGCTGAAGCGGGAGAGGTCGACTGCGTTCATTGACGTACACGTCCTTGTGGGAAAACGATTACATGATACGGGGTGGCCGGTTCAGGAAGCCACCCTGCAGCGTCAGAAATGTGACGCTCAATGCGCTATGGCCGTGCGGCGAGGGCGCGCACCGTCACCCACCCGCCTTGTTTTTAGGATAGGGTGCGCAGTTCCGCTGCCGCCCCAGCTGAATCCGGGCGGCAGCGGGATGTCCATGGAGGCTGCATGACCACACCTGCTACACCGGAAAACGCACCGGGACCGGTGCTCCTGCCGACACCTGAAGTGGTGCAGGCACAACAGCTGCTCGCACGCCAGCAACTGGCGGTGGCGATGGACCGTGCACGCACGGCCGCTACGCAGAGCGCGGCGCCCGCCGCCGCACTGGAAAGCGAGTAACCCGCAACACCGCCGATCGCGCTGGCCTGCCGCCAGCGCGATCGCGGCGCGTGCCGCCGGTCAGAAGCGCGCGGTCATGCTCAGGAAGTAGCTGCGCCCGGCCACGAAGTAGTCGGTGGAGCCTTCCGCATACAGCTTCTTGTCGGCCAGGTTGCTGACGCCGCCGCGCAGGGTCAGTACCTCGTTGACATTCCAGGCCGCGGTCAGGTCATACAGGGTGTAGGCCTTGAGGAAGGTCGTCGCCGTGCCGGTCTGCTTGCCGGTGTACTGCGCCGACAGGCTGCTGGAAAACACCGTGTTCGGCGTCCAGTCCAGCGACGAGTAGCCCGAGAACTCCGGCGTATCGATCAGGTTCCTGCCGGTGGTCAGGTTCTTGGCTTCCTTCATCCAGGTCGCCGAGGTGCGCCAGCGCCAGTGCTCGCCGAAGCGGAAATTGAGGTTGCCTTCCATGCCGCTGGTGCGCGCGCGCTGCACGTTGCTCATGCGCGTCCACCAGATGCCGTTGAACCTGCCCAGCGGTGCGTACTCGATCTTGTTCCTGAAGTCGGTATGGAAATAGGTCAGGCCGGCATCGACCAGGTCGTTGTCGAAGCTGATGCCGATCTCGCGGTTGGTGCTGGTCTCCGGGTCCAGGTCCGGGTTGCCGGCCATGTAGCAGCCGCCGCGGGTATAGCCCAACGGGATCAGCGAGGTGCAGCCACGACCGCCGGACTGGGTGGCGGCGGTGGCGGAGTTCTCGGTCAGGCTGGGGGCGCGGAAGCCCTTGGAAACGCCACCGCGGATGGTCCATTGCTCGGCCGGATGCCAGACCAGGTAGGCGCGCGGGCTGACATGGCCACCGAACTTCTCATGGTGGTCCAGGCGCGCGCCCAGGGTCAGCGCCAGGGTGCGGTGCAGCTTCAGTTCGTCTTCGACGAACAGGGCCCAGGTATCCACTTCCAGATCGGAGCCGCTGACGGCATTGCCGGCATAGTCGATCGGCGCGCGGCCGATGGTGTCGGTGTTGGTCAGCTCCTGGCGCTTCCACTGGCCACCCACGGCGAACTGGTGTTCAACGCCGAGGGTGAACGGCGTGGTCAGGCTGCCCTCGATGATCGTATCGGTCGCTTCGGAACGGCCGGTAGCACCGATGTCGTTCTTGTACTCGGTCCAGTACGCACTGATCTTCGAATTGCCGAAGCGCCACTTGCCATCGTGGTTGAGCGCCAGCGAGCTGCGCTTGAGTTCGCTGGCACCCCAGGCGCCTTCGTCCTGCTTTTCCAGCGAGGCGTCGATGAAGGCCTGCTGCACGCCATGGCCGGCTTCCAGCGACAGTTCCTGCGCGTCGCTCAGCTTCCACTGCAGCAACGCGTCGACATTGCGATCCTTCTCGCCGGCGTAGGCGTTGCCGTAGACACCACCGTTGGACTGGTCCGAGTCGCGGCGCATGCTGTTGGCACCGATGCGCAGGCCGAAGCGCTCGCCGAGCGGGCCGGAGAAGGTGGCGCCGATCTGCTGGGTGTCACCGCGCTTGTCATCGCCGGGGCGGGTATAGCTGTGCGTGGCGCTGCCGTTCCATTCGTCGCCGATGCGCCGGGTGATGATGTTGATCACGCCGCCCATCGCATCGGAGCCATACAGCGACGACATCGGCCCGCGCACCACTTCGATGCGCTCGATCTGGTCGGGCGAAATCCAGTTCAGATCCTGGCGGCCCAGGTCTGGCCGGTAGTTGGTCGACGCCGAGCTGCCCATGCGCTTGCCGTCCACCAGCACCAGCGTGTAGTTGGACGGCATGCCGCGCAGCTTGATCTTGGACTGCTCGCCGACGGCGCTGAGGCCGCCGGTCACGCCGGGCACGCGGCTGAGCAGGGTGGCCAGGTCGTGCACCGGCTGGCGCGCGATGTCCTCGCGGCTGATCACGCTGATGCTGGCCGGGGCATCCTTGATCCATTGCTGGTTGCCCGAGGCGGTGACCACCACGGTATCCAGATCCTTGGTGGAGGCATCGGCGCTGGCCTCTGCGGCGGCAAGGCCGGGCACGGTCAGCAGGCAGGCGGTGGCCAGGGCACTGGCCAGGCGGGTGCGCGACAGGCGCGCGGAACGGGAACGGAACAGCTGGGACATGACGGCTTCCATCGGAGGAGGGGGACCGGATGGAAGCAACGGGCGCACGCAGACACGCAGGCAGGCCCCCCTTCCATGGGTCGTAGGGCGCACGGTTCGGGCCGGCGCAGCTGGGTGGGTCTCAGCCGTTCGGAAGACGGTGACCTGCCTGGTTAATGAAATGATAACCGTTCGCGTTTGTTACGATCCAGTACCCGGTGTCACGAAGTGACATCCCGCTGCGCGGCACGCCATCGCCTGCTGTTTGCTGAATGGGGATAAATCCCGGCGTAGACCTTCGCACTCGGCTTACATCCGGCGCCCTAGACTGGGCCGCATTTTCGATTCCGCCCCGTTGGAGATCGTGTGGGTTCCGGTAGTGACAGACAGCGACTGTGCGGCCAAGGGCCGGCACAGCCAGGACAAGTGCGGGCGCCGGGAAGGCGCGCCGGGAACCTTCGCGCATGCAGCCCGGCCGGGACGGCCGGCCATGCCGACCGTGGGGAGTAAGCGGTGATGGGGGGTCAAACCATCCACGCGGAAGCGGATGCGCCCCGGCTCGACGCCGGCTGGGCGCTGCTGCCCGACGAATCACCGCTGCCGATGCCCGAACAGACCCTGCGCGAAGGCGCGTTGAAGGTCCGTCGGCACCGTACCTCGCCACGCCTGATCGGCCTGCGCCGGTTCTACATCTTCGGCGGCACCCTGGCCATGACCGCCATCGCCACCCGCATGATGTGGCGGGTGCTGTCGGCCAATGGCATCAGCGTGCTGGAAGCCTGCCTGCTGGTGCTGTTTGTCGGCCTGTTCGCCTGGATCGCGCTGTCCTTTGCCAGCGCCGTGGCCGGCTTCCTGACCGCCGTGTTCGACCGCGGCTATCGCCTCGGCATCGACCCGGACAAGCCGCTGCCGACCGTGCACAGCCGCACCGCGCTGCTGATGCCGACCTACAACGAGGATCCGCGCCGACTGCTGGCGGGCCTGCAGGCGATCTACGAGTCGGTGGCCGCCACCGGCCAGCTCGAACGCTTCGACTTCTTCGTGCTCAGCGATACCCGGCGCGAGGACATCGCACGCGCCGAGGAGCAGGTATTCGCCGAACTGCGCGACCGCGTGCCGGACGGGCAGACGCGGCTGTTCTACCGCCGCCGTGGCGACAACAGCGGGCGCAAGGCCGGCAACATCGCCGACTGGGTGCGCCGCTTCGGTGGCGCCTACCCGCAGATGCTGATCCTGGACGCCGACAGCCTGATGACCGGCGACAGCATCGTGCGCCTGGTGGCCGGCATGGAACACAACGCCGATGTCGGCCTGATCCAGACCCTGCCGTCGGTGATCGGTGGCCGCACCCTGTTCGCCCGCATGCAGCAGTTCGGCGGTCGCGTGTACGGCCCGGTGATCGCCCGTGGGGTGGCCTGGTGGCACGGCGCCGAGAGCAACTACTGGGGCCACAACGCGATCATCCGCACCCGCGCCTTCGCCGACCACGCCGGCCTGCCGGCGCTGCCGGGGCGCAAGCCGTTCGGCGGCCACGTGCTCAGCCATGATTTCGTCGAAGCGGCGCTGATGCGGCGTGGCGGTTGGGCTGCGCACATGGTGCCGTACCTGGGTGGCAGCTATGAAGAAGGTCCGCCGACGCTGACCGACCTGCTGGTGCGCGACCGCCGCTGGTGCCAGGGCAACCTGCAGCACGGCAAGGTGGTCGGCAGCCGCGGCCTGCACTGGATCAGCCGCACGCACATGCTGATCGGCATCGGCCACTATTTCACCGCGCCGATGTGGGCGATGCTGATGCTGATCGGCATCGCCATTCCGCTGTTCCAGGAAGGCATCGACTTCAACGCCCTGCTGCACCTGTCGCCCAGCGTGTACTGGCGTGCCCAGGATGAGGAACAGGTGGTACGCCTGTTCGCCGCCACCATGGCGGTGCTGCTGCTGCCCAAGGTGCTGGGCTACCTGGCGATGCTGCTGGACCCGGTCGACCGCCGCGGCTGCGGCGGTGCGATCCGTGCGTTCGTGTCGATGCTGGTGGAGACCGTGCTGGCCGCGCTGATGGCGCCGGTGGTGATGTACGTGCAGTCGCGCGGCGTGGCCGAAGTGTTGTCCGGCCGCGATTCCGGCTGGGACGCACAGCAGCGTGACGACGGCGGCATCTCGTGGCTGGCCCTGGTCCGCGGCTACGGTGGCCTGGGTGTGTTCGGCGCCTTCATGGGCCTGCTGGCCTGGGCGGTATCGCCGTCGCTGGCGGCGTGGATGGCGCCGGTGGTGATCGGCATGGTGCTGGCGGTGCCGGTGGTGGCGCTGACCTCCTCGCGTGGCCCGGGTGCCTTCCTGCACCGTCTTGGCCTGCTCGATATCCCCGAGGAGAACATCCCGCCGCCGGTGCTGGTGCGTGCGGCGCAACTGCGCCGGGAAGCAGCCGAGCAACCGCCGCTGTACTGATCCCCATGTGCCAGCGGCATAATGCGGCTCGAACTTGAAGGAGCCGCATCATGCTGCAAACGGTGGAACAGGAAACCGGCGCCTCGCCGCAGTGGTCGGTGATCTGGCTGCACGGCCTCGGTGCCGACGGCCATGACTTCGCGCCGATCGTGCCGGAACTGGTGCGCCCGCACTGGCCGGCGTTGCGCTTCGTGTTCCCGCATGCACCGGTGCGGCCGATCACGATCAACAACGGCGTGCCGATGCGCGGCTGGTACGACATCGTCGGCATGGACTTCCGCTCGCGTGCCGACATGGCCGGCGTACAGGAATCGGTGCAGCAGCTGGACGCGCTGATCGCACGCGAGATCGAGCGCGGCATTGCGCCGGAGAAGATCTTCCTGGCCGGCTTCTCGCAGGGCGGGGCAATCATCCTCACCGCTGCACTGTCGCGCACCGCGCCGCTGGCCGGCCTGATTGCACTGTCCACCTACCTGCCCGAAGCCGAGAGCGCCAAGCGCGTTGATGGTGCCGTGCAGGTGTCGGTGTTCATGGCCCATGGCAGCAGCGACCCGGTGATTCCGCAGGCGGTGGCCGTACACAGCGCGCAGGCATTGCAGGCGCTGGGCCTGGAAGTGGAATGGCACAGCTACCCGATGGCCCACCAGGTCTGCGCCGAAGAGATCCAGGCACTGGGTGACTGGCTGCAGGAACGGCTGGGCGCCGCCTGAGCCATGTCTCCGGCCAGCACGCCGCCGTGGATGCCGGAACTGTGCCGCCTGCCGCGGCTGGCGGCGATGCTCGGCCTGGCCGAGCTGGTGGTGGTGGTGCTGGCGTTGGCGCCCGATGGCAGCCGTCACTGGACCTTCGGCGAACTGTTGTCGGCCAGTGGCTTCGCGCTGTGGCTTGCGCTGGCGGTGACCGCCAGCCTGTGCCTGCTGCGGCAGGCACTGTCGAGGCTGCCGCAGGTGCTGGGCGCCGTCGCGGCGATCGTGCTGGCGACCCTGATCGCGGTGGTCTGTGCCGGCATCGTGCATGCGCTGTACGCGGTACTGGGCGACAACTTCGCCCGTGGCATCAGCTTCTGGCGCTTCACCCTCGGCAGTGCGGCAACCACGGCACTGATCGCCGCGCTGGCCTTGCGCTACTTCTATGTGAGCGATCGCTGGGCCGCGCAGGTGCAGGCCAACGCGCGTGCCCAGGCCGACGCGCTGCAGGCGCGGATCCGCCCGCATTTCCTGTTCAACAGCATGAACCTGATCGCCAGCCTGCTGCATCGCGATCCGGCCGTGGCCGAACGCGCGGTGCTGGATCTGTCCGATCTGTTCCGTGCTGCCCTGGGCGCAGGTGAGGGCGACTCCACCCTGCGTGACGAATGCGAGCTGGCCGAACGCTATCTGTCGATAGAATCGCTGCGCCTCGGCGAGCGCCTGCAGGTGCGCTGGCAACGCGATGAGCCGCTGCCGTGGGACCTGCCACTGCCGAGGCTGGTACTGCAGCCGCTGGTGGAAAACGCAGTGCTGCATGGCATTTCACGCCTGCCCGAGGGCGGCACCATCGAATTGCAGCTGGTGCGCGAAGGCAGTGAGCTGCAGATCCGCGTGCGCAATCCCGCGCCCGATCCGCAGACGCCGGGGTTGGCGCTGGCGCGTGGTGCCGGCCATGCCCAGCACAGCATCGGTCATCGGCTTGCCTGGCGCTTCGGCAGCGCCGCGCGGATGACGGCTGGCTGGAGCGAGGGCTACTATGCCTGCCAGGTGACAGTGCCGATCCAGTGAGGGGACGATCGTGAGGGTAGTCATCGCCGATGACGAACCGCTGGCGCGCGAGCGCCTGCGCAGCCTGCTGGCGGCGCAGGACGGCGTGGATGTGGTGGCCGAGGCCGGCAACGGCGAGCAGGCCCTGCATGCGTGCGCGGAGCTGCAGCCGGACCTGGTCCTGCTGGACATCGCGATGCCCGGGCTGGACGGCCTGGAGGCGGCGCGCCATCTGGCCAGCTTCGAACCGCGCCCGGCGGTGGTGTTCTGCACCGCTTACGACGCGCACGCCCTGTCGGCGTTTGAAGCGGCGGCGATCGATTACCTGATGAAGCCGGTCCGCGCCGAGCGCCTGGCCGCGGCGATCGCACGTGCACGCACGTTCCTGGCCGGCCGTGATGGCCAACCGCAGGGCAGCGGCGGGCAGCAGGCGCGCAGCATGCTGTGCGCACGCCTGCGTGGCAGCCTGCGGCTGATCCCGCTGGACGACATCCACTACCTGCAGGCCGAAGAGAAGTACGTGGTGGTGCATCATGCGCGCGGCGAAGACCTGATCGAGGAGTCGCTGAAATCGCTGGAGGAGGAATTCGCCAGCCGTTTCATCCGCATCCATCGCAACTGCCTGGTGGCGCGCCACGAACTGGTCGAACTGCGCCGTGGTACTGGCGGGCAGGTGCAGGCGGTACTGCGGCATGGCAAGCAGCCGCTGGAGGTCAGCCGCCGCTGCGTGGCGACGCTGAAGCAGGAACTGCGGCACCTGTGAGGGTTCCGCGCGGCCTGCGGCCGCGACTGCTTACAGATCAACATCAAGATCAAGATCAACAGCAGGTTGGTCGGCTCGTTGTTCTTACGTGCTGGGTCGGGCCGGGGTGGGGTGGCGGGACACGCTGTAAACCCATCCATGGGGGCTCGATGGCGCCTTGCACGTGTGCGCAATCCTGCGCACACGGCAAGACCGGGGTTGGGCGTCCTGCCCAACCCGCCCGAGGCATGCCTCGGGCCCATGGCGCCAACGGTCCCGCCCGCCCATCCCGCCTCACCCTCACGAACTTCCCGGTGACGGACAGCAAGAGCATTGGTGTTATCGGCTTGGAAAGAGGGGTSAGATACCATTT
>NZ_RAVT01000019.1 GCF_013464915.1 Stenotrophomonas maltophilia
TTTTTTCTTTTGATCTTCCGTGGCTGACGCGCACGGAAACTGTCAGAGGTCGGGCGGGGTGGGTTCGCGGGGGTGTCCGCGGCATGGATGCCGCGGCCAAGCCTCCASGGACGGATTCACGGCGTCYCCCGCGAACCCACCCCGCACGGCCAAGCCCAGCTGCTGCTCCAAGCCACGAGGGGCTCCGCCGTTGGCCGTATCCGCGCCGAAGGCGCGATAATGCCCGGATGGAAACCGTCCGCATCGCTACCCGCAAGAGCCCGCTCGCCCTCTGGCAGAGCGAACACGTCGCCGACCGCCTGCGTCAGGCCCACCCCGGCCTGCATGTGGAACTGGTGCCGATGAGCACCCGCGGTGACGAAGTGCTCGACCGCTCGCTGGCCGCCATCGGTGGCAAGGGCCTGTTCCTGAAGGAACTGGAGCTGGCGATGCTGCGCGGTGACGCCGACTGCGCCGTGCATTCGCTCAAGGATGTGCCGATGGAGCTGGACGCGCCGTTCGCGTTGCCGGCGATGCTGACCCGCCACGATCCGGCCGATGGCTTCGTTTCCAATCTTTATGCCTCGCTGGATGCGCTGCCGATCGGTGCGCGGGTCGGTACGTCGTCGCTGCGTCGCCAGGCCCAGCTGCGCGCGCTGCGACCGGACCTGGAACTGCTCGACCTGCGCGGCAACGTCAACACCCGCCTGGCCAAGCTCGACAACGGTGGCTACGACGCCATCGTGCTGGCGGTGGCCGGGCTGGAACGGCTGGGCCTGGGCGAGCGCATCGTCGCGCGCCTGCAGCCGCCGCAGTGGCTGCCGGCCCCGGCGCAGGGCGCAGTGGCGGTGGAGTGTGATGGCGGCAACGCGCGCCTGATGGCGTTGTTCGCCGGCCTGGATGATGCAGCTACGCGTGCCTGCGTGGAAGCCGAGCGGGCGATGAACCGCGCGCTGCATGGCAGCTGCCATGTGCCGGTGGCGGCGATCGCGCAGTGGCAGGGTGATGATCTGCACCTGCAGGGCCTGGTCGGCAGTGCCAGTGATGGGCGTGCGGTGCGCGCCGAAGCGGTGGGCCCGGCCGGCGATCCGGAAGCGCTGGGCCAGCGCGTGGCGAAGCTGCTGCTGGACGATGGCGCCGGCGAACTGCTGAACGTCTGAACCATCGCAGGTAGTGCCGGCCGCTGGCCGGCAACCTCGTGCCCCAGTTGAATGCAGTTGCCGGCCAGCGGCCGGCACTACCGGAAGCAGAACGGGCGCCCTGGGCGCCCGTTCTGCTTATTTGAACTTGTAGACCACGTTCATCGTGGTCAGCGTATCGGTCTTGCGCTTGTCCTCGGCCACGTCACTGTTGTAACGCGCCTGCCAGCCAGCCTTCAGCGCCAGGTGCTCGTTCATGCTTACCGACACGCCGAAGTCGTTCTGGCCGAAGGTGTTGTACGAACCGGATTCGACCAGCAGGGTGTTCACCAGATCGGTGTTGTCGGTCAGCGAGTACTTCAGGTCGAACAGGCCACGACCGATCATGCCGGTACGGGTGCGGTCGTCCTCGGTGCTGTGGGTGCGGCGCACACCGGGGCCGATCTGCGCGTCGAAGGAGAAGCGCTCGGTGTTCCACAGGCGGGTGCCGTAACCCAGACCGAACGAGCTCTGGCGGTCGTAGGTGGCGAAATCGTCGCGCTCGGTACGTACCGTCGCGGTCAGCTGGCGGTGCTCGCCCAGCTGCAGCGCGCTGCCGGCGCTGCCGGTGTAGCGGTTGGCGGTGGTGTTGTTGCGGCGGGTGGTGGTGCCGTCGTCGTTGGTCTCGGTCACCTTGGAGCTGGAGCGCAGGCCGAACAGGTCCATGCTGTGCACCCAGTCGCCGTCGGTGTAGCGCAGGCGCAGGCGGCCGTTGAAGCTCTCGGTGCTGCTGTTGCCGCGTGCCGAGGCGAAGCCGAGCTCGCCGCCACTGCCGCTCCACGGCGAAGACATCGCCGCCAGTTCGGAGGCATCCTGTGCATACGCGAGCGGCGCGCACAGCAGCAGGGGGATCAGCAGGGACACGCGCAGGGACATCGGGCTTCTCCGAAGCGGTTGACAGCCGGTGATGATACTGGAAGCGTGATGGCGGTCCGAATCGATCCAAAGCGCGCTTCAGCGAACGTTGCCGCGATCGCCTATTCAGGGCCGATCGATACGCAATGCCGGGTCGTTGAAGCGCGAATAGCGCAGGCGCAGCTGGAAACTGCGGCCATTGCTGCTGCCGCTGCGCACGATCTGCCTCGGCAGGCCCTGGGCGTCCACCCAGTACTCCAGGCGTTCGCCGGCCTGCGCGCCGCGAAGGCGGTAATGACGGGTCTCGACCCCATCCAGCGCTTGGCTGCCCAGGTCTTCGGCCTGCAGGTCGGCAGGCAGGGCGTCGGCCGGCAAAGGATTGCGCCACTGCTCCAACACGCCCGGCGGGGTGGGAACCTGGCGGATCGCGCCGTCAGCCTGCAGGAACATGGTGTCGCCAATGATCGTCTGCGGCCCGGCCGGGGTCTGCACCCGGAAGCGGTCGGGGGCGACGAAGTCCATGGCGCTGCGCACCGGCTGTGGTGCGCCCAGCACCTCCAGCTCGGCGTGGAAACTGCTCAGGGCCGCAAAGCGTTGGCTGGCGCCCAGTACGGCCTGCGCCGGATCTGCCGCGGGCACCGGGGCTTCGGTACTGGCCGGCGCCGGTGCGCGATCGCAGGCAGCCAGCAGCAGGCAGGCCAGCAGGGACAGGGCGGGCAACCGGCGCATCGGGCGTTCCATGGGGGTGGGGGCGACCACGATAGCCCAAACGTCCCACACAAGACCCGCGACTCGGACATAATCGGGGGTATGGACCGATACGAACGCATCACCGCCCTGCATCGTCTGCTCAAGTCCGCGCGCTATCCGGTGACGGTGGCGACCCTGCAGGACAAGCTCGGTTGTTCCCGTGCCACCGTCTACCGCGACCTGGCCTTCCTGCGCGATGCGCTGATGGCACCGATCGAGGGCGACGGCGAGGCCGGCTTCCGCTACCAGGCCGACGAGAGCGACCGCTTCGAGCTGCCCGGCCTGTGGCTCAGCTCGGAGGAGCTGCATGCCCTGCTGGCCTCGCAGCACCTTCTGGCGCGGACCGGCGGCGGCGTGCTGTCCTCGGTGCTGGCGCCGCTGCAGCAGCGTATCGAGAGCCTGCTGGCAGCCCAGGCCGGTGTCTCCAACTGGCCGGTGGACCGTGTGCGGGTGATCCCGCACCGCGGACGCAAGTTCGATGAAGGCAGCTTCCGCAGTGTCGCGTCGGCCGTGCTGGAGCGCCGCCAGCTGGCGTTCGAGTACCGTGCCCGTTCCACCGACGAGCCGACCAAGCGCACCGTCTCGCCACAGCGCCTGACCCATTACCGCGACAACTGGTACCTGGATGCCTGGGACCATGACCGCGAAGCCCTGCGCAGCTTCGCCGTGGACCGCATCCACAAGGCGCGGGTCGTCGACAGCACCGCCCGCGACGTGGCCGACAGCGAGCTGGACGAACAGCTGGGTGCCAGCTACGGCATCTTCTCCGGTGCGCCGAAGGGCTGGGCGACCATTCTGTTCAGCGCCAAAGCCGCGCGCTGGGTGGCCGACGAGCATTGGCACTCCAAGCAGCAGGGCCGCTTCCTGGCCGATGGCCGCTATGAACTGAAGGTGCCGTACAGCGTCTCGCGCGAGCTGCTGATGGACGTGCTGCACTACGGCTCGGATGCCGAGATCGTCGAGCCGGTGATGCTGCGCGAGCAGGCCAAGGCGCTGCTCGAGCTGGCCCTGAGCAACTACGAAAAATCCTGACACTCCCCCCGAGAACCCCGCCGCCCATGAAGAAGACCCTGTTGCTGCCCCTGCTCGCCGCTGCGCTGGCCCTGACCGCCTGTGGCAAGTCCGGCGAACCCTCGCAGAAGCTGGTGGTGGCTGCCACGGCCGTGCCGCACGCCGAGATCCTCGAGGTGGTCAAGCCGATCCTCAAGCAGGAAGGCGTGGACCTGGACGTGCGCGTGTTCAACGACTACGTGCAGCCCAACGACCAGCTGGTGCAGAAGCAGGTGGACGCCAACTATTTCCAGACCGAACCTTACCTGGATGCGTACAACCGCGACCGCAAGACCGATCTGGTGAAGGTGATCGGCGTGCACATCGAGCCGTTCGGTGCGTACTCGCGCAAGATCAAGTCGCTGGCCGAGCTGCGCGAAGGTGCCGACGTGGTGATCCCGAACGACCCGAGCAACAACAGCCGCGCGCTGATCCTGCTGCACAAGGCCGGCGTGATCGCTCTGAAGGACCCGGCCAATGCCCTGTCGACCCAGCGCGACATCATCGCCAACCCGAAGAACCTGAAGTTCCGCGAGCTGGACTCGGCGATGCTGCCGCGCGTGCTGGACCAGGTCGACCTGGCCTTGATCAACACCAATTATGCGCTGGACGCCGGCCTCAACCCGACCCAGGACGCACTGGCGATCGAGAGCAAGGATTCGCCGTACGTGAACTTCCTGGTCGCGCGGCCGGACAACAAGGACGACGCCCGCGTGCAGAAGCTGGCCAAGGCCCTGACCAGCCCGCAGGTGAAGGCCTTCATCGAGACCAAGTACAAGGGCGCGGTGCTGCCGGCGTTCTGACCGGCGCTACGGACGTTCTGACCATGCAGTAGGTGCCGGCCGCTGGCCGGCAATCTGCAAACGCCGCCAAGGATCATGGGGTTGCCGGCCAGCGGCCGGCACTACCGTCAGTCGACGTGGAAGGCGAGGGTGGCCGCCACGGCCTGCTGCCACCCGGCATACAGCTTCTCGCGCCGGGCCACCTCCATCCGTGGCTCGAAGCGCCGGTCCAGGCCCCACTGCGCGGCGATCTGCTCGCGGCTGGACCAGAACCCCACTGCCAGACCGGCCAGGTAGGCCGCGCCCAGCGCAGTGGTCTCGGTCAACCGCGGCCGCAGCAGCGGCACGCCAAGGATGTCGGCCTGGAAGCCGGCCAGGAAGTCGTTGCCGATCGCACCGCCGTCGGCGCGCAGTTCGGTCAGCGCGATGCCCGCATCGGACTGCATCGCATCAAGGACGTCGCGGGTCTGGTACGCCATCGCCTCCAGCGCCGCGCGCACGAAGTGTGCCTTGCGGGTGCCGCGGGTCAGGCCGAACATCGCGCCGCGCACATCGCTGCGCCAATAGGGGGCGCCCAGGCCGACGAACGCCGGCACCAGGTAGGTGCCACCACTGTCGGGCACCTGCGCGGCCAACGCCTGGCTGTCACTGGCACGCTCGATCATGCGCAGGCCGTCGCGCAGCCATTGCACCACCGAGCCGGCGATGAAGATCGAGCCTTCCAGCGCATACTCCACGCGGCCATCCAGGCCCCAGGCGATGGTGGTCAGCAGGCCGTTACGGGATCGCACCGCCTGCGCGCCGGTGTGCATCAGCATGAAGCAGCCGGTGCCATAGGTGTTCTTGACCATGCCCGGCTGGAAGCAGGCCTGGCCGAACAGCGCCGCCTGCTGGTCTCCGGCGATGCCGGCGATCGGGATCGGGTGGTCGAAGAAGAACTGCGGCCGGGTGTGCGCATACACCGCGCTGGAATCGCGCACCTGCGGCAGCATCGCGCGGGGTATGTCCAGCAGCGCCAGCAGGTCGTCATCCCAGTCCAGCGTGTGGATGTTGAACAGCAGGGTGCGCGCGGCGTTGCTGTAGTCGGTCACATGGGCCTGGCCGCCGCTGAGGTTCCATACCAGCCAGCTGTCGATGGTGCCGAACAGAAGTTCGCCACGCTCGGCGCGTTGCTGCGCACCTTCCACATGGTCGAGGATCCAGCGCACCTTGGTGGCGGAGAAATAGGCGTCGATCAGCAGGCCGGTGCGTTCGCGGACCAGTGCCTCATGCCCGTCGGACTTCAGCCGCTCGCAGATGGCGTGGCTCTGCCGCGACTGCCAGACGATGGCATTGTGGATCGGCTGGCCGGTGGCGCGGTCCCAGACCACGGTGGTCTCGCGCTGGTTGGTGATGCCCAGCGCGGCGATGTGACGCGGATCGATCTGTTCGCGGCTGAGCAGTTCGGTCAGCGTGGCATAGACGCTGGTGAGGATCTCGCGCGGGTCATGCTCGACCCAGCCGGGTTGCGGGAAGATCTGCGCGAACTCGCGCTGCGCACTGCCGACGATGTCGCCAGCACGGTCGAACAGGATCGCGCGCGAACTGGTGGTGCCCTGGTCGATGGCCAGCACGTAGCGGGGCGTCATGCAGCGTCTCCGGTAGCGATGGGGAAATCCTAAAGCATCGGTAGCGCCAGGCCATGCCCGGCGCCACTGCGAACCGCCGCGCATGGCCCGGCGCTACCGTTGCGACATCCACGCCTGCAGCCGTGCCACCTGGGCAGCGTCCATCCGCAGGCCCAGCTTGCTGCGTCGCCACAGCACGTCCTCGGCGCTGCGTGCCCATTCGTGGTCACGCAGGAAGGCGACCTCGCGCGCGTGCAGGCCTGCACCAAAGTCCTCGCCAAGATCCTCCAGGCTGCGCGCATCCTGCAGCAGCGCAGCACTGCGGCTGCCGTAGGCCCCGGCCCAGCGCTGTGCCGTATCGGAGGGCAACCACGGTGCCAGTGCCTGCAGGTGCAGGCGTGCCTGCGCGGCGTCGCCCCAGTCGCTGCCCGGCAGCGGATGGCCTGCTGCCGTCCATGCTGGTCCCATCTGCGGCAGGGCAGGGCGCAGCAGGTCCAGCGCTTCTTCGGCCAGTACCCGGTACGTGGTCAGCTTGCCGCCCAGCACATGCAGCGCAGGCGCCGGGCCGGACTGCAGTTGCAGGCGATAGTCACGGCTCAGTTTCGCTGCACGCGGGTCCGGATCGGCCAGCAGCGGGCGTACCCCTGCGAACTGCCAGACCACATCCTGCGGGGCGATCGGCTCGCGCAGGTAGCGGTTGGCGGCCTCGCACAGGTAGGCCACTTCGGAAGGCAGCACGCTGCACCGGGCCGGGTCGCCGCGGTAGTCGGTGTCGGTGGTGCCGACCAGCAGGTGGTCGTGGGCGAAGGGCAGCAGGAACACCACGCGGCCATCGGGCTGCTGAAGCAGGCAGGCACTGTCATCGGGCCAGGGCCGGCGCAGTACGATGTGGCTGCCCTGTACCAGGCGCAGGGCGGGGCCGCCATCGCGCGCCTGCATCCGTTCCAGCAGGCCTCCTGCCCAGGGGCCGGCCGCATTGGCAACGGCGTGGGCGATCACCGTTTGCTGCCGGCCGTCGGTGGCTTCCAGCGTGGCCTGCCAACGGCCCTGCACAGGGCGCAGTCCGATGCAGCGGCTGCGCACATGTACCCGTGCGCCACGCTGGGCGGCGTCCAACGCGTTGAGCAGCACCAGCCGCGCGTCATCCACCTGCGCATCGGCGTAGCTGAAGGCCTGCCGCAGATCCGGGGAGAGCCAGGGCCCGAGCGGGTCGCGTTGCAGGTCCAGTGCGCGCGAGGCGGGGAAAGTCGGGCTGCGTCGGCCGAGATTGTCATACAGCCACAGGCCCGCGCGCAGCATCCAGCGCGGTCGCAGGTGGGGTTCCCATGGCAGTACGAAGCGCAACGGACGGACCAGATGGGGTGCCTGCCGGCGCACCACTTCGCGTTCACCCAGTGCCTTGCGCACCAGTCCGAACTGGCCTTGCTCCAGGTAGCGCAGGCCGCCGTGGATCAGTTTGCTGCTGGCGCTGGAGGTGTGCGCGGCCAGGTCATCCTGCTCGCACAACAGCGCCCGCAGGCCGCGGCCGGCTGCATCACGGGCGATGCCGGCGCCGTTGATTCCGCCACCGATCACCAGCAGGTCGACTTCGTCCATCGCGCCTCCGTGTCCTGATTATGTAGAGCCGAGCCCATGCTCGGCTGCTTTCCGGGTGGCCGGGCAAGCTCGACTCTACAAAAAATGCAGCCGAGCATGGGCTCGGCTCTACAGGCGGAACGTGGGTGACGGAAACGACGACGGGCCCCGCAGGGCCCGTCGCGTTACATCAATGAAGCCGGTGCTGCCTGGATCAGAAGCGGGCGCCGATGCCGAAGCCGACGGTCCACGGATCCATCTTGGCTTCGCCGATCTTCTCGCCGCCGACCTTCACGTCCGGACGCGAACGCATGTAGCGGGCATCGGCACGGGCGAACCAGGTCGAGTTGATGTTCATGTCCACGCCGACGGTGCCGATCACGCCCTTGGCATCCTTGAGGCGGATGTCGGAGCTGCTGCCGTCAGCCAGCGTTTCATTGCTGAAGCTGGACTGGTAGTAGCCCACGCCCACGAACGGACGGAACACGTTGTCAGCCTGGCCGAAGTGGTACTGGCCGCTCAGCGCGACCGGCTGCTGCTCGACGTTGCCCAGGCGGGCATTGTTCGGGCCCTTCACCTTGTGGTCGAACTTGTCGGCGGCGCCCCACAGTTCAACGGCCCAGTTGTCGTTGATGTAGTAGCTGAAGCTGACGGTCGGCGCCGGGCCGCCATCGACCTTCTTGATGCCGTCGATCGGATCATTCTTCGGCTGCAGCAGCGCGACGCCGCCAACCACGGCAAAATGCTTGCCCGAAGCGGTATCGGTGGAGCTGCTGTCCTGGGCGAAAGCGGCCGGCGCGAAGGCGGCGGAGGTCAGCAGGGCGAGACTGAGGATACGGATGGAGCGCATGGGGGTATCTCCTAGTGTTTCTTGTTTTGGGCCCCCGGTTGCGGGGCGAGCACACCGTAGTCGCCTCAACATGAATCGAATCCGACGCGCGTTAAAAAATAGTTCTCCTTGTTCAGCGATCAGTGCGAAAAGCCTGTTTCCATGGGGTTTTCCGCGCGCGCCGACATTCATGCAGTTGGAGAAGATGTGAGCGAAGCAACGTTGTGCATCGGCCTGCAAGCGCAGGTGAACGTGCAGTGCCGGGTGCTGTTGCTGGGCTCGATGCCGGGCGCGGCGTCGTTGCAGGAGCAGCGCTACTACGCCCATCCACGCAATCGTTTCTGGTCGCTGATGGCTGATATCTGCGGGTTTGATGCAGGCCTGCCGTATGCACAGCGGTTGCAGGCAGTGCGGGCGGCAGGTGTCGGCCTGTGGGATGTGATCGGCCAATGCGAACGTCGCGGCAGCCTGGATGCGCACATCGTGCGCGGCACGGAAGTGCCCAATGCGCTGCCGGCATTGATCGCTTCTCTTCCTGAGCTGGAGCTGATCGGTTGCAATGGTGGTGCATCGATGCTGGCGTTCCAGCGCTGGGTGCTGCCACGGCTGGAGGCCCCACCCCGGCTGCTGGCGCTGCCTTCCACCAGCCCGGCCAATGCGGCCTGGTCGTTGCCGCGCCTGCGTGTGGCCTGGCAGCCGGTGGCCGACGCACTGGCGACATGAAGCGGACATCGTCCGGACAATACGCTACCGACTGGTCGGGGCCGCACCCCATGGGCAACAGCCTGTCCCGGCTGCGTGCGTACTGAAAACACCTGTAACGGTTGGCGCTGGCCCCCGCTGGCCGCACAATAGACGTTTCCCTACACCAGATTGCCGGAGTTATCCCCATGGCCGAAATCAAGGAAGCACTTGTCCCCGATATCGGTGACTACAGCGATATCCCGGTAATCGAGGTGCTTGTCGCCGTCGGCGATACGGTCAGGAAGGACCAGGGCCTGGTGACGCTGGAAAGCGACAAGGCCACGATGGAAGTGCCGTCCTCGGTGGCCGGTGTGGTCAAGGAACTGAAGGTCAAGGTTGGCGACAGCCTGTCCGAGGGCAAGGTCGTGGCGCTGATCGAAGTGGCCGAAGGCGAGGCCGCTGCGCCGGCAGCTGCCGCTCCCGCACCGGCCAAGGCCGCTGCCCCGGCTGCGGCTGCCCAGAGCGCACCGGCTCCGGCCGCTGCTGCTCCGGCTGCTCCGGCTGCCCCGGCTGCCAGCGGCGGTGCGGTGGAAGCGCTGGTGCCGGATATCGGCGATTACTCCGGCATCCCGGTCATCGAAGTGCTGGTCGCCGTCGGCGACACGGTCAAGAAGGACCAGGGCCTGGTCACGCTGGAAAGCGACAAGGCCACCATGGAGGTGCCGTCTTCGGTGGCCGGTGTGGTCAAGGAGATCAAGGTCAAGGTTGGCGACACTCTGTCGCAGGGCAATGTGGTCGCCATCATCGAAGCCGAAGGTGCTGCCGCGCCGGCACCGGCCAAGGCGGCCGCTCCGGCCCCGGCGGCTGCACCGGCCGCTCCGCAGGCTGCCGCACCGGCCCCGGCTGCGGCTCCGGTTGCTGCCGCGCCGTCGGCCGGCACCCCGGCAAGCCCGCCGGTGCAGTTCAACGCCGATGGCGTGCTGCCGGCCAAGGTGCCGTACGCCACCCCGGCCGTGCGCGTGTTCGCCCGCGAACTGGGCGTGGACCTGCTGCAGATCAGCGGCACCGAGAAGGGCGGCCGCATCACCAAGGGTGACGTGCAGAAGTTCGTCAAGGCGGCACTCAGCGGTGGCGTGCCGGCGGCTGCCGGTGGCGCCGTTGCTGCTGGCGGTGGCCTGAACCTGCTGCCGTGGCCGAAGGTCGACTTCAGCAAGTTCGGCGAGACCGAAGTGCAGCCGCTGTCGCGCATCAAGAAGATCTCGGGTGCCAACCTGGCCCGCAACTGGGCGATGATCCCGCACGTCACCCAGTTCGAGCAGGCCGACATCACCGACCTGGAAGGCCTGCGCGTGGCGCTGAACAAGGAGAACGAGAAGGCCGGCATCAAGCTGACCATGCTCGCTTTCCTGATCAAGGCCAGCGCCGCGGCACTGAAGAAGTTCCCGGAATTCAACGCTTCGCTCGATGCCAGCGGTGAAAACCTGACCCTGAAGAAGTACTTCCACATCGGCTTCGCCGCCGATACGCCGAACGGCCTGGTCGTGCCGGTCATCCGCGACGTGGACAAGAAGGGCGTGGTGCAGATCGCGCAGGAAACCGGCGAACTGGCCAAGAAGGCGCGCGACGGCAAGCTGGGCCCGGCCGACATGAGCGGTGGCTGCTTCTCGATCAGCTCGCTGGGTGGCATCGGTGGCACCGCGTTCACCCCGATCGTCAATGCACCGGAAGTGGCCATCCTCGGCGTCTCCAAGTCCTCCATCCAGCCGGTCTGGAACGGCAAGGAATTCGCGCCGAAGCTGATGCTGCCGCTGTCGCTGAGCTACGACCACCGCGTCATCGATGGTGCCCTGGCCGCACGCTTCACCACGTACCTGTCGCAGGTACTGGCCGACATGCGCCGCGTGCTGCTGTAAGGCACCGCTTCGCCCCCACCGTGCGGCCGCAGCCCCWGGCGCGGCCGCGTGAACAGATGCAGTGACAGCCCACCGGCCATGCCGGGCGGGCACGAGGAAAACCCACCATGGCCACGATTGAAGTCAAGGTTCCCGACATCGGCGATTACAGCGATGTGCCGGTGATCGAAGTGTTGGTCGCCGTCGGCGACACGGTGAAGAAGGATCAGGGTCTGGTGACCCTGGAATCGGACAAGGCCACCCTGGAAGTGCCGTCCTCGGCCGCCGGTGTGGTCAAGGAAATCAAGGTCAAGCTGGGCGACACCCTGTCCGAAGGTGCCGTGGTCGTGGTGCTGGACGCTGAAGGCGCCGCCGAAGTGCCGGCCCCGGCAGCGGCCGCTCCGGCCAGCAAGCCGCCGGTGACCCCGTCGCACCGCGCCCCGGCCGAGCCGGCCGCACCGAAGCCGGCGCTGTCCAGCGGCAAGCCGGCCGACATCGAATGCGAAATGGTCGTGCTGGGCTCGGGCCCGGGCGGCTACACCGCTGCTTTCCGCGCCGCCGACGTCGGCCTGGATACGGTGCTGGTCGAGCGCTACGCCAGCCTCGGCGGCGTCTGCCTCAACGTCGGCTGCATTCCGTCCAAGGCGCTGCTGCACGCGGCAGCGGTCATCGACGAAGTGGCCCATGCCGGTGATTTCGGCGTCGAGTTCGGCAAGCCGACCATCACCCTGGACAAGCTGCGCCAGTACAAGGAAAAGGTCGTCAACCAGCTGACCAAGGGCCTGGCCGGCATGGCCAAGCAGCGCAAGGTCCGCAGCGTGCAGGGCGTCGGCAGGTTTGTTTCGGCCAATGAACTGGAAATCACCGCCGCTGACGGCAGCACCCAGCTGCTGCGCTTCCAGAAGTGCATCATCGCCGCCGGTTCGCAGGCAGTGAAGCTGCCCAACTTCCCTTGGGACGACACGCGCGTGATGGATTCCACCGACGCGCTGGAGCTGGCCGAAGTGCCGGGCTCGCTGCTGGTCGTCGGCGGCGGCATCATCGGCCTGGAAATGGCCACCGTGTATGGCGCGCTGGGCAGCAAGGTCACCGTGGTCGAGTTCATGGACCAGCTGATGCCGGGCGCCGACAAGGACCTGGTCAAGCCGCTGGCCGACCGCCTTAAGAAGCAGGGCATCGAAGTCCACCTGAAGACCAAGGCCTCGGGCGTCACCGCCGATGCCAAGGGCATCACCGTCACCTTCGAAGCCGCCGAGGAAGGCCAGGCGCCCGCGCTGGCGCAGGGCACCTTCGACCGCGTGCTGGTGGCCGTGGGCCGCTCGCCGAACGGCAAGAAGATCGATGCCGAGAAGGCGGGCGTGCAGGTCACCGACCGCGGCTTCATCCCGGTGGATCGCCAGATGCGCACCAACGTGCCGCACATCTTTGCCATCGGCGACATCGTCGGCAACCCGATGCTGGCCCACAAGGCCACGCACGAGGGCAAGCTGGCGGCTGAAGTGGCGGCTGGCCACAAGAAGGAATGGGTCGCCCGCGTGATTCCGTCGGTGGCCTACACCAACCCGGAAATCGCCTGGGTCGGCGTGACCGAGACCGAAGCCAAGGCCAAGGGCCTGAAGGTCGGCGTGGCCAAGTTCCCGTGGGCCGCCAGTGGCCGCGCGATCGGCATCGGCCGTACCGAGGGCTTCACCAAGCTGATCTTCGACGAGGAAACCCACCGCATCATCGGTGGCGCGATCGTCGGCGTGCACGCTGGTGACCTGCTGGCCGAGATCGGCCTGGCCATCGAGATGGGTGCGGAAGCCGAAGACATCGGCCACACCATCCACGCGCACCCGACGCTGAGCGAATCGGTGGCGATGGCTTCGGAAATCTACGACGGCACCATCACCGATCTGTACATGCCGAAGAAGAAGTAAGGCGTCCGCGCCTTCGCGAACGAAAAAGCCCTGGCCTCTGCCGGGGCTTTTTTGTTGGGCTTCGATCACTCTCATTGCGAGCGTTCGGGCCGCAGCACGGGTGGCAGGCGTTTGGACAAATGTCCCCCGTTGCCCGCCTGTGGCGGTCGCCTCCTCCTTTACTTTGTCCAAACGCCCGCCACCCGCGCTGCGGCTCGGCTTGCGGACGGCCGAGCGCCCTGCCCAAGCCGCCTGGATGCCTGGCACGCGGAGGGAGCGGGGGATGTGTGCGAAGTAAAGGAGGAGGTGCCGGCCGCAGGCCGGCGCCGGGGGACATTCGCACGCAGCCCCCGCTCCCTCCAGCGCTCGACCAACCTGCTTCTGCTCTTCTGTCAGGAATCCACAAAAAAACGCGGCCCCGATATTCCGGAGGCCGCGTCAGGAGAGAGGGTGCCGTGGAAGGGGCGGGGGATCAGAACACGAAGCTGACGCCCGCCACCGGGCCCTTGAATTCCTGCTTCAGGCCGATGGTGCCGTCGCTGCCCTTCTTGTCCGCATCGAGCTTGAACCAGTCGTAGCCGGCGAACACGCCGAAGTTCCTGGTGAAGCGGTAATCGACGATGGCGTTGGCGCGGCTCAGGTCACCCTTGTAGTCGTCGAAGCTGCCCCAGCGCGTGTTGAGGTACTGGCCCTGCAGCGTGATCATCCACTTCTCCGACGGCGTGAAGCTCAGGCGCGCGCCGACCACCGGTGCTACACCGTCGGTCTTTTCGTTGAGGAACTGGCCCTCGTAGACGGTGCCCAGGTCGGCGTAGGCCTTGCTGCTCACCTTGGCGTACTCGGCACCAATCTGCAGGCCGAGGTCGAAGGTGTCGGTGTCTACCACCGAGTAGTCATAGACCAGGCTGGCCACCTGGTACTTCAGCTCGCCCTTGACGAAGCTGCCGGACGGCACGTTGACGTCCCCGAAGGAAATGTCCTGGCCGAGGGTCTCGCGGCGGTCCTTGTCGTACTTGAAGTAGTTGAACAGCAGGCGCTGGCGGTTGCTGATGCGGAACATGCCGTCGATGCGCGGTTCCCACTCCTTGCCACCCAGCTTGAAGTCCTCGGAGAAGCCGATGTCCTGGCCGGCCACGTTGGTCTTGCCGCGGATCGTGTTGTCCGAGTCGATGTTCATCGCACCCAGGCGCAGGGCGAAGCGGTCATCGCCTTCGGCGGCGTGGGCGGCAGTGGCGAACGAGGCGCCGGCGGCGAGCAGGGAGAGGGCGAGCAGGGTGGGTACGGAGCGCATCGAAGAGTCCTTGCAGTGGTTCATCAGAATGAAGGCCACTGTGCCGGACATCGCCGTCCACCATCCGTGAACGTATGGTCCACGCGATGTGCACGGTTCAGCACTGTCGCCACGATGCAAAAAGATGGCCCCGGAGCGGGGCTTCGGGGCCATCGTGGGACCTGCGGGGCGAAGCGTCGACGAGGTTGCTGCAGGCAGGTCGAAAGATCGGACCGGTGCATTCGGCGAAAGTTCCGCGGCCTGCGACCAAAGTTCAATACTGCGGTGCAGCATCACGCGGACGTCATTGTCCCCCGGGTGGCACGCAAAAATGTAACCGTTACCGCAACTTGCGGCTTCCCGGGATGAACAGGGAGCGGTTGTCTCGCAAATTGTCCCATTGCTATAATTTGGCGGCTCGATGAGGCCCCCCTGCTGTAGCCGCCTCAGCCCTCCACTTGCAACCACGCGGGACGTCCTGTGCTGAACTCCGTTGATGCGGGTCGGCGACTGATGCTGCGCGCCGCGGTCTACCCGCTGGCCGCAGTGGCTGTCCTGGCCCTGGCCTTCCTGCTGGTAGGTCCGAAATACGCCCTCGGCGCATTGGCGTCCGGTGTGGCCATTTCGGCCGGTGGCTGGGTGGCGGCACGGATGGCACTGGGCGGTGGGGCACTGGCCGCAGGATCGGCGATGGCTCGCCTGATCATTGCCATCGTGGCCAAGTGGGTCGTGGTTTTCGGCGTCCTGCTGGTGGGGTTCCTGGTCTTCAAGCTGCCTGCATTGGCGCTGTTGGCCGGTATCGCCGTCGGCTTGATGTTCCAGGTCCTGGCGATGGCCAGGCGTTGACAGAATTCAATTAACTGAAGGTTCCGGACACATGGCGGGCGAGGCTCTAACCCCTACCAGCTACATCCAGCATCACCTGCACAACCTGACCGCGCCGGTCGGCAAGGGTGAGGGTATGTTCTGGCATATCCACGTCGATACCTTCCTCACCGCGGTCCTGATGGGCCTTGTGATCGTTGTCGCGTTCTGGCTGGGCACCCGCAAGGCCACCGCCGGTGTGCCGGGCAAGTGGCAGGCCTTCGTGGAAATCTGCCTGGAGTTCGTTGACCGCCAGGCCAAGGACACCTACCACGGCAAGAGCAAGCTGGTCACGCCGATCGCCATCACCATCTTCTTCTGGATTCTGCTGATGAATCTGCTGAAGATGATCCCGGCCGATTTCATCGCCAAGCCGCTGGAATGGGTGGGCGTGCACTACTGGAAGCCGGTCCCGACCGCGGACGTCAATGCCACCCTGGGCATGGCCATCAGCGTGTTCTTCCTGATGCTGTTCTTCGCGCTCAAGTCCAAGGGCCTGGGCGGCTTCATCAAGGAATTCCTGACGGCGCCGTTCGGCAAGTGGATGATGCCGTTCAACCTGATCCTCAACATCGTCGAGTGGCTGAGCAAGCCGATCTCGCTGGCGATGCGACTGTTCGGCAACATGTTCGGCGGCGAAATCGTGTTCCTGCTGATCTGGGTGCTGGGTGGTGCCGGTTTCTTCGGCGCCATTGCCGGTGGTGTGTTCGGCCTCGGCTGGATGCTGTTCCACCTGCTGGTGATCCCGCTGCAGGCCTTCATCTTCATGATGCTGTCGATCGTGTACCTGAGCCTGTCGGAAGACGCTCACTGAGTTTCAAGCTTCAACGCGTTTCAACCTTCATCCGTTTCATCACCCTTAGCAACTTAAGTTCCTGGAGATAACCATGTACTTCGCCGTCCTGACCAACTTCGCGCAGATTCAGAGCTCCACCGCCCTTGCCGTCGGCATCATGATCGGCCTGGCCGCGCTGGGCGCCGGTCTGGGTCTGGCCATCATGGCTGGTAAGTTCCTGGAGTCGGCCGCCCGCCAGCCGGAACTGATCCCGGTCCTGCAGGTCCGCATGTTCATCACCGCCGGCCTGATCGACGCCGCGTTCATCATCTCGGTCGCCGTCGGCCTGCTGCTGGCCTTCGCCAACCCGCTGTCGGCTGCCTTCGCTGGCGCCGTCACCAAGGCTCTGGCCGGCTGATACAGCGGTTTGAGACGACCGGGTGCTGATGCACCCGGTTTCGGATGAAGGCCGGATGCGCCGCTACGGCGGCGCGTCCACCCCGAAACCAGCGATCGAGCTAACCATGAATATCAATTTCACCCTTCTTGCGCAGGCGCTCGCCTTCGCTGGTCTGATCTGGATCATCGCGACCAAGATCTGGCCGCCGCTGATGAACGCGATCGAAGAGCGCCAGCAGAAGATTGCTGAAGGCCTCGCTGCTGCCGACCGCAGCCAGAAAGATCTGGCCCAGGCGCAGGAGAAGGTCAACGAAGCGCTGAAGGAAGCACGCACCAAGGCCAACGAGATCATCGATCAGGCCCACGCACGTGCCAACCAGATCGTTGATGCTGCCCGTAACGAAGCGATCACCGAAGCCACCCGTCAGAAGGAACTGGCCCAGGCTGAAATCGACGCCGCCGCCAACCGTGCCCGTGAAGATCTGCGCAAGCAGGTGTCCGTGCTGGCCGTGACCGGTGCCGAAAAGCTGCTCAAGCGCGAAATCGACGCCAACGCCCACAAGGCGCTGCTCGACGAGCTGGCCTCGGAGATCTAAGGATGAGCCAGGCCCTCACGCTTGCCCGCCCGTACGCCCGCGCCGCGTTCGCGACCGCGCGCGACGAAGGCGCGTTCGCGCCGTGGTCGGACGCCCTGGCGTTCTCCGCCCACGTCGCCGCCGACCCGCGCGTGGCGGCCCTGCTCGCCAACCCGGAGCTGGGTCGTGACGACGCCGTCGCCCTGCTGGCGCCGGCGTCCCACGGCGAGACCTACTCGCGCTTCCTGGCCATCCTGGCCGAATCGCATCGTCTGCCGCTGCTGCCGGAAATCTCCGGCATGTTCGACGCCCTGCGCGCCGAAGCCGAGCACGTGGTCAAGGCCACCGTCACCTCGGCCGCCGAACTGTCGGCCGGTGAGCTGGACGCGATCAAGGTCGCGCTGCGCAAGCGCTTCAACCGCGAGGTCGACGTGACCACCGCGGTCGATGCCTCGCTGATCGGCGGCGCCGTGATCGACGCCGGCGACGTGGTCATCGATGGTTCGCTGAAGGGCAAGCTGGCCCGTCTGCAGACCGCGCTCGCTAACTGAATTCATTTAACGTCCGGCCCCGCTGCCGGCACTAGGACTTGACGATGGCAACCACGCTCAACCCCTCCGAAATCAGCGAACTGATCAAGAACCGCATCGAGAAGGTCAAGCTGGCCGCGGAATCGCGCAACGAAGGCACCGTGACCAGCGTGTCCGACGGCATCGTGCGCATCTTCGGTCTGGCCGACGTGATGCAGGGCGAAATGATCGAACTGCCGAACAACACCTTCGCCCTGGCCCTGAACCTGGAGCGCGACTCGGTCGGCGCCGTGGTCCTGGGTGACTACGAGCACCTGCGCGAAGGCGACGTCGCCAAGACCACCGGCCGCATCCTGGAAGTGCCGGTCGGTCCGGAACTGCTGGGCCGCGTCGTGAACGCGCTGGGCGAGCCGATCGACGGCAAGGGCCCGCTGGGCACCGACCTGACCGCTCCGGTGGAGCGTGTTGCGCCGGGCGTGATCTGGCGCAAGTCGGTCGACCAGCCGGTGCAGACCGGTTACAAGTCGGTCGACGCGATGATCCCGATCGGCCGTGGCCAGCGCGAGCTGATCATCGGCGATCGCCAGACCGGCAAGACCGCGATGGCCATCGATGCGGTGATCAACCAGAAGGGCACCGGCATCAAGTGCGTGTACGTTGCGATCGGCCAGAAGGCTTCGACCATCGCCAACATCGTGCGCAAGCTGGAAGAGAACGGCGCGCTGGCCCACACCATCGTGGTGGCCGCGACCGCTTCCGAATCGGCTGCCATGCAGTACATCAGCGCCTACTCGGGCTGCACCATGGGTGAGTACTTCATGGACCGCGGCGAAGACGCGCTGATCGTGTACGACGATCTGTCCAAGCAGGCTGTCGCCTACCGCCAGATCTCGCTGCTGCTGAAGCGCCCGCCGGGCCGTGAAGCCTACCCGGGTGACGTGTTCTACCTGCACTCCCGTCTGCTCGAGCGCGCTGCCCGCGTGTCCGAGGAATACGTCGAGAAGTTCACCGAAGGCAAGGTCACCGGCAAGACCGGTTCGCTGACCGCACTGCCGATCATCGAAACCCAGGCCGGCGACGTGTCCGCCTTCGTTCCGACCAACGTGATCTCGATCACCGACGGCCAGATCTTCCTGGAAACCGACCTGTTCAACGCCGGCATCCGCCCGGCCGTGAACGCCGGTATCTCGGTGTCGCGCGTCGGTGGCTCGGCCCAGACCAAGATCATCAAGAAGCTGTCGGGCGGCATCCGTATCTCGCTGGCCCAGTACCGTGAGCTGGCTGCGTTCGCGCAGTTCGCCTCGGACCTGGACGAAGCGACCCGCAAGCAGCTGGAGCGTGGCCAGCGCGTTACCGAGCTGATGAAGCAGAAGCAGTACGCGCCGATGTCGATCGCCAACCAGGCGCTGTCGATCTACGCCGTCAACGAGGGTTACCTCGACGACGTGCCGGTCAACAAGCTGCTGGCGTTCGAAGAAGGCCTGCACGCCCACTTCGCCAACACCCAGGGCGAACTGGTCAGCAAGGTCAACGCCACCGGCGGTTGGGACAACGACATCGAAGGTGCCTTCAAGAAGGGCATCGCCGAGTTCAAGACCACCGGCAGCTGGTAATCGCGGTCCTGTAGAGCGGAGCCGCGGGCTCCGCTGGACCAGATGACAAACGGTTGAACAACGCGGGGCACCAGCCCCGCGCCACGGGAAACAAAAGATGGCAAGCGGACGCGAAATCAAAACCAAGATCAAGAGCGTGCAGAACACCCGCAAGGTGACGCGCGCCCTGGAAATGGTCTCGGCCTCCAAGATCCGCAAGGCGCAGGATCGGATGAAGACCTCGCGTCCGTACGCGCAGGCGATGAAGCAGGTGATCGGTCATCTGGCCCAGGCCAGCACCGACTACCAGCATCCGTTCCTGGTCGAGCGCGAGCAGGTCAAGCGGGTCGGTTTCATCGTGATCTCCTCCGATCGCGGCCTGGCCGGCGGCCTGAACAACAACCTGTTCCGCAAGATGCTGGGCGAAGCCAAGGCATGGCAGGACAAGGGTGCGGAAGTGGACCTGGTGACCATCGGCCAGAAGGCATCGACCTTCTTCCGCCGCGTGAAGGTCAACATGGTCGGCAGCGTGACCCACATCGGCGACGTGCCGAAGCTGGAATCGCTGATCGGTGTGATCAAGGTCATGCTCGATGCCTTCACCGAAGGCAAGGTCGACCGCGTGTACCTGGTCTACAACCGCTTCGTGAACACCATGACGCAGAAGGCCAGCTTCGATCAGCTGCTGCCGCTGCCGCCGGCTGAGAAGCAGGTCGCTCACCACGACTGGGACTACCTCTACGAGCCCGATGCCGCGACCGTGCTGGAGCACGTGATGACGCGTTACATCGAGTCGCTGGTGTACCAGGCACTGCTGGAAAACGTCGCCTCCGAGCATGCGGCACGCATGGTTGCGATGAAGGCGGCGAGCGACAACGCCAACAAGCTGATCGGCACCCTGCAGCTCGTCTACAACAAGGCGCGCCAGGCAGCGATCACCCAGGAAATCTCCGAAATCGTCGGCGGCGCGGCAGCAGTCTGACCGCGTTCGTTCAAAGCACACATTAGAGGATGCAGCAATGAGTCAGGGCAAGATCGTTCAGATCATCGGCGCGGTCGTCGACGTCGAATTCCCGCGTGAGTCGGTGCCGAAGGTGTACGACGCACTGAAGGTCGAAAACACCGAGATCACCCTCGAAGTCCAGCAGCAGCTGGGCGACGGCGTGGTGCGTACCATCGCCCTCGGTTCCACCGACGGCCTGAAGCGCAACCTGGTTGCCGTCAACACCAACCGCGGCATCTCCGTGCCGGTCGGCGCCGGCACCCTGGGCCGCATCATGGACGTGCTGGGCCGTCCGATCGACGAAGCCGGCCCGGTGGCCGCCAGCGACAGCTGGGAAATCCACCGTGCGGCCCCGTCGTACGAAGACCAGTCCCCGGCCACCGAACTGCTGGAAACCGGCATCAAGGTCATCGACCTGATGTGCCCGTTCGCCAAGGGCGGCAAGGTCGGCCTGTTCGGCGGCGCCGGCGTCGGCAAGACCGTCAACATGATGGAACTGATCAACAACATCGCCAAGGCGCACAGCGGTCTGTCCGTGTTCGCCGGCGTGGGTGAGCGTACCCGTGAGGGCAACGACTTCTACCACGAAATGAAGGACTCCAACGTCCTGGACAAGGTGGCGATGGTGTACGGCCAGATGAACGAGCCGCCGGGCAACCGTCTGCGCGTCGCCCTGACCGGCCTGACCATGGCCGAGTACTTCCGCGACGAGAAGGACGAAAACGGCAAGGGCAAGGACGTCCTGCTGTTCGTCGACAACATCTACCGCTACACCCTGGCCGGTACCGAAGTGTCGGCACTGCTGGGCCGTATGCCGTCCGCCGTGGGTTACCAGCCGACCCTGGCCGAGGAAATGGGCGTCCTGCAGGAACGCATCACCTCGACCAAGAACGGTTCGATCACCTCGATCCAGGCCGTCTACGTTCCTGCGGATGACCTGACCGACCCGTCGCCGGCGACCACCTTCGCCCACCTGGACTCGACCGTGACCCTGTCGCGTTCGATCGCCTCGCTGGGTATCTACCCGGCCGTCGATCCGCTGGACTCCACCAGCCGCCAGATGGACCCGCTGGTCATCGGCCACGAGCACTACGACACCGCCCAGCGCGTCCAGCAGACCCTGCAGAAGTACAAGGAACTGAAGGACATCATCGCGATCCTGGGCATGGACGAACTGTCCGAAGAGGACAAGCAGGCCGTGTCGCGCGCCCGTAAGATCGAGCGCTTCTTCAGCCAGCCGTTCCACGTGGCCGAAGTGTTCACCGGTTCGCCGGGCAAGTACGTGCCGCTGAAGGACACCATCCGTGGCTTCAAGGCCATCGTCGATGGCGAGTACGACCACCTGCCGGAGCAGGCGTTCTACATGGTCGGCGGCATCGAAGAAGCGGTCGAGAAGGCCAAGAAGATGGCCGAGAAGGCCTGATCCGGGACGGGCGGGAGCGATCCTGCCCGACCTGACGCCGGTGCCGGGCAACCGCCCGCGCCGGTGGACTCCCACGGTGGCATTGCGCCGCCGCGAACAGCGAAGAGATTTGCATGAGCACGATCCGTTGCGACATCGTCAGCGCCGAGCAGGAAATCTTCCGTGGCGAAGCGACCCTGGTCGTGGCCACCGGTGAGCTGGGCGAACTGGGCATCGCGCCCAAGCACGCACCGCTGATCACCCGCCTGAAGCCGGGCAAGGTGGTGGTGACCACGCCGAACGGCGAGCAGCTGGATTTCGCCATTTCCGGCGGCATCCTGGAAGTGCAGCCGCAGGTGGTGACCGTGCTGGCCGACACCGCGATCCGCGCGCAGGACATCGACGAAGCCTCGGTCCGCAAGGCCAAGGAAGAAGCCGAGCGCATCCTGGCCAACCGCGGCGAAGCGATGGAAGTGGCTGAAGCCCAGCAGAAGCTGGCCGAAGCCGTCGTCCAGCTGCAGGCCCTGGAGCGCCTGCGCAAGACCCTCAAGCACTGAGGCTCACGCGCTGCATCCACGAGAACGCCGGCCTTGTGCCGGCGTTTTTGTTTGGAGCGGGGCAGGCCCGCCTGGGTAGAGTCGACTGTCAGTCGACTATCGCGCGCAGCGCGGCATTCTCGCGACCTGATGGAAGAGCAGTCGACTAACAGTCGACTCTACCGATCCCGATCCCGATCCCGATCCCGATCCCGATCCCGAATCCCGATCCCGATCCCGATCCGGCATCCAGAATCCCACCCCGTATCAGCGATACACCACGTACCGCATCAGCAGGAACGACACGAAGGCCAGCGCGCCCTCCACCAGCGGCTTGGCCAGCCAGGTGTACCGCAGGCCGAGCGCATGATCGACCAGGCTCACCAGCAGCGTGCTCGCCACGGTCATCAGCAGCCATAGGCCGAAGAAGCGGGCAAAGCGCTTCCAGCCAAGTCTATGTGCGCCCGCCTCGGCAAAGGTGTAGCGGCCGTTGAGCCAGAAGCCCAGCAGCATGCCGGCCACGCGCCCGGCCACGTTGGCCGGCGCAACCGGCATGCCCAGCGCGGTGGCGGCCACGAACACCAGCCAGTCGAGCAGCAGCTGCACGAGCCCGATGACGAGGTAGGCGCTTCCCTGGCGGATGAGGCTCATCGGCATGGCGAAGGGGGAGGGATGCCCATGTTAACGGCGCACGCTCTAGAATCACCGGCAACGAACCACGGACTACCGTTCCATGACCCAAGCCCTGCACGTCATCATCCTCGCCGCCGGCGCTGGCAAGCGCATGAAGTCGGTGCTGCCGAAGGTGCTGCAGCCGATCGCGGGCCAGCCGATGCTGGCGCACGTGATCGATGCGGCCCGTGAGCTCCAGCCGGCGGCGATCCATGTGGTCCATGGCCACGGCGGCGAAGCCGTGCGCCAGTACTTCGTCGGCCAGCAGGACCTGCAATGGGCTGAACAGGCACAGCAGCTCGGCACCGGCCACGCCGTCGCGCAGGCGATGCCGCAGGTGCCCGATGCTGCACAGGTACTGGTGCTGTACGGCGACGTACCGCTGATCCGTGCGCAGACCCTGCGTGAGCTGCTCGCGCAGCCGGGTCGGCTGGCGGTGCTGGTGGCCGAGGTGGATGACCCGACCGGCTATGGCCGCGTGCTGCGCGATGCCGAAGGCAAGGTGGGTGCGATCGTCGAGCAGAAGGATGCCAGCGACGAGCAGTTGCGCGTGCGCATCATCAACACCGGCATCATCGCCGCAGAATCTACCGCGCTGCGCCGCTGGCTGTCGCAGCTGTCGAACAGCAACGCACAGGGCGAGTACTACCTGACCGACGTGTTCGCGTTCGCCGCGCACGAGTACACCCCGGCCGAGATGGCGCTGGTGGCCGACGCGCAGGAAGCCGAAGGGGCGAACGATCCGTGGCAGCTGTCGCAGCTGGAGCGTGCCTGGCAGCGTCGCGCGGTGCGTGCGCTGTGCGCGCAGGGCGCGCGCGTGCGCGACCCGGCACGGGTCGACATCCGCGGCACCGTCACCGTGGGCAGCGACGTGCTGATCGACGTCGATGTCGTGCTCGAGGGCGACGTGGTGCTCGGCGACGGCGTCACCGTCGGTCCGTTCAACCGTTTGAAGGACGTCAACCTCGGGCCGGGCACTGAAGTGCGTGCGCACTGCGATCTGGAGGGCGTGGTGACCGAGGGTGCGGCGCAGATCGGCCCGTTCGCGCGCCTGCGCCCGGGCACCGTGCTGGCCGATGGGGTGCACGTCGGCAACTTCGTCGAAACCAAGAAGGTCACGCTGGGTGTGGGCAGCAAGGCCAACCACCTCACCTACCTGGGCGATGCGGTGATCGGCAGCAGGGTGAACATCGGCGCTGGCACCATCACCTGCAACTACGATGGCGTGAACAAGTCGACCACCACCATCGGTGACAACGCGTTCATCGGCTCCAACAGTTCGCTGGTAGCACCGGTGACCATTGGCGACGGCGCGACCATTGCCGCCGGTTCGGTCATCACCCGCAACGCGCCGGACGGCAAGCTGACACTGGCACGTGCACGACAGGAAACCATCGATGGCTGGAAGCGCCCGCTCAGGAAGTCCTGAGCCACGCATTCCCCGCGCCGATGAACTCGGTGTGCTGCCCGGCATCGAGCAGCGCGCCGGCGAGGTGTTGAAGGGCCATGAGGCCTATCCGGTGTTCGCCGGTCATGGCCTGGATCTGCCGACACTACAGGAGGGCCTCGAGCGCCGGCAGCTGTGGGTGGTGGATGCGGCTGACGGTGGCATCGCCGGCTATCTGCTTGCCGGCGAACTGGCCGGTGAGTTCCATGTGCTGCAGATGGACGTGGACCCCGCGCATGCGCGGCAAGGCCATGGGCGCGCGTTGTTGCGCCATGCAGTGGCACGGGCCCGGGCGGAAGGCTATCGCTCGGCTGTGCTGACCACGTTGTCCGACGTGCCGTGGAATGCGGCCTTCTATGCCAGCGAAGGGTTCGTCGCCGCGCCGGAGGCGGAGTGGGGTGCAGGACTGCAGGCGGTGATGGCCGAAGAGGCCGCGCTCGGGTTTCCGATGCATCTGCGCGTGGCGATGCGGCGCGTCTGGTAGCTGCCGACCTTGGTCGGCATATCCACGCATGGCGTGGATCTGCTGACTGGCCGACCAGGGTCGGAGACTACCGGCAACCCCGTTGGCCCGCTCAACCCACCGGCAGCAGGATCGACACGCACAACCCGCCATCACCGCGATTCTGCAGTGACACGCGTCCGCCGTGCGCCTCCACGATCTCGCGCGTCAGCGCCAGCCCCAGCCCGGTGCCGTTGCGCTTGGTCGAATAGAACGGCATCAGTGCGTTCTGCAGCACCTGTTCGTTCATGCCCTTGCCACGATCAAGCACGTCCAGGCGCAGCCACTGCGGCAGCCGCGTCAGCTGTACCTGCACGTCATCGTTGGGCGGCTCGGCTTCGGCGCAGGCTTCATGCGCGTTCTTCAGCAGGTTCAACAGCGCCTGCCCGAACTGCGCGATGTCGATGCGACTGCTCAGCTCCTCGTCCGGCTCACGTTCCATGCCGAACGGAATCTGCTGGCGCAGGCTGGACAGGAACGGTGCCCAGTGCACGGTCTGCAGCTGCGGCTGTGGCAACTTGGCAAAGCGCGCGTAGCCGCGGATGAAACCTTCCAGGTGGCGTGCGCGGTCTTCGATGGTGGTGAAGATCTCCGGCAGCCGGTCGAAGCGCTCGCGCTGCACCAGCACGCCGCCGGAATGGGCGAGCGAAGCGATCGGCGCCAGCGAGTTGTTGAGCTCGTGGCTGATCACCCGGATCACCTTCTTCCAGGTCTGCACCTCCTGGCGCCGCAGTTCGGCGGTCAGCAGCCGCACCAGCAGCAGGTCGTGCGGGCGGCCGTTGAGCTGGAACGCGCGGCGCGAGAGGTGGTAGACCTGCTCATCGTCCTCGTCGCCATCCTCGCCTTCGGCGTGCACCGCAAACAGGCTGTCACCGCCACGGGCGATGGCATCGCGCAGTTCCACCGGCACCTGTTCCAGCACGTCTTCCAGGCGCTGGCCCTCCAGCTTCCAGCCGCCGTGCAGCAGCTTGCGCGCCGCCAGGTTGGAGAACACCACGCGGGCGACGCCATCACCGCCGGAGGCGATCAGCAGCATCGCCACCGGCGTGTTCTGCACCATGGTGTCCAGCAGCAGCTCACGTTGCACCAGGCCCTGTCGCTGCGCGCGCAGCACGTCGCCCAGTTCGCGGTGGGCCTGCACCAGGTCGCCCAGCTCGTCGTTCCCAGGCCAGTGCACGCCGAAGTTGTATTCGCCGTCGCGGTAACTGCTGGTGGTACCCGCCAGGGCACGCATCAGCGAGCGTACCGGTGCGGTGGCACGGCGCAGGGTCCACCACATCAGCGACAGCAGGACCAGCGCCGATACCGTGGTCACCACCCAACCATGGTCCATCCAGTAGGCCAGCAGCCACGGTAGTGCCGCAGCCAGTGCCAACACCGGCAGCAGGCGCAGGAACAGGCGGAAAGTGAACGAGCGTCGTTTCATTCGCGTGGAATACCGTGGCGGTCCATGCGCCGGTACAGCGCCTGGCGGCTCAGGCCGAGCTCGGCGGCAGCCTGGGCGATGACGCCATGGTTGCGCGCCAGTACATCCTCGATGCGTGCGCGGTCGGGATCATTGCCTGCGCTGGGTGCCGGTCGCGGTGCGATGGCTGTGCGCGGCAGGTTGAGATCGGCCACTTCGATGCGGTTGCCGGTGGCCAGCAGTTCGGCACGCTGGATCACGTTGCGCAGTTCGCGCACGTTGCCCGGCCACGGGTGCCGCTGCAGTGCTGCGGTGGCGGCGCTGGACAGCGGCTTGCCGGCGGTCAGGAAGCGCTCGGCCAGTGGCACGATGTCGCCCGGTCGTTCGGCCAGCGGCGGCAGCACCAGTTCCACCGTATTGAGGCGGTAATAGAGGTCTTCGCGGAAGGTACCGTCGCGGATCATCGCCGGCAGGTCGGCATTGGTCGCGCTGACCACGCGGACCTTGACCTGGCGTTCGCGGTTGGAGCCCAGACGCTCGAAGCGGCCGGTTTCCAGTACGCGCAGCAGCTTCATCTGCCCGCCCAGCGACAGGTTGCCGATCTCATCCAGGAAGAGGGTGCCACCATCGGCGGCCTCGAACTTGCCTTCACGAGCCTTGTTGGCGCCGGTATACGCACCGGCTTCGGCACCGAACAGCTCGGCTTCGATCAGTTCCGAGGGCAGCGCGCCGCAGTTGACCGCCACGAACGGACCCTTGGCCACCAGGGAATTGGCCTGGATGATCTGCGCGATCTTCTCTTTGCCGGCGCCGTTGGCACCGGTGATGAGTACCGGAAGTTCCGAACGTGCGACCTGGCAGGCGAGGGCGATGACGCGCTCGCTGGCCGGGTCGGCGAAGACCGCGCCGCACAGGTCGTACTTCTCTTCCAGCGCGTTGCGCTGGCGCAGTTCACGGCTGCGGCGCCGGTCCAGCTCGCGGCGTGCCTCGGACAGTTCCAGCAGGTTGTTGACCGTGGTCATCAGCTTGCGGTCGTCCCAGGGCTTGGCCAGGTAGTCGGCGGCACCGGCCTTGACCAGGTCCACCGCACTGCTCAGGTGGGTCCAGGCGGTGAGCAGAATCACCGGCAGGTCCGGATGGCGCGCGCGGATCTGCGCGAACAGGGCCTCGCCTTCCTCACCGGAAGTGGTGTCCTCGCTGAAATTCATGTCCTGGATGACCAGGTCGACCGGCTGTGATTCGAGCAGCGCGAGCCCGTCGGCGGGCGTCTGCGCCTGCAGGGTGTCGATGTCGTGCAGGGAGAACAGCACGTCCAGCGCGGTGCCCACGCTGGCGTTGTCGTCGATGATCAGGATCGCAGGCATCAAGCGGTTCTGCAGAAAGGGATGGGCGGCGCCGATGGAGCCGTTCGTGTCCACGCACCGGGAGAGCCCGGCGCCACCCATCAAGCATAGCCAAACCCGTGGCTGTGCAGGAGCGGCCCTCGCTCAGCGCTGGGGCCGGGCCGGAGGCGCTGGCGGCGCTGGTGGCGGTGGCGCGTCCAGCGCGTGGCGCCAGGCCGCCGCGTCGACCGCCACCGTCAGTTCGCGTCTGTCGCGGCGCAGCAACAGATAGGCGGTGGCTGCGTTGGAATGGCGCAGGGCTACCGCAAGGTGCTCGACCCGGCGCACAGCCGTGTCGTCCACGCGCAGGATGCGGTCGCCGCTGCGCACGCCGAAGCGCGCTTCGGGGCTGGCGGCCTCCACATGCACCTGGCCCTCGGTCGAGCGCAGTGACAGCCGCGCTCCATCCTGGCGCCATTCCAGCGTCTGTGCGCTGCCACCACCGGCCAGCGCCGGCAGCGGCAGCAGCAACAGCAACAGGCTCATGCAGATCGCGCAGACGCGCATCTCACGCGCCCCGCGTGGCGACCGCAGGCGGCACCGCCGCCGCACGCCGCGCCGGCCCGAACACGGCGATCTGGCCCAGCACCCACAGCAGCAGTGCACCCAGCGGCAGGTAGTACAGCGGCATGCGCGGCAGCTCGTACAGGTTCATCAGCGCCAGGTTGATCGCGTAGGCCGCCAGCATGCCGAGCACGATGCCCAGCGTGGCCAGCAGGAAGTTCTCGGTCTGGAAGTAGCGCAGGATCTGCCCGCGGGTCGCGCCCAGCGCACGGCGGATGCCGATCTGCTTGCTGCGCTGCTGCACCCAGAAGCTGGCCAGGCCGATGATGCCCAGCGCGGTGACCACCAGCAGCGAGATGCTGACGGTGATCAGCAGGCCGACCATCGCGCGGTCGTTCTTGAAGAAGTCCTTGCGCTGGTCTTCATAGGTCAGCTTGTCGCGCATCAGGCGGTTGGGGTCGTTGCGCTCCAGCGCGGCGGCGCCGGCATCGAGCACCTCCTGGCGGCGTTCGGGCGAGGTGCGCAGGATGTAGGTGCCACCGTCGTCGAAGGTGCGGCGGATCGGCAGCAGCATCGAGTTGGTCCAGTTGTCACTCCAGCCATTGGGCGTGCTGAGGACATCGACGATGCCGACCACGTGCAGCGACTGCTTGCCCATGTAGTAGGTCTTGCCCAGTGCACTGCCGTTGGGCTCCATCTTGGCGGCGGTGGCCTGGGTGAGGATGACCGGGATGGCCTTTCCCTTGGCGCCGCCCTTGCTGGCGTCTTCGAAGTTCTGGTACTCGTCGGGCAGGAAATCGCGGCCGGCGATCAGGTTGATGCCCATCGTGGCCAGCCCGTTCTCGGACAGGGTGTACATCGAGGCGTTGGTGGTCGGCCGTTCCTGGTCGATCTCGCGCGAGATGCTGCTGCTGGAGGAGCCGTTGCGGAAGGGGATCTGGTTGATGATGGTGACGTTGCTGACGCCGGGGATCGCACGCAGCGATGCCAGGTCCTCGCGGGTGCGGGCCATGGCGTCGGTCTGCTTGCCGATGCCACTGACGCGCAGCATCGCCAGTTCGTTCTCGGCGATGCCGCTGGGCATGCTGATCTTTTCCACGCGCTGGCTGACCAGGAACAGCGCGTTGCAGACGATGGCGCAGGTCAGTGCGACTTCCAGCACGATCAGGGCGGCAGCGGTCTTGTGCCGGCGCAGCGTGCTGAGGATGGGGCGGATGTCCATGGGAGTCCTCGTTCGGGTGCTTACTGCGACTTGAGCTGGATGGCCGGGGTGACCTGCATGGCGCGCCATGCGGGCAGGAATCCGGCGGCGAGGCTGGCGAACAGGGTCAGGCCCAGCGCGAGCAGCAGCATGTTGCCGTCCAGGTGGGCCAGCTTGGCGTACTCCACCGGTTGCTGGCGCACCGCGAACAGGCCGAGCAGGGCCAGGCCGATGCCGAGCACGCCACCGACCACGCCGACCGCGCCGGCTTCCACCAGGCACTGCAGGAAGATCTGGCCGCGGCTGGCACCGAGCGCACGGCGCACGCCGATTTCACCACTGCGGCGCAGGAACTTGGCCAGCAGCAGGCCCACCGTGTTGACCAGGCAGACACCGAGGAAGCCCAGTGCCAGCCACAGCTGCAGGCGCACGTCGCTGGGGACCGCACCATTGAAGTCCAGCCATTCCATCACGGTGCGCAGGCGCACATTCGGCGGGTGCTTGAAGCGGCCGGCCTCGCGCTGCTGGGTCGAGTAGTTCTCCAGGTAACGGCGGTAGTCGCCGGCCTTGGCCGGGTCCATCTCCACCCAGTACTGCAGCCACGCGCACGGGGCATTGAGCGAGTAGCTGTTGCCGTCGGGGTTTTCGCCGAAGCAGTTCATGTTGCCGTTGTTGCCCAGCTTCAGGTCGAACGAGGTGGAGATCGGCAGCAGCAGGTCTTCGTTCTTGCCGTAGCTGCCGGTGGTCAGGTCGTAGAAGTGCGGCTCCGGGCTCCATTCCTTCATCACGCCGACGATGCGGTAGCTCTGGCCTTCCATGCGCAGGTCGCGGCCGACGCTGTTGGCGCCCTGGTACAGCTTGTCGTTGAGTGCCTTGGAGATGACCACCACGCGTGCGCGGCCTTCATCGTCCTCGCGCGTCCAGGGGCGGCCGTACTGCATGGGCACCTCGAACATCGGGAAGAAGTCGGCCGAGGTCCAGCGGGTGTCGATGCTGAAGGGCTTGAGCGTGCTGTTGTCCGGCTCGATGGTGCCGCCGCCACCGCTCATCAGCGCCTGGCGCTCGCCCTTGGCTTCGCGCAGCAGTGCTTCACCGTCGAAGCGGGTCAACTGGGTTTCCGGCTCTTCGCCGGCGACATAGGCACCGGTCGCGGCGTCGAGCTGTACATAGAACAGGCGGTCGCTCTTGCCGGGAATCGGGTCACCGGACAGCACGTGGAACACGGTCAACGTGGTCATCGAGGCACCGATGCCGAGCGCGATGGCAACCACCATCAGCGCGGTCAGGACCTTGTTGCGGCGGAAGCTGCGCGCCGCCAATCGGGCGTAGTAGGCGAACATGGTCGGGCCCTCACTCGTTGACGGCGACGATGTGGCGCAGCGGGGTGGCCAGCACCGGCTCGCGTACCAGGTCGGTGACCTGGCCGTCGACGATGTGCACGTTGCGCTGCGCACGCGCGGCCAGTTCCGGGTCGTGGGTGACCATCACGATGGTGGTGCCGGCGGCATTGATCTCTTCCAGCAGCTCCATCACGCCACGGGCCATCTGCGTATCCAGGTTGCCGGTCGGTTCGTCGGCCAGCAGCAGGCGCGGGCTGCCGGCCAGGGCGCGCGCGATCGCCGCGCGCTGCTGCTGGCCGCCGGACAGCTCGTTCGGGTAGTGCTTCATGCGCGAGCCCAGGCCGACCTGGGTCAGTGCCTTCTCGATGCGCTCGCGGCGTTCGGTGGCGCTCATCTTGCGATAGCGCAGCGGCACGTCGACGTTGTCGAACAGGTTCAGGTCCGGGATCAGGTTGAAGCCCTGGAAGATGAAGCCGATCTTCTGGTTGCGCAGGCGGCTGCGCGCATCATCGCCCAGCGTGCTCACGTCCTGGCCGTCCAGCATGTAGGTGCCGCTGGTGAAGGTTTCCAGCAGGCCGGCGATGTTGAGGAAGGTGGTCTTGCCGGAACCGGACGGGCCGGTGACGGCGACGAACTCGCCTTCCTTGACCTGCAGTTCCAGCGAGCGCAGTGCGTGGGTTTCCACCTGTTCGGTGCGGAAGACCTTGGCGACCGAACGCATTTCGAGCATGTACATGGGGTGTCCTCTCTCCAGGATTCAGGTATCAGGTATCAGTTGACGGAGACGCGTTCGGCGTCCTTGAACAGGTCGCTGCCGGAGACCACGATGCGGTCGCCCGGTTGCACACCCGATTTGATTTCCACTTCGCCCAGGCTGCTGACGCCCAGTTCCACCGGACGGCGCACGGCGGTGCGTCCATCCATCACGTAAGCCATGCCGTTGCCCTGTTCGACGAACGGGCCGCGCTCGACCTTCAGCACGTTCCTGCGGGTATCGAGCAGCACGCGCACCGACATCCGCTGGCTCTGGCGCAGGCCTTCCGGCTGCGCGCTGGCAAAGCGCACGCGGGCGTTGACCTCGCCGTTGACCACTTCCGGCGACACCGCGCTGATCTCACCCGGGAACGGCTGGCCGTTGCCACCGGTCAGCTGTGCCGGCATGCCGATCGCCAGGTCGCGGGCGAAGCTCTCCGGCACCTTGATCTCGACTTCGAACTTGGACAGGTCGACCACGCCCAGCACCGGGGCGTTGGCGGCCAGGTTGGTGGACTGCACCGCCTGCACCTGGCCGACCTGGCCATCGAACGGGGCACGCAGCGTCAGCGCATCGACCTGGCGCTGCACTTCGGCCACCACCGCCTTCTGGCGATCGGCCAGCAGGCGTTTGTTGCGGGCATCCAGGTCGGCGCCCTGGCTCTGCAGGCGCGCATCGGTGGTGGCGTTGGCCAGGGTGATGTCGGCCTTCTTCAGCGAGTCCTTGGCCTTGGCCAGGTCGATCTGCGGCACCGCACCGCCGTCGTAGCCGCGCTGGTAGCGCTGCAGGTCGCGATCGGCGGCCTGCCGTTCGATGGTGGCCTGGTCGGTTTCCTTGCGCGACTTGGCGCGGGCCAGGGTGGCGTCCAGCGCGGCACGGCTGGCCTCGGCTTCCAGGCCGGCCAGGGTGGCCTGTTCCTGGGCCAGCTTGCTGCGCAGTTCGGGGCTGTCGATGATGGCCAGCTCCTGCCCCTTCTTCACTACATCGCCAGCGACCACCTTCAGGTCCACGGTGCCCGCAGAGATGGCGTACAGGATCGGGCTGTTGGCGGCGATCACGCGGCCGTCGGCGGCGATGTCGCGGACCAGATCGCCACGCTTCACTTCGGCGATGCGCACGCGGCTGCTGTCGAAGGAGCGGCTGGCGTTGGACCAGGCGTGCACGGCCCAGCCGATGCCGGCGAGCAGGGCGATCGCGCCCAGCGCCGGCCAACGGTAACGGTGCCAGTTGGCGCGCGGAGCGCTGGCCGGAGTGGAGGAAACGATCTGGTCCTGGGCGGAAGTGTCGCGGATCATCGGGTGCGTGCCTGACGGTGGTAGCCAGTACCAAGCACGTAGCGTGCCAACTTTTATCCCTTTCATTTCAATGGGTTGGGTTGGTCTTCGAAGTGTCCGGGTGTCCGCGGACACCTTTCCGGACACTTTCATTAAGCGGACAGGAGGGGGAAGCCGGACACGCAGGCTAGAATGCGACGATCGTCTTCAAGGAAACGCGTGACATGTGTGGAATCGTGGGTGCGATCGCTGATCGCGACGTAGTGCCGGTGCTGATCGAGGGTCTGAAGCGCCTTGAGTACCGTGGTTACGATTCCTCGGGCATCGCGGTGATCGACCATGCCGAGCGGTCGGAGGTGCGTCGCGTGCGTCGTACCGGCCGAGTGTCGGAAATGGCTACGGCGGCCGAGGCCGAGGGCTTCAACGCGGTGCTGGGCATCGGTCATACCCGCTGGGCCACCCACGGTGGTGTCACCGAGGCCAATGCACATCCGCACATCAGCCAGGGCGTGGCGCTGGTGCACAACGGCATCATCGAGAACCACGAAGAGCAGCGCGAGAAGCTGCGCGCGATGGGCTACACCTTCGAATCGCAGACCGATACCGAAGTCATCGCACACCTGATCCACCACCACCTGAAGGATGGCGACGACCTGCTGGTGGCGTTGCAGCATACGGTGAAGGAACTGACCGGCGCCTACGCACTGGCCGTGGTCAGCCGCGCCGAGCCGGAGCGCTTCGTCTGCGCGCGCATGGGCTGCCCGCTGCTGATCGGCCTGGGCGAGGGCGAGAACTTCGTCGCCTCGGATGTCTCGGCGGTGATCTCGGCCACCCGCAAGGTGATTTTCCTGGAGGAAGGCGATACCGCTGAAATCCGCCGCGATGGCGTGCGCATCTTCGATGAGCATGACCAGGCGGTCGAACGTGAGGTGCATCTGTCGGATGTATCGCTGGCATCGCTGGAGCTGGGGCCGTACCGCCACTTCATGCAGAAGGAAATCCACGAGCAGCCGCGCGCGCTGGGCGACACCATCGAAGCGGCGATCGACGCCGGTGGTTTCCCGGCCGAGCTGTTCGGCAAGAACGCCGAGGCCGTGTTGTCGGGCATCGAAGGCGTGCAGATCATCGCCTGCGGTACCAGCTACTACGCCGGCTTGACCGCGCGCTACTGGATCGAGGCCATCGCCGGCCTGCCGTGCAGCGTGGAAATCGCCAGCGAGTACCGCTACCGCGCCGCCTACGCGAATCCGAAGCACCTGATCGTGACCATTTCCCAGTCCGGCGAAACGCTGGATACGATGGAAGCGCTGAAGTACGCCAAGTCGCTGGGCCACAAGCACACGCTGTCGATCTGCAACGTGCCGGAAAGCGCGATCCCGCGCGCCAGCGAACTGGTCTGCTACACCCGTGCCGGCGCCGAGATCGGCGTGGCGTCGACCAAGGCCTTCACCACCCAGCTGGCGGCGCTGTTCCAGCTGACCGTGGTGCTGGGCAAGCTGCATGGCCGTATCGACGCGGCGCAGGAAGCGGACTACCTGGAGCAGCTGCGCTTCCTGCCGGGCAGCGTGCAGCATGCGCTGAACATGGAGCCGCAGATCGCTGCGTGGGCGGAGCGGTTCGCACGCAAGAGCAGCGCGCTGTTCCTGGGCCGTGGCCTGCACTACCCGATCGCGCTGGAAGGCGCGCTCAAGCTCAAGGAAATCTCCTATATCCACGCTGAGGCTTACCCGGCGGGCGAGCTGAAGCATGGCCCGCTGGCGCTGGTGGACGAGGACATGCCGGTGGTGGTGATCGCCCCCAACGACAGCCTGCTGGAGAAGGTGAAGTCGAACATGCAGGAAGTGCGCGCCCGTGGTGGCGAACTGTTCGTGTTCGCCGACCAGGACAGCAACTTCAACGAGTCCGAAGGCGTGCACGTGATCCGCACGCCGCGCCATGCCGGCGTGCTCAGCCCGATCGTGCACACCATTCCGGTGCAGCTGCTGGCCTACCACACCGCGCTGGCACGTGGCACCGACGTGGACAAGCCGCGCAACCTGGCCAAGAGCGTGACAGTGGAGTAAGGCGCACCGGCTGGGTTGGATGCTGCAAGCGAAGGGGGCCCCGGCGGCCCCCTTTCGTTTGTGCCGATGGCAGCGGCAAGTGGGACAGCCGCCGGGTGTTCTGTCCGCCGTCGGCAGCGATCAATCAATCTTTAACACGCGGCATCGCGTGTATTCAGCGGCGGTTTCAGCCGCGGTGCCATTCTCTGGATCGTCGGTTGGTTCCCACGACGAACTGTCCCATCGATGCCGGTAGTGACCGATGGTCGCAGTCGTAGAATCAAGTTGACCGAGGTCCAGGGTGAGCGGTTGAACCCACCTCGTTCGCGTTGCAGCACGATGCCTGCCGATCCATCTCCCAAGGCCGGCGTGTGCGCCAGACGTGCGCTGAAAGGTCTGTTCCCGGGGAGGGGGCGTATCGGAAGAGCACACTTTTTTGACTTCAGTGACCTGCACCAGGAAACAAGAATGAACGTCCGCGAACTCCTGCAATCCAAGAAAGAAGCTGTCATCACCATCGACGCCGAAGACACCATCGGTGCCGCCGCCCACAAGATGAGCGCGAACAGGATCGCTGCGCTGGTGGTGATGAAGGACGATGCCCCGGTGGGCATCATTTCCGAAAAGGACATCGTGCGTACCCTGGCCGACGACGGCCCGCAGGCCGGCCGCCGGGTGATCTCCAGCGTGCCGTCCACCGGCCTGGAAGGCATCGCCCCGGAGGCCACCCTGAAGCAGGCCATGTCGTTGATGACGTACTCGCGGCGCCGTCATCTGATGGTCACAGACGGCACCCGCCTGGTCGGCATCCTCAGCCTGGGCGACATCGTGAAGAACCTGCTGGGCGAGCTTGAGCTGGAAAAGGCCGTGCTGCAGGACATCTACATGGCGGCCCACTGAGGGCCACACCGTCGGAAGCAGAGAAGCCGGGCATTGCCCGGCTTCTTCGTTCACGGCATCGGTGAAATCAGAAAGTGACCTTCACCGAGTCTGCGCTGTAGTTGGCCGGGCCGTGGTAGACCACTTCAATGTTGTTGCCATCGGGATCGAGCACGAACGCGCCGTAATACCCCGGGTGGTAGGGACGTTCGCCGGGCGCGCCGTTGTCGGTGCCGCCGGCGGCGATGGCCGCAGTGTGGAAAGCATCGACGGTGGCGCTGTCGCGGGCCTGGAACGCCAGGTGGTGGCGGCCGGTCAGCTGGCCAGCAGCGGCCTCGCTGCTGGCGCTGGAAATGAACAGCTCATCGGCCCAGAAGTAATCATCACCTTCGCCGGCGATCGGGATGCCGATCGTATCGAACACCGCCTGGTAGAAGCGGCGGCTGGCGGCCAGGTCACGTACGACCAGCTGGAGGTGGTCGATCAGGCGGCCACGGTGCAGTTCCATCGTTTCCATACGAACCTCGCAAAAAAGGGGACGGAGGGGATTAAGTCGCTTCCAGCCCAATAGTGCCAGAAACGACTTAATCCCCTCCGTCCCCTTTTTATCAGTTGGCGATGATCTCGACCCAGTAGCCGTCCGGGTCCTTGATGAAGGCCAGGTTTTTCATGCGGCCGTCGGTCAGGCGCTTCTGGAAGGTCACGCCGAGGTCCTCGAAGCGCTGGCAGGCGGCCTCGATGTCCGGCACCGACACGCAGATGTGGCCGAAGCCGCGCGGGTCGCTGTTGCCGTCGTGGTAGACCGCGCCGTCCTGGTTCTCGGTGCCGTGGTTGTGGGTCAGTTCCAGCACGCCCGGCAGGCCGGCCATCCACAGGCGGCGGGCGCTGTCATCTTCCGGCACCGTGACGCCAGCGGGCACGTAGGCCAGGAAGTACAGGCTGAACTGGGCCTCCGGGAAGTCGCGCTTGTCGATCAGCTGGTAACCGAGCACGCGGGTGTAGAAGTCCAGCGAGGCGGTGATGTCCTTGACCCGCAGCATGGTGTGGTTGAACACGAAGCCGGTGGTTTCGGCCGGGGCCTGGGCGGCGACGCCGGGAACATCGCGCAGGGCGGGAATGGTCATGGGGGAGGTCCTTCAGACGGGGCCGTTGCCGGCCGGATGGGGCCATTCTACCGGCCAGCACCTGACGGCACTGCGACGTACAATGGCCGGATCGCACCGTTCCGTCCTGACAACGATTGCCCGCCATGTCGCAGCGTGAATGGGTGGCCGCCGCCATCCGCAAGATCGAAGCCGATTTCAACCGTTCCGCCGATACCCACCTGATCCCATTGGCGCTGCCAGGGTTCGAGGGCATCGACCTGTACCTGAAGGATGAATCGAGCCATCCCACCGGCAGCCTGAAGCACCGGCTGGCGCGCTCGCTGTTCCTGTATGCGTTGACCAATGGCTGGTTGCGTGAAGGTCGCCCGGTGATCGAAGCATCCAGCGGCTCGACCGCTGTCTCCGAAGCCTATTTCGCGCGGTTGCTCGGCCTGCCGTTCATTGCGGTGATCCCGGCCACGACCTCGCCGGAGAAGATCGCGGCGATCGAATTCCACGGTGGCCGCTGCCACCTGGTCGAGCGCGCCTGCGATCTCAACTGTGATTCGGAAAAGCTGGCCCGCGAAACCGGCGGCCACTTCATGGACCAGTTCACCTATGCCGAACGCGCGACCGACTGGCGCGCCAACAACAACATCGCCGAATCCATCTTCAAGCAGATGGCCGAGGAGCCCAGCCCGGTTCCGGAATGGATCGTGTGCAGCCCCGGCACCGGCGGTACCGCCGCCACGCTGGGCCGCTATGTCAGCTACCGCCGGCATGACACGCGCATCCTGTGCGCGGACCCGGAAGTGTCGGTGTTCTTCGATGGCTACACAGCAGCCGTAGCCGGTGAGCAGGATTGGCGCGGCCTGACCTGCAGCGGTGGCTCGCGCGTGGAAGGCATCGGCCGGCCGCGGGTGGAGCCGAGCTTCATCCCGACCAGCGTCGATGCGATGGTGAAGGTGCCCGATGCGCTGAGCCTGGCCGCGATGCGCCATGTCAGCCGCCAGCTGGGGCGCCGCGTTGGTGGCTCCACCGGCACCAACTTCATCGGTGTGCTGCAGGCCGCGCAGTGGATGCGCGAGGCGGGCCACCAGGGCAGCATCGTCAGCATTCTGTGCGACAGCGGCGAGCGCTACGCGCAGAGCTATTACGACCCGTCGTGGTACGCGCGCCAGGGCATCGATGTCGACGGCGCCGATGCGCAACTGGCGGCGGCGGTGGCCGGGCAGGGGCTGCCGGCGTTGCCGTGGTGCAGCCTGGAAGCGTTGTAGGGCATTCGACGTTGTCGCCGGGCATTGGCCCGGCGGTCACGAGGGTGTCTCAATACCCCGCCGCGGTGAACGCATCCAGCACCGCATCGCGCAGGGCATCGGGCAGCGCCTCGATGTCCATGGCGCGGTCATCCAGGTGCAGGCCGGGATCGAGGGTACTGGCGCGGCCCTGGGCCAGTGCCTGCAGCCACAGCAGTACGCAGATCACGAACTCGCGCTCATGGCCCAGCCGCAACTGGCTGGCGCCGCGCTCGATCACTTCGAACGGGTACCACTCCTGGGCATCGTTGAACGTGCCACCCTGCTGCAGCACCGTCTGCAATTGCTGCAGGTGGCGCGGGCCGTCGTCGCCGGCATCGCACAGTGCGGCGATCCAGGTCAGTTCGGCGGTACTGGCGGACAGCGCCAGCGACCGTTCCGGTGAGGCGGATGCAACTGCAGCCAGACCTTCCATGTGGGGCCTCGTTCGATACGTACCGCTGCGGACTCCCCCGCAGCCAAAGCTTCGAACCCTGACCGTAAGGCCGACGTGAATATCGGGCCGCGTGCCCCTTGTCAGCCACGCCTGGCAGCGCCATATCTAGCGGGCTGCCCGCCTGCCGGGCCCGTACCCTGGAGACCTGCCGTGACCGTTGCCAACCCCCTGCTCGATTTTTCCGGCCTGCCGCGTTTCGAGGCGATCCGCCCGGAGCATGTGGCGCCGGCGCTGGATGTGCTGCTGGCCGAGGCGGAAGCCGCAGTCAGCGCCGCCGAGCAGGTGCAGCCGGTCACCTGGCAGGCCTTCGTGGCCCCGCTGGACGATGCCACCGAACGCCTGTGGCGCGCCTGGGGCCTGGTCGGCCACCTGCAGGGCGTAGTCAACACCCCCGAGCTGCGCGAGGCCTACAACAGCAACCTGCCGCGGGTGACCCGCTTCGCCAGTGCACTGGGCCAGAACCTGGCGCTGTATCGCCAGTACCAGGCACTGGCCAGCAGCCCCGAGGCGGCGACCTTTGATGAGGCCCAGCGCAAGGTGCTGGACAACACCCTGCGCGATTTCCGCCTGGGGGGCGCCGAACTGGAGCCCGAGGCGCAGCAGCGCTTCGCCGCGATCAAGGAGGAACTGTCGGCGCTGTCGGCGAAGTTCTCGCAGAACGTGCTGGACGCTACCGATGCGTGGTCGCTGATCGTCGAGGACCAAGCGCGCCTGGCCGGCCTGCCCGATGACGTGAAGGCCGCCGCGCACGCTGCGGCAGAAAGGGATGGGAAAACAGGCTGGAAACTGACCCTGCAGATGCCGTGCTACCTGCCGGTGCAGACCTGGGGCGAGGACCGTGACCTGCGCGAGATCCTGTATCGCGCCAGTGCGCAGCGCGCATCCGAATTCGGCGACGACGCGCTGGACAACGGCGGCAACATCGACCGCATCCTCGCCCTGCGCGCAGAGCTGGCTGCGCTGCTGGGTTTCGGCTCGTATGGTGACTATTCGGTGGCGACCAAGATGGCGCAGGACCCGGCCGAAGTACTCGGCTTCCTGCGTGATCTGGCCGCGCGCGCCAAACCGTTCGCGGCCAGGGACCGCGCCGAGCTGGAGCAGTTCGCGCGCGGGCAGCTGGGCATCGAGCCGTTGCAGGCCTGGGACCTGGCCTTCGCCGCCGATCGCCTGAAGCAGGCGCGCTACAGCTATTCCGAGCAGGAAGTGAAGCAGTACTTCACCGAACCGAAGGTACTGGGCGGCCTGTTCTCGGTGATCGAGCAGCTGTACGGCCTGCGTGTGCAGGAGGACAGCGCGCCGGTGTGGCATGACGACGTGCGCTTCTTCCGCCTGGTCGATGCGCAGGGCACGCTGGTCGGCCAGTTCTATCTGGATCTGTATGCGCGCGAGGGCAAGCGCGGTGGCGCGTGGATGGATGACTGCCGCAACCGCCGCGTGCGCGCCGATGGCAGCGTGCAGACGCCGCTGGTCTACCTGGTGTGCAACTTCGGCCGCGGTGCCAATGGCAAGCCGGCCACCTTCAGCCACAATGAAGTGACCACCCTGTTCCATGAAATGGGCCATGGCCTGCACCAGCTGCTGACCCGCATTGGTGAACTGGGCGTAGCCGGCATCAATGGCGTGGAATGGGATGCAGTGGAACTGCCCAGCCAGTTCATGGAGAACTTCTGCTGGGAATGGGACCACCTTCAGGCCATGACCGCGCACGTGGACAGCGGCGAACCGCTGCCGCGCGCGCTGTACGAGCGCATGCTGGCCGCGCGCAACTTCCACAGCGGCATGGCCACCGTGCGCCAGCTGGAGTTCGGCCTGTTCGACATGCTGCTGCACAGCCAGTTCGAACCGGCACAGGACAGCGTGCTGGCACTGCTCGATCGGGTGCGCGCGGAAGTGGCGGTGAACCATCCGCCGGTCTGGAACCGCTTCCCGCACCAGTTCAGCCACATCTTCGCCGGCGGCTACGCGGCCGGTTACTACAGCTACAAGTGGGCCGAGGTGCTGAGCGCCGATGCCTACGCCGCGTTCGAGGAAGCGCCGCAGGCGCTGGCGGAAACCGGTGCACGCTTCCGCGATGAGATCCTGTCGCGGGGTGGCAGCCGCTCGGCGGCGGAGAACTTCCGGGCCTTCCGCGGCCGCGCACCGCAGATCGACGCGCTGCTGCGCCATTCGGGCATGGCGTAAGGTGTCTGGTAGGTGCCAACCTTGGTTGGCACGTTCGAAAAAAGGGGACGGAGGGGATTAAGTCGTTTGTGCACAAACGACTTAATCCCCTCCGTCCCCTTTTTTCATTCGGCGTAGATCATCTTCCGGGTCATGCCGCCGTCGACGATGAAATCCTGTCCGGTGCTGAAGCCGGACAGCGAGGACAGCAGGTACACCGCCAGCGCGCCGATGTCCTCGGGTTCACCCACGCGACCGACCGGGTGCTGGCCGTGGTCGGTGGCCGAATACGCAGGCGCGTGCCGGCGCGAGGGTGCCTGCCAGGCCGTGGTGCCGATCCAGCCGGGGCTGATGCTGTTCACCCGCACCGCCGGGCCGGCACTGATCGCCAGCGCATGGGTGAAGGCGACCAGCCCGCCCTTGGCCGCCGCATAGGCCTCGCTGTGTGCTTCGGACTGCCAGGCGCGGGTGGAGGCAACGTTGATGATCGAACCCGCGGCACTGGCCGTCAGCGCCGGCAATGCGTGCTTGCTGCACAGGAACGCGCCATGCAGCGACGACAGGCGGCGCTGCCATTCGTCCCATGCCATGTCCTGCAGCGCGGTGCCGTGCGGCCCGGCGATGCCGGCGTTGTTGACCAGTCCGTCGATACGGCCGAACCGCTGCAGGGCCACGGCGACGAAGTCGCGCACGCTGGCTTCGTCGGTGATGTCCAGGCGCTGGAACGCGGCATCATCACCGCGCTGCCATTCCGCCAGACACGCCTCCCCGGCCTCCACGTCCAGGTCGCCGATCAGCACGCGTCCGCCGGCGCCGAGCACGGCCTGGGCGACGCCACGGCCGATGCCGTTGGCGCCGCCGGTGACCAGCACCACCTTGCCCTGCAGCGGTGCCACCGGCCACGCCGCGATCGGTGGCACCGTGCTCATGACAGGTCGTCGCCACGCAGGCGGCGATGCCAGCCGTCCACGCCGATGCGGTCCAGGGTCTGGATGTTGCGCTCGACGATCACGTCCGGGTCCGGATAGACGTCCACCGCGCGTGCGACGCTGTCCTCGCGCAGCAGGTGCAGGGTGGGGAAGGGGGCACGGTTGGTGTAGTTGCTGGCGTCGTTGGCCGCCACGCCCTCGAACTGGTAATCCGGATGGAAGCTGGCCACCTGCAGGATGCCCTGCAGATCCAGTGCCTCGATCGCCGCATCGGCGTTGTCGAGGAAGTCGTTGTAGTCGAGGAAGTCGGTCAGCACCTGCGGATGCACGATCAGCGTGGTATCGATCTGCTCGGCCGGCGTATCGCGCAGCAGCACCAGTTCCTCGGCCAGCTGTTCGACCAGCGCTTCGGGCGTGGTCGCATCGCTGAGCACGAAACGGACCTGGTCCTTCACGTACACCGCCTTGGCGAACGGGCACAGGTTCAGGCCGATGACGATGCGCTCCAGCCACAGGCGGGTGGCGGCGATCGGGTCATCGGTGGGCAGGTGGGTATCGGTCATGGCGGGCACGTCGGCTGGCGGGGCGGACATTGTAGGCAGTGTGCCGCCGCCGCGCTGTTCACTGTGCAGGAACTGGACAGTCGCCATGCTGGAAATTCCCGCCGATTCAAGCCCTTGTGGGCGACCGCCGAATGGCCGATTGCCTGCCGCGGACGACGGGCGTGGAATGGACGCACGACACAGGAGGACACCCATGACTGCATCTTCCCCGTGGCTGCCGGACGCCCTTTGGGCCGGGGCCTTCTTCGATGGTCACTGGCAGGCGGCCGAGCAACGGCAGCCGGTGATCGAGCCGGCTACCGGCAACACTCTCGGCGAAATCGGCCTGGCCGACCCGGCGCAGGTGGCGCGCTCATCGGCGGCCGCTGCCCAGGCGCAACAGGCCTGGGCATCCGCACCTTACGAGCAGCGCGCTGAGGTGCTGCGCAAAGCGGCGCGCCTGGCTGAAGAGAACATCGACACCCTGGTCGAGTGGCTGGTGCGCGAAAGCGGCTCGACCCGGCTCAAGGCGGGCTTCGAGGCCAAGGTCACCATCAAGGCGTTGCATGAGGCGGCAGCGCTGCCCTCGCGCAGCACCGGCGAGATCCTGCCGTCCGAGCCGGGCCGGCTGAACCTGGCGCGGCGTCGGCCGCTGGGCGTGGTCGGCGTCATCTCACCCTTCAACTTCCCGCTGTACCTGGCCATGCGCGCGGTGGCGCCGGCCATCGCGCTGGGCAACGCGGTGGTGCTCAAGCCGGACCCGCGCACGGCAGTGTGCGGCGGCGCGGTGATCGCACGCCTGTTCGAGCAGGCCGGCCTGCCGGCGGGTGTGCTGCACATGCTGCCCGGCGATGGCGCGGCCGGTGCAGCGCTGACCAGCGATCCGCACGTGGCGATGATCCAGTTCACCGGTTCCACCGCCGCCGGGCGCAAGGTCGGCGAAGCGGCGGGCAAGCATCTGAAGAAGGTTTCGCTGGAGCTGGGTGGCAAGAATTCGCTGATCATCCTTGATGATGCCGACCTCGACCTGGCGGTGGCCAACACCGCGTGGGGCGTCTATCTGCATCAGGGCCAGATCTGCATGGCGACCGGCCGCGTGCTGGTGCATCGGAAGATCCATGATGCATTCCTGCAGAAGCTGGTGGCCAAGGCCAATTCGCTGAAGGTGGGAGATCCGGCACGCGAAGAGGTGGCCATCGGCCCGCTGATCAATGCTGGCCAGCGTGACCACGCCGCGCGCGTGGTCGAGCAGGCGGTGCAGGCCGGTGCCTCGCTGGAGGCGGGCGGTACGCACCGCGATCTGTTCTTCGCGCCGACCGTGCTTGGCAATGTCTCTGCCGACAATCCAGCCTTCAACGAAGAGATCTTCGCGCCGGTGGCGGTGGTGGTGCCGTTCGACGATGACGACCAGGCCGTGCAGCTGGCCAACGACAGCGAGTACGGACTGTCGATGGCCATCGTCTCCAGCAACGTCGGCCGCGCGCTGAAGCTGGGCGAGCGCCTGCGCACCGGATTGCTGCACATCAACGACCAGACCGTGAACGACGAAGTGATCAATCCCTTCGGCGGCGTCGGTGCATCCGGCAACGGCACCAGTATCGGCGGCCCCGCCAACGGGGAAGAGTTCACCCAGTGGCAGTGGTTGACCGTCAAGGGCGAAGCGCCCGCTTACCCGATCTGATCGAAGGAGCCATCACGATGAACGACAACACCGCAACCCGTGAGATCACCGCTGCCGTGGTACGCGGCAAGGAACAGCCCTTCGTCATCGAGCAGGCGCGGTTGCGCGGCCCGCAGGACGACGAGGTCCTGGTGAAGGTGGTGGCGACCGGCCTGTGCCACACCGATCTGATCGTGCGCGATCAGTACTACCCGGTGCCCTTGCCCGCGGTGCTCGGCCACGAAGGCGCCGGCATCGTGGAAGCGGTTGGCCCCAACGTGCGCGACCTCAAGGTGGGCGACCACGTGGTGCTGACCTATGGCGCCTGTGGTCACTGCAATCCGTGCCGGGGCGGTCATGGTGCCTACTGCAAGGACTTCTTTGCGCTGAACTTCGGTGGCGATGATGGCCACGGCCATACCGCGATCACCGATGCGCAGGGCCAGCCGCTGCACGACCATTTCTTCGCGCAGTCTTCGTTTGCCACCTTCGCCATCGCGCGCGAGATCAATGCCATCAAGGTGCCCGACGACGCGCCTCTGGAACTGCTGGGGCCGCTGGGCTGCGGCATCCAGACCGGTGCCGGTGCGGTCCTCAATTCGCTGCAGGTGCGTTCGGGCAGCAGCTTCGCCAGCTACGGCGCCGGTGCGGTGGGCCTGAGCGCGGTGATGGCGGCCAAGGTGGCAGGCGCCACCACCATCATCGCCATCGACGTGGTGTCCTCACGCCTGGAGCTGGCGCTGGAACTGGGCGCCACCCACGTGGTCAACAGCCGCGAGACCGATGTGGTCGAGGCCGTGCGCGCGATCACTGGCGGTGGTGCTGATTTCGCACTGGAATCGACCGGTCGCCCGGAGGTGCTGTCGGCTGGTATCGAGGCGCTGGGTGGCTTGGGGATGATGGGCGTGGTCGGCGCACCGAAGCTGGGTACCACGGCCAGCTTCGATGTGAACAACCTGCTGTTGGGGGGCCGCAGCATCCGCGGCATCGTGGAGGGTGACAGCGTGCCGCAGGTGTTCATTCCGCAGCTGGTGACGCTGTTCCAGCAGGGCCGCTTCCCGTTCGACAAGCTGGTGAAGTTCTACCCGCTGGAACAGATCAACCAGGCGGCGGAGGACAGCACGAAGGGGATCACGCTGAAGCCGATCCTGCGGATCGCCGCGTAACGGGCATCGGTAGTGCCGGCCGCTGGCCGGCAACAGCAAAAGCCGGCTATCCGTGGGTTGGCGGGGTGGGTCCGGTTGCGGGGGGCGCTGCAAGTTCCCCTCCGGGGTCCGGCCCAGCCGCTGGCGGCTGTGCGTTCGGGCGCTTGCGAAGCAGTGCTTCGCAAGCAAAGCGCCCTCACCCATGTAAGCTCGGTCGCCGCATCCATGCGGCTCACGCCCCCGCAACGGGATCCACCCCGCCTTCGACAGTTTTCTGCGAGCTGTCGGTACCGCACGGGGTCGGATCCGTTTTCCACGGGAAAACGGCTCTGACCCCTTGTTGGATTTCTTGTCTGAATGTCCGATGGAAACGGAAACATTCCGTTGCCGGGACGTAACGCGGGCAGGACGTGCGTGGGTGTACTCTGCCTCCATGATGGCCACGACAGTCGGGCAACAGCAGTTGGTGGCGGCACGCGCCGCCTTCGCCGAGGGCGATGCGCGTTCATTGGGCGTGCTGCCGCTGCCGCTGCAGCAGTCATGGCTGCGATCGCGCGCGGCGGGCCTGCTGCCCGGGCAGGAGCCGGACTATCGTCCGCTGCTGGGTGACGGTCGGCATCTTTCCGATTCCGGCGACCGTCGGCTCGCGCGCTGCGTGCGGCCGGAGCTGGAACAGCTGTGGGCTGCCTTTGGCGGGCGTGGCTGGACGATGTTCTGTGCCAACCGTGAGGGCATGGTGATCGCGCAGCAGGCCCATGGCCTGGAAGATGCACCGCTGCTGCGTCCGATCCAGGTGGGGCGGCGGCTGGGCGAGGGCGAGATCGGCACCACGGCCCCGGCGGTCAGCCTGGCCGACGACCTGCCTGCGCTGGTGCGGGGCAATGAACACTACCTGCAGCGCTTCGCCCCGGTGTTCTGCCTCAGCGAGCCACTGCACGATCTCGATGGGCGGGTATGCGGAGTGATCGATATCACCGGCCTGGGGGAGCGCGATCCCTCGTTGCTGCAGGGCTATTTCCGGCAGGCCGCGCTGGCCAGCGAGAACCGGCTGTTCCACACGCTTGCCGACGTGCACCTGCTGGCGCTGCAGCACGATCCGCGTTGGCTGGCGTCACCATTGCAGGGGCTGCTGGCGGTGCAGGAGGACGGCCAGCTGCGCGCGGCCAACCGTGTTGCGCGGCGCCTGCTGGGCCTGCCGCGTCGGGGGCCGTTGCCGCTGTTGAACCTGGAAAGCCTGTTTGCCGGCGCCAGTGCCGCGCAGCGGCGACGCCTGCTGCAACCGGGGGCGCCGCATCGGGTGCGGGTGGGCGAGGGCAGTGCGGTTTACCTGCAGCACCTGCAGGCACCGCGGAAGGTCGCTGGCCGCAGCGCGCAACGGCCTTCAGCGGCGACGATGGATGCACCGCTGCTGCGTGACCAGCAGCGTGAAGCGGCGCGCCGTGCGGCGCAGGCGGCGGACGGCAATCTGAGCCTGGCCGCACGCCAGCTGGGTATCTCGCGCACCACGCTGTACAAGCTGCTGCGCGGTTGACGTTGCAGTCCGCCGGGCCATGCCCGGCGGGCAGATCAATCGCGGAAATTGTTGAACTGCAGCGGCAGCTCGAACTTGCCGGCCTTGAGCACGGCGATGGCGTCCTGCAGGTCATCGCGCTTCTTGCCCTGCACGCGCAGCTTGTCGCCGTTGATCTGGCTTTCCACCTTCAGCTTGGCCTCCTTCAGGGCGGCCGCGATCTTCTTGGCGATCTTCTGCTCGATGCCCTGCTTGACGGTGATCTTCTGCCGGGCCTGTGCCAGGTTGGTCTCGATGTCGCCGAACTCCAGGCTGAGCACATCAATGCCGCGTGCGGCCAGGCGTGCGCGCAGGATGTCGTTCATCTGCTTGAGCTGGAATTCGGTCGGTGCAGTCTGGTTGATGACATCGCCATCGCGCTCGAACCTGGCGTCCACGCCCTTGAAGTCGAAGCGGGTGGCCAGTTCGCGGTTGGCCTGGTCGATGGCGTTGGTCAGCTCGTGGGTGTCGACTTCGGACACGACGTCGAAGGAAGGCATGGGCGTGGCTCCGCAGGTTTCAGTGGCGGCCATTCTATCGTGCGGGGCCACGTGCCCGCCCTCCGTAGAGCCTTGCCCACGCCCTGGCAGCCGATTTTTTGTAGAGCCGAGCCCACGCTCGGCTGCTTCGTGAAGAGCATCCGGGCGTGGGCTCGGCTCTACAGAAGGCAGCGACCGGGCGATAATGGGCCATGAACGTGCAACGCTCCCCTTCGCGTGCGGTGGCCTGGATGGTCGCTGCGGTCGCCTGTTTCTCGCTGATGGACGCTGGCATGAAGCAGTTGTCGGCCAGCTATCCCACTCTGGAAGTGACCTTCCTGCGCGGCGCGGCCTCGCTGCCGTTCGTGCTGGTCTGGGTACTGGTCAGTGCCGGCCCGCGCTCGCTGGTGCCGCGGCGCTGGGGCCTGCACCTGCTGCGCGGCGCGCTGGGCATGGCGATGATCGGCTGCTTCGTGTTCGCCCTGCGCGACCTGCCGCTGTCCACCGCCTACACCATCTATTTCGTTGCTCCGCTGTTGATCGCTGCACTCTCGGTGCCGCTGCTCGGTGAACGGGTCGGGCCGCGGCGCTGGGTCGCCATCGGCATCGGCCTGATCGGCGTGCTGGTGGTGCTGCGCCCTGGCGTGGATGGCTTCATCTCGGTGCCGGGGCTGATGGTGCTGGCCGCGGCCACCGCCTATGCCGTGGCCGCGATCACGGTCAGCCTGCTGACCCGCACCGATACGTCGCAGTCGATGGTGGTCTGGTTCCTGGTCATCATGGCGATCGGCGCGGGCCTGCTGGCCCTTCCCGGCTGGGTACCGCTGCAGCTGGCGCATGCGCCGCTGATCGCCGGCATGGGCCTGGCCGGGGCGCTGGGCCAGATCGCCCTGACCAAGGCCTTCCAGCTGGGCGAGGCGTCGATGATCGCGCCGTTGGAGTACAGCGGCCTGGTCTGGGTGATCGGTTGGGACCTGGCCTTCTGGGGCCAGCTGCCGGACGGCTATACCTGGGTGGGTGCGGCGATCATCGTGGCCTCGGGGCTGTACCTGCTGCACCGCGAGCGGGTGAACCGGCAGGAACCGCCGAAGCCGCTGGATCATCCCTGAAGCGGGGGTAGTGCCGGCCGCTGGCCGGCAACCTCTCCGGCGCAAGGAGTTGCCGGCC
>NZ_RAVT01000020.1 GCF_013464915.1 Stenotrophomonas maltophilia
GCGGCCGGCACTACCGGTTGCGAGGCGTCACGGGCACCTTAGAACCAAAAGGAATAACATTCTGGCCCATGGCGCGGGCGCGCGAGCGCCGGCGCTGGTAGGCTGCACGCCCCCTTCCGTCACCCAGCCGGTGAGCCACGCCCGTGATCGAGTTCCAGCGCCTGCACAAATCCTATGCCGTTGCCGGCCGCGAAGTCAGCGCGCTGCAACCGCTGGACCTGACCATCGAAGCCGGTGAGGTATTCGGCATCATCGGCCATTCCGGCGCCGGCAAGTCGACCCTGATCCGCATGATCAACCGACTGGAAGAGCCCAGCGGTGGCCGCCTGCTGATCGGCGGCGAGGATGTCACCGCATTGGACGCGGACGGCCTGCGCGCGCTGCGCCGGCGTATCGGCATGATCTTCCAGCACTTCAACCTGCTGTCGTCGCGCACGGTGGCCGGCAACGTCGCCTTCCCGCTGGAGCTGGCCGGCACGCCGAAAGCGGAAATCGACGCGCGTGTGGCCGAGCTGCTGCAGACCGTTGGCCTGGAAGCGCACGCGCAGAAGTACCCGGCACAGCTGTCCGGTGGCCAGAAGCAGCGCGTCGGCATCGCCCGTGCGCTGGCAACGCGTCCGCAGATCCTGCTGTGCGACGAGGCGACCAGCGCGCTCGACCCGCAGACCACCGCATCGGTGCTGTCGCTGCTGTCGAAGATCAATCGCGAGCTGGGCCTGACCATCGTGCTGATCACCCACGAGATGGATGTGATCCGCCGCGTCTGCGACCGCGTGGCCGTGCTCGACGCCGGCCAGATGGTCGAGACCGGGCCGGTCACCCGGGTGTTCCTGCACCCGCAGCACCCGACCACGCGCCGTTTCGTCAGCGAATCGGAGCATGTGGACGAGGGCACGCTGCACCGCGATTTCGATGCCGTCGGTGGCCGCATCGTGCGGCTGACCTTCCTGGGTGGCGACACCTACGAACCCCTGCTCGGCAGCGTCGCGCGCGAGACCGGGGTCGATTACAACATCCTGTCCGGCCGTATCGACCGGATCAAGGACACCCCGTATGGCCAGCTGGTGGTCGCCCTGGTGGGCGGCGACCAGTCCGCTGCGCAGGCCGCGTTCGTCGCCGCCGGCGTGCATGTCGAGGAACTGCGTCGATGATCATCGCTACTGCCGGCGGCTTCTTCCGCCACCTGGATGCGGGCAAGTGGGCCGACATCGGCCAGGCCACCATCGACACGCTGCTGATGCTGCTGGGTTCGCTGCCGCTGACCCTGGCCATCGGCCTGCCCCTGGGCGTTCTGCTGTACCTGTTCGGCGCACCGCAGATGAAGCGCCGTCCGTTCGCCTACGGCGTGCTGGCGTTGGTGGTGAACCTGCTGCGTTCAGTGCCTTTCATCATCCTGATGATCGTGCTGATTCCGGTCACGCTGTTCCTGATGGGGACGTCGCTGGGCGTGCGGGGTGCGATCGTGCCGCTGGTGATAGGCGCAGCACCGTTCTATGCGCGCCTGGTCGAGACCGCGCTGCGTGAAGTCGACCGGGGCGTGATCGAGGCGACCCAGGCGATGGGCGCCACCACCTGGCAGCTGGTCACCCGCGTGCTGCTGCCCGAAGCGCGCCCCGGCCTGATTGCCGGTGCGACGGTCACCACGGTGGCGCTGATTGGTTTCACCGCGATGGGCGGCGCGATCGGTTCCGGTGGCCTCGGTGACCTGGCGTTCCGCGATGGCTACCAGCGTTCGCACACCGACGTGGCCCTGGTCACGGTGGTCCTGCTGCTGGTCCTGGTGCAGCTGCTGCAGATGCTCGGCGACCGCCTGGTCGCGCATTACAGCCGCAAGTAACACGCATCCGGTAGTGCCGGCCGCTGGCCGGCAATCCCGCATCGTTCGGTAGTGTCGGCCAGCGGCCGGCAAAGACGCGGTGCTTCCCGGTGTCCCGGGGCTGCCGGCCAGCGGCCGGCACTACCCTCTGCGCCCGGCGCTCTCTCACCGCACGTTCGGTACTTCGTAACCCAGCTTCCCGACCTGCTCCGGGTGCTGCGGCACGCGCTTGAGCTTGTCGGTGTTCACGCCGTAGTCGTCGCGCAGGCGTTCGGCCAGCTCCTTGTACAGCGCCTTGTCCATGTCCGGGGTGCGCGAGAAGATCCAGGCCATCTCACGGCCGGGATAGCCGATCAGCGCCCAGGAATAATCCGGCGCCACTTCCAGCACCCGCGAATGGGTCGGCACGACGCGGTAGAACCAGGTACGCCAGCCGTGGTTGCCGCTGTCCGGGTCGACGCTGGCGCGGGCACGCACTTCCTGCAGCGGTTCGCCGAAGCCATCACGGTAGCGGTAGGTGATGCCGACCTTGTGCGCGTCGCGCAGCTCGTACTCGTTGACGCTGGCGACATGGCCACGTTCGATGAAGTTCGGCACGCGGCCGATCACATACCAGGTGCCCATGAAGCGCTTCAGGTCGATCGGTGCGTCCAGGGCAGCCGCACCGGAGGCGCTGGTACGGGGCGATGGCGGCTCACTGGCGGCCACGGCGGGGCCGGCCAGGGAAAGGGCCAGCAGCGCGGCGCAGAGCGGGCGGATCGAAGTCATGCGGGAGCGGGCTCCAGTGGGCTTGCACGCGCATGGTCGACTGTGTGCACGCGATCCGTCAATGGTGTCGCAACCTGTGAGAAGGGCCTTGCCCAAGCTGTGTTGCATTGTCCACCGGAGAAGCCCCATGAACGCACGTTCCGTTCGTCGCCCTGCAACTGAACGAGTCATCATTGAACGCGCCGATCCGCGCCTGCTGCGCAGCGTGCGGCAGGTGGCCCTGGCCGGCCTGGCACTGGTACTGGTCTGGCCAGCCGCGCGTGGCAGCAACGCCTGGCTGGGCTGGCTGCCGATGTGGCTGGTGGGCATGCCGCTGGTGGCCTGGTGGGCGCTGCTGCGCTTCCCTGTGCCGCGCCTGTCGTGGTTGCGCCTGGCCCGTCGCACCGGTGGACAGGCGCGTCGTCGCACCGGCGGGACGTCCCGCCGCCGTCGCGGCGCTACGGCCACGGCCTGACCTTCGACACGGGGGCGGCTGCAGCGATCCATGCTAGCGTTCCACGGCTTATGACTGCCTGGAGCTGCAATGTCTCGACTCGCTTCCGCCTGCCTGTTGGCCGGCATGATGACCGCTGCCTCGGTGGGGACCGCCGTGGCCGCTGAAGACACCGACCGCTACGCCTGGCTGGAGGACGTCACCGGCGACAAGCCGCTGTCCTGGGTCAAGGAACAGAACGCCAAGTCCGAAGCGCGCCTTGCGCAGACCCCGGCCTTCAAGCAGATGGAGGCCAGCATCCGCGAGGTGCTCGACTCCGACGCCAAGATTCCCGCCGTGCAGAAGATCGGCGACTACTACTACAACTTCTGGAAGGACCAGCAGCACGAGCGCGGCCTGTGGCGGCGCACCACGCTGGCCGAGTACCGCAAGGCCTCGCCGCAGTGGGAAACCGTGCTCGACCTGGATGCGCTGAACAAGGCCGAGGGCGAGAACTGGGTCTGGCACGGCGCCGACTGCCTGCGCCCGGACTACAGCCGCTGCCTGATCGCGCTGTCGCGCGGCGGCGCCGACGCCGACGTCACCCGCGAGTTCGACCTGGCCAACAAGACCTGGATCAAGGACGGCTTCTTCCGTCCGGAGTCGAAGGGTGGCCTCAACTGGGTCGATCGCGACACCGTGTTCGTCTACACCGACTTCGGTGCCGGCACGATGACCACGTCTGGCTATCCGCGCGTGGCCAAGCTGTGGAAGCGCGGTACGCCGATGGCCTCGGCCAGCGTGGTGTATGAAGGCAAGCCGGAAGACATGTACATCGCGGCGATGCACGATGACACGCCGGGCTTCGAGCGCAACCTGGTCAGCCGCACGCTGGCGTTCTACAACAACGAGATCTACCTGCGTGGCGACGATGGCACGCTGACCAAGATCGACGCGCCGAACTCGGCCGAGAAGGGCCTGCACAAGCAGTGGCTGACCCTGGAACTGCGCGATCCGTGGACCGTGGGCGGCAAGACCTACGCGTCCGGTTCGCTGCTGGCGACCAAGCTGGACGACTTCCTGGCCGGCAAGCGCGAATTCGACGTGCTGTTCACCCCGACTGCGACCACCTCGCTGGCCGGCGCCACCTGGACCAAAAGCCATCTGGTGCTGAACGTGCTGGATGACGTCAAGAACCGCCTGTCGGTGCTGACCCCGGGCGCCGATGGCTGGCAGACCAGCCGCTTCGTCGGTGCGCCGGCCTTCGGCACGCTGGGCGTGGCCGCGGTCGACAGCAACGACAGCGACGCGGTGTGGCTGACCGCTACCGACTACCTGACCCCGACCACCCTGGCGCTGGCCGAGATCGGGCAGGCCCCGGAAACGCTGAAGACCATGCCGGCCTTCTTCGATGCCAAGGGCAAGGTGATCGAGCAGCACTTCGCCACCAGCAAGGATGGCACCCGCGTGCCGTACTTCGTGGTGCACGACAAGGCGATGAAGCTGGACGGCTCCAACCCGACCCTGCTGTACGGCTACGGTGGTTTCGAGATCTCGCTGACCCCGGGCTACTCCGGTGGCATGGGCCGCGCCTGGCTGGAGAAGGGCGGCGTGTACGTGGTTGCCAACATCCGTGGCGGCGGCGAGTACGGCCCGCGCTGGCACCAGGCGGCGCTGAAGCAGAACCGCCACAAGGCCTATGAAGACATGGCCGCGGTGGCACGCGATCTGGTCAAGCGCAAGATCACTACTGCCAAGCACCTGGGCGTGCAGGGCGGCAGCAACGGCGGCCTGCTGACCGGCAACATGCTCACCCAGTACCCGGAGCTGTTCGGTGCAGTGGTGGTGCAGGTGCCGCTGCTGGACATGAAGCGCTACAGCCACCTGCTGGCCGGTGCCTCGTGGATGGCCGAGTACGGCAACCCGGATACCAGCGACTGGGAGTTCATCAAGACCTTCTCGCCGTACCACCTGTTTGATGCGAAGAAGACCTACCCGCCGGTGCTGTTCACCACCTCCACCCGCGATGACCGCGTGCATCCGGGCCACGCCCGCAAGATGGCGGCGAAGATGATCGACGCCGGCAAGGATGTGACCTACTACGAGAACATCGAAGGTGGCCACGGCGGCGCAGCCAACAACGCGCAGGCCGCACACATGTCGGCGCTGGCCTACAGCTTCCTGTGGGAGCGGTTGGGCGGCAAATAAGCAGAACGGAAAACGCCGCCCCAGGGCGGCGTTTTTCTTTGCCTGTAGTGCCGGCCGCTGGCCGGCAAACCGGGGATGTATGGATGATGCCGTTGCCGGCCAGCGGCCGGCACTACCGGAAATGCTTCAACCCACGCGCGATCCGCGCCACCGCTTCCTGCAGCCGCGGCACTTCCTGCGTGTACGCCAGGCGCACGTGCTGGTTCGCCCGATGGAAGCCGAAATCCAGGCCTGGGGTGAATGCCACGTGCTCGGTTTCCAGGAAATGCGCACAGAACGCCTGCGCATCATCGGTGAACGCACTCACGTCGGCATACAGGTAGAACGCGCCCTGCGGCTCCACCTCGATGCGGAAGCCCAGCTCGCGCAACGCCGGCAGCAGGAAGTTGCGGCGCTGCCGGAAGGCTTCTCGACGCTGCTCGAAGATCGCCATCGACTCCTCGCTGAAACACGCCAGTGCGGCATGCTGGGCGATGCTCGACGCGCTGATGTACAGGTTCTGGGCCAGCTTCTCCAGGTCCGGTACCGCCGCCGGTGGTGCTACCAGCCAGCCCAACCGCCAGCCGGTCATGCCGAAGTACTTGGAGAAACTGTTCAGCACGAACGCGCTGTCATCCACCTGCAGCACGCTGGGCGCATCCAACCCGTAGGTGAGGCCATGATAGATCTCATCCACCACCAGATGGCCGCCGCGCGCATGCAGGGTCTTCGACAGTGCTGCCAGTTCGTCGGCGGACAACACGGTGCCGGTCGGGTTGGCCGGTGAGGCGACCAGCGCGCCGACGCTGTCGCCATTCCAGTGCTGTTCCACCAGTGACGGGGTCAGCTGATAGGCGGTATCCGGCCCGACCGGCACCAGCTGCGCGCCGCCTTCAACGAGGCGCAGGAAGTGGCGGTTGCAGGGGTAGCCGGGGTCGGCCAGCAGCCAGTGGCGGCCGGGGTCGACCAGCAGGCTGCTGGCCAGCAGCAGCGCGCCGGAGCCGCCGGGGGTGACCAGGATGCGTTCGGGGTCGATGTCCAGCGCGTAGTGGCTGCGGTAGAAACCGCTGATCGCCTGGCGCAGGGCCGGCAGGCCACGTGCGGCGGTGTAGCGGGTATGGCCGGCGGCCAGTGCGGCCTGTCCGGCACGCACGACCGGTCCGGCGGTGGTGAAGTCCGGTTCGCCGATCTCCAGGTGGATCACATCGTGGCCCGCCTGTTCCAGCGCCTGCGCGCGGGCCAGCAGGGACATCACGTGGAACGGGGCGATTTCATGGCTGCGCCGGCTGTAGCCCGGCGTGTGGGGCAGGGTACTCATGCGCCCATGGTACGCCGGCCGGCACGACCCATGACGATCCACAGGGTTGCCGCATTGCCGGGATTGGGGTCAGATCCCTTTTCGGGAAAAGGGATCTGACCCCGCCGAAGACCATTGCATTGATGCGCCTGGAGCCTTATCTCATGAGAACCACCCTCTGCCTGTTGCTTGCGAGCCTGATGACCACCACCGCTACCGCCGCCACGCCGCCCGTTCCGCCGGATGCCGCCAAGCACCCGCATGTGGTCAAGGCGCCGTTCGGCGCCACCCGCAACGACGACTATTACTGGCTGCGCGACGACAAGCGCGAGAACAAGGACATGCTGGCCTACCTGCAGGCCGAGAATGCCTATGCCGACCAGCTGCTGGCGCCGCTGAAGCCGCTGGAAGACACCCTGTACAAGGAGATCGTCGGCCGCATCAAGCAGGACGATTCCAGCGTGCCGGCGCGTGAGCGCGGCTACTGGTATTACAGCCGCTTCGAGACCGGCCAGGACTACCCGATCCATGCGCGCCGCAAGGGCAGCATGGACGCGGCCGAAGAGATCCTGCTGGACGTCAACGCGATGGCCGCCGGCAAGGGCTACTTCAGCGTCGGCTCGATGGAAGTCAGCCAGGACAACCAGCTGCTGGCCTGGGCCGATGATGACGTCGGCCGCCGCCAGTACACGATCCGCTTCAAGGACCTGGCCACCGGCAAGGTGCTGCCCGACGTGATCATCGGCAGCTCCGGCGACCTGGTCTGGGCCGACGACAACCGCACCGTGCTGTACGTCGAGAACGATCCGGAAACGTTGCTGACCGTGCGCGTGAAGAAGCATGTGCTGGGTACCCCGGCAAGCGCCGACACCGTCGTCTACGAGGAGAAGGACGACAGCTTCTACATGGGCATCGGCCGCACCCGCGACGATCGCTTCATCACCATCGGTGTGCACAGCACGGTGTCTTCGGAAGAGCGCTACGCGCCGGCCAGTGACCCGACCACCTTCACCGTGCTGGCGCCGCGCCAGCGCGACGTCGAGTACGACGCCGACCACTACGATGGCCGCTGGGTGATCCGCACCAACGACGGTGCGAAGAACTTCAAGCTGGTCACCGCACCGACCGATGCCACCTCGCGCGCGCAGTGGAAGGACTGGATCGCGCATGACGATGCCGTGTTCATCGAAGGCTTCGAACTGTTCGACAGCTACACCGCCATCGCCGAACGTTCCGAAGGCCTGGAACGCATCCGCCTGCTGTTCAAGGACGGCCGCAGCGATTACGTGAAGGCCGATGAACCGGCGTATTCGATGGGCCTGGGCGACAACACCGAGGCCGACACGCCGTGGCTGCGCTACGTCTACACCTCGATGACCACCCCGACCACGGTGTTCGAACTGAATACCGCCACCGGCGAGCGGCGGCAGCTGAAGGTGCAGCCGGTGATCGGCTATGACGCGTCGAAGTACGAAACCGACCGCGTCTGGATCACCGCGCGCGATGGCGTGAAGGTGCCGGTGTCGCTGGTCTACCGCAAGGGCTACAAGAAGGATGGCAAGGGCGCGCTGTTCCAGTACGCCTATGGCAGCTACGGCATGTCGATGGACCCGTACTTCAACCAGACCGCGGTGAGTCTGCTCGACCGTGGCGTGGTGTATGCCATTGCCCACATCCGCGGTGGCCAGGAAATGGGCCGCGACTGGTACGAGAACGGCAAGCTGCTGCACAAGCAGAACACCTTCAACGACTTCATCGACGTCACCCGTGGCCTGGTGGCGCAGGGCTGGGCGGCGAAGGATCGCGTGGCGGCCTCCGGAGGCAGTGCCGGTGGCCTGCTGATGGGCGCGGTGGCCAACCAGGCGCCGCAGGACTACCGCGTGATGGTGGCGCAGGTGCCGTTCGTCGACGTGGTCACCACCATGCTCGACCCGACCATTCCGCTGACCACCAACGAGTACGACGAGTGGGGCAACCCGGAGCAGAAGCAGTATTACGACTACATGCTGTCCTACTCGCCCTACGACAACGTCAGGAAGCAGGCCTATCCGGCGCTGTTCGTGGGCACCGGCCTGTGGGATTCGCAGGTGCAGTACTGGGAACCGGCCAAGTGGGTGGCCAAGCTGCGTGACGACAACACCGGCCATTACCCGATCCTGTTCCGTACCAACATGGAAGCCGGCCACGGCGGCAAGTCGGGGCGCTTCCAGCGGTACCGCGAGCTGTCCGAGTCGTATGCGTTCGTGCTGCAGCAGCTGGGCATCGCCCAGCCGTGATCGCGACAGGGTGCCGGGCACTGCCTGGCACCCTGAACCGGTATCCTTGCGGCCATGAGCGCGCCAGATCCTTCCGCCCCTCGCGATGCCACCACGCCACCGCGCGTGGTGCGTTTCCGCTGGGCGTGGTGGCTGCTGGCGTACGTCAGCCTCGGTACCGGCATCGTCGGCATCTTCGTGCCGGGCCTGCCGACCACCGTATTCATCCTGATTTCGGCCTGGGCCGCTTCGCGCGGCTCCGAGCGCCTGCACAACTGGCTGCTGCAGCACCCGCGCTTCGGTCCGGCCATCGCCAACTGGCAGGCGCACGGGGCGGTCAGCCGCTACGGCAAGTGGATGGCCACGATCACCATGGCGGTGTGTGCCGGCATCATGCTGTGGTGCGTGCCGATCGCCTGGGTGAAGTGGTTCTCGATCGGCAGCATGACCGTGGTGGCGATCTGGCTGTGGACCCGGCCGCTGCCACCGCCGGAAGGCTGAACATGGCCCGCCAGCGGCGCCCGTGGGGGCGGTAAGGGGTAGAGTCGACTGTTGGTCGACTATCGCGCGCAGCGCGGGGTTTTCGCTATCTGATCGAAGAGCAGTCGACTGACAGTCGACTCTACCTACCGCTCAGCCGCCAATGGCTATACTCGGGGCATGAAGATCCCCCATCGAAACGCCATCCTGATTCCGCTGGCAGCGGCCTCGCTGCTGTTCCTCGCCGCCTGCGGCAACAAGGGCCCGCTGGTACTGCCGCAGAAGCCGGTGCCGGTGGAAGAAACGGTCGAACCGGTTGCCGAGCCCGCTACCGAAGCGACCCCGGCGGAGACCCAGGGGACCGCTACCCCGGCCACGACCGTGGACCCGGCTGCATCGACCACCCCGCCGGCACCCGCGCCAGCAAAGAAGGCGGGCAGCGGGAATGAGTAAGGCCGGTTCCAAGGCCCTGCGTTTCAGCAAGATGCATGGCGCGGGCAATGATTTCGTAGTGATCGACCTGCGTGACGGCACCGCGCCGCCCACGCCTGAACTGGCCGCGCGCCTGGCCGACCGCCACACCGGCGTCGGCTGCGATCAGATCCTGACCATCGAAGCGCCGCGCGCGGAAGGCTCGGTGGCGTCGTACCGCATCTGGAATGCCGACGGCTCCAATTCCGAACAGTGCGGCAACGGCGCGCGCTGCATTGCCGCTTGGCTGGTGCGCGAGGGCAGCGCGCAGGGCGATGCATTCGTCATCGACAGTCCATTGGCAAGCCATGACGTGGAGGTGCTGGGCGATGGCCAGTACGCGGTGACCATGGGCGTGCCCGCGTTCGAGCCGGCCAACGTGCCGCTGATGGGCTTCGCCCATGCGCGCGAGGAATACCTGCTGCCGCTGCAGGGCGAAAGCGTGCGCTTTGCCGCGGTGTCGATGGGCAACCCGCATGCGGTGATCGAAGTGGGCCTGATCGATGCTGCACCGGTCGAGCGCGTCGGTGCGCTGCTGCAGCAGCATGCGTCGTTCCCGCGCTCGGTGAACGTGGGCTTCGCCCAGGTGATGGGCCCGGCGCATGCACGTCTGCGTGTGAATGAACGTGGCGTCGGCGAAACCCTGGCCTGCGGCAGCGGCGCCTGCGCCGCCGCGGTGACCCTGATGCAGCGCGGCCGCCTGCAGCGCGATGCACGCATCAGCCTGCCCGGTGGTGACCTGCGCATCCAGTGGCCGGGCGATGGCCAGCCGGTGGTGATGGCCGGCCCGACCGCATTCGTCTTCGAAGGGGAGTGGATCGCATGACCGAAACCGTCGACAAGCTCGGGGCCCATGAAGTCGCTGCCTGGTTGCGGCGTCATCCCGGCTTCCTCAAGCAGTTCCCGGACCTGGCCCTGACCCTGGTGGTGCCGCGTGACGACGGCCCGACCGCGTCGCTGGCCAGCTACCAGCTGGAAGTGCTGCGCGAGAAGAACCGAGAGCTGGCACGACGGTTGGCCGACCTGGGCGCCACCGCCCAGGTCAATGAACGCCTGGCGGTGCGCACGCACCAGCTGACCCTGGCGCTGATGAAGCAGGACAACGCCGCCGACACCCTGCGTGCGATGGCCGCCTCGCTGCAGGAAGACTTTGCCGGCGATCTGGTCCGGCTGGTGGTGCACGCGCCTGTTTCCGGGCTGGAACAGGCCGACTGGCTGCAGGTGATCGCCGCCGATGATGCGCAGCTGGGCCCGTTCCGCGACTGCCTGAAGGACGGCGAGCCGATCTGTGGCCGCCTGCAGCCGGAAAAGAACGCCGTGCTGTATGGCGTGCGCAGTGAGGAGGTGCAGACCACCGCGCTGCTGCCGCTGCCGGGCGTGGGCCTGATCGCGGTCGGAAGCCACGATCCGAACCGCTTCTATCCGGGCATGGGCACGCTGTTCCTGCGCATGATGGGCGATGCGCTGGTCGCCGGCCTGAAGCGCTTCGCGGGCTGAGCAGGACACCACGACGATGAGCGCGGTACAGGCCTTCCTGCAGCACCTGCAGGTGGAGCGGCGGATGTCGGCGCATACGCTCGACGCCTACCGCCGCGACCTGGATGCGCTCTCGGTCTGGGCCGAGCCGCGTGGCGTGGCGGTGGAGGCCCTCGATGCCGACGCGCTGCGCCAGTTTGTTGCCGATGAGCATCGCCGTGGCCTGTCCGCGAAGAGCCTGCAGCGCAGGTTGTCGGCGTGCCGCAGCTTCTATGCCTGGCTGCTCAAGCACGGGCGCATCGAGGTCAGCCCGGCGGCAACGCTGAAGGCACCGCGCGCACCGCGCCGGTTGCCACAGGTCCTCGACGCCGACGAAGCCGTGCAGCTGGTCGAGCTGGAGCCGGAAGGCGAGCTCGGCCGCCGCGACCGCGCGCTGCTGGAGCTGTTCTATTCCTCCGGCCTGCGCTTGAGCGAAGTCTGCGCGCTGACCTGGCGCGACCTGGATTTCGCCAGCGGCCTGGTCAACGTGCTGGGCAAGGGCAATCGCCAACGCCGCGTGCCGTTCGGCCGGCCGGCGCGCGAAGCGCTGCAGGCGTGGCGTACGGAGAGTGGTGGTGGCCCGGCCTCGCCGGTGTTTCCCGGCCGCAACGGGCCGATCAGCCAGCGCGCGGTGCAGATCCGCATCCGCCAGCTGGCGCAGCGACAGGGCCTGTTCAAGCACGTGCACCCGCACATGCTGCGGCACAGTTTCGCCAGCCACATCCTGGAATCGTCCGGCGACCTGCGTGGCGTGCAGGAACTGCTCGGCCATGCCGACATCGCCACCACGCAGATCTATACCCACCTCGACTTCCAGCACCTGGCCAAGGTCTACGACGCCGCGCATCCGCGCGCCAAGCGCCGCAGCAAGGACGACAAGGGCGGCTAACGCCGGAATGGCGCGCCCTTGATCTGGATCAGGGCAGGGCAGGCGTAACCGGCGCACCGTGGCCGCAGGCCACGAGGACAGCGCCACCATGGCGAAGCCGATTCCCCTGCATCCCAGGCATCCCGAGCGCATCTGCTGGGGCTGCGACCGCTACTGCGCCGCTGACGCACTGGCCTGCGGCAACGGCTCTGGCCGCACCCAGCACCCGATCGAGACGCAGGGCGAAGACTGGTACCTCGCCTGGGGGATCGAGCCGGATCCGGACCGGCCATCGCAGGCCAAGCGCTGAACGGCAAGTGTTCCACGTCCGGGCGGCGGGGGCCGCGCGCATTGCGATGCGCTCGTCAGAAGGGCACCCTCCAGCCCATGGGGCGCGGCCAAGCGCTGAACGACAGCCATCCGCACAGGCTTGATCGCACCCGGCGCTGTCCCCATGTCCCGTGAACAGCTATCGGAGGCCGCATGGACCCCAGTCAGAATCCCAATGTTTTCCACGCCACCACCATCGTCTGCGTCCGTCGCGGCGAGCACGTGGCTATCGCCGGCGACGGCCAGGTCACGCTGGGCCACACCGTGATGAAGGGCAATGCGCGCAAGGTGCGCCGCCTCGGCCGTGATGGCCAGGTGCTGGCCGGCTTCGCCGGTGCCGCCGCCGACGCCTTCACCCTGTTCGAGCTGTTCGAAGCCAAGCTGGAAAAGCACGGCCAGCTGCAGCGTGCCGCGGTCGAGCTGGCCAAGGATTGGCGCACCGAGCGCCGCCTGGGCAAGCTTGAAGCCCTGCTGGCAGTGGCTGACAAGGAAACCTCGCTGATCATCAGCGGCACCGGTGATGTGATCGAGCCGGAGGACGGCATCATCGCCATCGGCTCCGGTGGTTCGTACGCCCTTTCGGCTGCGCGTGCGCTGATGGCACACACCGAGCTGGATGCGCGCACCATCGCCAGCGAGGCGATCGGCATCGCCGGTGACATCTGCATCTACACCAACCGCAACGTGGTGGTCGAGGAGCTGTGAGGGCCGTGCCAGCCGCWGGCTGGMAACCTCATGATCCCCCGCACGCGTGCCTGGTTGCCGGCCWGCGGCCGGCACTACCGACACTGAATTCGTGAGCACATCCATGTCGAAGATCGAAGTTTCCTCCGCCACAATGACCCCGCGCGAGATCGTGCAGGAACTGGACCGGCACATCGTGGGCCAGCACGACGCCAAGCGCGCGGTGGCCATCGCCCTGCGCAACCGCTGGCGCCGCATGCAGCTGGTGCCGGAGCTGCGCAATGAAGTGATGCCGAAGAACATCCTGATGATCGGCCCCACCGGCGTCGGCAAGACCGAGATCGCGCGTCGCCTGGCCACGCTGGCCAACGCGCCGTTCGTGAAGGTCGAAGCCACCCGCTTCACCGAAGTCGGCTACGTCGGCAAGGATGTCGAGCAGATCATCCGCGACCTGGCCGATACCGCAGTGAAGCTGTACCGCGAACAGGCCAAGGTGCGCGTGCGTACCCAGGCCGAAGAACGCGCCGAAGACCGCATCCTCGATGCGCTGCTGCCGCGCCGCAGCGGTGGCATCGGTTTCGATCCGGAAGTCGCCCGCAACGAGCCTTCGGCGCAGGACAACGAGACCCGCATCAAGTTCCGCAAGATGCTGCGCAGCGGTGAGCTGGACGAGCGCGAGATCGAACTCGATCTGGCTGCCAATGTCAGCATGGACATCATGACCCCGCCGGGCATGGAGGAAATGGGCCAGCAGCTGAAGTCGATGTTCGCCAACCTCGGCGGCGGCGCCAAGGCGCACAAGCGCACGCTGACCATCAAGGCCGCGCGTCCGCTGCTGATCGAGGAAGAGGCCGGCAAGCTGGTCAACGAGGACGACATCCGTACTGCGGCGATCGAGGCCTGCGAGCAGCACGGCATCGTGTTCATCGACGAGATCGACAAGGTCGCCAAGCGCGGTGACAACGTGGGCGGCGGCGACGTGTCGCGCGAAGGCGTGCAGCGCGACCTGCTGCCGCTGGTGGAAGGCTCCAACGTGTCCACCAAGTACGGCACGATCAAGACCGACCACATCCTGTTCATCGCATCGGGTGCGTTCCACCTGGCCAAGCCCAGCGATCTGATTCCGGAGCTGCAGGGCCGCTTCCCGATCCGCGTTGAACTGGGTGCGCTGAGCAAGGGTGATTTCGTGCGCATCCTGACCGAGCCGAAGGCCGCGCTGACCAAGCAGTACGAAGCGCTGCTGGCCACCGAGGGCGTCAAGGTCAGCTTCACTGCCGATGCCATTGATCGTCTGGCCGAGATCGCCTTCCAGGTGAATGAGCGGCAGGAGAACATCGGTGCCCGTCGCCTGCATACGGTGCTGGAGCGCCTGCTGGATTCGCTCAGCTACGAGGCACCGGACCGCGACGGCGAGACCCTGGCCATCGACAGTGCTTATGTCGATGCGCATCTGGGTGAGCTGGTGCAGGATCCGGACCTGAGTCGCTACATCCTGTAACACCGGTTGGGGTCGGATCCCTCGCCGTGGCGAGGGCTCTGACCCCGCCCGCTGCAACAGAAAAGGCCGCCGGAAGGCGGCCTTTCTGCACGGCGTGGATGGTTCCGGTCCACGCATGGCGTGGATCTACGGTGTCATGCGGTAGGCGTGCAGCACCTGGTCGATCACTGCGCTGGTACGCGCGGCGCTGATGCCGGTCGACGCTGAGCGCCCTTTGCCGCGCAGCTCGTCCACGACGGTGGCGATCAATGGCTGCTGGATCGACGGCGGATTCGGGATATCGAACGTCTGCACGCCGGCTTCGGTTTCCAGTACCACTGGAACATCTTCGAAGGTGGCAAAGCGCAGCTGCCCGCGGTCGCCGGTGATTTCGATCTCATCCTGGCGACGGAACGCGCAGAAGCTCCATTGCGCGATGCCGTGCACGCCGTTGCCGGTACGGAAGCACATCGAGACACTGTCTTCGGCGGCGTAGGCGCCGGCCAGCGAACTGGCCAGGCCACGCACATCGCTCAGCGGCCCCAGCAGATGGTCGAGCAGATCCAGCGTGTGCGAGCCCAGATCGACGAACAGGCCGCCGCCGGAGATCGCCGGATTGGTCCGCCAGAAGTCCGGTGACGCTGCATGCACCGTGTGTGGCCGGTGCAGGGTGGCGCGCACGCTCCGCGCGGTGCCGATCGCGCCGCTGTCCAGCAGCTGTTTCACCTTCGCGAAGCGGGGCAGGGCGCGGCGGTAGTAGGCCACGAATACCGGCACGCCGCTGCGGGCGCTGGCCGCGATGATGCGCTGGCACTGGCCATGATCCATGGCCATCGGCTTTTCGATGTAGACCGGCTTGCCCGCGGCAATCGCCTGCAGCGCGTACTGCATGTGCGTGGAGGGGGGCGTTGCAACGTAGATCGCGTTCACGTCCGGATCGGCGATGAGCGCATCGGCATCCGCGTACCAGCGGGGAATCGCGTGGCGTCGCGCGTAGTCTTCAGCCAGCGTCGCATTGCGACGCATCACGGCCGCCACCCGTGAGCCGGGCGTGCTGGCCAGGGCCGGGCCACTCTTTTTCTCGGTGACGCTGCCGCACCCGATGAAGCCCCACACCACGTTGTCCAGGACCATCGCCGCGTTCTCGCTGTTGATCGGGTCAGGGGCGTGCAATGTTCGCTGCGCCAGGATGATCTACGCTTCCGGCAACGGCTCGGGCACCGTACCGGGGACGAACACGCCGTCCTTCACGTAGGCGGCCAGGGTCATGTCCAGCGCAAGCATGCCGTCGCGCTTGAGGTCCATCAGTTCCGGCTCGACCATCGCGCCATGCAGTACGCCCAGCACAGTGGCGTGCAGCATTCGCGCGGCGATCTTCGGGTCCGCGCCTTCGCGTAGCTGGCCCAGGTCCTGGGCCCGGCGCAGGGCGCGCTCCATCCGGTCCAGCGCATCGCGGAAACCGGCCTGCTGCATTTCGGTCAGCACCTTGGTATCGGCCGAGGCATCGCTGCGCAGCATGATTTCCATGGTCTTGCGCAGGCGCTCATCCTCGGACAGTTCGATGAACGAATGGATCATCACCGCGCGCAGGTCGTGTACCGGGGTGTCGCGCTGGTCGCTGGAGGTGCGCTCCAGTTCCTGCATGAAAGGCAGGTGCACGCGCTCGACGATGGTCGCTGGAGGTGCGCTCCAGTTCCTGCATGAAAGGCAGGTGCACGCGCTCGACGATCGCGGCCAGCACCTCGCCCTTGTTCTTGAAGTGCCAGTAGACCGCGCCACGGGTATAGCCGGCGCGGGCACCGATCATCTCCAGCGTGGTACGGGCCACGCCGTGTTCATGGAAGCAGGCTTCGGCGGCGTCAAGGATGCCTTCCCGGGTTGCCTGGGTGTCCTCTTTGGTCTTGCGGGCCATGGGCGGGTACGAGTGCGGGTGAAACGTGGCTGAATTGTACCTGTTTACAAACAAACACGCATGTATGTATATTTCCCGCCCATCATTCCCGTCGTGTGCGTGGCAGGCCGGTCCGGCTCCCACTCCACCCGGGTGGGCGCTGTTCGCACGGCCTTCACTGTTGCTGGTGGAGGGTCCGCCGTATCAGCGCCGGCTGAGACCCTTTCCTCCAAGAGCCTTTCCGTCATGTTGCTGAGCCGAATCCGACCCATTGCACTGTCGCTGGCCATCGCCGCGACCGTGGCTGCCTGCGGCGGCCAACCCCAGGCCCCCGAGCAGGGCCCGGGTGACGTCACCGTGGTCACGCTGAAGTCCGAGACCGTGGGCCTGACCCGCGAACTGCCGGGCCGTACCAACGCCTTCCTGGTTGCTGAAGTGCGTCCGCAGGTCAACGGCATCGTCGCCAAGCGCCTGTTCACCGAAGGTGGCATGGTCAAGGCCGGCGAGCCGCTGTACCAGATCGAAGACGCCAGCTACCGCGCCCAGGCCAACAGCGCCCGCGCCCAGCTGGCCCGCGCCGAAGCCACCGCCAATGCTGCACGCCTCAGTGCCAAGCGCATCACCGAGCTGGCCAAGGTTGATGCGGTCAGCCAGCAGGACCTGGAAAACGCCGTGGCCGCGCAGAAGCAGGCCGAGGCTGATGTCGGTGCCGCCAAGGCCTCGCTGGATGCGGCCAACGTCACCCTGGGCTATGCCCGCATCGTCGCGCCGATCAGCGGCCGCATCGGCAAGTCCAGCGTCACCCAGGGCGCGCTGGTCAGCGCCGGCCAGGCCAATGCCCTGGCCACCGTGCAGCAGCTGGACCCGATCTATGTGGACCTGACCCAGTCCTCGGCCGAACTGCTGCAGCTGCGTCGTGAACTGGCCGCTGGCCGCCTGCAGGACAACCAGTCGCTGCCGGTCAGCATCCTGATGGAAGACGGCAGCACCTTCGAGCACAAGGGCACGCTGGAGTTCTCCGAAGTCAGCGTCGATCCGGCTACCGGCAGCTTCGGCCTGCGCGTGAAGGTGGACAACCCGGACGGCCTGCTGATGCCGGGCACCTATGTGCGCGCGGTGATCGGTGGCGGCGTGCGCAGCGATGCGGTGCTGGTGCCGATGGCCGGCATCGCCCGCGATCCGAAGGGGGATACCTCCGCGATGGTGGTCGACAAGGACAACAAGGTCGAAGTACGCCCGGTCAAGGTCAGCCGCACGGTTGGCGACAAGTGGCTGGTCGAGGACGGCCTGAAGGCGGGCGACAAGGTCATCGTCGAAGGCCTGCAGAAGATCGGCCCCGGCATGCCGGTCAAGGCCACCGAGAAGGGCGCTGCCCCGGCCAAGCCGGCCGCGGCCGCCCAGCCTGCCGCCCCGGCCGGCGACGCGAAGTAAGCGGAGAACCCCATGGCACGCTTTTTCATCGATCGACCCATCTTTGCATGGGTCATCGCCATCATCATCATGCTCGCCGGCGGCCTGGCCCTGTTCAAGCTGCCGGTCTCGATGTACCCCAACGTCGCACCGCCGGCGGTGGAAATCAGCGCCACCTACCCGGGTGCATCGGCCAAGGTGGTCGAGGACTCGGTGACGCAGATCATCGAGCAGAACATGAAGGGCCTTGATGGCCTGATCTACTTCTCCTCCAACAGCTCGTCCAACGGCCAGGCCACCATCACCCTGACCTTCGAGAGCGGCACCAACCCGGACATCGCCCAGGTGCAGGTGCAGAACAAGCTGCAGCTGGCCATGCCGCTGCTGCCGCAGGAAGTGCAGCGGCAGGGCATCAACGTGGCCAAGTCCAGCTCGGGCTTCCTGAACGTCATCGCGTTCGTGTCCGAGAACGGCAGCATGGACGCCAACGACATCGCCGACTACGTCGGCTCCAATGTCGTCGACCGTCTGAGCCGCGTGCCGGGCGTGGGCAACATCCAGGTGTTCGGTGGCAAGTACGCCATGCGCATCTGGCTGGACCCGAACAAGCTGCACACCTACGGCCTGTCGGTTGCCGAAGTGACCGCAGCGGTCAAGGCACAGAACGCCCAGGTGGCCATCGGCCAGCTCGGCGGTGCGCCGTCGATCAAGGGCCAGCAGCTCAACGCCACCATCAATGCGCAGTCGCGCCTGCAGACCCCGGAACAGTTCCGCAACATCATCGTGCGCGGTGCGCAGGACGGTGCCGAGCTGCGCCTGGGCGATGTCGCCCGCGTCGAGCTGGGTGCGGAGTCCTACGACTTCGTGACCCGCTACAACGGCCAGCCGGCCAGCGGCCTGGCGGTCACCCTGGCCACCGGCGCCAATGCGCTGGATACCGCCGCCGGCGTGGATGCTGCGCTGGAGGACATGAAGAGCTTCTTCCCGGCCGGGCTGAAGGCCGAGATCCCGTACGACACCACGCCGTTCGTGCGTGTGTCGATCAAGGGCGTGGTGCAGACCCTGATCGAAGCGATCGTGCTGGTGTTCGTGGTGATGTACCTGTTCCTGCAGAACTTCCGCGCCACCCTGATCCCGACCATCGCCGTGCCGGTGGTGCTGCTGGGTACCTTCGGCGTGCTGGCGATGCTGGGCTTCTCGGTGAACATGCTGACCATGTTCGCGATGGTGCTGGCGATCGGCCTGCTGGTGGACGATGCCATCGTGGTGGTGGAGAACGTCGAGCGCATCATGTCCGAGGAAGGACTGTCGCCGCTTGAAGCGACCCGCAAGTCGATGGGCCAGATCACCGGCGCGCTGGTGGGCATCGGCCTGGTGCTGTCGGCGGTGTTCGTGCCGATGGCCTTCATGAGCGGTTCCACCGGCGTGATCTACCGCCAGTTCTCGGCCACGATCGTCTCGGCGATGGCGCTGTCGGTGCTGGTCGCGATCGTGCTGACCCCGGCGCTGTGCGCGACCATGCTCAAGCCGCTGAAGAAGGGCGAGCACCATGTTGCCCATCGCGGCCTGGCCGGTCGTTTCTTCAACGGCTTCAACCGCGGTTTCGACCGCACCAGCGAAAGCTACCAGCGTGGCGTGCGCGGCATCATCCACCGCCCGTGGCGCTTCATGGGCATCGTTGCGGCGCTGTTCGTGCTGATGGGCGTGCTGTTCGTGCGCCTGCCCAGCTCGTTCCTGCCCAACGAAGACCAGGGCGTGCTGATGGCGCTGGTGCAGGCGCCGGTGGGTGCCACCCAGGAACGCACGCTGGAATCGATCGCAGCACTGGAAAACCACTTCCTGCAGAACGAAAAGGATGCGGTGGACTCGGTGTTCTCGGTGCAGGGCTTCAGCTTCGCCGGCATGGGCCAGAACGCGGGCATGGCATTCGTCAAGCTGAAGGACTGGAGCGAGCGTGATGCCGACAACGGCGTGATGCCGATCACCGGGCGCGCGATGGCGGCACTGGGCCAGATCAAGGATGCCTTCATCTTCGCCTTCCCGCCGCCGGCCATTCCGGAACTGGGTACTGCCTCGGGTTACACCTTCTTCCTGAAGGACAACAGCGGCCAGGGCCACGAGGCACTGGTGGCCGCGCGCAACCAGCTGCTGGGCCTCGCCGCCGGCAGCAAGAAGCTGGCCAACGTGCGCCCGAACGGCCAGGAAGACACGCCGCAGTTCCGCATCGACATCGACGCGGCCAAGGCGACCTCGCTGGGGCTGTCGATCGACCAGATCAACGGAACGCTGGCTGCAGCATGGGGTAGCTCGTACATCGATGACTTCGTCGATCGTGGCCGCGTCAAGCGCGTGTTCGTGCAGGCTGACCAGCCGTTCCGCATGGTGCCGGAGGACTTCGACCTCTGGTCCGTGAAGAACGACAAGGGCGAGATGGTGCCGTTCAGTGCCTTCGCCACCAAGCACTGGGATTACGGTTCGCCGCGCCTGGAGCGCTACAACGGTGTGTCGGCGATGGAAATCCAGGGTGAACCGGCCCCGGGTGTCGCCTCCGGTGACGCCATGGCCGAGATCGAGCAGCTGGCCAAGCAGCTGCCGGCGGGCTTCGGTATCGAGTGGACGGCGATGTCCTACCAGGAACGCCAGGCCGGCTCGCAGACCCCGCTGCTGTACACGCTGTCGCTGATGATCGTGTTCCTGTGCCTGGCCGCGATGTACGAAAGCTGGAGCGTACCGACGGCGGTGCTGCTGGCGGCGCCGCTGGGCATCCTCGGCGCAGTGCTGGCCAACACCTTCAAGGGCCTGGAACGCGACATCTACTTCCAGGTGGCGATGCTGACCACGGTGGGCCTGACCAGCAAGAACGCGATCCTGATCGTCGAGTTCGCCAAGGAGAACCTGGAGAAGGGCGCAGGCCTGATCGAGTCGATCATGCACGCCGTGCGCGACCGCCTGCGCCCGATCGTGATGACCTCGCTGGCCTTCGGCATGGGCGTGGTACCGCTGGCGATCTCCACCGGTGCCGGCTCCGGTGCCAAGCAGGCGATCGGCACCGGCGTGCTCGGCGGCATGATCGTCGGCACCGTGCTCGGCGTGTTCTTCGTGCCGCTGTTCTTCGTGGTGGTGCAGCGCGTGTTCAAGCGCAAATCCACGACGTAAGCGAAACGGTAGTGCCGGCCGCTGGCCGGCACCTGCTGCTCGCGTGATGTGAATCCAACGAGGTTGCCGGCCAGCGGCCGGCACTACCTCCTGCCATCCGGCAGTACCGATGGAAGTCATTCCCATGAAAAGTGCATCCCTGTTTCTTTCCATCGCCGCCGCGCTCACGCTCGCCGGCTGTTCCACCCTGGCGCCGAAGAACACCGCTGTTGCGCCGGCCATTCCGGCGCAGTGGCCGGCCGAGGCCACGCAGGGCCAGGTGGCCGATGTTGCCGCCGTCGGCTGGCGCGACTTCTTCACCGACGCGCGACTGCAGCAGGTGATCGACCAGTCGCTGCAGAACAACCGCGACCTGCGCGTGGCCGTGCTCAATGTAGAGCGCGCGCGCGGCCAGTACCGCGTGCAGCGCGCTGATCGCGTGCCCGGCGTGGCCGTCACCGGCCAGATGGACCGCCGTGGTACCGATGCCGGTGTCACCGAGCAGTTCACCGCCGGTGTCGGCGTGGCCGAATTCGAGCTGGACCTGTTCGGCCGCGTGCGCAATCTCAGTGAAGCGGCGCTGCAGCAGTACTTCGCCGTGGCCGCCAACCGCCGCAACGCGCAGCTGAGCCTGGTGGCCGAGACCGCCACCGCATGGCTGACCTACGGTGCCGACGCGCAGCGCCTGAAGATCGCCGATGCCATGCTGAAGACCTACGAGGATTCGCTGCGCCTGGCCGAAGCCCGCCACGAGCGTGGTGGCAGTTCGGCGCTGGAGCTGACCCAGACCCGTACGCTGGTCGAGACCGCACGTACGGATGCCGCACGCCTGCGTGGCCAGCTGGCCCAGGACCGCAATGCGCTGGCGCTGCTGGCCGGTGGCCAGCTGGATCCGGCGCTGCTGCCGGACAGCATCGAGCCGCAGCTGCTGGCGCTGGCACCGCCGCCGGCCGGCCTGCCCAGCGACGTGCTGCTGCAGCGCCCGGACATCATGGCCGCCGAACACCAGCTGCTGGCCGCCAATGCCAACATCGGTGCGGCACGTGCGGCGTTCTTCCCGAGCATCTCGCTGACCGGCAGCATCGGCAGTGGCTCGGATGAACTGTCCAACCTGTTCGACAGTGGCACCCGTGTGTGGAGCTTCCTGCCGAAGATCACGCTGCCGATCTTCCAGGGCGGCAAGCTGCGCGCCAATCTCGCCATCGCCAATGCGGATCGCGATATCGCGCTGGCGCAGTACGAGAAGTCGATCCAGGTGGGCTTCCGCGAAACCGCCGATGCGCTGGCGTTGAACGTCAGCCTGGATGAGCAGGTGAGTTCACAGCAGCGCCTGGTGGAAGCGGCCGAACAGGCCAATCGCCTGTCGCAGGCACGCTATGACGCTGGCCTGGACAGCTTCGTGACCCTGCTTGATGCGCGTCGTACCGCCTACAACGCGCAGCAGACCCAGCTGCAGGCGCAGCTGGCCCAGCAGGCCAACCGCATCACCCTGTACAAGGTGCTGGGCGGCGGCTGGCACGAGCGCAGCTGAAGGACAGCCGGCCAGCGGCCGGCTCTACCTTGATGATCGATGGTAATGCCGGCCGCGGGCCGGCATTGTCATTCCGGAGCCTGCTACACCGCTTCATCGGCGCGCCGCGCTGCATGGCAGGCGCGAACCCGCGCCAGCGCGTCGCCGGCTTCGCGCGCCATCTGCTCGTACTCGCGCCGGATCTCTTCCAGCCGCTCCTCGTCCAGTTCTTCCAGATCGAGCAGCTCGTTGTTGGCCTCTGCCGTGGCGCGGATCAGTTCGTCCAGCTTGATCTGCATCGCGGCCGTATCCGCGTTCTGCGTGTGCTGGATCAGGAATACCATCAGGAAGGTGATGATGGTGGTGCCGGTGTTGATCACCAGCTGCCAGGTGTCGTTGAAATGGAACAGCGGGCCGGTCACGCCCCACACCACCACGATGGCCACTGCCGCCAGGAAGGTCCATGGCGAGCCGGTGGCGGCCGCGGCTTTCTTGGCGATCGTATTGAACAGGTTGCGTGCTTTCATCGTCGTCGTCCCACTCAGGTGACGAGGATGATCGGCAGCGGCTCGTGCAGGGGCTGTGCAGCTCAGGCGCGCAGGCGCGGGGCGTCCTGCAGCCGTATCGGGCTGGTCTGGTAGACGTGCTGCCAGCAGCGGTCGACGAATTCGCGGGCCTGGGCTTCGCTCAGCCGCGGCATGATCTGCAGGGCGTACTGGGTCTGGAACATCTCGTCGCGCTGCGCGTTGCTGGCGCGCGGCTGGGTGATCAGCGAATCGCAGGCGAACTTGATCCACGGCACGTAGGAGCCGAACGAGTTGTGCGCCAACGCACCGTCGGCATGCTGGCGTCGCCAGTGGTCAAGCTCGGCGTCAACGTTGATGACCGGGGGAATGGTGGGGACTTCAGCGTGCATGACGATCCAATCGGTTGAGGTGGATGGGAATGGGGGTTCATCGCAGTGTGGCTTAGGCGCCGGTGCATGCCGTGTCAGCGCGATGTGGAGCCGGCGTTGCGATTGCCTATCAGTTGCGCATGCGCGACAGCGCCCATCTCCTCCGCCATGTCGGCCATGGCGTTGCACAGGCGCTCGTGGTCGAGCGGACGGTCGCGCACCAGCTCCAGCTGCAGGCCCTGGTAGGCAGTCCAGAACATCGGGCCACGCTGGTGCAGTGCGAACTGCTGCAGCAGGCGCTCACGGATGGCGTCGAGAATCGGGTCGGGCGCGGGGCATAGGGCGTGCGCGCACATGGCTGGCTCCGCCGGGGCAGGGGACCCCGGTAACCCCACCCTAGGCGCGGCGGCCGGGTGGGGTGTTACCGCAGCGTGTGCACAGGGCGCAGCTGACTGTGCACGGGTTCACGGCAATGGCCGCAAACGCTGCCGGCACAACGGAATGCCGGCACTGAAGCGTTCATTAAGCGGGTTCAACAGGACACTGCACGATGCTCATTCACCGATGTCTTCGTTCCAGATCTCCGGATGCTGCGCAATGAAACCGCCCAGCAGGTCCACGCATTCCTGGCTGTCCAGGTCGATCACGTTGACGCCGTTTTCCCGCAGCCAGTCGATGCCGCCCTGGAAGGTGCGCGATTCGCCCACCACCACGGTGCCGATGTTGAACTGGCGCACCAGCCCCGAGCAGTACCAGCACGGGGCCAGCGTGGTGACCATGATGGTGTCCTGGTAGCGGCGCTGGCGGCCGGCCTTGCGGAAGGCGTCGGTTTCGCCGTGCACGGACGGATCGCCTTCCTGCACGCGGCGGTTGTGGCCGCAGCCGAGCAGGCGGCCGTCATTGTGGTACAGCGCCGCGCCGATCGGCACGCCGCCCTCGGCCAGCCCCTGGCGGGCTTCGGCGATGGCGGTCTGCAGCAGGGCCTGGTAGTCGGGCGTGGTGATCATGCGGGGCTCCGGTAAGTCGTGGCCCGCCATGATACGGGCAGGGGGTGCCGCTGGCCCCCGGCGGTGCGATAATCGGGGCCATGAGCGAATCCCCCTACAAAGCCGGTACCACCCATTTCGGGTTCCGCGACGTCGCCGCCAAGGACAAGCAGAAGCTGGTCGGCCAGGTGTTCACCTCGGTCGCGCGCAACTACGACCTGATGAACGACCTGATGAGCCTGGGCGTGCACCGGGCGTGGAAGCGCTACTACGTGGCCACCGCGCAGGTGAAGCCGGGCGACCGCGTGCTCGACCTGGCGGGCGGTACCGGCGACATCGCCGCGCTGCTGAAGGAGCGCGTGGGTGCCGAGGGCTCGGTGGTGCTGGGCGACATCAACGCCGGCATGCTGTCGGTCGGCCGTGACCGCCTGACCAACCGTGGCCTGGTGCTTGGCCTGGACTACGTGCAGTGCAATGCCGAAGCCCTGCCGTTCCCGGACAACAGCTTCGATCTGGTCACCATCGCCTTCGGCCTGCGCAACGTCACCGACAAGGACGCCGGCCTGCGCGAGATGTACCGCGTGCTGAAGGTGGGCGGCCAGGCCCGCGTGCTGGAATTCTCCGAAGTCACCGCGGACTGGTTCAAGCCGATCTACGACTTCCACTCGTTCAGGATCCTGCCCAAGCTGGGCAAGCTGTTCGCCAACGATTCGGACAGCTACCAGTACCTGGCCGAGAGCATCCGCAAGCACCCGCCGCAGGAAGAACTGAAGGCGATGATGGGGCAGGCCGGCTTCGAGCGCTGCCACTACAAGAACCTGACCGGCGGCATCGTCTCGATCCACTCCGGCTACAAGCTGTAAGCCCGGAGTTCCGGTAGTGGCGGGCGC
>NZ_RAVT01000021.1 GCF_013464915.1 Stenotrophomonas maltophilia
AACTCGGAAGTGAAACGCAGCTGCGCCGATGGTAGTGTGGCTCAAGCCATGCGAGAGTAGGTCATCGCCAGGGTTTATACCCAAAACCCCGCTGTTTACGCAGCGGGGTTTTTTCTTTGTGCGCAGAAAATGCCGGGAAGTGCCGGCCGCTGGCCGGCAGGCGCGTTGATGGAACCGCGGCGAGCGGCGGCGCCAACCGAGGTTGGCGACTACCGATGGCAGGCAGACCAGCAGTAGATCCACGCCATGCGTGGATGCTCTCAGCGCGGAACCACGATGCCAACCAAGGTTGGCCGCTCCCCACAGCAGGCCCACGGAATGATCGTTTGCCGGCCAGTGGCCGGCACTACCAGTAATCCACGCCGTGCGTGGATGCTCTCTGCGAGGCGCTACAGCGCCAACCAGGAGGTCGGCAGCTGTATCGACGTGACCCATCACGCAGAGCACGCAAAAAAAGACGGCGCCCTGCGGGCGCCGTCTTCACGTGGATCGTATTGAAGGCCGAGATCAGGCGACCAGCGCCACGTCCTGTGACTCCTGCCGACGGAACACCGAAACTGCATCGTCCAGCGTTCCCGCCTGCGACTGCAGCTCGCGTGCTGCGGCGGTCGCTTCCTCCACCAGCGCAGCATTCTGCTGCGTGGCCTGGTCCATCTGCACCACGGTCTGGTTGATCTGCTCGATACCGATCGACTGTTCCTGCGACGCTGCTGATATCTCGCGCATCAGGTGGCTGACGCTTTCGACGCCACCGACGATGCCCTGCATGCGTTGGCCGGCATCCGCCACCAGCTGCGCACCGTCGCCCACCTGGCGGCCGGCTTCGTCGATCAGCTTCTTGATCTCCTGGGCCGCCGCCGCCGAACGCTGTGCCAGTACTCGCACTTCACTGGCCACCACGGCGAAGCCACGGCCCTGCTCGCCGGCGCGCGCCGCTTCCACCGCTGCGTTGAGCGCAAGGATGTTGGTCTGGAAGGCGATGCCGTCGATGACGCCGGTGATGTCGCCGATCCGCTTCGACGCACCTTCGATGGCCTGCATGGTGTCGACCACCCGCTGCATGGCCGTGTTGCCATCACTGGCGGCATTCTGCGTGGAGGCCGCCAGCTCGCTGGCCTCACGCGCATGGGCGGCGTTCTGGCGCACGGTGGCGGTCAGCTCCTCCATTGATGCCGCGGTTTCCTGGAGGTGCGCGGCCTGGCGTTCGCTGCGCTCGGACAGGGCGCCGTTGCCAGCAGCAATTTCGTTGGCCGCCGTACTGATCGAAGATGCGCACTGCTGGATGCGGCCCACCATGCGCGCCAACTGGCCCGCCGTGGCGTTCGCATCGCGCTGGATGGCCGCGAAGGCGCCCTGATACTCGCCGCGCATGCGCCGGTCCAGATCGCCGTTGGCCAGCGCCGAGAGCATCTGCCGCACTTCATCGACAGTGCTGCCCAGCGTATCGAGCAGCTGGTTGATGCCTCCCGTGAGGCCGTCGAGGAAGCTGGCACCTTCGGTCGCCTGCAGGCGCTGCTCGAGATCACCGGCGGCGGCCGCAGCGACGATGTCGGCCACAGCGTTCTCCAGAGTGAGTTCATGGGTCCGGTCATGCCACTCCACGGCAAAGCCCAGGCGCACGCCCTGGTCGTCGAACACAGGTGTGACCACCTGCGCGAAGTGCACCGGGCCGATCTGTACCTTGCCGTTGTGCGTGACCTGCAGCCCATTGAGGATGGCGCGGATGCGGTCCGGGTTGGCATGGAAGCGATGGATGCTGCTGCCCACCAGGCGCTCGGCGTCGAAATCGGGGAAAGCCTGTCGCAACGTTGCCTGCTGGTTGCGCAGCAGTGCCACCACCGAGCGGTTCACATAGCGGATCACATGGTCGTTGTCGGCGATCATCATCGCGGTGCGCGAGGCATCCAGCGCCTGGCGGATCTGCGCGTTCTCGGCATGCGCAGCTGCCTCGCGTCCACGCTGGGCCTGCACGTGGCGCGCAGTGTCGGCCAGGGCGTGGGCCAGTGATCCCGGTGCATAGGCGCTGGTGTCGGCATGCGCACCAAGATCGGCACCGGTGGCGATATCGCGTGCCAGCGCGGCAAGGCGACGCGGGCCATGGCCAAGCGTCTCGGTCTGCTGGCGAAGCCGCAGTGCGACCTGGCCGAGGAACAGGGTCAGGCCCGCGAACATGCCGGCCTGCAGCAGCGTCGGCCACACTGTGGCACCGCTCAGCAACGGGGCCAGCAGTGCAAGCGTGCCGACCCCACCGGCCAGCCACACCGGCAGGCGATCGCGGTGTCCCAGCAGCACGCCCAGCAGCAGGGCCACCGGCAGTGCCGGTGACAGGCCGACGATCGCGCACACCAGGGCCAGCTGCAGCGACAACAGCAACGCCAGGCCATTGCGGGCGATGCTGCGGCCAGCCTGGGATCCGCCCAGCCACGCGGCAGGCAGCACTGCAGCGGCCGCCAGCACGGCGGCCTGCACCTGTGGACCACGCAAGGCCAGCACCAGGCCAGCCAGGCCCAGTGCTGCGCTGCCGATCAGCAGGCGGCGATCAGCGCGGCGGGCGAGCTGCTGCAGGTGCGGCAGGCGAGCGGTATCGGGGGGACGGGAGAATGCAACGGACATCGGCGACTCCTGGATCAGCAGACGACAACGGCCACGCGGTGACGCACGCAGGAGTGCGTGGCCAGGGCATGGACCGGGAATTCGGGGAATGCGACGCAATCAACGTCGCGCAGACGGGGCGCCGTGACCACATCCTGTGGGTGACGGTGCAATGGAGCGGGCATGCGGACTTCCTTGCAGAACCAGACACACGCCGCAGACCCGACCGGACCTGCGTGCTGCAGGCGCAGTGGCCCACAACTGATGTATCGGCCGCAACTGCGCAGAGTGAAGTGCGCGGACGCCGCGACTCAGCCGGCGTTGTCGTTGCTGAAGAAGCGCAGGATCACCCCGGCGATCTGCGCCGGATCTTCCATGTGCAGGTGATGGTTGCCGGGAAACACCGCCAACCGCCCATCGCGCAGGTGCTGCAGGCGATCGCTGCGCATCGGCTCGGGATAGTAGGACTGCGCCGGCGTGGCATAGATCACCTGCGTCGGGCAGGCGATGGCCTGCAGCAGATTGTCGATCTGCCCTTCACTGAGGCGGATTGCGGTGGGCAGCATCAGGCGCGGATCGCTGCACCAGCGGTAGCCACCCTCGACCGGTTCCACGCCGCGCTCGACCAGCAGCCGTGCACAGCGCTCGCTGAGCTGGTTGGTCATCATCCGCGCGCGGATCGGCGCGGCAAGGTCGGGGAACACGCGCAGTTGCTTGCGCGCCAGCCCACGCGTGGCATTCACATGCTCCCGCAGGCGATTGGCGGTGTCTTCCTCGGGACCGCGCAGGCCGCCGAGCGCTTCGATCGCCACCAGCCGTTCGACACGGTCGCTGACCGAGGCGGTGAGGCTGGCGATGCCGGCGCCCATCGAATGGCCGAGCAGGCTGAAACGGTCCCAGCCCAGCGCGTCGGCGACATCGAGTACGTGGCAGATCGCAGCGGCCGTGGTGTAGCTGGCACCGGCCGGCAGATGCGCGCTGTGGCCATGACCGGGCAGGTCGATGGCCACCAGCTGCAACGACGACAGGTGCGGCGCCAGCGGCACGAAGCTGGCCGCGTTGTCGAGCCAGCCATGCAGGGCCAGCACGCGCGGGCCGTCGCCGTGGTTGCGCAGGCCGGCAACGCGCGCGCCACCGACCTCGAGTTCAAAGGGGTGCAGAGTCATGCCAGCGAGGCCACGGCCAGCCGTGCCAGTGCGCGCGCATGTTCCGGCTCGGCGTTGAGGCACGGGATGTAGCGCATCGTCGCCCCGCGTTCGGCCAGCGTTTCGGTGAAGCCCAGCGCCACTTCTTCCAGCGTCTCCAGGCAATCGGTGGCAAAGCCCGGGCAGACCACGTCGATCTGCTTCACGCCGGACTCGGCCAGCGCCCACAGGCTTGGCTCGGCGTACGGCTGCAGCCAGCGCTCGCGGCCAAACCGTGACTGGTAGCCCATCTGCCACTCGTCCCTGCCCAGGCCCAGCGCGTTGGCGATGGCCTGTGCGCTGGCTTCGCAGCGCTGCGGATACGGATCGCCCCCATCAGCCAGGCGCTGCGGGATGCCATGGAAGGAGAACATCAGTGTCTGGCCACGACCGTGCTGCTCCCAGTAGCGCCGGATCGAGCCGGCCACGGCCTCGACCCAGCCCGGATCGACCGAGTAGTCGCGCACCAGGCTGACGGTCACGCCCGGGTTGCGGCGCTGCCAGGCATCGACGCGGTCTTCGACCGAGGCGGTGGTGGTGGTGGAATACTGCGGGTACAGCGGCAGTACCACGATGCGGCGCGCACCGTCGGCCGCCAGCCGGTCGAGCTCGCTGGCCAGCGCCGGTTCGCCGTAACGCATCGCGTGGCGCACCGTCAGGGTCGGCAGCAGGGCCTGCATGGCCTGCGCCAGCTGGCGCGTATGCACCATCAGCGGTGAGCCGTCGGGTAGCCAGACCTGGGCGTACTTGGCCGCCGAACGGCCGCTGCGCAGCGGCAGGATCAACCCGCGCAGCAGCGGCTGCCACAGCAGCGCCGGGATCGAGACCACGCGGGGGTCGGACAGGAATTCAGCCAGGTAACGGCGTACGGCAGGGGCCGTCGGCGTCTCGGGCGTGCCTAGGTTGACCGCCAGCACGGCGGTATCGGGTGCGTCGAGCATGGGCGGTATTGTCGCCGATCCGGTGCCGTGCCGGGATGCAGGGTTCGGATTGCAGGCATAGCACGCATCAATGTGAGCAGGGAACGCTCATTGGGGATTCATGACAACACTACTAATTTCAGTCACTTGCTATATCTTCCTATGGACTGACTTCTGGAGCCTGCCATGCGTCGCCCGATCCAAGCCCTGCTGATCGCCGCCAGTCTGCTGTCCAGCCAGGCCATGGCCGGGCCGCAGGAAGACCAGCGTGCGCGCAATGCTGTGCGTGTGCTGGCTGAAATCCAGGGGATCCCTGAACAGGGCATCCCGGACAAGTTGCTCGACGAAGGCCGCGCGGTCATCGTCATTCCCGACACGATCAAGGCGGGTCTGGTCATTGGCGGTCGCCGCGGCCACGGCCTGATGTCGGTGCGCATGGCCAATGGCGCCTGGTCCAACCCGGTGTTCGTGAAGCTCACCGGCGGCAGCATCGGCTTCCAGGCCGGTGTGCAGTCTTCGGACGTGGTGCTGGTGTTCCGCAACGACCGCAGCCTGGACAATCTGGTCAACGGCAAGTTCACGCTGGGTGCCGACGCTGGCGTCGCCGCCGGTCCGGTGGGCCGCAACGCCGCCGCGGCCACCGACGGCCAGCTGAAGGCCGAGATCTGGTCCTGGTCGCGCGCCCGCGGCCTGTTTGCCGGCGTCGCGCTGGACGGCGCGGTGCTGCAGATCGACGATGCCGCCAACCTTGACGCTTACGGCAGCAACACCACGCCGCGGATGATCTTCGAAGGTCGCGCCGCCGGTTCGCCGTCGATGGATGTGGTCGCCTTCCGCGATCGCCTGGAAGAGGCCACCTACGCGGCGCGCAACAACCGCAGCGGCAACGGCGGCAGCGCGCCGCGCCCGGCAGCGGCCCCGGCAGCTGCTCCGGCGCCTGTTCAGGCAGCACCGGCGGCGCCGGCCGAAGCCACCACCGCACCGCTGCAGAACGTGCCGCAGAACCCGCCGCCGCAGCAGCAGGGCTTCCAGCCGGTGAACGACGGCGAGATCCGCACGGAAACGCTGGGCGGAAACTGACTTTCGTCACGCGCGCCGGCTAACAGCCGGTGCGCTATGCTCGACAGCCTGATCACTAACGTAACGAGCGTCTTTATGGGCAGTTTCAGCATCTGGCATTGGTTGGTCGTGCTGGCCATCGTCCTGCTGGTGTTCGGCACCAAGCGCCTGACCAGCGGCGCCAAGGACCTCGGTTCGGCGGTCAAGGAATTCAAGAAGGGCATGCGCGACGAAGACAAGCCGAACGCGCAGCTGGGCGATGAGTCGCGCAGCCAGGACGCCTCGCGCACCGCGCAGGACGAGCACGACCGCAACGCACGTTGATCCGGAGCGGTTGCGGTGTTCGATATCGGCTTCAGCGAACTGCTGGTGATTGCAGTGGTCGCCCTGGTGGTGCTCGGTCCCGAGCGCCTGCCCAAGGCGGCCCGCTTCGCCGGCCTGTGGGTGCGTCGTGCCCGCAATCAATGGGATTCGGTGAAACAGGAACTGGAACGCGAGCTGCAGGCCGAGGAGATCAAGCGGCAGATGCAGGACGTGCGCCAGGGCATGCAGGACACCGAGAACCAGCTGCGCGCCAGCGGCGAAGCGATCCGTCGCGAAGCCCAGCAGGCGCAGCAGCAGGGCGATGATCTGGTGCAGAACGTCCCTGCACCGGCACCTGCGGATCTACCGCCGCACATGAGTGCCGCGCCGGATGCCGTTGAACCGACACAGCACAGCGTTGCTCCCGAGCCGACCCCGGCGGCACTCCCTGAAGCCGGTGCGCCGCCGCCGCAGAGCACGGAGCGCCAGCCATGAGTGAACAGGATTTCGGCGAGAGCTCGCTGGTCGAACACCTGGTGGAACTGCGCGGCCGTCTGGTGCGCGCACTGCTGGGCCTGGGCGTGGTGTTGCTGGCGCTGCTGCCGTTCACCCAGAAGCTGTACAACGCGCTGGCCGAACCGCTGGTCTCGCAGCTGCCCAACGGGCAGACGATGATCGCCACCAATCCGGCAGGTGCCTTCTTCGCGCCGCTGAAGCTGACCTTCTTCGTCGCGTTGTTCGTGGCGGTACCGTGGCTGCTGTACCAGCTGTGGGCGTTCGTCGCGCCGGGCCTTTACGCGCGTGAGAAGCGCCTGGCGGTGCCGCTGCTGGTGTCATCGGTGCTGCTGTTCTACACCGGTTGTGCCTTCGCCTACTTCCTGGTGCTGCCGGCGGTGTTCCACTTCCTCACCACTTTCAGCCCGGACGTGATCGCGATCACCCCGGACGCGAATGCCTACCTGGACTTCGTGCTGGCAATCTTCTTCGCCTTCGGCGGCAGTTTCGAGCTGCCGGTGGCGATGGTGATCCTGGTGCTGCTGGGCTGGGTGACGCCGCAGCAGTTCAAGGAAGGCCGCGGCTACGCGATCGTCGGCATCTTCGTGGTCGCGGCGGTGCTGACCCCGCCGGACGTGGTGTCGCAGCTGATGCTGGCGATCCCGATGTGCCTGCTGTATGAGCTGGGCATCCACGCCGCACGCTGGCTGGTGCCATCGTCGGTAGTGAAGAAGCCCGCCGCCTGAAAGAAAAAAAGGGGACGGAGGGGATTAAGTCGTTTATGCCCAGTGTGTGCAGCTAACGACTTAATCCCCTCCGTCCCCTTTTTCCGTCAGGCGTGGAACACGTCGCTGGAGATCGGCGTGGTCGGAATCGGCGGCGCCGCGCGACTGCCGCGATGCACGAACATCTGCTTCCACGCGGCGTAGACCGCACCGACATACAGCGGCATCAGCACCGTGGTCAGTACCAGCTGGGCGATGAAGGCGGCGGCCAGCGGGCCACCGATCAGCATCGCGATCTGGATCACGATCACGAACAGGATGTACATGCAGAACGCGGCGATCAGGCCGAGTGCGGCGAACACGATCATCGCGCCGATGTTCTCGATGCAGCCCTGCAGGCTCAGGCGCAGCGCGTGCATGCCGCTCTGCTTGTCGAACACCACCAGCGCCGGCTGGGTGAACATCGCCAGCGACAGCGCGACCGCACTCAGGAACACCAGCAGCATCCACAGCGCGATGCGCTTGGCCGGCAGGTTGGCAACCAGCGCGGCGGCATCGTCCGGCTTGATCTGCTGGCCACTGCGGCTGATCTCTTCCATCTTGGTCATGACCTCGCTGAAGGCGGTGAAGCCCTCGCGGCCGATCATCAGGAACAGCAGCGCGCCCAGCAGCAGCACCGCCAGCACCTGGATCGCCAGCGGCACCAGCAGGTGGCTGACGCGGTGGTCGCGGATCGGCTGCAGCAGGTGCGAGGCCAGGCCCGGGCGGCCTTCATCGATCTCACCCACGGCGTACAGCATGCCGCCGAACATGATCGGCGAGATGGCCAGCGTCATCAGCTGCACGGCCATGCCGGCGGCGCCGGGAATCAGCGTCGACAACAGCGTGACCACCCAGCTCACCAGCAGCCAGGTCAGGCCGATCCGGGCCAGCTGCAGCGGCGCACGCCGGTACAGGGAGAACGTATCCAGCAACCACTGGGCGCCCGCCGAAGCCGGCAGCTTGCGAATCTCTTTCATGGACATCCGGGAAGGACAGGAGGGGGCCGGGCGGCTGCCCGTGCCGCCGATTATCCCTGTTTTGCCGCCGGCTGGGCTGAAGACAGCCGCGCCTGGCGGACGAAGCGCCGCAACAGCTGGCGGGCCAGCGGCGCGGCACTGACCGCACGCTCGATGCTGCGGGCGCAGCCGCCATGGCGGCCGATGCAGTCGGCGCGGGCACGCACGTAGCCACGCATATGGTGGGTGGCGAACTCTGGATGGAACTGCACGCCCCAGGCCTGGCGGCCCCAGCGGAAGGCGTGGCAGCCGTCCAGCGGCGAACGGGCCAGCACCTCGGCCCCGTCGGGCGCGCGCAGCACGGTCTGCAGATGGGTGGCGTGGGCGGCGAAATGCTGCGGCAGGCCCTGGAACAGCGGGTCCTGCGCGGCCTGCGGCTGCAGTTCCAGTTCGATCGTGCCGGACTCGCGGCCGGCCGGGTTGTAGGCCACCTCACCACCCAGCGCATGCGCCAGCAGCTGATGGCCGTAGCAGATGCCGAACACCGGCAGGTCGTCGTGGGCGGTCTGGCGCAGCCACGCAGCGCTGCGCTCGCTCCAGTCGGCATGGTCGGTGACGAAGGCCGCCGAGCCGGTCACCAGCACGCCGGCAAAGGCGTGCGGATCGGGCAGGGCGCCACCGTGCTCGACATCGACCACCACCGTTTCGTGTTCTTCCAGCCCGGCGGCGACGCGGATCCAGTGCGGAAAGCGCCCGTAGCGGCGCAGCGACGGTACCGGGCGGCCGGTTTCAAGGATCAGGAACGGGGCTGGGTTCATCCGGGGGCGGCAGGACTGACAGGACTTCCTCGATTGTAGTCAGCCCCTGCGCCACCTTTTCAAGCCCGGCCTGGCGCAGGGTTCGCAGCCCTTCAGTCCGCGCGGCGCGGGTGAAACCGGCCAGATCCATGTCGGCGCGGATCTGCCCGCGCAGCCGCGAACCCAATGGCAGCAACTCATACAGGCCGATACGGCCGAGGAATCCGGTGCGCCGGCACTCCAGGCAACCGACCGGCCGACAGGGCGTGGCGGCATCTGGATATGCAGCATGGCTATCAGCCAGCACCGCCCAATCGGCCGGGCCGAGGATGTGCGGCTGCTTGCAGTGCGGGCACAGCGTGCGGACGAGGCGCTGGGCGAGGATGCCGTTGAGGGTGCTGGCCAGCAGGTAATGCGGCACGCCCAGGTCGAGCAGGCGGGTGACCGCCGATGGCGCGTCGTTGGTGTGCAGGGTGGACAGCACCAGGTGGCCGGTCAACGAGGCCTGCACCGCCATCTGCGCGGTCTCCAGGTCGCGGATCTCGCCGATCATGATGATGTCCGGGTCCTGCCGCAGCAGGGTGCGCACGCCGCTGGCGAAGTCCAGGTCGATGTTGGTCTGCACCTGCATCTGGTTGAACTCGGGCGCGATCATTTCGATCGGGTCTTCCACCGTGCACACGTTCACGTCCGGCGTGGCCAGCCGCTTCAGTGTGGAATACAGGGTGGTGGTCTTGCCCGAGCCGGTCGGGCCGGTGACCAGCACGATGCCGTGCGGGCGCTCGACCAGCGCATTCCAGCCGGCGGCCTCCTGCGGGCTGAAACCGAGCTGGTCGATGCTCTTGAAGGCCGCGTCCGGATCGAAGATGCGCATCACGCACTTCTCGCCGAAGGCGGTGGGCATGGTCGACAGGCGCATTTCGACCTCGCGGCCACCCGGCGAGCGGGTCTTGATGCGGCCGTCCTGCGGGCGCCGGCGTTCGGCCAGGTCCATGCGGCCCAGCACCTTGATGCGGCTGACCACCGCGGTCATCACCGCCGGCGGCACTTCGAACACCTTGTGCAGCACGCCGTCGATGCGGAAGCGCATGCGCCCCATCTCGCGGCGCGGCTCCAGGTGGATGTCCGAGGCGCGCTGCTCGTAGGCGTACTGCAGCAGCCAGTCGACGATATGCACGATGTGCTGGTCGTCAGCGTTGACGTCGCCGGTGCGCCCCAGCTCGACCAGCTGCTCGAAGCTGGGCAGGGTGGTGCTGGCCTCGCCGCGCACATCGCCACGGGCGCCGCGCACCGAGCGGGTCACCCCGTAGAACTCCATGGTGTAGCGGTGCAGGTCCAGCGGATTGACCACCGCCAGCTCGATGCGGCGGCGGGTCAGGTGCTGCAGGTCGCGGCGCCATTCCTGCACCAGCGGCTCGCTGGTGGCCACCAGCACGCGCTCGGCATCCACCGCCAGTGGCAGGAAGCGGTGGCGGCGGGCGTAGGCATGCGACACCAGCGCGGTGACCGCGGCGACGTCCACCCGGGTCGGGTCGATGCGCAGGTAGCGGCTGCCGGTGCGCTGCGCCAGCCACTCGGTCAGGCGTTCCAGGGTCAGTTCGCCGCCGCCGGTGGCGGCCAGCTTGAGGTTGGACAGCAGTACCAGCGGATGCACTTCACTGGCGTTGCGCGCGCCCTGTGCGGAAAACCGCATGCGCTCGCGGTCCTGCTCGGCCACCAGTCCATCGGCGGCCAGGGCCGCGGCAATCTGCTCGAAATGCAGCCGTCCCCAGGGCAGCGCGACGCCGCCCGCCTCGCCGGACGTGCCTGCCGGCAGCCGATGCTCCATCTGCCTGCTCCTCCCGGGTACGGAATGCCCCGCAGGTCGGCCGTTATACTAGCGCACCCCCTTGCCGGCCAAGACTCGTACGCATGTCCGCGACCCCGACCGTTCCGATCACCTTCCAGGGCCTGATCCAGACCCTGAACCAGTTCTGGGCCCAGCAGGGCTGCGTGCTCATCCAGCCGCTCGACCTGGAGGTGGGCGCCGGTACCTTCCACCCGGCCACCTTCCTGCGTGCGATCGGTCCGGAAGGCTGGAACGCGGCCTACGTGCAGCCGTCGCGCCGCCCGACCGACGGCCGCTACGGCGAGAACCCGAACCGCCTGCAGCGCTACTACCAGTACCAGGTGGCGATGAAGCCGGCGCCGGACAACATCCAGCAGCTGTACCTGGATTCGCTGAAGGCGCTGGGCATCGACCCGCTGGTGCATGACCTGCGTTTCGTCGAGGACAACTGGGAATCGCCGACGCTGGGCGCCTGGGGCCTGGGCTGGGAAGTCTGGCTCAACGGCATGGAGGTGACCCAGTTCACCTACTTCCAGCAGGCCGGTGGCCTGGAGTGCCGTCCGGTGCTGGGTGAGATCACCTATGGTCTCGAGCGCCTGTGCATGTACCTGCAGAACTGCGACAACGTCTACGACCTGGTCTGGACCTACGGCCCGGACGGCCAGCCGGTGACTTACGGCGACGTCTACCACCAGAACGAGGTGGAGCAGAGCACCTACAACTTCGAATACGCCGACGTGGAAGAACTGTTCCACCGTTTCGATGCCTGCGAGCGCGAGGCGCAGAAGCTGGTGGAAGTGAACCTGCCGCTGCCGGCCTACGAACAGGTGATGAAGGCCAGCCACACCTTCAACCTGCTCGATGCACGTCGCGCGATCAGCGTGACCGAGCGCCAGCGCTACATCCTGCGCGTGCGCGCGCTGGCCCAGGCGGTGGCCAAGGCCTACTACGAGCAGCGCGAGAAGCTGGGCTTCCCGGGCGCGAAGAAGGCCTGACGGCCGCTCCCTCCCTCTCTCAACTTCCGGGGCGCCGGACGCGTTGCGCGCTGCGCCCCCACCACAGGATCGAACCGATGAGCCAATTGTCCCCCCTGCTGATCGAACTGGGCACCGAAGAGCTGCCGGTCAAGGCGCTGCCGGGCCTGGCCCAGGCGTTCTTCGACGGTGTCGTCGAAGGCCTGCGCAAGCGCGGCGTCGCGCTGGAACCGGGCGATGCACGCCCGCTGTCGACCCCGCGCCGACTGGCCGTGCTGCTGCCGGGCGTCGGCCTGGAACAACCGGAACAGCACAGCGAAGTGCTGGGCCCGTACCTGAACATCGCACTGGACGCCGAAGGCCAGCCGACCAAGGCGTTGCAGGGTTTCGCCGCCAAGGCCGGGATCGACTGGACCGCGCTGGAAAAGACCACCGACAACAAGGGTGAGCGCTTCGTGCACCGTGCGGTGACCCCGGGCGCGAGCACCGCCAGCCTGCTGCCGGAGATCCTGCGCGAGGCGATCGCGGCGATGCCGATTCCCAAGCCGATGCGCTGGGGCGACCACGCCTGGGGCTTCGCCCGCCCGGCGCACTGGCTGGTGCTGCTGCACGGCGCCAACGTGGTCGAAGCCGAACTGTTCGGCCTGCAGGCTGGCCGCGTGAGCCGTGGCCACCGCTTCCACCACGACCAGACCGTGTCGCTGGCGCAGCCGCAGGACTACGTTGAAGCGCTGCGCGCTGCGTTCGTGCTGGTCGACCCGAGCGAGCGCCGCGCGCGCATCGTCGCCGAGGTCGAGGCTGCCGCGGCCAAGGCCGGTGGCAGCGCCCGCATCACCGACGACAACCTGGAGCAGGTGGTGAACCTGGTCGAGTGGCCGTCGGCGGTGCTGTGCAGCTTCGAGCGCGCGTTCCTGGCGGTGCCGCAGGAAGCGCTGATCGAGACGATGGAGATCAACCAGAAGTTCTTCCCGGTGCTGGATGCCGCAGGCACGCTGACCGAGAAGTTCATCGGCATCGCCAACATCGAATCGAAGGACGTGGCCGAAGTGGCCAAGGGCTACGAGCGCGTGATCCGCCCGCGCTTCGCCGATGCCAAGTTCTTCTTCGACGAGGACCTGAAGCAGGGCCTGGCGTCGATGGGCGACGGCCTGAAGACGGTGACCTACCAGGCCAAGCTGGGCAGCGTGGCCGACAAGGTGGCGCGCGTGGCTGCACTGGCCGAAGTGATCGCGCCGCAGGTCGGCGCCGATCCGGCGCAGGCCAGGCGGGCTGCCGAGCTGGCCAAGAACGACCTGCAGTCGCGCATGGTCAACGAATTCCCGGAACTGCAGGGCATCGCCGGCCGCCACTACGCCGTGGCTGGTGGTGAACCGGCCGACGTGGCGCTGGCCATCGACGAGGCCTATCAGCCGCGCTTCGGCGGCGATGACATCGCGCTGTCGCCGCTGGGCAAGGTGCTGGCCATTGCTGAACGCGTGGACACCCTGGCCGGCGGTTTCGCCGCGGGCCTGAAGCCGACCGGCAACAAGGATCCGTTCGCCCTGCGCCGCAACGCGCTGGGCCTGGCCCGCACGATCATCGAAAGCGGCTTCGAGCTGGACCTCAAGGCCCTGCTTGCAGAAGCTCTCGAATCCGTCCATCGTCAGGGGGAGGCGCGCGCTGTTGAAAGCACGGTCCAGAAGATGAAGCGGCTGGATGCATCGGGAATCGATACGAAATCTGCCAAAGTTGAGTTTCTGAACGTTGATGTAGAAGGCGTTGGACGGGAGCTGTACGACTTCATCCTCGACCGCCTGAAGGGCTACTACGCCGACAAGGGGGTGCCGGCCACGCACTTCAACGCCGTGGCCGAGCTGAAGCCGGCCTCGCTGTACGACTTCGACCGCCGCCTGGATGCGATCGGCACCTTCGCCGCGCTGCCGGAAGCCGAAGCGCTGGCTGCGGCCAACAAGCGCATCCGCAACATCCTGCGCAAGGCCGAGGGCGACATTCCGGGCCAGATCGACCCGGCGCGGCTGCAGGAAGACGCCGAGCGCGCGCTGGCCGAAGCGGTCACCGCGGCCATCGACGACACCGGCGCCAGCCTGCAGCACAAGGACTACGTGGCTGTGCTGGCGCGCCTGGCGCGCCTGCGCCCGCAGGTCGACGCGTTCTTCGATGGCGTGATGGTCAATGCGGAAGATCCGGCGCTGCGTGGCAACCGCCTGGCGCTGCTGACGATGCTGGGCGAGCGCCTGGGCAAGGTGGCGGCGATCGAGCACCTGTCGAGCTGACGCTCGTATCGGTAGTGCCGGCCGCTGGCCGGCGTTGCCACCGCGCATCGAATCGATGTGTGGGTTGCCGGCCAGCGGCCGGCATTACCGGAACATCGTCGATGGATGTCCATCGGGGTCATTGCCGGCATCGCGCACGATGCCGGCATCCTCGCCTGCGATCGCGACGATCACCACAAAGGCGCGTATTTTGACCGCCACTTAACAACCGATCCCCAATGACGTGATGCATTTCGCATCGTCACCTCCGGTCGGTATGCTGTGCCGCATGCAGCCAAAGAAATACGCCCTGCCGCTGATGGTCCTGTCGCTGGCCGCCACCTCCGTGGCCCACGCGCGCGGCACCATCGACAAGGTGGACATCAAGGGATTGGACAAGGGCGACGACGCCGCGATCATCGAGAACATCCAGGAATCGCTGTCGCTGTACGACACGATCGGCAAGGAGCAGGGCGAGTCGCGCCTGGAATACCTGCTGTCACAGGCCGAGCGGCAGACCCGCCAGGCGCTGGAACCGTTCGGGTATTACAACCCGGTGATCAAGGTCGAGGCGCCGCGCGTGGACGAGCACGTGCGTGTGCTGATCCATGTCGACAAGGGCACGCCGGTGACCGTCCGCCGCGAGCACATCGACATCACCGGCCCGGCGATGTACGACCAGTACCTGCAGGACGACCTGGCCGCGTTCAAGCCGCGCAAGGGCCAGCGTTTCGAGCATACCCAGTACGAAGCCAGCAAGATCACCGTCACCCGCCGCCTGGCCGAACGTGGCTACTTCGACGCCGACTACACCCAGCGCCAGGTGCAGATCACCCGTGCCGACAATGCCGCCGACATCGATCTGACCTGGGACAGCGGCCGGCGCTACAACATGGGCCCGGTGCGTTTCGAGCAGGACTACTTCGTCGACAAGCTGTTCGACCCGCTGGTGTACTGGGAACAGGGCAGCTATTTCCACGAGGGCAAGCTGGACCGGCTGCGCGAGTCGCTGACCAAGCTGGACTACTTCAGCGTGATCGACATCCAGCCGCGGCCGGACCAGGCCGATGCCAACGGCGAGGTGCCGGTGGATGTGAAGCTGACCCGCGCCAAGCGCACCATCTACACCGCCGGCCTGAGCTACGGCAGCGAGAGCGGCCCGGGTGTGCGCGGTGGCATCGAGCGGCGGTTCCTGAACAACCGCGGCCACAAGATGAACACGCAGCTGGACTATGCGCAGAAGCGCAAGAGCCTGGTGACCAGCTACCGCATTCCGGCCTTCAACTGGCTCGATGGCTGGTACACCTTCGCTGCCAGCGCCTACGACGAGCAGACCGACTACATCGACCTGCGCAACTTCAAGCTGATTGCCAGCCGCAGCGGTGAGATCAACGAGCACTGGACCGCGATCGCCTCGATCAACGCACTGCGCGAGCGTTGGCGCTATGCATCCGGCACAGAATTCACCGATGCGGTCTACAACACCTCGACGCTGGTCTACCCGCAGATGGTTGCCGACTACGTCAACGTCGATGACGAGCTGTTCCCGCGCAAGGGCATCAGCGGTACTGCGACGATGCGTGCCGGTGTTGAGGGTGCTGGCTCGGACACCAGCTTCGTACAGGCCAACGCCGTGCTGCGCTGGTACATCCCGGTGGGTGAAAGCAACCGCCTGATCCTGCGTGGCGAGGGTGGCACCACCTGGACCAGCGACCTGGTGGCGATGCCACCGAGCCTGCGCTACTTCGCCGGCGGTGACCGCAGCATCCGTGGCTATGCCTACCGCGAAGTGGGGCCGCGCACGCCGGCACCGGACAAATACGCGCTGGGCGCCAAGAACCTGGTGATCGGCTCGGCCGAGTACGAGCACTACTTCAATGGCGGCCCGTGGGGGGCGGCGGTGTTCGTCGATACCGGCAGCGCCTTTGACAACACCATCGACCTGCATACCGGTGTCGGCTTCGGCGTGCGCTGGAAATCGCCGGTGGGCCCGGTGCGCGTGGATATCGCGCATGGCCTGAACAACCCGGATTCGCAGTTCCAGCTGTACCTGAACATCGGAGCGGACCTGTGAGCACGCCCGCACCGATCCCGAACACGCCGCCGCCGCGCGTGCGCTTCTACCGCCGCCGCCGCTTCTGGGCCTGGTCGGGTGCAGGCGTACTGGGCCTGGTGCTGCTGGCCCTGCTGGCGGTGTACTGGCTGCTGCAGACCGTGGCCGGTCGTGATGTGCTGCTGGCGCAGGTGGTGGCGCGGCTGCCGGTGGGCGCCAGCTTCACCTGGGACAAGGTGGACGGCCCGGTGGCCGGCCCGCTGACCCTGTACAACGTCGACTTCCGCTACGACGACATCCATTTCCATGCAGAACGCGCGCACCTGGAGCCGGACCTGCGCCCGCTGCTGGGCCGCAAGCTGCTGCTGGACAAGCTGGAGCTGACCAACGCGACGTTGAACCTGGCCAAGAGTGACGAGCCGTTCAAGCTGCCGTCGTGGCCGGATTCGCTGCCGCAGATCGAGATGCCGCTGGCGATCCAGGCAGACGCCATCGCCATCGATGGCTTCCGCATCAGCCAGGCCAACGAGCCGGTGATCGACATCAGCCGCGTGCGCGGTGGCATCGAGATCGCCAACGGCGAGTTCCAGGCGCACAAGCTGGTGGTGGACAGCGACATGGGCAACTTCACCGCCCAGGGCCGCTACATCCCGGCCAAGGACTACGACACCGACGTGACCGTCACCGCGGTGCTGCCGGCCCCGCGTGGCCGTACCGCCGCGACGCTTGGTCTGGTCGCGCGCGGTGACCTGTCGCACATGGAAGTGGCGGTAGCGGGACGTGCGCCGAAGCCGCTGCACACCATGCTGGTGTTCGATGGCCGCACCGATCCGAGCTGGAATGCCAGCATCCGCAGTGACGAACTGGATCTGGCGCTGCTGTCGCCAGCACTGGCCAGCTCGGCGATCGCGCCGCTGGCGCTGGACTTCACCGCTGCCGGCAAGGGCGGCAACGCCAACCTGCGCGGCAAGGTGAAGCAGGGCGATCAGGAACTGGAACTGGCACCGTCGGTGGTGTCGTTGCAGGACCAGGTGCTGAAGGTCTCACCGCTGCTGGTGAAGGGCCTTGGTGGCGAAGCACGGCTGGAGGGCACCGCCGACTTCAGCCAGGAAGACCAGCAGAAGCTCAACTTCTCGGTGGTCGCCCATGATCTTACCTACGTGCCGGCGGCCGATCCGAATACGGCCGGCAGCGCACCGGTGCCGGTGACCCTGAAGGAAGCGCGCTTCGGGTTGGCGGGTACGCTCAAGGCCTGGGCGGCGATCGGCCGCGCCGAGGTCGAGCGTGATGCGCAGAAGGCGCAGCTTCGCTTTGACGTGCGCGGCAACGACCAGGCCGCGTCGATCCACCAGCTGCAGGCGCAGACCCCGGGTGGGCAGCTGCAGGTGGAAGGCCAGGTGGCGTGGGCGCCGCAGCTGGACTGGGATGCCAAGGCCACGCTGAAGGACTTCGACCCCGGCTATTTCGTGCCCGGCTGGAATGGCCGCCTGTCCGGCAACCTGGCCTCCAGGGGCCGCCAGCTGCCGCCGCCGGCAAACGCACCGCCGGGTACCGCCGGCGCGCTGGAAGCCACGGTCGATCTGCCGTCGCTGAAGGGCATGCTGCGCCAGCGCAACCTCGACGCACAGGGCAAGTTCGCCCTGCAGGGCGAGCAGGGCCAGGGTGACCTGAAGCTGTCGCTGGGCAGCAGCCGGGTGACGGCGTCGGGCAAGGTCGGCGACCGCCTCGACATCGATGCGCGTTTCGAACCGCTGCAGCTGAGCGATCTGCTGCCGGGCGCCGATGGCGGCCTGCGCGGCCAGGTACAGGTGAAGGGCCCGCGCGATGCGCCGGATATCACTGCCGACCTGGTCGGCAACAACCTCAACTGGGATGGCTACGGCGCCGAGAGCGTGAGCATCAAGGGCCACCTGCCGTGGCGCGGCGACAGCGGCACGCTGGCGGTGCAGGGCCAGCAGGTCAATGCCGGCGTGCTGCTGGAACGCTTGAACGTGGATGCGCAGGGCAGTGTCTCCAATCTGCGCCTGGCGGCGCAGACCCGCAACGAGATGGGCGCGGTCGAGCTGCAGGGCAGCGTGCGCCAGCAGGGCACGCAGTGGCGCGGCGAGCTGGCGTCGCTGCGCATCGCGCCGGTGAAGGGTGATGCCTGGTCGCTTCGCGCACCGGCGGCGTTCGCGATCAACGGCAGCAGCTACACGCTGTCCGAAGCCTGCCTGGCCGCGGCCAGCAGCGGCGCACTGTGCGCACAGGCCAACTGGCCGCGCGAGGGCCTGGTGGTGCGCAGTGATGCGTTGCCGTTGGCGCTGGTGCAGCCGTGGTTGCCGCCGCAGTCCGGTCGCCGCATCTACCTGCGCGGCGATGTCAGCCTGGACGCGCAGATCCGCCCGCGCGGCAACGCCTGGGAAGGCCACGTGGAAGTGCGCTCGAAGGAAGGCGGTGTGCGCCTGGGCGAGAACCGCAACACCGTGGGCGATGCCACCCGTGGCGAGCTGGTGCGTTATGACCAGTTCTCGCTGAAGCTCGACATGACTCCGGCCAGCATCAAGGGCTACCTGGGCATGGGCTTCCAGGGCAACGGCTTCGTCGACGCGAAGATGCAGACCGGTTGGGAAGCCAGTGCGCCGCTGAACGGCGAGCTCTACCTCAACATGTCGCGGCTGTACTGGCTGGAGCTGTTCTCGCCGGACATCGTGCGCCCGACCGGCCTGATCGAAGGCCACGTCAGCCTGCGCGGCACGCGCGGCCAGCCGTCGCTGGGCGGCGACGCGCAGTTGAGCAACTTCAAGGGCGAATTCCCCGCGCTGGGCCTGACCTTCGACCAGGGCAAGGGCAGCTTCGTGGCCCAGCCCGACGGTTCGGCCAAGATCACCGCGCAGGCCAACTCGGGCCAGGGCACGCTGTACGTGGATGGTGGCCTGTCCTGGTTCGGCGATGCACAGCCGCTGCAGCTGAAGATCCACGGCGAGAACGTGCTGCTGTCCAACACCAGCGAGCTGCGCATCGTCGCCAATCCCAACCTCGACTTCACCCTGGCCAAGGCGGCGATGGAACTGCGCGGTACCGTGCACGTGCCCGAGGCCGACATCGACCTTGAGCGCCTGGACCGCGGCACCTCGGTGTCTGAAGACGTGGTGGTGCTCGACCCGGCCGATCCGGAAGAGTCGCGCACCTCGCCGCTGGACATGGACCTGACGGTCAGCCTCGGCGACAAGGTGAAGATGACCGGCTTCGGCCTGAAGGGTGCGCTGACCGGCAAGATGCAGGTCTGGGCCAAGCCTGGGCGCGAAATGACCGCCAACGGCGGGCTGGAAGTGAGTGGCCGCTACAAGGCGTACGGGCAGGACCTGACCATCACCCGCGGCAACCTCACCTGGAACTACAACGCGGTGTCCGATCCGCGCATCAACATCCGTGCCGAGCGCCGGATCGGTGATGTCACCGCCGGCATCGACGTGACCGGGCGTGCGCAGCAGCCGCGTGCGGACGTGTGGTCCGAGCCGGCGATGTCGCAGTCCGAAGCACTGGCCTACCTGGTGCTGGGCCGCAGCCTGACCGGTGCCAGCAGCGACCAGACCCAGCAGGTCAACGCGGCTTCGGCGGCGCTCTCGGCCGGCAGCGGCCTGCTGGCCTCGCAGCTGGGTGCCAAGCTGGGCCTGGACGACGCAGGCGTGAGCCAGTCGCGCGCGCTGGGTGGCTCGGTGATCGGTGTTGGCAAGTACATCTCGCCCAAGCTGTACGTCGGCTACGGTGTGTCGCTGGTCGGTGCCGGCTCGGTGATCACGTTGAAGTACCTGCTGCGTCGCGGCTTCGATGTGGAAGTGGAATCGAGCACGGTGGAAAACCGTGGTTCGATCAACTGGCGGCGGGAGAAATAACCCTCCGCCACTCAATCGCCGTCTGTGCCAGGGTCGATCCGGCTCACGACGGCGAATGAGGGCGCTGGCCTGCGCGGGCGGGGTCCATGCGTCTGCATGCCTTGTCCATCGAGCGGCGATGATGGCCCGGCGGACGCTGGCGTGGACGCCGTCCGCGATGGGGGCGTTCCAATGAAGGGCGTCAGCATGAGGACGCCAGACACGATGACCACCGAGGCAAGGACTGCCACGTGCTTCATGCTGGACGTGCTGATCGCGATGGGTCGGGCGGCATCACCCAGCAATGCCAGCGCCGCCATGACGGCCAGCACGACGAGAGCGCCCAGCAGGCAGCGGACTATTGCCACCTGCATCTTCATGAGATTGAAGCGCCCGGGTTGGGATATCGCCATCCAGAAGGCGACCTGATCCCCGTCCAGTGGCGCCAGCGTGTCACGGACGCCATGCACCCCCAGACGCTGCATCGTTTGCCGCATGGTGGCAGCACGCCCGGGCACGCTGGCCGACAGCAGCGATTGCAGCCAGTGCCATGGTCGGGTCAAGCGTTCCACGCGGGCATGGGCCTCGGTTGCGGAAACCCGGTCCTGCGGACGGTCCAGGGCTGCAGTGAGGGCCGTGTGGTTGCGCGGCTGCAGCTGCCACTGGCGATGCAGCAGGTTGCGTCGTGCGCGGATCCGGTAAGGATCGGTATCGCTCCGGATCTCGTTCCAGCCGAAGTACCGACCGAGCAGATCGAAGTTGGACTCGCACAGGGGCCCGCCCTGCTGCAGCAACTGCTGCAGCACCAGGTCACCGATGCGCGGCCTGTCGGCCAATGACCACAGCTCCGGACGATGGGCCAGCCAGTGCTCGAAGCTGGCCGGGTCGGCGTCGACCGCAGTGTGGATCAGCAGACGCGCAAACCGGGGCAGGTTCAATGACTGCTCCACCACGTCGTCCGGCATGTCGGTGTCGAGCGTGCATGGATGATGCCACTCCGGCATGTGGTCCATCGGCGAATGGCTGTCGCATGGCGCCAGTGGGCCGGCTGGGCTGTTGTCTGCAGGTGGGGCCGACAGCGCTTCTGCACCGTCTTCCTCCTGCCATTGCGCGCGGTTGCGGACCCACTGCAGGGCCTCCTGGCAAGCCTCGTGCAGCGCCTGGAATGCCATCGGATCTTCGTCCGGGCGCGCCGTGCGCAGTTTCTGCGCGTAGGCGCGCTTGATCGCACGTTCGTCGGCGCCGGTGTCGAGCCCGAGCGCGTCCAGTGCCCGGTTCACACGGTGTTTCCAGAGGGAGGTGGGAGCCGGTCAATCGACGCATGACGGCGCGTGCGATGTATGAACTCGGCTCCCCACTGCAGCAGGATCAGAACGATGCCTGCTTCGGCGATAAGCATGGCAAGCACCATGAACACGGCATGGCGGATTCCGAACCGTATCCGGGGACCGACGCGTCGCCACAGGCGCGCAGTCGCCAAGGGCAGTGCCATGAAGATCAACAGGGTACCTTCGATGCGGTGGCCAAGGCCATGGACAAGAACCAGGCTGCCGATCGCCATCAACGGCGCTGGCAGCGCCAGCAGCCATCCCCTGCGCGAAGGCGGCAGATCCAGCGTCAGCTGGCGCAGCGCCCAGCGCACAGGCACCCACAGTGCGCCGATCGCAGCCAGCAGCAGGCCCAAAGGCACCCCCAGCTGGGCGAAAATCGCAGCTTCGCCCGTCTTTCCCTGGACCAGCGAGACGCCCGCGATTCCAGCAAAGAACAACAGGCTGCAGACGCCCAGCAGCACGCCACGCAGTGCGTTCACCTGCCAGCGCCACCGGTTGGGCCGGGAGATGTCTGCAAGACTTCGCCAGAACAGGATCTGCTGCGGATCCCATGCCTCGGGCACCTGTTCCCTTCCGCCCGCCTCGATGGCATCCAGCAGTGCGTTGACTTCATTGATGTGCTCGGGCAGCTGCGCCTGCCAGAGGGATCGTCGCGGGTGCCATGGCTGCGACAGGTAACGCAGGCAACGGCTGACCGTGATCTTCCCCAGCCGCAGGCTGCCCTCTTGTTCAAGCAGTGCCGACAGCTCCGCCGCATTCCCGGTCTCGGCGGCCCAGCGTCGATGACCGCGCGACTGGATCGATGCCAGCCTGTCCGGATCCACGCCATCGTGTACATCATCCCAGCCAAAGCAGCGTGCCAGCAGACCCATGTTGGCTGCGCTGATGCCGTTGTGACTGCGTGCCAGTTCATCCAGCAGCGCGTCGCCCACCAATGGCTTGTAGCGCAGCGACCACAGCACCGGCGTGGCTTCCAGCCAGGGGCCGAAGTCGTCGACCGGCAACAGGTATGCCTGGCGCAGGATCAACTGCGCGTGGCTTGCTACATCGACCACCCCGTCCAGCTCCACCACCGGTGCCGTGCGCAGCAGCACAGGCGTGCCGCGGGGTGGCAATGGAGGCGAGTACGAACGCGTTTCGGGTGGCGCCCATGCCACGTCGGCGTCGTGCGGCCAGGGGCCGATATCGGCTGCATGCTCCGCCGGTTCGTCCTCGTCCTCGCCCTCGTCCGCGGCATAGGCCAGCGCTTCCTGGCGGACCCAGTCCAATGCCGCCTGATAGGCCTCATGCAGGTGCTGGAAGGCGACGGGATCCTCGTCGGGGCGAGTCACCCGCAGGCGCTTTGCATAGGCGCGCTTGATCGCGCGCTCGTCAGCGGTTTCGTCCAGCTCCAGAACGTGAAGTGCCCAGCTCATGCATCGCGCTCGAGGGTGTCGAGTGCCTCGTCCAGCTGATGGCGATGACGCTCGACGGCAACGGCATCCTGGCTCTCCAGCACATGGCGGAAGCCGCTCAGCCACGACTGCAACTGTTCGCGGTGATGGATGCGTTCCTCGTACAGGCGCTCGGTGCGGGCGATCACCGCGAGGTTGGGCTGGGCGTCGCGCGGATGGATCTTCAGCGCTTCCAGTGCGCGCAGGCGCTGCTGGATCTCTTCGGGTGACAGCAGCCCGGGATTCTGTTCCAGGATGAGCTCGTGGCGCTTGCCGGTGGCGTCCTCGGTGACTTCGACCTGCAGCAGCCCGTTCACGTCGTAGGTAAAGCGGGCGGTGACGCTGCGTTCTTGCATCGGGACAGAATGGGTCAGCGGCACGGTCAGCTCGCCGAGCTTGATGTTGCGATCCACCGTCGGGCTCTCGCCCTGGAACACGTCGATGCGGATGGCACTTTGCCGCTCGTGCAGCGGGTAGAAGCGATCCTCGCGGCTGACCGGCACCACGCTGTTGCGCTGGATGATCGGGTGGAAATAGCCGCTGCGCTCGCCACCGGCAGCATCCTGGCGGGACACCTGCGTGCCCAGCGTGTAGGGGCAGACATCGGTCAGCACGACCTCGCGCAGCGATTCGTCTCGCGCCTTCAGTCCGGCGGCAACGGCGGCACCCAATGCAATTGCCTGGTCCGGATGGACGTGGCGCAACGGCAGCCGGCCGAACATGCGGGTCGCCAGCTTGCTGACCATCGGCATGCGTACCGCACCGCCGACCAGGATGATGTCGTCCAGCGCCTCGGGCTTGAGCCGGGCGTCGCGGATCGCCCGTTCGATGGGCGCACGCATGCGCAGCAGCAGCGGCTCGCAGAGCTGCGCGTAGCGCGCCTCGTCCAGCTGCCACTGGCGTTCGCTGCCGGCCAGGGGCAACTGCAGGCTGGCAGCCCCGCTCTGGCTGAGTTCTCGCTTGAACAGTTCCAGCCGACGCAGCAGCTGCGCCTGCTCGGCAGCGGACAGGTCGCTGGCGGACGTGCCCTGGTCGGCATGGAAGGCCTGCACGAGTACCTGCAGGAAGTCCTCGCCGCCCAGGAAATTGTCGCCGGCGCTGGCATGCACTTCGACTACGCCGTCGAACAGTTCCAGGATGGAGACGTCGAAAGTGCCGCCGCCCAGGTCCAGCACCAGCACGCGGCCTTCGCCGTCACGCTCCTGCAGGCCGTAGGCCAGCGCGGCGGCCGTGGGCTCATTGATCAGGCGCTCGACGCGGATGCCGGCCAGCTCGCCGGCCGCCCGGGTGGCCTTGCGCTGGGCGTCGGAGAAATAGGCCGGTACGCTGATCACCGCCTCCTCCACCTTGTGGCCCAGGGCCGCTTCGGCGTCAGCCAGCAGCGAGCGCAGCACCATGGCCGAGAGCTCCTCGGGGCGGAAACTGCGTTCACCCAGCCGGGTCTCGCGATCGCTGCCCATCCAGCGCTTGAAGTGGGCCACGGTCTGCTGTGGATGGCTGACCAGGCGGTCGCGGGCCGGCTGGCCGACCAGCACGGCGCCATCGACCAGGCTCACCACCGACGGCGTCAACAGCTCGCCATGGGCATTGGGGAACAGCTGCGGCCCGGCTGCCGTGTGCATGCCGATGAGGGAATGGGTGGTGCCAAGATCGATACCGACGATCATCTGCTGACGTCCGATGTGCAGAAAACGGCAATTCTAGGAGTGCGGCGCAGGCCTGACTATCGGGCGTTGCCCGACAGCGCCCCAGCAGCTATGGTCCCGGGCTGTTCTGTCGTACCGGATTGCCTCATGTCACCACGCAAAGCCCTTCCCACCGCCCTGGCCCTGGGCCTGACCCTCGCCGCCGGTGCCCACGCCGACGAAGGCATGTGGATGCCGACCCAGCTGCCGGAACTGGCCAAGCCGCTGCAGGCGGCCGGTTTCAAGGGCAATCCGGCCGACCTGGCCAACGTCACCGCGCCGCCGCTGAGCGCGGTGGTGCGTGCCGGTGGCGGCACCGGTTCGTTCGTGTCCGCCGACGGTTTGCTGCTGACCAACCATCACGTGGCGATGGGCGTGATCCAGTACAACAGCTCGCCCGAGCACGACCTCATCAACGGTGGCTTCATCGCCAGGGACCGCGCCGACGAGCGACCGGCCAACCCGGACTTCCGCGTGCTGGTCACCGTCGGCTTCGACAAGGTGACCGACCAGGTGCTGGCACAGGCCCGTGGCAAGACCGGCCGCGCCTATTTCGATGCGGTGGATGCGGCCAGCAAGCAGATCGTGGCCGAGTGCGAGAAGGATGGCAGCGTGCGCTGCTCGGTGGCCAACATGTACTACGGCACCGACTTCTACCGCATCGCCCAGCTGGAACTGAGCGACGTGCGCCTGGTGTATGCACCGCCGCGCGCGATCGGCAACTACGGCGACGAGATCGACAACTTCATGTGGCCGCGCCACACCGGCGACTTCACCCTGCTGCGCGCCTACGTCGGCAAGGACGGCAAGCCGGCCGCCTACAGCAAGGACAACGTGCCCTACCAGGCGCCGGCACACCTGCAGATGTCGGTGGAAGGCCCGAAGGAAGGCGACTACGCGATGCTGGCCGGTTACCCGGGCATCACCTACCGCCACCGCACTGCGGCCGAATTCGCCGGCCAGATCGATGCCGTGCTGCCGCGCCGCGTGTCGGTGTTCCAGCAGATGATTGACACCATCGAGGCCGCCAGCGCCAAGGATGCGCAGGCGCGTACCCGCTACGCCTCGCAGCTGCAGTCGCTGAAGAACAACCGCAAGCGCGCTGCCGGTGAACTGGAAGGCCTGCTGCGCAGCGATGCCAAGGCCCAGCGTGCCGCCGACGAGACGGCGATGCTGGCTGCCACCGACCGCAAGTACCAGGGCGATATCAAGGCGCTGCTGGCCAACCTGTCGCAGGGCGCGGCGGTGGGCGAGCGAGACCTGCTGCTGGACCAGATGGCCGCGCAGAGCCAGCTGCTGCGCTCTGCGCTGCTGCTGGAGCGCCTGCGCATTGAATCGGCCAAGCCGGACGCGCAGCGCGAGAGCGGCTACCAGCAGCGCGACCAGGCGATGATTGAAGGCGTGATCAAGCAGGTCCAGCGCCGCTACGTACCGGAGGTCGAGAAGGCCCTGCTGACCACCCTGCTGACCCGCTACCAGCAGCTGCCGGACGCGCAGCGCGTGGCCGAGTTCGACGCGGCCTTCGGCCGTACCCCGGAGCAGCTGGCCAAGGCGCTGGACACCCTTTACGCCGGCACCCAGCTGGGTGACGAGGCGCAGCGCCTGTCGCGCTTTGCCGCCGCCCGCGAAGGCAAGGCCCTGGCCGCCGATCCGCTGATCGCCGTGGCCGGCCCGCTGGTGGCCGCGCAGCTGCGCATCGAGAACGAGAGCAAGACCCGCGAAGGCGAGCAGTTGCGCCTGCGCCCGGCGTACATGCAGGCGCTGTTCGCCTGGCGTGCCAAGCAGGGCCGTGCGGTGTACCCGGATGCCAACCGCACCCTGCGGATCAGCTACGGCAAGGTGGAGGCGCTGCACCCGCGCGACGGCGTGACCTATTCACCGGTGACCACCGTGGCCGGCATCGTCGAGAAGAACACCAACGCCTATCCGTTCGATGCGCCCAAGCCGCTGCTGGCGGCCATCGCCAAGGGTGATTTCGGCAGCACCGCCGACCCGGCGCTGAAGACCCAGACGGTCAACTTCCTGACCAACCTGGATACCACCGGCGGCAACTCCGGCTCGCCGGTGCTCAATGCCAAGGGCGAACTGATCGGCCTGAACTTCGACAGCAACTGGGAGTCTGTCAGCGCCAGCTGGTGGTTCGACCCGCGCTACAAGCGCGCCGTGCACGTGGACATGCGCTACCTGCGCTGGCTGCTGGCCAAGGTCTACCCGGCGCCCGAGCTGCTGAAGGAAATGGGCGTGCCGGCCCAGTAAGAAGCCGGCCACGACCAATGGTCGTGGCCCGCACCGCGTAGGCCCCCACCCTGGTGGGGGTGGTTGCCCCCAACGAGCCCGCACCCCCGGCCACGCCTGGCCTACACTGCGGGTTCTTCCGACGGAAACGCACGCGTGGTCTCCAGCTGGATCCTGCTGCTGGTCTCGGTTGCCTATGCCGCGCTGCTGTTCGGCGTAGCGTGGTGGGGCGACCGTCGGCCGATGTACCCCGACCGGCCGTGGCTGCGGCCGGTGGTCTACAGCCTGGCGCTGGCCGTGTACTGCTCGTCGTGGACCTTCTACGGCGCGGTGGGTACCGCCGTGCGCAACGGCATCGGCTACCTGCCGATCTACATCGGTCCGCTGCTGCTGCTGCTGTTCGGCTGGCGCATCATCGAGCGCCTGGCGCTGATCGCGCGCAGCCAGAACGTGGTGTCCATCGCCGACTTCATCTCTTCGCGCTTCGGCCGCTCGCGGCGGCTGGCGGCGCTGGTGGCGATCATCGCGCTGATCGGCATCATTCCGTACCTCGCCCTGCAGTACAAAGCGGTGGCGATGAGCCTGCAGGTGCTGACCGGCAACACCGGCCCCACCGGCTTCTTCACCGACCCGGCGCTGTACGTGGCGCTGCTGATGGCGTTGTTCGCCACCCTGTTCGGCACCCGCCAGGTCGATGCCACCGAGCACCACCACGGCATGATGCTGGCGATCGCCTTCGAATCGGTGATCAAGCTGCTGGCAATGGTGGCGGTGGGCGTGTTCGCCTACCTGTGGCTGAGCAACCGCACCGATGCGGTGGTCGAGTCGGTGCATACGCTGTTCACCGGCCTGCCGCCGGTGGGCTTCATCTCGCAGACCCTGCTCAGTTTCCTCGCCATCATCTGCCTGCCGCGCCAGTTCCACGTGGCCGTGGTCGAGTGCGGCGATGTGCGCGACGTGCGCCGCGCGCGCTGGATGTTCGGCGGCTACCTGGTGGTGATCTCGGGCATGGTGCTGCCGATTGCCACCGCAGGCGTGACCCTGTTCGGCACCGGCGGCAGCGTCGCCGACGATTCGATGGTACTGGCGCTGCCGCTGGCGGAGGGCCGCAACGCGCTGGCGCTGATCGCCTATGTCGGCGGCTTCTCGGCGGCGACCGGCATGGTCATCGTCTCGTCCATCGCGCTGGCCACCATGGTCAGCAACGACCTGGTGATGCCGGTGCTGCTGCGCCGCAGTGGCGACCACCAGGAAGCGGCCGATGTCGCCTCGCGCGTGCTGTGGATCCGCCGCCTGGCGATCCTGCTGCTGGCGCTGATGGCCTACAGCTACTACCGCACCAGCAGCAACGACAGCACGCTGGCCTCCTACGGCCTGATGGCGTTCGCGGCGGTGGCGCAGTTCGCGCCGGGCCTGATCGGCGGCCTGTATTGGCGGGGTGCCAGCCGCCGCGGTGTCGAGATGGGCATGCTGCTCGGCTTCGCGACGTGGCTGTACACCCTGCTGCTGCCGGCGATGACCATGGCCGGCTGGGTCGATGCCGCCTGGGTGCAGCACGGACCGTTCGGCATCGAGTGGCTGCGTCCGCAGCAGCTGTTCGGCATGACCGGCTGGGATCCACTGACCCACGGCACTTTCTGGTCGCTGCTGGTCAACGCGGCGACGATGATGCTGGTGTCCGCGCGCTGGCGGCCCGGCGTGGACGAGCGGCTGCGTGCCGCGCCGTTCCTCGACCCCTATGCCGAGCGCCCGTCGGTGGCCGGTGGCTGGCCCGGCCATGTGCACGTGGGCGACCTGCTGGCGCTGGCCTCGCGCGTGGTCGGTGAACGCCACGCACGGCGTTCGTTCTTCGAACAGGCGCAGTCGCTGGGCCGCGAGCTGCAATCCTCGGCGCCCGCCGACCGGCCGTGGGTACAGTTCACCGAGCGCCTGCTGGCTGCGTCGATTGGTGCGGCGTCGGCACGCCTGCTGTTGACCAGCCTGCTGCGCGGTTCGGGCATGGACCTGGGCGAAGTGGTGGCCGTGCTGGACGAAGCCGGGCAGGAGCTGCGCTTCAACCGCGAGATCCTGTCGACCACGCTGGAGAACATCAGTGCTGGCGTCAGCGTGGTCGATCCGGACATGCGCCTGACCGCCTGGAACCGCCGCTACCAGGACATGTTCGGTTACCCCGACGGCATGCTCTACGTGGGCCGCCCGGTGGCCGACCTGATCCGCTACAACGCCGAGCGCGGCGAGCTGGGCGAAGGCGATATCGAGGTGCAGATCAACCGCCGCATCGGCTACATGCGCGCCGGTTCGCCGCATGTGTTCGAACGCACCCGCAGCGATGGCAAGGTGATCGAGATGCGTGGCCAGGCACTGCCCGGTGGCGGCTACGTGACCAGCTACAACGACATTACCGACTACAAGCACGCGGAAAAGGCGTTGCTGGAAGCCAACGAGACGCTGGAGCAGCGCGTGGCCGAGCGCTCGCACGAGGCCGAGGTCGCGCAGCAGTCGAAGACCCGCTTCCTGGCGGCGATCAGCCATGACGTGCTGCAGCCATTGAACGCTGCACGATTGTTCGCATCGGCGTTGCGTGACAGCGACCACGTGAGTGATGAGCAGAAGCACCTGGCCGAACGCGTGGATGCTTCATTGCGTGCCGCTGAGGAGCTTCTCGATGGCCTGCTGGACGTGTCGCGCCTGGATGCCGGTGGCCTGCACCCGGTGATCGGCGAGTTCGACGTGAGCGCGCTGATGCGCGAGCTCGCCGCGCAGTACACCCCGGTGGCTGCCGGCCGTGGCCTGCGCCTGGACCTGTTCGCGCGCCCGGCGTGGGTGCGCAGTGACCGCCGCCTGCTGCGCCGCGTGCTGCAGAACTTCCTCGCCAACGCGCTGCGCTACACACGGCAGGGGCGCATCGTGCTGGCGGTGCGTCATCGCGGCGATGAAGTGGAACTGCAGGTGTGGGATACCGGCCCCGGTATTCCCGAACACCACATGCGGCAGATTTTCGATGAGTTCCACCGCTACCAGCAGCCGTTCGACTGGGGCGAGCAGGGATTGGGCCTGGGCCTGTCGATCTGCCAGCGTATCTCGCGACTGCTGGACCATCGCCTCAATGCCCGCAGCCGCGTCGGCAGCGGGTCGATGTTCTCGATCATCCTGCCGCGCGTGGCACCGCTGCCGGGCTACACCGAGCTGGCCACGCCGGTACAGGCCGTGGCCGTACCGGTACGCAGCGATTCGCTGGCCGGCCTGCGCGTGCTGTGCGTGGACAACGACGAGGAGATCCTCGACGGCATGCGCGCGCTGCTGGGCCGCTGGCAGGTGCAGGTGATCACCGCTGCCACCGTCGACCAGGCGCTGGAGAAGATCGCCGAGCGCCCGCAGGTGATGCTGGTGGATTACCACCTGCATGACCGCATGGATGGCCTGGACGCGCTGGTGGCGCTGCGCGAGGCGGCCGGCTACCCGCTGCCGGGCGCACTGTTGACCGCCGATGGCCGCGACGAGCTGAAGCGGATGGCGCGCGAACGCGGCTACCGCGTGCTGACCAAGCCGATCAAGCCGGCCTCGCTGCGCGCCTTCCTGGGCGCGCTGCGCGACGCCGGCAACAACGATGCCTGACGGGCAACTGTAGAGCCGAGCCCACGCTCGGCTCCCGCGCGATGCGTGATATTCGGTGGTCCGGCCGAACAGCAGCCGAGCCTCGGCTCTACAGATTCCCGGTTGCACGAATCCTCCGTAGAGCCGAGCCCACGCTCGGCTCCCGCGCGATGCGTGGTGTTCCGTGGTCCGGCCGAACAGCAGCCGAACATCGGCTCGGCTCTGCAGATTCCCGCTTGCGCGAACCCTCCGTAGAGCTGAGCCGACGCTCGGCTACCGCGCGATGCTAGGTGCTGATATAGCCATCGCTATACAAACCAGCCCTGCCTGCGCGTTTGCCTGGAAGTGCGCCACGCGCGGATCGCGATGCTAAGCTGCGCGTCCCCTTGGGGAGTAGCCGGATTCCTTCGCAGGAATCGTCCACGTCAACATACTCGGCCAGTGCGCCGTGGCGTGGACAACCATGATGGTTGGCGAGACCAGCGGCCCGCGCGCGCAACGTCAGGTTGGGCGCGAGCGCAGGCCGTGTGTCCGTCCTAGCCCGACCTCAGCCGCCGCCCATGTCCCCCATTTCGATCCTCCTGATCGGCTTTGCCATGTCCACCGATGCCTTCGCCGCAGCGATCGGCAAGGGTGCCGCGATGCGCAAGCCGGTGTTCCGCGATGCGCTGCGCGCCGGCATCATCTTCGGCGTCATCGAGGCGATCACGCCCATCATCGGCTGGTTGCTCGGCCGTGCCGCCCTGCAGTACGTGGAAGCCTTCGACCACTGGATCGCCTTCGGCCTGCTCGGCGCGCTGGGCATCCACATGATCTACAACGGCCTGCGTCCGGACAGTGCCGAGGAAGAAGAGGATCCTTCGCAGCACCACGGCTTCTGGAAGTTGGCGCTGACCGGCTTCGCCACCAGCATCGATGCGATGGCGGTGGGTATCGGCCTGGCTTTCATGGACGTGCATATCGGTGTGATGGCCGCGGTCATCGGCCTGTGCACGCTGACCATGGTCACTGCTGGCATCATGCTCGGCCGTGTGCTGGGCAGCATGGTGGGCAAGCGTGCCGAGATCATCGGCGGCGTGATCCTGGTGATCATCGGCGCGACGATCCTGTACGAACACCTGCACGGCGCGGGGTAACGCCTGTTCCTGTAGAGCCGAGCCCATGCTCGGCTGGTGTGTGAAGCAGCCGAACGTGGGCTCGGCTCTACATCAGGGTGTTGGCCGACAAGCATTGCGGTGTTGCACTGATGGAGAGGGTGTCATGCGTGCCATAGCCTTTTCGTATGGCCAGTCCTGCACTCCGTTATGGTCGTTGGTCGCATACCGGCAATGTCTATGCGCTTACCACGGTGACGCATGCGCGTCGTCTCTGGTTCAGTGACAAGGCCAATGTCGATCTGCTGATCGAAGCCCTGCACACAGTAGAGCGGACGGGGCGGACCTTCTCCTTCGCTTGGGTGATCATGCCGGATCATCTGCACTGGCTGTTCGAACTACGTACCGGGACGCTTGCCGGTTGCATGCAGATCTTGAAATCACGGAGCGGGCGTTCCATCGGCAGGCGCGTTGATGCCAATGCACCGATATGGCAGCCGGGGTACTACGATCATGCGCTGCGCAGCGGTGAGTGCCTGCGCACGCAGGCGATGTACATCGCGGCCAATCCCGTGCGTGCTGGGCTCGCCACCTGTCTCGGTGAGTATCCCCATGTCTGGAGCAGATGGCCCATTGAAGGGTGATCTGAGACCCGGGCGAAAAGCAGCCGAGCATGGGCTCGGCTCTACAAAGGCATCATGAAGGCTGTAGAGCCGAGCCGATGCTCGGCTCCGCAGTCCGTCACGATCAGTCTTCTTCCGGCGGCAGCACGATGGCGTCGTCGTCGATCGCCAGCTTGCCGGCCATCAGCACGGCCTGGGTGCGGTTGGTCACGCCCAGCTTGCGCAGGATGGCGGTGACGTGGGCCTTGATCGTCGCTTCGGAGACGTTGAGGTCGTACGCGATCTGCTTGTTCAAGCGGCCTGCGCCCAGCATCTGCAGCACGCGGAACTGCTGCGGGGTCAGCTCGCGCAGGCGCTGGCCGACTTCGCGTTCCTCGCTGCCGGTGGGCGGTACGTTATGCGCTTCCGGCGGTGCCCAGGTCTCGCCATCGAGGATGGTGCCCAGTGCATGGCCGATGGTGTCCGAGTCGGCCGACTTCGGAATGAAGCCCAGCGCGCCGTGGTCGAGCGCGCGGCGCATCACCGTGGCTTCTTCGCGCGCGGATACCACCACCACTGGCAGGTGCGGATGTAGCGAGCGCATGTGCACCAGCGCGTTGAAACCCTGCGCACCGGGCATGTTGAGGTCCATCAGGACCAGGTCGGCGTCGTTGTGCTGGTCGGCCAGTGCATACAACGCTTCCACGCTGTCGGCCTCGAACAGCTGCACGCCGGGGATGACCCGCTGCACCGCCCCACGCAGGGCTTCGCGGAACAGCGGGTGGTCATCGGCAATCAGGAGGGTGGTCATGGTCGGGGGGAACCGTGGGGGGAAACTCCATGGGGTCAGAGCCCTTTCCTGGCGGAAAGGGATCTGACCCCGGGTGATGCATCAGCGCACCTTGCGCTCGTCCACCAGCGACGCCACCACCGACGGATCGGCCAGGGTCGAGGTGTCGCCGAGCTGGTCCGGCGCGTTCTCGGCGATCTTGCGCAGGATGCGGCGCATGATCTTGCCCGAGCGGGTCTTCGGCAGGCCCGGCGCCCACTGCAGGTGGTCCGGGGTGGCGATCGGGCCGATCTCCTTGCGTACCCAGGCGACCAGTTCCTTCTGCAGTTCGTCGCTCGGCGCTTCTTCGGCCACCAGGGTGACGTAGGCGTAGATGCCCTGGCCCTTCACGTCGTGCGGGAAGCCGACCACGGCCGCTTCGGCCACCTTCGGGTGCGAGACCAGCGCGCTTTCCACTTCGGCGGTGCCGATGCGGTGGCCGGACACGTTGATCACATCATCGACGCGACCGGTGATCCAGTAGTAGCCATCTTCGTCGCGGCGGCAACCGTCACCGGTGAAGTAGCTGCCCGGGTAGGTACGGAAATAGGTATCGATGAAGCGCTGGTGGTCGCCGTACACCGTGCGCATCTGGCCCGGCCAGGAATCGCGGATGATCAGGTTGCCCTCGGTCGGGCCGTCCTGGATCTCACCATCGGCATTGACCAGCGCCGGCTGCACGCCGAAGAAGGGCAGGGTGGCCGAACCCGGCTTGAGGTCCATCGCGCCGGCCAGCGGCGAAATCAGGATGCCGCCGGTCTCGGTCTGCCACCAGGTATCGACGATCGGGCAGCGGCTGTCGCCGACCACCTCGTAGTACCAGCGCCAGGCTTCCGGGTTGATCGGTTCACCGACACTGCCGAGCAGGCGCAGCGAGGCGCGCGAGGTCTTCTTCACCGGCTCCTCGCCCTCGCGCATCAGTGCACGGATGGCGGTCGGGGCGGTGTAGAAGATGCTCACCTTGTGCTTGTCGATCACGTTCCAGAAGCGCGAGGTATCCGGGTAGTTCGGCACGCCTTCGAACATCAGCGAGGTCGCGCCGTTGGCCAGCGGCCCGTACACGATGTAGCTGTGGCCGGTGACCCAGCCGACGTCGGCGGTGCACCAGTAGATATCGTCCTCGCGCAGGTCGAACACCGCTTCATGGGTGTAGGCCGCATACAGCAGGTAACCGCCGGTGGTGTGCAGCACGCCCTTGGGCTTGCCGGTGGAACCGGAGGTGTAGAGGATGAACAGCGGATCCTCGGCGTTCATCGGTTCCGGTTCGCAGCTGGCCGGCTGGCTGTCCACCACATCGTGGAACCAGCGGTCGCGCGGCGCCTGCATGTCCACGGCGCCGCCGGTATGGCGGACCACCAGAACGGTTTCAACCGTATTCGTGCCCGGCAGCTTCAGCGCGGCATCGACGTTGGCCTTCAACGGAATCTTCCTGCCACCGCGCAGGCCTTCGTCGGCGGTGATGATCAGCTTGCTCTGGCAGTCGCTGACGCGGTCGGCGATCGAGTTCGGCGCGAAGCCACCGAACACCACCGAGTGGATCGCACCGATGCGCGCGCAGGCCAGCATGGCCACCGCGGCGTCGACGATCATCGGCAGGTAGATGGTGACCCGGTCGCCCTTCTTGACCCCGAGGTTGCGCAGCGCATTGCCGAGCCGGCAGGTGCGCTCGTACAGCTCGCGATAGGTCACGTGCTGGGCCGGTGCATCCGGGCTGTCCGGCTCGAACAGCAGCGCGGTCTTGTCGCCGCGCGTGTCCAGCTGGCGGTCCAGGCAGTTCACGCTGGCATTGAGCTCGCCATCCTCGAACCACTTGATGTGGAAGTCGGACAGGTCGTAGCTGACGTTCCTGATCTTCGTCGGCTTGCGCATCCATTGCAGGCGTTCGGCGGCCTTGCCCCAGAAACCATCCGGGTCGGTCAGCGAAGCCTGGTACTGCTGTTCGTAGGACGTCCTGTCGATGCGTGCCTTGGCGGCGAACTGCGGATCGACGGGGTAGATATCAGCCATGGCACCCTCACTTGCACGTTGACTTTGTGTGTGCGGTCGCAGCATCGCAGCGACCGATCCCCCTCAGTTTGCCCCATCCACCCCCGGTCGCGTCACCACTCTGGTTAGACCATGGTCGAAAGTGAGCGCCCAGCAGGGCCGGGTTCGACCAATGGCGAATAGCCGCTATACATAATCGCCCCGCAGTCTCGGCTCGACCGTGCCCCACGCGCGGCATCACCTTGCCACTTGGGAGAGAGGGCAACATGAGCCACCGTACGTTGAAAGCCGTGCGCACACCTTTGGCGGCCTGCCTGCTGGTCGCCCTGGTCGCACCGGGCATGGCGTTCGCAGAGACCGCCAAAGAGAAGGCGCTGGAAGCACGCGTTGCCGAACTGGAACGCCAGGTCCAGCTGCTGCTGTCTTCGCAGCAACAACAACAGACCCAGATCAGCCAGACCCAGCAGGCGGTGACCGAAGTCCGCACCGTGCAGGCCGAGCAGAAGCCGGTCGCCTCGGTGCCGGCCGGCAAGCAGCCGATCCAGGTCACCACCATCACCCCGGGCGCCGCGCCGGGCACTACGGTCAAGATCGGCGGCTTCATCAAGGCCGACTTCCTGGCCACCCAGACCAGTGACGGCCAGCTGGCCGACGACGCCACCGGCCGCTCGCTGTACCTGCCGGGCCAGACCCCGGTGGAAGGCGCCGGCGGCAGTGGCAAGCGTTCGGGCACCGACTTCAACGCCCACGCCAAGTTCTCGCGCTTCAACCTGGGCATCGACAACGTGAGCGAATCCGGCAACAAGGCCGGTGCGTTCTTCGAGATGGACTTCTTCGGCAATTCGCTGGGCAACCAGACCGCCACCAACACCTACGGTGTGACCCTGCGCCACGCCTACATGTACTGGAACAACTGGCTGGCCGGCCAGACCTGGTCCAACTTCATGGACGCGGCCGCACTGCCGGAAGCGGTCGACTTCGTCGGCCCCACCGACGGCGTGATCTTCGTGCGCCAGGCCCAGGTGCGCTACACCCAGGGCGGCTTCAGCGTCGCGCTGGAAAACCCGGAAACCACCACTCTCACCGGTACCCGCAACCCGGTCACCGGCGCCTGGACCAATACCAGCGCCAACTCCGACCGAGGCAGCCTGCCTGATCTGACCATGCGCTACGGCTGGAAGGGCGACTGGGGCACCTTCGGTGTCGGCGGCATCGTCCGCCAGCTGAAGGTCGACAACCAGGCCACCGGCGCCAAGGCCGACAAGGTGGCCGGCGGCCTGACCCTGGGCGGCAAGTGGGTGATGGGTGACAGCGATTCGCTGCACTACCAGCTGACCGGCGGCGAAGGCATCGCCCGCTACATCGGCCTGGGCATCACCGCCGACAGCGCCTACGACGTGGCCCGCGACGAGCTCAACCCGACCGGCGTGCTTGCCGGCTACGTGGGCTGGCGGCATGCGTTCTCGCCGAAGCTGCGCACCAACCTGATCTACGCGCGCAGCGACTACGACAACGACAGCATCCTCGGCCCACTGGTGACCAAGAGCGTGCAGAGCATCCGCGGCAACATCTTCTATTCGCCGCTGCCCAAGGTCGATATCGGCGCGGAGTTGATGTACGGCCGTCGCGAAGTGGAGAACGGCAACAAGGGTGACATCACCCGGTTGCAGTTCACCACCAAGTACAGCTTCTAAGAGCGTGCCGGCCAGCGGCCGGCACCTACCGAGATTGAGTGCCGACCAAGGTCGGCATCTACAGAGGGAAAACGTCCCATGTCCAGTACACCCAGCACCGCACACAAAGCGGGCACCCTGACCCAGGGCCACAAGAAAGTCATCTTCGCGTCGAGCCTCGGTACGGTCTTCGAGTGGTATGACTTCTTCCTGTACGGCTCGCTCGCGGCCATCATCGCCAAGCAGTTCTTCAGTGGCGTCAACGAAACCACGGGCATGATCTTCGCCCTGCTGGCGTTTGCCGCCGGCTTCTTCGTGCGTCCGTTCGGTGCGGCCTTCTTCGGCAGCCTCGGCGACCGCATCGGCCGCAAGTACACCTTCCTGGTCACCATCCTGATCATGGGCATCTCGACCTTCCTGGTCGGCGTGCTGCCCAACTACGCATCGATCGGTTTCGCCGCACCGGTGATCCTGATCATCCTGCGCCTGGCCCAGGGCCTGGCGATGGGCGGCGAGTACGGCGGTGCCGCCACCTACGTGGCCGAGCACGCGCCGGACGACAAGCGTGGCCTGTACACCAGTTTCATCCAGTGCACCGCCACGCTCGGCCTGTTCATGTCGCTGCTGATCATCCTGGCCTGCCGCTACTTCCTGGGCAATGAAGCCTTTGAAGCCTGGGGCTGGCGCATCCCGTTCCTGGTCTCGATCCTGCTGCTGGGCATCTCGGTGTGGATCCGCCTGCAGCTGAGCGAATCGCCGCTGTTCCAGCAGATGAAGTCCGAGGGCAAGGGTTCCAAGACGCCGTTCCGTGACAGCCTGAAGGGCGGCAACCTGAAGCTGATGCTGCTGGTCCTGCTCGGCGCTGCGGCCGGCCAGGCCGTGGTCTGGTACGGCGGCCAGTTCTACGCGCTGTTCTTCCTCAGCAGCATGCTGAAGGTCGATGCCACCACCTCCTACCTGCTGATCGCCGCCGCGCTGGCGCTGGGCGTGCCGTTCTTCATCTTCTTCGGCTGGCTGTCCGACCGTATCGGCCGCAAGAAGATCATCCTGGCCGGCTGCCTGCTGGCGGCTGTTACCTACATCCCGATCTTCAAGGGCCTGACCCACTTCGCCAACCCGGCCATCGAAGAAGCCCGCAGCAGCTCCCCGGCCCTGGTCGTGGCCGATCCGGCCACCTGCTCGTTCCAGTTCGATCCGGTGGGCCTGCGCAAGTTCACCAGCTCCTGCGACGTGGCCACCGCCGCGCTGACCAAGGCCGGCGTGCCGTATGACGTGCAGCCCGCAGCCGCCGGTTCGCTGGCGATGGTGAACGTGGGCAGTGCCAGCGTCACTTCGTATGAGGCCGCTGGCCTGACCAAGGAAGAAGGCAAGGCCAAGGCCGACGCGTTCGGTGCGGAACTGAAGACCGCGCTGACCACCGCCGGCTACCCGGCCAAGGCCGATGGCGCACGCATCAACATCGCCGGCACGGTGTTCATGCTGTGGCTGCTGGTGCTGTACGTGACCATGGTCTACGGCCCGATCGCCGCCTACCTGGTCGAACTGTTCCCGACCCGCATCCGCTACACCTCGATGTCGCTGCCGTACCACATCGGCAACGGCTGGTTCGGTGGCTTCCTGCCGGCGATCTCGTTCGCGCTGGTGGCCGGTACCGGCAACCTGTACTACGGCCTGTGGTACCCGATCATCATCGCGCTGATGTCGGTGGTGATCGGCGGCTTGTTCCTGCGCGAGACCAAGGACGTGGATATCACCAAGTAACCGGCGTGCCGACCAATGGTCGGCACCCACCGGGTTTCAGGGGCCGCGGTGCAGACCGCGGCCTTTCTGTTTGGTAGTGCCGGCCGCTGGCCGGCAAATACACGATGTCTGCCGGAGATCCATGGGGCTGCCGGCCAGCGGCCGGCACTACCATTGCGTTGCACAGCACCCCGTATAGTCGGCCCATGACCATCACCACGCCGGCCGACCTTCCCGCCATCCTGCACACCCTGCGCAGCGCCTGGCAGTCGCAGCGCCCTACGCTGGAGCAGCGCGAAGCTGACCTGCGCCGCCTGCGCGAGGCGCTGAAGCCGCGCCTGGATGAGATGGCCCAGGCCATCGCCGAGGACTTCGGCCACCGCGCCCACGTTGAATCGAAGCTGGCCGATGGCATGAGCGTGCTGTCGGCCATCGATCACCTGCGCCGCCACCTGCGCAGCTGGTCGAAGCCGCAGCGGGTGGGCGCTGGCTGGCGACTCTGGCCGGCGCGCGCGCAGCTGCGGCCGACGCCGCTGGGCGTGGTCGGGGTGATCTCGCCCTGGAACTACCCGGTCACGCTGGCACTGGTACCGCTGGCAACGGCCATTGCCGCGGGCAACCATGTGCTGCTCAAACCCTCCGAACACACCCCGCGCACCAGCGCGTTCCTGGCCGATCTGCTGGCCAGCGTGTTCCCGCCCGATCGGGTGGCGGTGGTGCAGGGTGGGGCGGACGTGGCCGCGGCGGTGTCGTCGCTGCCGCTGGACCATCTGCTGTTCACCGGCTCCACCGCGGTGGGCCGCAAGGTGATGGCGGCCGCCGCCGAGCATCTGGTGCCGGTCACGCTGGAACTGGGTGGCAAATCCCCGGCGATCGTCTGCCGCGATTTTCCGCTGGACACCGCCGCTGCGCGGCTGGCGACCGGCAAGTGGTTCAACGCCGGCCAGACCTGCATCGCGCCGGATTACGTGCTGATCGACACCGCGCGCCAGCGCGAATTCGTGCAGGCGTTGCAGCAGCAGGTACGCGAGCGCTATGGCGACTTCAGCAGCGCCGACGACTACACGCGCATCATCAATGAGGGCCAGTACGGTCGCCTGCAGGGCTACCTGGCGCAAGCGCGCGAACGCGGCGTGCCGGTCATCCCGCTGGCGCAGGTGGATGAGGCGCGCGCCGACCGCGAGCGCCTGCTGGTGCCGACCGTGGTGCTGGACCCGCCGGACGACCTGGACCTGATGCGCGAGGAGATCTTCGGGCCGATTCTGCCCGTGCGCGCCTACCCGGACCTGGACGGCGCGCTGGCCGATGTGCTGTCGCGCGACCGGCCGCTGGCGCTGTATCCCTTCAGCCATGACCGGGCCACGGTGGAGCGCATCCTCGGCCAGGTGGTGGCGGGTGGGGTGACGGTGAATGACACGCTGCTGCACTTCGCGGCCGATGGCCTGCCGTTCGGCGGGGTGGGGGCCAGCGGCATGGGCGCGTACCACGGCCGGGCCGGGTTCGATGCGATGAGCAAGCGGCTGCCGGTGCTGTGGCAGTCGCGCTGGGCGGCCAGTGACCGCCTGCGGCCGCCGTACTCGAAGATTGCGGGGTTGTTGAAGCTGTTGCTGCGGTAGTGCCGGCCGCCGGCCGGCAACTGCAGGGTCTTGCCGACGGTTCATGGGGTTGCCGGCCAGCGGCCGSCACTACCGGTAGGTGCCAAGCTTGGTTGGCACGCGTGAACCCCATGCGCCAACCAAGGTTGGCGTCTACCAAACCCGGGCCGGGTAGAATGGCCTCATGAAGATCGCCTCGTGGAACGTCAATTCGCTCAATGTCCGCCTGCCGCACCTGGAGCAGTGGCTCAAGGAGTTCGGCCCGGACATCGTCGGTATCCAGGAAACCAAGCTGGAGGACCACAAGTTCCCCGATTCGGCGCTGATCGCCGCGGGCTACCGCAGCGTGTTCGCCGGCCAGAAGACCTACAACGGCGTGGCGCTGCTGTCGCGTGAACCGGCGCAGGACGTGCAGATCGGCATTCCCGGCTTCGAGGACGAGCAGAAGCGCGTCATCGCCGGTACCTTCGGCGACCTGCGGGTGATCAACCTGTACGTGGTCAACGGCCAGGACATCGGCACCGACAAGTACGACTACAAGCTGCGCTGGCTGGAAGCGGTGCATGCGTGGATCGCCGAAGAACTGCAGCGGCACCCGAAGCTGATCGTGATGGGTGACTTCAACATCGCCCCGGACGCGCGCGATGTGCATGACCCGGAGGTGTGGAACGAGAACCACATCCTGACCTCCACCGCCGAGCGCGGCGCGCTCAACAAGCTGCTGCAGCTGGGCCTGCACGATGGCTTCCGCCTGCACAATGACGAGGCGGGCACCTTCAGCTGGTGGGATTACCGTGCCGCCGGCTTCCGCCGCAACCTGGGCCTGCGCATCGACCTGACCCTGGTCTCCGACGCGCTGAAGGGCAGTGCCGTGGCCTCGGGCATCGACCGCGAGCCGCGCACCTGGGAACGCCCGAGCGACCATGCGCCGGCGTGGGTTCAGTTGGGTTGAACGAACGGGGCCCGACGATTGCCGGGCCCGTTCTGGAAGGTCTGCCGGCCAGCGGCCGGCACTACCCTCAGATCACCGTATGCTCTTGCGGGTGAACAGGTTGACGATCGCCAGCAGGATCACCGCACCGATCAGCGAGAACAGGAAGGTGCGGATGGTGATCGCTTCGTTGATGCCGCCGCCGAACAGCCAGCCGGAAATCAGCGCGCCGACGATGCCGACCACGATGTTGAGAATGATGCCCTGCTGGGCATCGCGCTTCATGATGATGCTGGCCAGCCAGCCCACGATGCCGCCGACGATCAGCCAGATGATGATGCCCATGATCGAACCTCCGGTGGAAAACTGTGACCAGTTGACGCGCAGGGCCGTGAACCCGTCGTGCAATTACGTGATGGGCGCGTGCGGATGAGCCTGCCAGCCACCCTTGAGGGCCCGTGGCGCTTCGGCCCGGTGACGGTCTGGCGGCGCCCGCATGTGCCCGGCCATCGCGGCGAACCGCAGGCACGGCAGGTGCTGGCGCAGGCGCTGGGCGCCGACCCGGAGACGCTGCCGCTGGTCCGCGACGACAAGGGCCGGCCGGAACTGAGCGGCGCGCTGGCCCACTACGGCACCGGCTGGAGCCACAGCGGCGAGGTGCTGCTGGTGGCGCTGGGCGAAGGCGTGCGGCTGGGCGTGGACCTGGAGCTGCTGCGGCCGCGGGCCCGCCTGCTGGAGATCGTGCAGCGCTTCTTCCACCCCGAGGAAGTGGCCTGGCTGGAAAGCCTGGACGAGGCCGGGCGCGAGCACTGGTTCTTCCGCGTGTGGTGCGCCAAGGAGGCGCTGCTCAAGGCGCACGGCCAGGGGATTTCCTTCGGCCTGCACCGCCTGCAGCTGGCGCCCGGGGCCGATGGCGCCCTGCACCTGCGCTGGTGCGACCCGGAACTGGGCGAGGCCGCGCGCTGGCACCTGCACGAATGGCAGGCCACCGGCCAGTTCCGCGCCGCATTGGCCTGGTATCCACACTGAAGCGGGGAATCAGCGCGCAAAACCGGCGATAATGCCGGCATGAGCGAACACCCACTTCCCGCCAGCGTGTCTGCCACGCTGGAACAGGGCCTGGCCAGCATGGGCCTGGACGCCGCGCTGGCGCCGCCGCTGCTGCGCTACCTGGCCCTGCTGCACCGCTGGAACGGCACCTACAACCTCACCGCCATCCGCGATCCGCAGGAGATGGTCACCCGCCACCTGCTCGACTCGCTGGCGATGCAGCCGTTCGTGGCCGATGGCAGCCTGGCCGACCTCGGCACCGGCCCCGGGTTGCCCGGCATCCCGCTGGCGATCGCCTGCCCGGGCCTGCAGGTCACCCTGGTCGAGAGCAACGGCAAGAAGGCGCGCTTCATGCGCGAGGCCGTGCGCCAGCTCGGCCTGGGCAACGCCCGCGTGGCCGAATCGCGCGCCGAGGCGCTGGACGAGGCCGGTCGCTACGACCAGCTCACCGCGCGCGCGATGGACACCCTGGCCGGCATCGTCCGTGTGGGTGGCCATCTGCTGCGCCCCGGTGGCGTACTGCTGGCCATGAAGGGCGTCCATCCCCATGAGGAGATCGCGGAGCTGCCGGCTGGCTGGCAGGTGCGCGAAGTGACCCCGCTGAGCGTGCCCGGCCTGGCCGGCGAACGCCACCTGGTCACTGTTACAGGCCCCTGATTGCCATCGCCAGCCCCTTGTGGAACAAGAGGTTGGCGATTCACGATTTCCGCCCGGGGCCGGTTGTACGCATAATGACCGGTCCCAACCATCCGTCGACGAGGCACACCTGCATGGCCCGCATCATCGCCATCGCCAACCAGAAGGGTGGCGTCGGCAAGACCACGACCGCCGTCAACCTGGCCGCTTCCCTGGCCAACGCCCCCAAGCGCGTGCTGCTGGTCGACCTGGACTCGCAGGGCAACGCGACGATGGGCAGCGGCGTGGACAAGCGCGAGCTGGCCGCCTCCACCTGTGATCTGCTGCTGGGCGAGAACAGCGCCGCCGACGTGCGCGTGCAGACCGCCGAAGGCTACGACCTGCTGCCGGGCAACATCGACCTGACCGCCGCCGAAATCCAGCTGATGGGCCAGAGCGAGCGCGAGCAGCGCCTGAAGCGCGCGCTGGCGCCGATCCGCGACGAGTACGACTACATCCTGATCGACTGCCCGCCGGCGCTGTCGCTGCTGACGCTCAACGCGCTGGCCGCCGCCGATTCGGTGATCGTGCCGATGCAGTGCGAGTACTACGCGCTGGAAGGCCTGAGCGCGCTGGTGGAAACCATCGAAGCGCTGCGCACCAGCCTGAACCCGGCGCTGGAGATCGAAGGCGTGCTGCGCACCATGTTCGACGTGCGCAACAATCTGGCCAACGCGGTCTCGGCCGAACTGACCGAGCACTTCGGCGACCGCGTGTTCCGCACCATCGTGCCGCGCAACGTGCGCCTGGCCGAAGCGCCCAGCCATGGCCAGAGCATCGTCGGCTACGACCGCGCCTCGCGCGGTGGCGTGGCCTACCTGGGCCTGGCCGGCGAGATCATCCGCCGCAACAACGAACGCAACAAGGCCGCCAAGGCCGTGGAGACCGTCTGATGACCAGCAGCAAGCCGGCAGCCAAGAAGCGAGGCCTCGGCCGTGGCCTGGACGCGCTGCTGGGCCCGAAGGGGGCGGTCAGCCAGGTGCAGGCCACCACCGCGGTGATCGAGCCGCTGCCGGGTGAAGTGCTGCGCAAGCTGGCCGTGGGCCAGCTGCAGCCGGGCAAGTACCAGCCGCGCCGCGAGATGGACGAGGGCAAGCTGTCCGAGCTGGCCGACTCGATCAAGTCGCAGGGCGTGATCCAGCCGATCCTGGTGCGCCAGCTGCCGGCGGGCAACTACGAAATCGTCGCCGGTGAGCGCCGCTGGCGCGCCTCGCAGCTGGCCGGCCTCGACGAAGTGCCGGTGGTGGTGCGCGAGCTGGAAGACCGCACCGTCATCGCGATGGCGCTGATCGAGAACATCCAGCGCGAAGACCTCAACCCGCTGGAAGAAGCCGAGGCGCTGCAGCGCCTGATCAGCGAATTCACCCTGACCCATGCCGAGGCCGCCGAGGCCGTCGGCCGCTCGCGCGCGGCGGTATCCAACCTGCTGCGCCTGCTGGAGCTGCCGGTGGCGATCCGCCTGCTGCTGGAAACCCGCCGCCTGGAAATGGGCCACGCCCGCGCGCTGCTTACCCTGGCCCCCGAGCTGGCCGGCAAGCTGGCGCAGGAAGCGGCCGACGAAGGCTGGTCGGTGCGCGAAGTCGAGCGCCGTGCGCAGGCCTTCGCCGCCGGCAAGGTGCCCAGCAACCGCCCGGTGGCCACGCCGAAGGTGCAGCAGGCCGACATCGCCTCGCTGGAAACCGAGCTGTCCGAAGCACTGGGGGCCAAGGTGGCGATCAACCATGGCCGCGGCGGCAAGGGCAAGCTGATCATCCACTACACCGACCTGGATACCCTGGACGGCGTGCTGGAAAAGCTGCGTACGCGCCAGGGCTGAGCCTGGCGCAGCGACAGGGAATGCGGCCTGTTCCTGCCGCGTCCTGCAGATGACAGGGAACGCACCGCCGCGCACACCGGGGGATGCACTGCTCTCCGGCCCGTGGCTTCATCCAGGGAGCAGGACATGAGCAACGAATACGACGACGTCAGCCCGGACGGCACGCAGATACTGAGGCACCGGCGCGAAAAGGACTTCGTGCTCGCCATCGGCGAAGAACAGCATATCGAGGCGATCAGCGACCACATCGCGCGCCATCTCGGGCCGATCGCCACGGTCCTGCACGAACTCATCTCCGACCTGGTGCACATCGACGTGCACGTGGTGCCGGCCAATGACCGTTGCCCCTACCTGCGCCTGGTCACCTCCGGCATGAGCGACCTGCCGATGACCGTGCCCGCCGAGGCGGACGCGGACGTGCTGCGCTACATGGAGCTGATGGTGACCCTGCCGGCCGACTGGCCGATGTCCCAGGACGCCTTCGAGGACGAGCGCAACTACTGGCCGGTGCGCCTGCTGAAGGGCATGGCGCGGCTGCCGCACGAGTACGACACCTGGCTGGGCTTCGGCCACACCATTCCCAACGGCCATCCCAGCGAGCCCTATGCGCCGGGCGTGGGTTTCGACGGCGCCATCGTGCTGCCGCCGGTCACCACGCCGGATGACTTCGCCACGCTGGAACTGGACGACGGCAAGCGCATCAGCTTCATGAGCCTGGTCCCGCTGTACCCCGAAGAGATGGACCTGAAGCTGAAGAAGGGCGCCGACGTCCTGCTCGACCGCTTCGATGCGAAACAGATCAACGATGTGATCGAACCGGGCCGGGTGAACGTCGCGAAGAAGCGTTTCGGTTTGTTCTGAGACCGGTAACATCAGGGGCCTGAATTTCTGCTTCCGGGCCCCTGCCATGACCATCCTGCTTACCGGCGCTGCCGGTTTCATCGGTGCCTACACCGCCCGCGCCCTGCTGGAGCAGGGTCAGGCCGTGGTCGGCCTGGACAACTTCAACGATTACTACGACCCGCAGATCAAGCGCGACCGCGTGGCCGCGCTGTGCCCGGCGCTGGACCTGCGCACGCTGGACCTGACCGACCGCGATGGCCTGGCGGCGTTGTTCGACGAGGTGCAGCCGACGGCGGTGATCCACCTGGCTGCACAGGCCGGCGTGCGCTATTCGCTGGAAAACCCGCAGGCCTACGTCGACAGCAATCTGGTCGGCTTCGTCAACATGCTCGAGCTGTGCCGTCACCGTGGCGTGCAGCACCTGGTCTATGCCTCCAGCAGCTCGGTGTATGGCGACTCGGCCACGCCGCCGTTCTCCGAGGACCAGCGCGTGGACCAGCCGCGCTCGCTGTACGCGGCCACCAAGGCCGCCAACGAGCTGATGGCCTACACCTACGCGCAGCTGTATGGCCTGCATGCCACCGGCCTGCGCTTCTTCACCGTGTATGGGCCGTGGGGCCGGCCGGACATGGCGCCGCTGCTGTTCTCGCGTGCGGTGCTGGCCGGGCGGCCGATCGACGTGTTCAACGAAGGCCGCATGCAGCGCGATTTCACACATGTCTCCGACATCGTGGCCGGTATCCTCGGCGCGCTCGCGCACCCGGGCGATGGTCCGGTGCCGCACCGGGTGTTCAACCTCGGCAACCATACGCCGGTCGAGCTGGAGCGCTTCATCAGCGTGATCGAGCAGGCCGCCGGCCGCCCCGCGCAGAAGGTCTACAAGCCCATGCAGCCCGGCGACATGGTGCGCACGATGGCCGATACCCGGCGCGCATATGACGCATTCGGCTTCGACGCGGTAACTCCGATCGAAGAAGGGTTGCCCCCCGTCGTGCAGTGGTGCCGCGAGTATTTTGGTGATCGCGCCTGAGGACGGACCCTCACATGGCCGGGTTCATCTTCGGATAACCTCGGTTTCGGAGAATGCGCGGTCTTTGTCCCCCCTTGGCCGAGTGCCTTATGAGCCAACCCGAGCTTTCCGTTGTCGTCCCGGTGTTCAACGAGCGCGACAATGTCGCCCCGCTGGTCGCCGAAATCACCGCTGCACTGCGCGGCCGGCTGCCGTTCGAGATCGTCTACATCGACGACCACTCGCGCGATGACACCCTGGCCGTGCTGCAGGGCCTGAAGGCGACCACGCCGGAACTGCGGGTGCTGCACCATGTGAACCAGAGCGGGCAGAGCACCGCCGTGCGCACCGGCGTCAAGCACGCAAGGGCGCCCTGGATCGCCACCCTCGATGGTGACGGCCAGAACGATCCGGCCGATATTCCCAAGCTGCTGGCCGCGCGCGATGCCGCCGAGGCGCAGGTGAAGCTGTTCGCCGGCTGGCGCGTCAACCGCCAGGACAGCGGCAGCAAGCGCTGGGCCAGCCGCTGGGCCAACGCCATCCGCGCGCGCATGCTGCGCGACGACACCCCCGACACCGGCTGCGGCATCAAGCTGTTCGAGCGCAGTGCGTTCCTCGATCTGCCGTACTTCGACCACATGCACCGCTACCTGCCGGCGCTGATGCAGCGTGCTGGCTGGAAGACCACCAGCGTGCCGGTCAACCACCGCCACCGCACCGCCGGCGTTTCCAAGTACAACAACCTGGGCCGTGCGCTGGTCGGCATTCGTGACCTGCGCGGCGTGGCATGGCTGATCACCCGCAGCAAGCGCACCGCGGTGGAGGAGCGTTGATGGATCTGGAGCTGCACTGGCTGGACCAGCCGCTGACCTGGCTGTACTGGACCGGCCTGCATGTGACCGGCTGGAAGTTGATCGGCTATACCGGCGCGCTGATGTTCGGCGGCCGCTGGCTGGTCCAGTTCATCGCCTCCAAGCGTGCGGGCAAGCCGGTCATCCCGCGCCTGTTCTGGTACATGAGCGTGATCGGCAGCCTGATGACGCTGAGCTATTTCCTGTTCTCGGCCAAGCAGGACTCGGTGGGCGTGCTGCAGAACCTGTTCCCGGCGTTCACCGCGTTGTACAGCCTGCACCTGGACATCAAGCACCGCGGCTGGAAGCGGGACAGGGCCAGCCACTGAGGGCTGCGCCGGGACGCGGTCTGCTGTGGGTAGAGTCGACTGTCAGTCGACTTTCGCGCGCAGCGCGGGCTTTGCCACGTCTGGCGGAAGAGCAAGCCGACTAACAGTCGGCTCTACCCAGTCGGCTCTACCACGCGCCTTCGGCGCTGGGGCCCCGGCCTGTGGCCGGTTCCCGGTCCTGCCTGCTGTGGGTAGAGTCGACTGTCAGTCGACTTTCGCGCGCAGCGCGGGCTTTGCCACGTCTGGCGGAAGAGCAAGCCGACTAACAGTCGGCTCTACCCAGTCGGCTCTACCACGCGCCTTCGGCGCTGGGGCCCCGGCCTGTGGCCGGTTCCCGGTCCTGCCTGCTGTGGGTAGAGTCGACTGTCAGTCGACTTTCGCGCGCAGCGCGGGCTTTGCCACGTCTGGCGGAAGAGCAAGCCGACTAACAGTCGGCTCTACCCAGTCGGCTCTACCACGCGCCTTCGGCGCTGGGGCCCCGGCCTGTGGCCGGTTCCCGGTCCTGCCTGCTGTGGGTAGAGTCGACTGTCAGTCGACTTTCGCGCGCAGCGCGGGCTTTGCCACGTCTGGCGGAAGAGCAAGCCGACTAACAGTCGGCTCTACCCAGTCGGCTCTACCACGCGCCTTCGGCGCTGGGGCCCCGGCCTGTGGCCGGTTCCCGGTCCTGCCTGCTGTGGGTAGAGTCGACTGTCAGTCGACTTTCGCGCGCAGCGCGGGCTTTGCCACGTCTGGCGGAAGAGCAAGCCGACTAACAGTCGGCTCTACCCAGTCGGCTCTACCACGCGCCTTCGGCGCTGGGGCCCCGGCCTGCGGCCGGTTCCCGGTCCTGCCTGCTGTGGGTAGAGTCGACTGTCAGTCGACTTTCGCGCGGAGCGCGGGCTCTACCATAGCTGGCCGGAGAGCAGCCGACTGACAGTCGGCTCTACCCAGTCGGCTCTACCACGCGCCTTCGGCGCTGGGGCCCCGGCCTGCGGCCGGTTCCCGGTCCTGCCTGCTGTGGGTAGAGTCGACTGTCAGTCGACTTTCGCGCGGAGCGCGGGCTCTACCATAGCTGGCCGGAGAGCAGCCGACTGACAGTCGGCTCTACCCAGTCGGCTCTACCACGCGCCTTCGGCGCTGGGGCCCCGGCCTGCGGCCGGTTCCCGGTCCTGCCTGCTGTGGGTAGAGTCGACTGTCAGTCGACTTTCGCGCGGAGCGCGGGCTCTACCATAGCTGGCCGGAGAGCAGCCGACTGACAGTCGGCTCTACCCAGTCGGCTCTACCACGCGCCTTCGGCGCTGGGGCCCCGGCCTGCGGCCGGTTCCCGGTCCTGCCTGCTGCGCAGGCAGGACCTTCGTCCCATGCCACGGGCGGTGGGCGGTGCCATGATCGGGGTCTGCCTTCCCGGGAACCTGTGCTCGTGAAAACCCGTCTTGCCGTTGCCCTGCTGATCGCCGTGTCCGCCCCTGCCGTGGCCCTTGCCGCGCCGCCCGCCGCCGCCGCGCCGGCCAGCGTCGCCACCGAATCGCCCGCCGATGCCGCCTTCCGCGCGCTGTACGAGAAGGAATGGAAGTGGCGCCAGCAAGGCGGTGGCGAGGCCAGCGAGGACGAAGACGCCCCGGCCAACGCCACCCGCATGCCCGACGTCGGCCCGGCAGCGCAGCAGGCGCGCCTGAAGGTCTGGGACGAGACCCTGGCCGCACTGAAGAAGATCGACCCGAAGACGCTCTCGCCCGACAACCAGGTCAACTACGCGATCTACCACGACCAGGTGTTCAACCTGGCCGAAGAAGTGCGCCTGCGTGGCTACGAGATGCCGTTCAACGCCGACTCCTCGTTCTGGTCCAACCTGTCCTTCATGGCCCGGCGCGAGATGAAGACCGTGCAGGACTACCAGAACTACATCGCGCGCCTGAACGATGTGCCGCGCTACTTCGGCCAGCAGACCGGGAACATGCGTGCCGGCCTGAAGCGTGGCTTCAGCGTGCCGCGTGCGGTGCTTGATGGCCGCGAGGTGTCCATCGCCACTGTCGCCGAGCTGATGGATCCCACCGAGTCGCCGCTGTACGCGCCGTTCAAGAAGCTGCCCAACAGCATTCCGGCCGCCGAACAGACCAGGCTGCAGGCGCAGGCGCGTGAAGCGATCAGCGGCAAGGTGGTGCCGGCGTTCCAGCAGCTGCGCACCTTCTTCGTGAACGAGTACGTGCCGCAGGCGCGTACCACCCTGGCCGCCGAAGCGATGCCGGACGGCAAGGCGTACTACAAGCAGCAGATCCACGAATACACCACGCTGGACCTGTCGCCGGACGAGATCCACCGCATCGGCCTGGAGGAAGTCGCACGCATCCAGGGCGAGATGAACGACATCATCAAGCAGGTGAAGTTCAAGGGCAGCTTCGCCGAGTTCCTGACCTTCCTGCGCACCGATCCGCAGTTCTATGCCAAGACGCCGGAAGAGCTGCTGTCGCGTGCTGCGTGGATCTCCAAGCGCGCCGATGGCCAGCTGGGCAAGTACATGACGCTGCCGCGTGCGCGCTTCACCATCGTGCCGGTGCCGCCGGACATCGCGCCGTTCTGGACCGCCGGCCGTGGTGGCATGGGCACCTACTGGCTCAACACCTACAACCTGCCGTCGCGCCCGCTGTACAACCTGCCGGCACTGACGCTGCATGAATCCGACCCGGGCCACGCGTTGCAGGGCGCCATTGCCGCCGAGCAGAAGAACCTGCCCGAGTTCCGCCGCAACGCCTACATCTCCGCCTACGGCGAAGGCTGGGCGCTGTACTGCGAGAAGCTGGGCGTGGAGATGGGCATCTACGAAACCCCGTACGAGGATTTCGGCCGCCTGACCTACGAAATGTGGCGTGCGGCGCGCCTGGTGATCGACACCGGCGTGCACAGCAAGGGCTGGACCCGCGAGCAGGCGCTGGCCTACCTGCGCGACCATACCGCGCTGAGCGAGCATGAAGTGACAACCGAAGTGGACCGCTACATCTCCTGGCCGGGCCAGGCGCTGAGCTACAAGCTGGGCGAGATCGCCATCGTGCGCCTGCGTGCGCAGGCTGAGAAGGAACTGGGCGACAAGTTCGACATCAAGGGCTTCCACGACACCCTGCTGAAGCAGGGCTCGGTGCCGCTGCCGGTGCTGGAACAGCAGATCCAGGCGTACATCGCCGAACGCAAGAAGGCCTGACCGCTGTGTGATCGGGTCAGAGCCCCGCCGGTGGCGGGGATCCGACCCGGGTGTGGGGTCGGATCCCTTTCCCTCGGAAAGGGCTCCGACCCCTTTCACCTCACCCCACCGCCCGCGGCTTGGCCACCCGTGCCGCGAAGGTCGGCAGCACCAGCAGGGTCAGCACGGTGGCGGTGATCAGGCCACCGATCACCACCGTCGCCAGCGGCTTCTGCACTTCCGCACCGGAACCGCTGGCAATCGCCATTGGAATGAAGCCGACGATCGCCACCAGCGCCGTGGTCAGCACCGCACGGATACGGCTCGATGCGCCGTTGATCGCCGCCTGCAGCGGCAGGTCGCCGGCATCCAGGCGCTCGCGGATCGCCTGCATCAGCACCAGACCGTTCAAGGTGGCCACGCCGGAGACGGCGATGAAACCGACCGCCGCCGACACCGAGAACGGCATGCCACGCAGCAGCAGCGCGAGGATGCCGCCAACCAGCGCCAACGGCACGCAGCTGAACACCAGAATGGCTTCCTTGCCGCTGCGCAGTGCCATGAACAGCAGGCTGCCGATCAACAGGAACACCACCGGTACCACCGTCGCCAGCCGCTTCTCCGCGCGCTGCAGGTTCTCGAACTGGCCACCCCAGGTCAGGTACGCACCCGGCGGCAGTGCCACGTCGGCCACCGCTGCCTGCGCTTCGCCGACGAAGCCGCCCAGGTCGCGCCCACGCACGTTGGCCTGCACCACCACGCGGCGGCTGCCGTTGTTGCGGCTGATCTGGTTCGGCCCTTCGCTGACCGTGATGCGCGCGACCGACGACAGCGGAATCACCAGCCCCGACGGCGTAGCGATCGGCAACGAGGCCAGCTGGTCCGGATCGTTGCGCGAGGCATCGTCCAGGCGTACCACCACGTTGAAGCGTCGATCACCTTCGAAGATCTTGCCCGCCGCAGTACCGCCGATGCCGGTGGACAGCGCATCACTCACATCCGCGGCGGTCAGCCCGTACTGCGCCGCCGCCACGTGGTCGATCGCCACGTTCAGCGTGGGCAGGCCGGAGATCTGCTCCACGCGCACGTCGGCCGCGCCATCCACCGCACGCAGCTTCAGCGCCACCTGGTCGGCCACCTTCTGCAGCTGGCTGAAGTCATCGCCGAAGATCATCACCGCCAGGTCGGTACGCACGCCGGAGATCAACTCGTTGAAGCGCAGCTCGATCGGCTGGCTGAACTCGAAGCTGTTGCCCAGCTGCTGCCCGGCCAGCTTTTCGAAACGCGCCACCAGTTCGTCCTTGGCCAGCTTCGGGTCGGGCCAGTCCTTGCGCGGCTTCAGCACGATCACGCTGTCGGAGATGTTGGTCGGCATCGGGTCGATCGCCGCCTCGGCAGTACCGGTACGCGAGAACACGGTCTCCACTTCCGGCTGCTTGGCAATCGCCTTTTCCAGTGCCAGCTGCATCGCCAGTGACTGCTCCAGCGAGGTCGAGGGCACGCGCAATGCCTGCATCGCCACGTTGCCTTCGTCCAGCGTCGGCATGAACTCGCGGCCCAGCAGCGAGAACGAGCCGATGCCCACCACCACCATCATCACCGCACCGGCCAGCACCGTGCGCGGATGCGCCACGGCCCTGCGCACCACCGGTTCGATGCGCGCACGCAGCACGCGGATCAGCTTCGTCTCGTGCTCGCCATTGTCGGCATGTGCATCGCCGTCCTTCACCTTGGGCTCGCGCACCAGCAGCGCGGCCATCGCCGGCACGAAGGTGAAGGAGAAGATGAAGGCACCGACCAGGGCCAGCATGAAGGTGGCCGCCATCGGGTGGAAGGTCTTGCCCTCCACGCCTTCCAGGGTGAGGATCGGCGCGAACACCAGCAGGATGATCAGCTGGCCGAAGGCGGCAGGGCGCGCCATCTTCATGGCCGAATCGGCGGCCACGCGCAGGCGTTCCATCGCGGTCAGCGCACGGCCCAGTTCGGCGCGGCGCTGGCCCAGCATCAGCAGCGTCGACTCGACCACGATCACCGCACCGTCCACCAGGATGCCGAAGTCCAGCGCACCCAGGCTCATCAGGTTGCCGCTGATGCCGAAGCGGTTCATGCCGATTACTGCGAACAGGAACGACAGCGGAATCACCAGCGCGGTGATGGTGGCCGCACGCAGGTTGCCCAGCAGCAGGAACAGCACCACCACCACCAGCAGCGCGCCCTCGGTGAGGTTCTTGGCCACGGTCTTGATGGTGGAATTGACCAGCACGCTGCGGTCCAGCACCGGTGCCGCCACGATGTCGGCCGGCAGCGACTTGTTCACCTGTTCAAGGCGCGCCGCGGCAGCCTGCGCCACGGTGCGGCTGTTGCCACCGGCAATCATCAGCGCGGTGCCGAGCACGGCTTCGTGACCGTTGCGGCTGGCCGCACCCAGGCGCGGCGCACGGCTCAGTTCCACCGTGGCCACATCGGCCACGCGCACCACCACGCCATTGCGGGTGGCCACCGGCGCCTGCGCCAGATCGTCGGTAGTCAGCGCCAGGCCATCGGCACGCACCACCAGGCCCTCGCCGGCACGCTGCACGAAACCAGCGCCGGCCTGCACGTTGGAACGCTGCAGGGCGGTGACCAGATCGGCCAGGCCGAGGCCATGCGCGGCCAGTCGCGCGCTGTCCGGATGCACGCCGTATTCCTTGACGTAGCCGCCGACCGTATCGACGCCGGCCAGCCCCGGGCTGGAGCGCATCTGCGGCGCGATGATCCAGTCCTGCACGGTGCGCAGGTAGGTCGCACGTTCTTCCGGCGTGCGCAGCAGGTTGCCTTCCGGCGTGCGGTAGACCTCGCCGGCCTGCCAGCCGGCTTCACCGGGCTTGGCCAGCCTGGCCGGATCGAACGTGGTGAAGTCCACCGTCCACATCAGCACCTCGCCGAGGCCGGTGGTGACCGGCGACAGCATCGGCGATGCGCCATCAGGCAGGTCATCGGCCGCTTCGCGCATTCGCTCGGCCACCTGCTGGCGCGCGAAGTAGATGTCGGTGGCGTCGGTGAAGATCGCGGTGACCTGCGAGAAGCCATTGCGCGACAGCGAACGGGTGGTGGTCAGGCCGGGAATGCCGGCCAGCGCGGTTTCCAGCGGGTAGGTCACCTGCCGCTCGATCTGCTCCGGGGTCAGTGCCGGTGCCACCGTGTTGATCTGCACCTGGCGGTTGGTGATGTCCGGTACCGCGTCGATCGGCAGCTTGCCCAGCTGGAACAGGCCCACGGCGGCGATCAACGCGGCCATGAACACCACCAGCCAGCGGTGGCGCACCGCTGTTTCAATGATCAGCTTGAACATGGTCGCCTCCTCAGTGGCCGTGCTCGGCTTCGCCCTTGGCCAGTTCGGCCTTGAGCAGGAAGGCGTTGGCACCAACGATGCGCTCGTTGCCGGTCAGGCCCCCGAGGATCTCGATGCGGTCGCCGGCGCGACGCCCGGCCAGCACCGGCTGTGCCTTGAAGCCGCCTTCGACGGCGACGAACACCGCGCTGCCGCCATCGACGTTCTGCACTGCATCGGCGGGCACGCTGAGCGAACCGTCCTGGCCTTCGGTGACCACCACCGCCGACACCGGCGAACCGGCCGGCGGCAGCGAAGCGTCCACCGGCGTGGCACGGATCACCGCCACGCCGCCCTGCTGGCGCACGTCAGCCGCCGAGCCGGTGACGGTGGCGGTGAAGCTGCCGCCCGGTACGCTCACTTCCAGCTTCATGCCCGGGGTGACCTGTGCGGCCAGCGCCGGCGGTGCGGTGAACACCAGCTCGTTCATCGCCGGATCGGCGACGTCGGCCACCGCGCTGCCAGCGGCGACCACGCCGCCCGGGGTGACCTGCACGTTGCCGACAATGCCGGCCACCGGGCTGGTGATGCGCACACGGCCACTGGCATCGGGCGCACCGTTGGCGGCCGCCTGCGCTTGAGCGGCCGCGGCCTGCGCCTGTGCGGCCAGCGAGCGGGCGCGCGAGGCCTCCAGTTCCTGGCGGGCGACCACGCCCTGGTCGACCAGCGCCTTGTCGCGGCCATAGGCCAGGCGCGCGGCCTCGGCCTCGGCGGATGCGGCCAGCGCATTGGCACGGAACACCGCCGCCTCGCCGCTGACCACGATGGCCAGTGCCTGGTTCTGCTTCACAGCGGTGCCCGGTGCGACCAGCACGCGCTCGACGCGGCCGGTCACGGTGGAGGCCACTGAAGCGCGCGCGCCCACCGACGGTTCGACCCGGCCGGCAAGGCGGGTTGAGCCGCCACCGCCACGACCGACGGCAACCACTTCGATACCGGAGGCCTTGATCTGCTCCGGGGTCAGCTGCACCACGCCTTCATCGGCGTCAGCCGGCGCCTTCGCGGTTTCTGCCTTGGCTTCCTTGCTGTCGGCGGCATGACCATGGCCATCGTCGGTGCCGGCCTTGGCCGCAGCGGGGTCTTCATTGGCAGGCGTCTGCGCGTTGCCGGCGCAGCCGGCCAGGAACACGGTCAGCAGGAGGCCGCCGATCAGGGGGAAGGAACGGGACAGGGTCATGGGGCCTCCACAAAGGGTGCGCGCCCTTCCAGGCGGGCAAGATCGATTTCCGCGCCGACGCGCGACAGGCGCGCATCCACGGCGGTGCCGCGGGCGGCGATGAGGGCGCTGCGCGTGCTGCGCAGTTCCAGCTGCGAGATGCGTCCGGCGTCGAAGCCGACGCGTGCGAGGCGATACGCCTCTTCGGCGGCGACCACGCTTTCATCGGCGGCACGGGTGCGGCTGCCGGCGGCCTTCAACCCGGCCACGGCGGACAGGCGCTCGGCCTCGCTGTCGCGGCGCTGCTGGTCCAGGCGCGCTTCGGCCGCACGCTGGTCGGCATTGGCGGCGCGGATGCCGCCACGGTTGCGGTCGAACAGCGGGATGCTGAGGCTGACCCCGAGGTTGTAGGCACGCTCGCCGCCTTCGCGGAAGCGGGTCTGCGCGGCGGTGACGCTGAGGTCGGGCAGGGCGCGCTTTCGCTCCACCTCCACCAGCTTGCCCGCCGCATCGGCTTCGGCTTCGGCGATGCGCACCGCCAATGCGGTATCGGTGGCACCACGCGGCAATGGCGGGGCGCGGTCGAGCAGGCTGTTGTCGATCGACTGCACCGGCGCGTCCAGCAGTGCCGTGCCGGCCAGGCGTGCCAGCGCGGCATCGCGGAAGGCCTGTGCCTCATCCAGCGCGGCGCTGGCATTGGCCACTTCGCTCTGCGCCTGCACCGCGCGCAGCTGCGGTTCGCGGCCCTGCTTGACCATCGCGTTGACGGCGTTGGCGTCATCGCGGGTCAGTGACAGTGCTTCTTCGGCCAGGGTGTAGCGGCGCAGTGCACTTTCCGCCTGTGCATAGACCACCGCCAGCTGGCTGGCCACGTCGCTGCGGCTTTGGGCGCCACGCAGGTTGGCGGCCTGGGCCTCGGCACGGGCGGCGCGGACGCGCGCGCCACGCTGGCCCCAGACCTCCAGCGGCTGGGACAGGGTGAGCACGGTGTCGGCCTTGCCCATGCCGCGGTAGGTGCCGGAGCCCCAGGCATTCTCGGCCGAGTAGGAAAGGGAGGGATTGGGCAGCGCACGGGCCTGGTCGGCGCGCGCATCGGCGGCCTCGGCCAGTGCCGTGCCCACGCGCGTGCCGGGCAGCTGGTCCAGGCGTTCAAGCAGGGTGTCGTAGGAGGGGGCGGCTTGCGCCATCACCGATGCCGCCGGGGCCAGGCCCAGCAACACGGCGACGATCAGCCCGGCCGCACGCGGCGACCGAGGTGTCAGGATCGACATAGGGGGATTCCGGTTGTGAGTGAAACGGGAGCCCGCAATCGCGGGACGCGCTCAACTCACGCCCGGGGTGGACGCGTCAATTCATCCTGGGCGACCGCATAGGTCGCCGCATCGCCCGCACTCATCCAGCGCGCCGGCAGTGGCGCCCCGAAGGCGGCGATCGTGTGCGCCGGCAGGCTCAGGTTGGAGTGGTGGCAGTGGTTGTGGCCACAGGCACCGGCATGCTTGCCGTCGGTATCGCCATCGGCATCCGGTGCGGACTCCACGTGCACCGTGCTGGCATGCGGTTCCACCGTGCACGCCAGTGCATCGGCCACCGGCACGACCACGAATGCCGCCATCAGCAGCATCAGCAGGGTCGAACGGAGGTGGCGGGTGATCCAGCGCATGGAGGGGAGGCTAGCAAGCGGTTTTCGCCGGATACAATATCAATGGCCGCTTCGGGAATACGTCGGAATCTCCCGTTCAGGTGGGCCGGACGTGGGGTCGGATCCCGTTCCTCTGGAACGGGCCCTGACCCCGGCACATTGCTGCCGGCCAGCGGCCGGCACTACCGGTCTGCAGGCAGCTTCGCGATCACCTTGATCTCGAACTGGAACCCATACAGCCAGGTCACGCCGATGCCGGTCAGGGTCGGGTGGGGTGCCTCGCCCCAGTACTCCGGCACGATCGCCCAGGCCTTCTCGAAGTTCTTCTCCGGATCGACCAGGAACACGGTTACGTCGATGACGTCATCGAACGTGCAGCCTGCGGCGGCCAACACCGTATTGAGATTCTCGAAGGCGCGGCGCACCTGCGCCTCGAAGTCCGGCTCCGGCGAACCGTCCTCGCGGCTGCCGACCTGGCCGGAAACGAACAGGAAGCCGTCGGACCGGATCGCCGGCGAGTAGCGGTTGCGCTCGTAGAGGGCCTGGCGCCCGGCGGGGAAAACGACATCACGCTGTGACATGGGGAAGATTCCGTGGGAGAGAACGCCATCCTCCCCGCCAGCGCTGTCTGGATAAACCGCGATGATCGGCCTAGATTGATTGCCAATCCCAAACAATCATGGTCGGCCATGGACCGTTTCGAGGCGATGCGTGCGTTTGCGCGGGTGGTGGAAACCGGCAGCTTCACCCGCGCCGCGCACACCTTGCAGGTCAGCCGCACCACGGTCACCCAGCTGGTGCAGCAGCTGGAGGCGCACCTGCGGCTGCGCCTGCTCAACCGCACCACGCGCCGGGTCAGCGTCACCGCCGATGGCGCGGCCTACTACCCGCGCATTGCCCGCCTGCTGGCCGAGCTGGAAGAGGTGGAAGGCGGGCTGGGCGACGCGGCCACCCAGCCGCGTGGCCGCCTGCGCGTGGATGTGCCCGGGCCCTACGCGCGGCTGCGGCTGGTGCCGGCGCTGCCGGATTTCCAGGCGCGCTACCCGGAGATCCAGCTGGATATCGGCGTGAGTGACCGCGAGGTCGATGTCATCGCTGACAACGTGGATTGCGTGATCCGTGGCGGCACGCCGGCCGACCCGGCACTGGTGGCGCGGCCGTTGGCTGCGCTGTCGATCGGCTTCCACGCCAGCCCGGGCTATGTGCAGCGCTTTGGCCTGCCGGCCGACCCGCGCGCGCTGGACGGGCCCGACCACCACATGGTCGGTTTCCTCAGCCCGCGCAGCGGCCGTGCCCGAGTGTTCAGTGCGCAGCGAGGCGATGAGCGCGTCGAGGTACAGGGCCGCTACACGGTCGGCTTCGACGACGGCAACGCCTATCTGGCGGCTGCGTTGGCGGGGCTCGGCGTGGTGGCGCTGCCCAGCTACATGGCCGAACCGCACGTGGCGCGTGGTGAGCTGCTGCCGCTGCTGCAGGACTGGCAGCTGCCGCCAATGCCGATGCATGTGATGTTCCCGCCGAACCGGCACATGAGCCAGCGGCTGCGGGTGTTCATTGATTGGGTGGTGGAAGCGTTGGGGTGAGTGCATCGGTGGCGTGCGAAAATCCCGATGCACGTACCGGAGAACGCACACCCTGATGAGCCGCATCGTCGCACTGGATACCGAAACCACCGGCATCTCCCATCGCCTGGGGCACCGGGTGATCGAGATCGGTGCCGTCGAACTGATCGATGGCCAGCTCAGCGGCCGCCAGTTCCACACCTACCTGCAGCCGCAGCGCAGGGTCGACTGGGGCGCACAGCGCGTGCATGGCATCAGCGATGCGATGCTGGTGGGCAAGCCACTGTTCTCCAGCAAGGCCGCCGAACTGCTGGACTTCCTGCGTGGCAGCGAGATGGTCGCGCACAACGCCACCTTCGATGTGGGCTTTCTCGACAACGAGCTGCGCCTGGCCGGCATTCCCGCCACGCTGGCCCAGCATTGCCGCATCACCTGCAGCCTGAAGCTGGCGCGCGGGCGCTGGCCGGGCCAGGGCAACAAGCTGGACGATGTGCTGCAGCGCCTGCGCATTCCCGGTACGCGTGGCCTGCATGGCGCGTTGAAGGACGCCCATCTGCTGGCCCAGGTCATCCCGCACCTGCGTTGAGCCGGCCTGGCCGTTGTTGTAGAGCCGAGCCCACGCTCGGCTCAGGCGTTCCGGGACACAGCAGCCGAGCGAGGGCTCGGCTCTACAAGGGCTCCCCCCCATCGCGTTCAGCCCCAGCCTGTGGGTAACTTGCGCAAGTGCTTGAACCCGTGCATAATGCGCGGCTCGCTGTGTCCGGTTTTCTACCGGGCGGCGCCCCCGGGAGCACGTCCCCGGCCGCCCAACGCCAGCGTAACCCTTTGATTCTCTTGACGTGTGGTGGGCAACCATCGAGGCCGCCGTCTCCCGGGCTACGGGCTGACAACTACTACTATCGAGGTGCGCAATGTCCCGCGTATGCCAGGTTTCCGGCAAGCGAGTGCAGACGGGTAACAACGTCTCGCACGCCAACAACAAGACCCGTCGTCGTTTCCTGCCGAATCTGCACGAGCGCCGTTTCTGGGTGGCCAGCGAGAACCGCTGGGTCAAGCTTCGTGTTTCCGCGCATGCACTGCGCACCATCGACAAGAACGGCATCGATTCCGTTCTGGCTGAGCTGCGTGCGCGCGGCGAAAAGGTCTGAGGAGTAAAGCATCATGGCAGGCAAGCGCGATAAGGTCCGTATGATTTCCTCGGCCGGTACCGGCCACTTCTACACGACCGACAAGAACAAGAAGAACACCCCGGGGAAGATGGAATTCCTGAAGTACGATCCGGTCGTGCGCAAGCACGTCCTGTACAAGGAAGGCAAGATCAAGTAATCCGCAAGGATTGCTGGTCCCCGCGAAGAAACCCGCCCTTGTGGCGGGTTTTTTCATGCCCGGTATCCATGCCCGGCGTTCCCATGGTGGGTGACGACCGTTGGTCGGCACGCTGTCCGCCCGGTAGATGTCGACCATGGTCGACACGCTGGTTCAAGGCAGTCGAGCGCGGCTCGACTCTGCACACCCTGCTGGGCAGAATGGCCCATCACCTCCCGACGGGCGACGCGATGCTGTTCGAGTGGTTGCTGGGTTCCTACCTGCTGCTGATCGACTGGCTGATCCGGCTGGTCGCGCTGTGCTGGATCCCCACCCGCACCACGCCGGGGGCGGCGCGCAGCTGGCTGCTGCTGGTCGGCTTCGTGCCACTGCTGGGCCTGCCGCTGTACCTGCTGTTCGGCCACCCGTGGCTGTCGCGCGAGCGTATCCGCCGCCAGGCCGAGGCTTCGCAGGTGATCCGCGAAGAACAGGCGCTGCAGCATCGCCTGCGCTGGACCCCGCAGCCGGACACCGCCAGTGCCGAAATCGTGCCGCTGGTGCAGCGCCAGGGCGACTTCATGCCGGTGCACGGCAACGCGGTCGACCTGCTGACCGACTACGACGAATCACTGCATACGCTGATCGCCGACATCGACCAGGCCGAGGACCGCGTCCACCTGCTGTACTACCTGATGTTCGACGACGCGGTGGGCGAGGCCATCGTCGAAGCGCTGCAGCGTGCCGCCGCGCGTGGCGTGCAATGCCGCGTGCTGCTCGACGCGGTGGGCGCCAAGCGCGGCCTGCGCGCCTATCGCAAGCGCCTGGAAGCACGCGACATCGAAGTGCGCGCAATGCTGCCCGGTGGCCTGCGCTGGCGCCGCAGCGGGCGCATGGACCTGCGCAACCACCGCAAGATCGCGGTGATCGACAACGAAGTGGCCTATGTCGGTTCGCAGAACCTGGCGGGCCCGCAGTTCGTGCCCGGCCACCCGAACCGCGAGCTGGTGGCGCGCGTGCGTGGCCCGGCGGTGGCGCATCTGGAAGCGGTGTTCGCCAGCGACTGGTACATGGAAACCGGCCAGCGCCTGGACGTGATCGCCGACGTGCCCGAGTGCAGCGACGACATCGCCACCCAGCTGCTGCCCAGCGGCCCGGCCTACCCGTACAGCAACGCACGCGATGCGGTGGCGGCGCTGATCCACCTCGCACGGCGCCGGCTGGTGATGGTCACCCCGTACTTCGTGCCCGATGAAGCCACGCTCAGCGCGCTGCGCATTGCGGCGTTGTCCGGTGTGCAGGTGCAGCTGATCCTGTCGGCCAGCAACAACCAGCGGCTGACCTCGTGGGCGCAGGAGGCGTACTACGACGAGCTGCTGCGCTGTGGCGTGCGCATCGCCCTGTACGAGCCGCAGTTCCTGCACGCCAAGCACATGAGTGTGGACGAGGACATTGCCGTGCTCGGCTCGATCAACATGGATATCCGCTCGTTCGCGCTGAATGCCGAAATCGGCCTGATCTGCTACGACCGCGCACTGGTGCAGCAGCTGTGCGCGATCGAGGACGGCTACCTGCGTGAGTCGCGGCAGCTGGACCTGCAGCAGTGGCGCAGCCGTCCCACGTGGCGGCGCAGCCGCGAAGGTATTGCACGGCTGGCCGATGCGTTGATGTGAGCGGAGCGCGCAACCGGCGGGGTGGATGCAACCGGCAGGGGATCCAACCGATGGGGTGGATGCAACCGGCGGGGGGATCCAACCGATGGGGTGGATGCAACCGGCGGGGTAGAGTCGACTGTTAGTCGACTGCTCTTGCGACAAAAAATCCCGCGCTGCGCGCGATAGTCGACTAACAGTCGACTCTGCCCTGTCGTTTCCGTCGTTTCCGTCGTTTCCGTCGTTTCCGTCATTCCAGCGGTCGTTCCCGCCCGCTTCGGCAATCCGGCCTGTCATCGCCGATGGCCTACAATCGGCACATGACTGATTCACCGCGTAATGGCGAACTGGACCTGGCAATCATCGGTGGTGGTGCGGCCGGCGTGCTGGTGGCGATCCAGGTGTTGCGCCAGGCGAAGGCGCCGCTGGCGCTGGCCATTTTCGAACCGGCCTCGCAGCTGGCCCAGGGCATTGCCTATGCCACGCCGTGGCCGGAGCACCTGCTGAACGTGCCGGCGGCGAAGATGAGTGCGTTTGCCGACCAGCCGGGCGATTTCCTCGATTACCTGATGGCCGCCAACGCCTACCCGGGCGAGGCGCGCGAGGTGCTGGGCGAGCGTTACGTGTGCCGCCACTTCTTTGCTGCCTACCTGCAGCAGCGCCTGCAGGACGCCGCCGCGGCCAGCCCGGCGCAGCTGCAGGTGATCGCGCAGCCGGTGCTGGGCCTGCAGCCGGATGACCACGGCTACCAGCTGCAGCTGGGCAATGGCCACACGCTGCACGCCGCACAGGCGGTGCTGGCTACCGGCAACAGCATGCGCCCGCTGCCGGTGGCCGGTGCTGATGCGCTGCCTGCCGATGACGTGATCGAGGCCTGGGACTACGACGGCGTGCGCACCCTGGCCGGTGAGCAGGCCGTGGCCATTGTCGGTTCCGGCCTGAGCATGGCCGACACTGTGCTGGCGCTGGTCGCCGCCGGCCACAGCGGGCCGCTGCACGTGGTCTCGCGCCATGGCCTGCTGCCGTTGCCGCATGCGCACGGGGGTGTACCCACGTTTGATCCGGCCATGTTGCTGCCGATGAACCTGCGCCAGCGCCTGCGCGCGTTGCGCGGGTTCGCACGCCAGGCCCAGGCCGACGGCCTGCCGTGGCAGGGCGTGATGGACCGGATCCGCCCGCACGGGCAGGCGCTGTGGTGCAGCCTCGATGAGGCCGACCAGCGCCGCTTCCTGCGCCATGTGGTGCGCTACTGGGACGTGCATCGCCACCGCATTGCCGAAGAGGTGGACGCGCAGCTGCAGTCCCTGCAGGACAGCGGCCAGCTGCGCATCCACCGGTCCCGCCTGCAGCGCGTCTGGCGCGAGGCCGATGCGCTGCAGCTGTCCGGCCGCGACGCCTCGGGCAATGAACAGCGGTGGACGATCAGCGCGGTGATCAACGCCACCGGCGTGGAGACCCGTGCCAACGCGCTGCGCAATCCGTTGCTGCAGCAGCTGCAGGCCGATGGGCTGGCCCGCCCCGGCCCGCACGGGCTGGGCCTGGACAGCACGGTGCCGGGCGATCGCCTGTGTGCCGCCGGTGGCCAGCCGCAGGCACGGCTGGGCGTGCTCGGCAGTCTGCGCATCGGCAGCCTGTGGGAAAGCCTGGCGGTGCCTGAACTGCGTCAGCAGGCGCACGCACTGGCCACCCAGGTGGTCGCAGGAGCCGCGACGGCGATGCCGTAAAATGGGGGCATGGATGTCTCCCACCTGCTTGATGGCCTGAACCCGGCCCAGCGCGAAGCCGTCTCCGCTCCCCCCGGCCACCACCTGGTGCTGGCCGGTGCCGGTTCCGGCAAGACCCGCGTACTCACCCACCGCATCGCCTGGCTGCATGAAGTCGATGGCGTGCCGACCCACGGCATTTTCGCGGTGACCTTCACCAACAAGGCGGCCGGCGAAATGCGCCACCGCATCGACGCGCAGCTGCCCAACGGCAGCCGCGGCATGTGGATCGGCACCTTCCACGGCCTGGCCAACCGCCTGCTGCGCCTGCACTGGCAGGACGCGAAGCTGCCCGAAGGCTTCCAGGTGATGGATTCGGACGACCAGCTGCGGCTGGTCAAGCGCGTGGTGCAGGCGCTGGAACTGGACGACGGCAAGTACCCGGCTAAGCAGATCGCGTGGTGGATCAACGCGCAGAAGGACGAGGGCCGTCGCCCGCAGCACATCCAGCCCGAGCCGCACGACGCCTGGCTGGAAACCATGCGCCAGGCCTACATCGAGTACCAGGCACGCTGCGACCGCGCCGGTCTGGTCGACTTCGCCGAGCTGCTGCTGCGCGCGCACGAACTGCTGCGCGACAATCCGGCGCTGCTGGCGCACTACCGCGCCCGCTTCCGCGAAATCCTGGTGGACGAGTTCCAGGACACCAATGCCATCCAGTACGCCTTCGTGCGCGTGCTGGCTGGCGATTCCGGCCACGTGTTCGTGGTCGGCGACGATGACCAGGCCATCTACGGCTGGCGCGGTGCCAAGGTCGAGAACGTGCAGGGCTTCCTGCGCGATTTCCCCGGTGCGCAGACCATCCGCCTGGAACAGAACTACCGCTCCACCGCCAACATCCTCGGCGCCGCCAATGCAGTGATCGCGCACAACCCGGACCGCATCGGCAAGCAGCTGTGGACCGACAGCGGCGACGGTGAGCCGATCGACCTGTACGCCGCGTACAACGAGATGGACGAGGCGCGCTACATCGTCGAGCGCGCGCGCCAGTGGGTGCGTGATGGTGGCAGCTACACCGAAGTGGCCGTGCTCTACCGCAGCAATGCGCAGTCGCGCGCGCTGGAAGAAGCCCTGCTGAGCGAGCAGGTGCCGTACCGCGTGTACGGCGGCATGCGCTTCTTCGAGCGTGCCGAAATCAAGGACGCGCTGGCCTACCTGCGCCTGCTGTCCAACCGTAACGATGACGCGGCGTTCGAGCGCGCGGTCAACACGCCCACCCGTGGCATCGGCGACCGCACGCTGGACGAAGTGCGCCGTGAGGCGCGCGCGCAGGGTATTTCGTTGTGGGAAGCGACCATGCTGGTCACCCAGGGCAGCGCGCTGGCCGCACGCGCGCGCAACGCGCTGGCCGGCTTCCTGGTGCTGGTCAACGAGCTGCAGGCGCAGACCCTGCACATGACCCTGGCCGAGCGCGTGGACCACGTGCTGGCCCGCTCGCAGCTGCGCGAGCACTGGAGCAAGGAAAGCCGCAACGCGCTGGACTCCGAATCGCGCACCGACAACCTCGACGAACTGGTCTCGGTGGCCTCGCGCTTCGTGCGTCGTGCCGACGACGTCGAGGAAGTGGGCGAGGACATGGACGAGCTGGTCGCGTTCCTGGCCTATGCCGCGCTGGAGGCCGGTGAGGGCCAGGCGCAGGCGGGCGAAGACGGCGTGCAGCTGATGACCCTGCACTCGGCCAAGGGCCTGGAGTTCCCGCTGGTGTTCCTGGCCGGCCTGGAAGAAGGCCTGTTCCCCAGCGCACGCTCGCTGGAGGAAAGCGGGCGGCTGGAAGAAGAGCGCCGCCTGGCCTACGTGGGCATCACCCGCGCGCGCCAGAAGCTGGTGCTGAGCTACGCCGAATCGCGCCGCATCCACGGCCAGGACAATTACAGCCTGCCGTCGCGCTTCCTGCGCGAGATCCCGCGCGAACTGCTGCATGAAGTGCGCCCGAAGGTGCAGGTCTCTCGGCCGGCCTCGATGGGCGCCAGCCGGGTGATGGGCCATGCCTCGATCGAGGCGCCGCCGATCAAGCTCGGCGCGCTGGTGAACCACCCCAAGTTCGGCGAAGGCATGGTGACCGACTACGAAGGCAGCGGTGCCCATGCCCGCGTGCAGGTCGAATTCGCCGACGCCGGCAGCAAGTGGCTGGTGATGGCGTATGCCAACCTGACGGTGATCTGATCACCGTCGAGGGGTCGGATCCCTCCCGCAGGGAGGGCTCTGACCCCATCGCGGAATGCACGTGGTTGGGGTCAGAGCCCTTTCCCGTTGGAAAAGGGATCCGACCCCGATTAGGCTGCGGCCATGACCCGCAACGTGCTCTTCCTCTGCAGCCAGAACCGCCTGCGCAGCCCGACGGCCGAGCAGGTATTCGCCGACTGGCCGGGCATCGAAACCGCCTCGGCCGGGCTGCTGGCCGACGCCGAAGAAGTGCTCAGCCCCGAGCTGCTGCAGTGGGCGGACCTGGTGTTCGTGATGGAGCGCGCCCACCGCAATCGGCTGTCCAGCCGCTACAAAGCATGGCTGAAGGGCAAGCGGGTGATCTGCCTGGATATCCCGGACGATTACGACTACATGGACCCGGTGCTGGTGGAGCTGCTCAAGCGCAAGGTGACGCCGTTCCTGCGTTGACGGGCTGTTGTAGAGCCGAGCCCACGCTCGGCTGCTTCTGGCTGGAAGAACAGCCGAGCATGGGCTCGGCTCTACAGGGGGGCGCAAAGGTCCGCCGAGCATGGCTATGCCGGTCGTCCTGACCGGCACCCTTCGGGCCGTCGCAAGCGACGTTGGCAGCGGCTCCTGCCGCTACCTTCGACTCTACAATGGGGCCTGACATCTTCCAGGAACGCCCCCATGACCGAACCCACGCTGCACGTCACCGTGAAGTTGAACGCCCGGCTGCAGCCGGAGCACCGCCATGAACTGTTCGAGGATCCGCTCGACGCCTTGCTGCAGGCGGCGCAGGTGGGCGAGCTGACTGGCGGTGGCACCGCGATGTCCGACCTCGGCGAGGTCGAATACGGCGATATCGAAGTGGCGCTGGTCGATGCAGCCGGCGTGCCGAAGCTGATCGACCTGCTGGAGCAGCTGGGTGCACCAAAGGGTTCGCAGCTGCAGGGTGCGGGTGAAGCCGACCGCAGCTTCGGCGTGACCGAAGGCCTGGGCATCTACCTGGATGGCCTGAACCTGCCCGACGAGGTCTACGAACAGTGCGATTCCAACCACGTGTTCGAGCAGCTGTCGGAGAACATCGACGGCCTGGGCGAGATCTGCAGCTGGTGGCAGGGGCCGACCGAGACCGCGCTGTACATGTACGGCGAATCGTTCGAGGCGATGCGTGATGCGATCGCCGGATTCGTGGCCCGCTACCCGCTGTGCCAGAACGCGCGCGTGGTGCAGATCGCCTGAGCGACGTTGTTGTAGAGCCGAGCCCATGCTCGGCTCATGCACCCGAAGCAGAGCATGGGCTCGGCTCTACAGAAGAGCATTATCGGCCGGCTGACTGCCTGGCGTTGTCGCGCTGGGCAAGATCCTTGCCCAGGTAATAGCCGCCGCAGAACAGCACGAAGGCGGCGATGAGGCTCCAAAGGATGATCCTGAGAGGGCTTCGTGGTGTCGGCTTGCTGTCCTGCATGGGCGTTCTCCCAAGGCGGCGCGGTGCCGCTGGTCCAGCATGCGCTGCGGTCAGGGGGTACGCAAGCGGACGGTGCGCACACGCCGCTGCACGGCGCCGGATTGATCCTGCTCAAGGCGCGCCCTGCACATCCGGTGTGCAATGGTGTTGTTCCCATCTGGCAGACCGCCACGGAGCCCCACCATGTACAAGCGCATCCTGATTGCCACCGACGGATCCGAGCTGGCCGACAAGGGCCTGGCCAAGGGTCTGGAGCTGGCCAAGGACCTCAACGCCGAGGTCGATATCGTGACCGTTTCCGAGCCGTGGGCCGTCGGCATGTACGACGCCATGGGCTGGAGCGTGGGCTACATGAACAGCCCTGAATACAAGGCCGACCGCGAGGAAGGCGCGCAGAAGGTGCTGCAGCCGGCGCTGGCCAAGGCGGCCGAACAGGGCATCACGGCCAACCCCGTGCACGTGCTGGACCGCTACGCGGCCGACGGCATCATCGAGACCGCCGGCGAGCGCAACAGCGACCTGATCGTGATGACCTCGCACGGCCGCCGTGGCGTGACCCGCGTGCTGCTGGGCAGCCAGACCGCGGAAGTACTGGCGCGCAGCACGCTGCCGGTGCTGGTCATCCGCTGATACAAGCGTTCCCGGGGAGGGGACCCGACGCCGGCCGCAGGATGCGCGCCGGCGTCATCTTTTGTAGGGGCCGGCAGGGGCCCATCCACGCATGGCGTGGATCTACTGAATCGCAGGGATCCGACCCTGCCACATCACCAGCTGTACAGCTTCCAGTACACCGGCGACACGCCGTCCTTGTCGTTGTCGAAACGGCCATCGCCGTTCTTGTCGTACATGTAGAACGGGGCACCGCGCGACGGGGTCACCTTGACCATGCGCAGCTGGCCGGACACGCGGTATTCCTCGATGACATCGCCGTTGTCCATGGTGCGCTTGGACACATCCGCGCCCTTGACGTCCACCGGGGGAGCGCCCGCGCCACCCATGCTGGCGCAGCCAGCGAGCAGGAGCAGGGAAGCCAGCATCAGGGTCTTCATCGGCGGGGGCCTTTGCCTGGAAAGAGCCTTGATTATGCCCCATCGCCGGGTGCGTGCCGTGTCGTCGCGGTGCAGGCACGGGCGCGTAGAATCGACCCATGAGCAGATTAGTCCTGATCGACGGGTCCAGTTACCTGTACCGCGCGTTCCACGCGCTGCCGCCCCTGTCCAATGCACAGGGCGAACCCACCGGCGCGCTGTTCGGCGTGGTCAACATGCTGCGCTCGACGCTGAAGGAGCGCCCGGCCTACGTGGCGTTCGTGGTCGATGCGCCGGGCAAGACCTTCCGCGATGACCTGTATGACCAGTACAAGGCCAACCGCCCCCCGATGCCCGACGAGCTGCGCAGCCAGGTCGAGCCGATGTGCCGCATCGTCGAAGCGCTGGGCATCAGCATCCTGCGCATTCCCGGCGTGGAAGCCGACGATGTGATCGGCACGCTGGCCCTGCAGGGCGTGGCGCAGGACCTGAAGGTGACCATCTCTACCGGCGACAAGGACTTTGCCCAGCTGGTGCGCCCGGGCATCGAGCTGGTCAACACCATGACCGGCAGCCGCATGGATTCGGATGCAGCGGTGATGGAGAAGTTCGGCGTGCGCGCCGACCAGATCATCGACCTGCTGGCGCTGATGGGCGACACCGTCGACAACGTGCCGGGCGTGGAGAAGTGCGGGCCGAAGACCGCCGCCAAGTGGCTGGCCGAGTACCAGCACCTGGACGGGGTGATGGCGGCCGCGCCGACCATGAAGGGCAAGATCGGCGAGAACCTGCGCGCCGCGCTGGAGCGCCTGCCGTTGAACCGCGAGCTGGTGACCATCCGCACCGACGTGGAGCTGGACGCCAGCCCGACCACGCTGGCCCTGCGCGAGCAGGACGTGCCGGAGCTGACCGAGTTGTATGCGCGCTACGGCTTCACCCAGGCGCTGAAGGAGCTGGGTGCACCGCTGCCGGCGCCGGCAGCCGCCAGCGAAGCAACGCCGAGCCTGCGTGGCACCGCCGCCGGGTTCGCCCGTGGCAGCGCCGAGGCACCAGCCGCCGGCACGCTGGATCCGGCGCTGTCCGCGCCGGGTGAATACGAGACGGTGTCGACCCCCGAGCAGCTGCAGGCCTGGGTCGAGCGCCTTCAGCAGGCCGATCTGATCAGCTTCGATACCGAAACCGATGCGCTGGACGCGATGCGTGCGCGCCTGGTCGGCATCAGCCTGGCGGTCGAGCCGGGCAAGGCCGCCTATATTCCGGTCGGCCACGATTACCCGGGCGCGCCGGCGCAGCTGCCGATGCAGCAGGTGCTGGATGCACTGCGCCCGGTGCTGCAGGACCCGGCGAAGAAGAAGCTGGGGCAGCACGGCAAGTACGATCTGCACGTGCTGCGTCGCCACGGCGTCGACGTGCAGGGCTACCACGACGACACCATGCTCGAGAGCTTCGTGCTCAATTCCACCGCCACCCGCCACGACATGGATTCACTGGCCCTGCGTTACCTGGGCTACAGCACCATCAAGTTCGAGGATGTGGCCGGCAAGGGCGCCAAGCAGATTCCGTTCTCGCAGGTAGGCATCGACGAAGCCAGCCGCTATGCGGCCGAAGACGCCGACATCACCCTGCGCCTGCACCACGCGCTGCAGCCGCAGCTGCTGGCCGAGCCGGCGCTGGACAGCGTGTACCGCGACATCGAGATGCCGCTGGTGCCGGTGCTGACCACGATTGAAGCCAATGGCGTGCGCATCGACACCGATGAACTGCGCCGGCAGAGCCAGGACCTGTCCTCGCGCATGCTGGCCGCGCAGCAGAAGGCCACCGAGCTGGCCGGCCGCAGCTTCAACCTGGATTCGCCCAAGCAGCTGCAGGCGGTGCTGTTCGACGAACTGAAGCTGCCGGCGGTGGTGAAGACCCCCAAGGGCCAGCCCAGCACCAATGAAGAGGCGCTGGAGGCGATTGCCGACCAGCACGAGCTGCCGCGGGTGATCCTCGAATACCGCGGGCTGGCCAAGCTGCGCAGCACCTACACCGACAAGCTGCCGGAGATGGTCAACCCGGATACCGGCCGGGTGCACACCAGCTACCACCAGTCCGGTGCCGCCACCGGCCGCCTGTCCTCGTCGGACCCGAACCTGCAGAACATCCCGATCCGCACCGAGGATGGCCGCCGCATCCGCCGCGCGTTCATCGCCCCGGAGGGCTTCCAGCTGCTGGCCGCCGACTATTCGCAGATCGAGCTGCGGATCATGGCCCACCTGTCCGAGGACCCGGGCCTGGTGCGTGCCTTCGAGCAGGGCGCCGACGTGCACCGTGCCACCGCCGCCGAGGTGTTCGGGCGCACGCTGGAAGAAGTGACGCCGAACGAGCGCCGTGCCGCCAAGGCGATCAACTTCGGCCTGATGTACGGCATGAGCGCCTTCGGCCTGGCCCGCAACCTGGGCATCGACCGTGGCCAGGCGCAGGACTACGTGGCGCTGTACTTCAGCCGCTACCCGGGCGTGCGTGACTTCATGGAGCGGATGCGCCAGCAGGCCCGCGACCAGGGCTATGTAGAGACCCTGTTCGGCCGCCGCCTGTACCTGAACGACATTCATGCACGTAACCAGGGCCTGCGCGCCGGTGCCGAGCGTGCCGCGATCAACGCGCCGATGCAGGGCACCGCCGCCGACATCATCAAGCGCGCGATGGTGGACGTGGACCAGTGGCTGCGTGACAGCGGCGCACCGGCGCGGATGATCCTGCAGGTGCACGATGAACTGGTGTTCGAAACCGAAAGCAGTTTCGTCGAGGAGTTGCGTTTGCAGGTGGTCGAACGCATGTCGCAAGCGGCCAAACTGCGCGTGCCACTGGTGGTCGATACCGGCGTCGGCAACAACTGGGACGAAGCACACTGAGGGGTGTTTCAGGCCGAAAACGACGTGAATTCGTTCATTCGTCAGAGGTTTCTGACTCGATCATGAATGTTGCCCTGATCGAGGTTCATTAAATTGGGCCCCTTCACGAACCGTTAGTGTTCGGAGTGCTTCTATAACTCCCGACAGGCGCAACGCCTGTTGTGGATCTCTCCCATCCCCTGGAGCAGATCTCGGAACGGGGACTCCTCCCCAAGTGCCCGTTCCCCGGCCCCGTTGACCTCCCCCTGGTCAGCGGGGCTTTTTATTTGTGCCGCCACAACCTCAGATGGGGTCAGATCCCTTTGCCCGATGGGCAAAGGGATCTGACCCCGGGTGCTAGGCTGGGCCACCGATCCGCAGGGGAATCCGCAATGCCCGACCTGTTCGCACTGGCCATGCCGTGGTGGGAGTTCATCCTGCGCGCGGTGGTGGTCTATGTCGTGGTGCTGGGCATGGTCCGGCTCAGCGGCAAACGCCCGCTGGGGCAGATCACCCCGTTCGACGTGCTGCTGGTGGTGCTGCTGGGCAATGCGGTGCAGAACGCGCTGCTGGGCACTGACACTTCGCTGGGCGGCGGCCTGTTGCTGGCGGCCACCCTGATCCTGCTCAACTACGGGGTGGGCTGGGTAAGTACCCGCAGCCGGCGGGTCGAACGCCTGGTGGAAGGAGAACCGGTGGTGATCGCGCGTGATGGGCGCCTGTTTGATGCCGTTCTGCGCCGCGAGCAGGTCACCCGCTCGGATTTCGAGGCCGCCATGCGCCAGCAGGGCTGCCTGGGCGTGGAGGATGTCGAGCTGGCCCTGCTGGAGATCAACGGGCACATCACCATCATCCCCAGGAAGAGCAGCTGACCTTGTAGAGCCGAGCCCATGCCCGGCTGCACTGTTCATCAGCCGAGCGTGGGCTCGGCTCTACAGGAGCTTCAGCCGAGCGTGGGCTCGGCGCTACAGGTGGCGGGCGTCAGAGCGCGGCTTCGGCCTTCAGCGCCGGCCAGTTGCGGGTGGCGTCCACATCGCAGGCCACATGCGTGCCCTTGCCATCCTTCGCGCAGATCGCCGCCATGGCCTGCGGGATTTTCGGGTCGGCGGTGTGCGAATACACCGCTGCCAATGCCAGGCACCCTTCGCGGACACCGGCGCCGCACAGCGTCTCGAAGTAGGGCAGCGACGCGGCCCATTTCTCGGCCTCGAACAGCGCTTCGCCGGCAACCTTGCAGCCCAGCAGCTTGCCCTCGGTGCAGCAGGCCTTGGCGCCGTCCTTGCGTGCCAGGGTGGGGCAATCCAGCGGCAGCGGGATCTCCACGAACGCCACCGGCGGCTTGCAGCTGGCATTGCCTGCGGCGGGCTTGCGCTCGTAATAGGCAAAGCGGTTGCCGCCGTCGACGCTGGCCAGGTTTCCGTTCTTCAGCGGTTGCAGCACGAAGTCGCTGCCGACATCGGGGCGGATGAGGATGCGGCCGTCCTGCAGGTGCGCGCGCAGGCGCTGGTCGCGGCCCTCGGCCTCAACCAGGCCGCCATCGAGGAAGCGCAGCCGCGAGAGCACGCCGTAACCGGCTTCAAAGCTGCCACAGGGCAGTGCGGTGGCCGGCACCGGGGCCAGTGCAGCGGCCGGTGCAGCGGCCAGGCTGGCAAGTGCCTGGGCGCGGCCGCAGGCCACGCCATCGGCGCGCTGCGCGCACGACAGCTGCAGCGCTTCGTGGGCCTGCAACAGGCGCCCGCCACTCCACAGCACCTCGGCAACGTCGGCGCAGAAGGTCTCGCCGTGCTGCTGCCGGCACAGTGCGGCCAGCTCATCGAGCTGCGCGGACGGCAACACGGGATCGACCGGATGCTGCAGCCCGAGCAGGGACTTGCCGATCATCTCCAGGCCGATCACCTCGGCGATCGCCCTGCAACCCTCGGCGTTGAAGGACACGGAATCCTCCTTGCAGATCTCCGGCTTCGGCGGCTCGGTCCGTGCAGGCGCCGGGGCGGCGTCCTTGGCCTGCTGCTGGTAGGTCTCCAGCAGCCGCGTGCAGGCTGCGCCGACACCCTCGGCACACCAGGCGTGCAGCTTCACCGGTGCGGCCTCCGGCAGCGCCTCCAGGCACTCGGAGGTGTTCATCACGCAACCATCTTCGATGGGCTCGGGCATCGCCTTGCAGGCGGCAGCGCGCTCGCGGGTGAACTCGCGATAGGGGGTGCTGATCGTGCGGTCATTGTCCGAGAAGTACCAGTTTTCCAGCTGGCCCGTGGACAGGTTGCCGGTGCCGAGCACGTCTTCCTGGCGGGCGATGCGCAGCTCCTCGGTGGCCTGGTAGGGGCCGGACAGGAAGGCGTGGCCTTCACTCTCGATGGTCAGCGTGGTGTTGCCGCCGCTGTCCTTGTAGGTGCCGCAGGCCATCGACTGCGCGGCGGCCGGCAGGCTGGCCGAGGCCAGTGCGAGCAACAACAGGGAGCGCCAGCCCGCAGCGCGGGGGCGGAGGGAAACAGCAGCAGGCATGGGGTCATCCTTGAAGGAAGTGGGGCAGGGCCTGTCCGGTGCGGGGCGCACCACAGGCAGGAGAGGGCGCCACGCCKCWGGCGKGGCGCCGGAAGATCAGAGCCAGTCGCGCGGCACCAGGTAATCGGCCAGGCGCGCCTCGGCGCTGCCCGCTTCCGGACTGAAGCCGTACTCCCAACGCACCCGCGGCGGCAGGCTCATCAGGATGCTTTCGCTGCGGCCACCGCTCTGCAGGCCGAACAGCGTGCCTCGGTCGTAGACCAGGTTGAATTCCACGTAGCGGCCGCGGCGGTACAGCTGGAACTCGCGCTCGCGCTCGCCGTAGGGGGCGTCCTTGCGCTGCTGCACGATCGGCAGGTAGGCATCCAGGAAGCCATCGCCCACCGCACGCAGGTAGTCGAAGTCGCGCTCGAAGTCACCGTGCAGGTCGTCGAAGAACAGCCCGCCGACGCCGCGCGTTTCGTTGCGGTGGCGCAGGAAGAAGTACTCATCGCACCAGCGCTTGTGCGCGGCATAGCGTTCGTCGCCGAACGGTTCGCACAGGTCGCGCGCAACCCGGTGCCAGTGCTGCACGTCCTCGTCGAACGGATAGAACGGGGTCAGGTCGAAGCCACCGCCGAACCAGCTGGCCACCACTTCGCCGTCGCGCTGCGCCTGGAAGAAGCGCACGTTGGCATGGGTGGTCGGCACGTAGGGGTTGAGCGGGTGGAACACCAGCGACACGCCGGTGGCGCGCCACGAGGCGCCAGCCAGTTCCGGGCGGTTGGCCGAGGCCGACGGCGGCAGGCGGCTGCCGGACACGTCGGAAAAGCCGATACCGGCCTGCTCGAACACCACGCCATCGCGCAGTACGCGGGTGCGCCCACCGCCGCCCTCGGCACGCTGCCACAGGTCTTCCTGGAAGCGGGCCTGGCCATCGGCGGCCTCGATTGCCGCACAGATGCGGTCCTGCAGGTCGGTGAGGTAGGCGCGCACGCGCTCGAATTCGTTCATGGCGCGTACTTTACCGCAGGGCCTGCCCAAAGCTGCGGGCAGGCCCTGGCGGGCTCAGCGCTTGCGGTTGGAGTTGCGCGGCGCCGGAGCGTCGTTCTCGGCTGCCTCGTCAACCGCCTTCTGCAGAGCACCACCCAGCGTGATCAGCTCCCAGTTCTGGGTGTCGAGCACGTCGCAGGCCACATGCAGGCCGCTGCGGTCGGCCTTGCACAGCTGCTCCAGGGTTGCCCGCGCGTCCAGTTCCGCGCCGTTGCCCTGCGCGGTCACCAGGTTCTCGCACCCTTCGCGCACGCCGGCGCGGCAGACCGTGGTGTAGTGCCCGGCGGCCTGCAGCCAGTTCCCGGACAGCGCAAGGCGGTTGCCGAGAATGTTGCAGCCCTGCAGCTTGCCCTGCGCGCAGCAGGCTTCGGCACCGCCCTCGTTGGCCAGCGCCAGCGGGCAATCCTGCGGCAGTGGCAGCACCTTGAACTGCTTCGGTGCACTGCAGCGGGTCGGGCCCTCGCCGGTGGGGACGAACACCTGGAAGCGGGTCCAGTGATCCAGGCCCAGCAACTGGCCGCCGGGCAGCGGGCGCAGCACGAAGTCGCCGTCCCGGTCGTGGCGGATGCGGATGTCACCCGCTTCGACACGCGCACGAAGATGGCTGCTCCAGCCAACGCCGACCAGGCCGTTGTCACCGAAGTCCAGCGTGTCCATCAGGCCGCCGTCGGACCGGTAATTGCCGCAGGGCAATGCAGTCGCGGGCTGCGGTCGCAGCGATGCACCCACTGCCTGCAATGCAGGCAGGCGTTCGCAGGTGGGGGTGTCATTGCCAGCTGTACAGGCCGCAGCCAGGGCCTGCACCGCCTGCTGGGGATCTCCCGCGTCCCAGGACAGCTCAGCCACGCGGGTGCAGAAGCCGCCGTGCGGTACCTCGCGGCACAACCGCAACAACTGTTGCCGCCGCTCAGCCGGAATGATCACCGGCACGGTCGGCGCCGTCATCGTCACCATGGCTTCGGTCATGGCGGCCGTCATCGCGGCCTTGACCAGCTGCTCCTGCACTGCCGGGTCGGCCTCGAGTGCGGCGGCACACGCCGGGGTTCCCTGTTCGAAGCCGCCGTTGTCACAGGCAGCGGGGAGCTTGATGCCGGACAAGGCGGCGTCGAGCGCTGCCTTTGCCAGGGCGGGATCGGCCTCGACCGTGGGTTTGGCCTCCTCGTGCCAACGATCAGCCAGTTGCAGGCACATGCCGGGCACGCCCTCGCGACACCCCGCTTCCAGGGCGGCCGGGGTCGCTTCGCGACGGTTGTCCAGGCACGCGGCCGCATCGGCCAGGCAGCTGCCATCAGCCGGCGTGGCGGCTGCGGCGCACTGTGCGGGGGCCTGCAGGAGGTAGACCGTGCCATCCACCTCGACCGTGCGGCCACGATCGCGCACCTGCAGCGCGCTTGGCAGGCCGTATTCCAGATTCACCAGCTGCAGCTTTCCGTCGATCTGCTGGAAGGCGACCGGCGTCGGTGCACTGCCGAAGTGCTTCTGCTCGCCGCGGTTCGGCGAGCTGATGCGCAGCGTGCCGCTGCCTTCATCGGCCTTGAACAGGCCGCATTGCGGTGATTGTGCGGCGGCCATCGGCGCGGCCAGCAGCAACGACCAGGCCAGCCAGCGGCGGCGCGGTGCGGGTGAATGCATGTCGTCTCCTTGACGATCAAACGGGAAACTCCAGGCGCTACGGCGAACCATGGCCCTCGCGCGGGGGCGTGCAGTGTGCCGTGCCTGGCACGGGCTGGTAACGCTGATAGGCCGTCTGGATGTCCATGCCGAGCAGGTCGCCATTGCCCAGCTGGCGCAGCACGAACGTTTCGCCGTTCTGCTGCAGCTGGACGGCGCCTTCGTGCAGGCGGGCCTGCGTGCCATCGCCGAAGTCGAAACTGTCGAACTGGCCACCGTCGGCCTGGTAGCGGCCACACGGCACCCGCTGCAGCGGCACCAGGCGCAGATCGGCGCCGAGTTCACGCAGCGGCGCGGTACGTTCGCAGGCACTGATGCGGCCGCCATCGCAGGTGACCTGCAGGGCCTGCACCGCCAATGCGGGCTCCAGCGCGATCAGCTGCTGCGCGGCCACTTCGACGCAGAAGCGACCACCCCGGTGCTGCAGGCACAACTGCTGCAGGCGATCGCGTGCAGCGGCCGGAAGCGGCGAATCCAGCGTGTCTTCGTCCTCCTGTGCCAGCCGTTGGCCCACCCGCCGCATGGCGGTGGCCAGTGCATCGTCGGTCATGGCTTCGCAGGCCTGCCGATCGTGCCCGGCGGTGTGTTCGCGGCACGGCGGCGGGCGCTCGAAGACCGTCCGGCCGGCGTCACCGGCTGCATCTGTTGCGCTGCCATCACGCATCAACCGCAGCAGCGTTGAGCAGCCGGAGCCTATGCCCTCGTCGCATGCGCGCCGGGCCTGGCCGGGCGAGGCCGTTGGCAGCTGCACCATGCAGTAGCTGCCGGCCGCGCGGCAGCTGCCAGCCACCGCGGTGGGCTCGGTGGCGCAGGCGCGGGACCGGCGCAGGGTGTAGATCACCGTCACGCCGTCCTCGATGCGTTGCCCATCGGCGCTGATCCGGATCGGCTCGGCCACGCCATCGTCGAGCATGACCAGGCGCGTCTGCGCCGCACTGCGATCGACCCACAGCGGCTCCGGCTCACCGATGCCGTTGTCGCGGTAGCCACTGCTGGGGGTGGTGAACACCAGTGCCATGCCGTCATCGAGGCTGCGATACTCGCCGCATTGCAGCGCATCGGCGGCAACTGGCAGTGCGGCGAACAGCAGTAGTGCGGGGAGAAGGCTCAGCAGGCGCATGCGACGGTCCTTGTCGTGCGGGAAAGGGGGGCTCAGTGGAAACGTGAGCGGATATCCGGCCGCAGCAGGCGCCAGGCCAGCCAGCCCTGCAGGCCGAGGAACAGAACCGACGTGCCGAGCAGGGTGAAGGTCATCATCCAGCGCCGCGGCTGCAGCGATTGCTGCATGCCCGGATCGTCGGCGAGCAGCACGATCACGTCGCGCATGAACACGTCCAGCCACCAGGTGATCGCGAAATTGGCCAGCGCGCTCAACAGCAGCATCACCACGAAGCTCCACAGACCCCAGCGGCGCTCGCGCAGCAGCCCCCAGCTGGCCACGGCCGAGACCAGGCAGAGCAGTGCGGCGATCATCGAGGCACCCACCGGGTGCGCCAGCAGCCAGGTCAGGCTGTGCATCTGCCGATGCTGTGCTTCACCCGCAAGCAGCTGCCAGAGCGGAACGTCGTGCAGCGGCCACACCAGCAGCCCCTGCAGCACGAAATAGCCGGCCAGCAGCGCGGACAGCCAGAAGGAGGCCTGGACCAGTGGCCGGATCCACGCGAGGTAGGGCGAAGGCTGCAACGAGGGCGGCGGGAGCGGCACTGACATCCGGTGTCCTAGCAATCGGTGCCCACGCGATCAGCGGGCCGTCACCCGGGTGGCGACGGCCGGCAGGATATGGTGTTCGCTCAACGGTGCCAAGGGCGGGCCATGCGGCGGCTGCAGCGGTACCCAGGCCAGCTCGGCGATCTCGGCCCTTGCCCGTGGCGTGCCGTCCACCTGTACCCACCACGCCTGTGCCTGTACGCGGTGGCCGGGTTCATTCACCGCCCAGTCCTCGAACGTGCCCAGCGCAGCCGCTGAAGCCGTACGCAACTGCACGCCCAGCTCCTCGTCCAGTTCGCGGGCCAGTGCCTGCAGCGGTGCCTCGCCGGCTTCGGGCTTGCCACCGGGCTGGATGAAGCGGCTGGCGCCATGCTTGCGCACCACCAGCGCCCGGCCGCGGTCATCCAGGATGACCGCAGCCACGATCCGGATCGTGGCTGCGGCGTTGCTCACTTCAGGTTCTGCTCGAACAGCTTGAGGATGCGCTTGTACTGGTCCAGCCAGGAATCGGCGCGAACGTAGCCGTGGCGCTCCAGCGGGTAGGGTGCGATCGACCAGTTGTCCTTGTGCAGCTCGATCAGGCGCTGGGTCAGGTTCACCGAGTCCTGGAAGAACACGTTGTCATCCATCATGCCGTGGGCGATCAGCAGGTTGTCCTGCAGGTTCTGCGCGTACTCGATCGGCGAGGACACGCGGTACGCCTCCGGATCGATGTCCGGGGTGTTGAGGATGTTGCTGGTGTAGCCGTGGTTGTACTGGTGCCAGTCGACCACCGGGCGCAGCGCGGCGCCGGCCTTGAACGTGCCCGGCGAGCGGAACAGCGCCATGAAGGTCATGAAGCCGCCGTAGGAACCACCGTAGATGCCGGCGTGGTCGCGGTCACCCTGCTGGGTGTCGACCAGCCAGTCCAGGCCGTCCTTGTAGTCTTCCAGTTCCGGGTGGCCCATGTTGCGGTAGATCGCCGTACGCCAGTCGCGGCCGTAGCCCTCGCTGCCGCGGTAATCCATGTCCAGCACGATGTAGCCCTTCTGCACCAGCAGGTTGTGGAACATCTGCTCGCGGAAGTAAGCCGGGTAGCGCTGGTGCACGTTCTGCAGGTAGCCGGCGCCGTGCACGAACATCACGATCGGGTACTTCTTGCCGGGTTCCTTGTTTTCCGGTTCGTAGTACTTGGCCCAGACCACGCCAGCACCGTGCTTGGACGGCACCGCCACCAGCTTCGGCTGGATCCACTGGCGGTCCTTGTAGTCGGCAGTGCGGGTATCGGTCAGCACGCGCGCCTGGCCACCGGCACTGGGCAGCACGGCCAGCTGCGGCGGCAGGTAGGCGCCGGAGTAACGCACCAGCAGCTGCTGGCCATCCGGCGACAGCGAGAAGTCTTCCACGCCGTTGAGGCTGGTCAGCTCGCGCACCTGGCGGCTGCCGGTATCGACCGCGCAGACTTCGTAGTCATGCGGTGCCTGCTGGTTGCACAGGAAGTAGAAGCCCTTGCCATCGGCCGACGGCACCGGCGCCGAGGTTTCCCACTTGCCGCTGGTCAGCGCCTGCGGCTTGGCGGTGCCGGCCTGGGTGTAGAGGTGGGAGAAGCCCGATTCCTCGGACAGCAGCCACAGCGTGCGGCCATCGGCCATCCAGCCGAAATCATTGAAGCCCCAGTTGATCCAGGCGTTGTCGGTCAGGCGGTGGCGGTTCTGCACGCGGCCATCGGCGGCGTTGACGCTGATGATCCAGCGGTCCTTGTTGTCGTTTGCACGCAGCATTACCGCAGCCTGCTGGCCATCGGCGCTCCAGCGGATGCCACCGCCCATGAAGTCGCTCATCACCTGCAGGCTGCGCTCGCCCTTCAGTGCGTCCTTGCCGGCCTTGCGGCGCAGTTCGGCCAGCGGGTCGGTGCTGATGCCCGGCAGGCCGGCCAGCGAGAGCTTCTCGGCCTTGCCGGTGCGCACGTCCACGTACCACAGCGTGTGCGGCTCGAAGCCGTTGCGGCCGACGCGGGTGCGGGTGTCCTCGGTTTCCTCGTAACCCGACTCGGTCACGTACAGCGGCATCTTGCCGCCGCGGCCGTCATCGAAGTCCTTCGGCTTGGTCACCACGATCAGGTGGGTCAGGTCGGGCGACAGCACGCTGTCACCGATCTCCACGTCGGCACCCAGGTACACCGGGCCCGGTGCGCGGGTCGGGTCGGCCTGGCGCCAGCGCTGGTCCTGGTCCTTCAGGGCTTCGCGCTGGTCGCGGTCGCGGCGCAGGGTTTCCAGCGTGCGAAGCTGCTGGTCGCGCAGCACGTCGGCCTTCGGCGGCGTGCGCGGGTCCTTCTCGGCCTTCAGGCTGGCCACCTGCTGCACGCCGCCGGCGGCAGTCCAGTGGAACCAGTTCTGGCCGACCCGCCAGATCACGCCGTTGTCGGCGGCGAAGTTCACGTTGCCGGCGCGCTCGTTGCTGCGGGTCAGCTGGGTCAGCGCGCCGCTGCGCAGGTCGCGCACGAACACATCGCCATTGCGCACGAAGGCGCTGCGGCTGCGGCTGCGGTCGTAGACCGGCTCGGCCACGTCCAGGGTGCCGCGCTGGTCATCGGCCACCTGTGCGGCCACGCCACCGGCCACCGGCTGGCGGAAGGTATCGCGCACCGGGCTGCCGCTGCGCTTGAGCTGGTATTCCACCTGCTGGCTGTTCCACGACCACCAGGCCTTCTCGACCGGCGGACCGATCCAGTCCGGGTCGGCCATGGCCTGTTCGATGGTGATCGGCGTGGGCGCAGCATGCGCGGCCGGTGCGGCCAGCACGGCCGACAGCAGGAGGGACAGGGGCAGCACTCGGGACATGGGCGGACGGCACCGGAAGAGGAATCCGGGCAAGGGTAGCAGCCGTCCGGGCCGGGGGCAGGGGCCACAGGTCATGCTGACCGCTTGGGCAAAGGCCCGGCGGGGCCTTGCGTGGCGCATGATGGGCGCCTGATTCGGAAGGAACCGACGTGTACAGCTACGACTATGTGATCTCGTTGGGGGTACAACACCCGACGGCTGCCAGCGCCGGAATCGCCGCCCGGCTGGGGATGGAACGGACGAACTTCCGTGATGTCGGCGCCGAGCTACTCCGTCCTGATGGAAGTGTCATCCGGGTCCACGCCCACACCTGGGTGTGCTTTGACTTGCCTGGCGGCAAGGATGGCTGGCTGATGGACGCCTGGCCGCAGGTGGTCGAGATCCTGCAGGCACGGGTGGAGGTGATCCAAGCATTGAACCAGGAAGGCGCCGAGGTCGGCCTGCGTATCGGCGTCTTCGGCAAGAAGGCGTGGGCCGGTTTCGAACTGGACCCTGCACTGGTACGGCTGATGGCCGATCTCCGGCTGGGCTTCCATCTGGAAACCTATTTTCCGGATGTGCCGGTCGAGACCGAAGCCGACGACGCGTCCTGACACATTCGCTGCAACCGGTGGCGGGCTTCGCGCATCCATTCTCCTGAACCCGCATCATCCACCGAACAGGAGCCCGACCATGCAGGAACTGATCCCGATCACCCTCTTCATCTGCATCGCCTACGCGATCCATGCCATTGCCGATGCCCGCGCGCGCAGCAAGCTGGTGGCGCCGCACGTGCCGGAGGAAGTGATCCGCTCGTTGGCCGTACTGGAAGAGGAGCGTCGCCGCCAGGGCGCGCTGCGCTGGGGCATCAGCCTGGTCAGCCTGGCCGTGGCAATGGGCCTGCTGGAGGCGATCGGTGCACGCGAACTGACCTTCGGCGCCGCCGCCGCGATGGTCGGCAGTGCCGGCCTCGGCCAGCTGCTGGCCTGGTACTTCACCCGTCCTGCCGCGCGCAAGGGTTGAGGCAGGCATGCCACGGGCACAGGGGGCGCCCCGCGCATGAGCCTGCTGGGTGGAGCATTGGCTGCGTTGCGGGGACGTCGCCGCGACGTCCCCGCCGAGCCCATACCCGGCGCGGATGACGACCGCGCCCTGGTTCGCGCCATCATCGATGGTTCGCAGCCGGCGTTCGCGCAGCTGGTGCAGGCGCATCAGCGCACCTGCGCGCATGTGATCGGTCGCATGGTCGGCGACCGCGATCAGGTGGCCGACCTGCTGCAGGAGACCTTCCTGGCGGTGTTCCGCCAGCTGCACCGGTTCCGCTTTGAATCTTCGTTGCGTACCTGGGTTTCGCGGGTGGCCTACACCACCGCGCTGCAGCACCTGCGACGGCGACGCCTGGAGGCGCAATGGATGGTAGCGGTGGAGGTGCCGGAAGAACTTGGCATCGGCGATGAAGGCCCCGGGCCCGCCGAGTTGAGTGAGGCCCTGCAGGCCGGGCGCCAGCTCGGCGCGGCACTGGAACGGCTGAGTGCGCCGCAGCGGCTGATCGTCGGATTGCACTACCTGGAGGATTTCGATCTGGCCGAGATCGAGCAGGTGACCGGGCTGGCGCGCGGTACCATCAAGAGCCACCTGCACCGCGCGCGCCAGGTCCTGAAGCAGGAACTGACGCGGCACGCCTCCGCTGGAGAACTGCTGTGAACCTACCGACCGAACCCCGCGATGGGGAAGAGCACGCGCTGGCAGAGGCATTGCGTGAGCAGGCGCAGCAGGAAGAAGCGCCGGATGTGAGCGAGGCGCTGCAGAAGCGCATTGCCGCTGAATCGCGCGACAGTGGTGTGTGGTACGTGGTGGTGCAGGTGTTGCTGGTTGGGGCGTTGGTGGCGGCAGGCGTTTGGTATTTTTGGCACTAAGCGATTGATAGACCGACGTCAGTCGCATACGGCGTGAATCTTCCTACACCATTCCCGAGGTCGCTGACTCGGACAATCCCCCACACCCGACGGATTGCGTCAGCTCCAGACGCTACGTGACGGTCCTCGCAATGAGGATAGTTGCAAAGAAATCTGCTGCTCTTGATGTCGATGACCCTGCTGGAAAAATCTAAATCGTCAGCAACCGCTGACGTTGGCCAGGAGCCGCGCAAGCTCACGGTCATATCCGGCAGTATCAACTTCAAAGGAGCTGAACAATGTCGAAGATCTGCAAATCCGTGCTTCTCCCTCCGGCACTCATTGCAATGCTTGGTCTATCCGGAATCGCATCTGCTGCGCAGGAAAGTGCGACCAATGATCTCACGCAGATCCAGAACGTCTCTGTGCTGGACATCAACCTCGTCAGCGGGACGGAGCTGCAAGAAGGAATCAGCGATAGCGAGATCGCAGGTGTGCAATGCACCAACTACTCAAGCGGTGGAACCCACTGCGGTCACTACTCATCGGGTGACGCAGAAGAGCTCAAGTTCGCGCATGTCGTTCCTGAAGCACAGAAGTTCAACGTCTAAGAACGCGGACGGCCGCCCWTGGGGCGGCCGTCCGCCACCAGGGAGAGGTTGATGAGAACTTCCATAGAGGAAATCAGGAGAGCGATTGAAGATCCGCGTAGAACGGTTGAAGTTTGCTCGGTACTTCTGGATGCATGGTTTGAAGTTGCTCCGCGTCGTTTGGGCGAAGCTCTTTCGAAATTCAGAGCGAAGAAGCTCGAGAACCACGAATGTGTGGAGAAATTTGAAAGAACGTTCAAGAACCTGGATCCCGCGGCAAGAAGAAGATTGCTTGGCTCCCCGTGGGTTTCTGGATTCATGGATGATCCAGATGGATTCTCTCATGAAGATCCAGATGGAAGGCCCGTCTCGACCATCGAAGCACTTCATCTCGCCGCAAGGGCGGAGTGTCCAATTTCTCCAAACCATGAAGAAGCGGGAGGGTTGTACCGTAGGAAGGAAGTCGAAAGCCCACTAGGGGAGTGGGTGGTAAAGCAGCGTAATTTCGGATTTGAAAAGGTTGAGCGCCCAAAAGTGGGGGGCGTGATTGCTCTGGACGTGGATAGTGGACTGGCACGCCGGAACGAACCTGAGAGCGGAACGTTTTGTAATCCATTCATGAGTATTTCACCAGAAGAGCTTGTGGTAATCCAGGAGAAGCTGGAAGCCGCCATAGAGCTCGTGGACAAAGCCACTCCACATCTGGGTCTGCTGATTCGAATATTCACAAGGCGTGTTTTTGTGAGGAAGTCGATCCAGCTGGGTGATCAGGTTTCACCACTCAATCTTGGATCCGAGTATCGGCCGATTCATGTTGGTTGCATCCGAATTCTCAATGTTCACAGGCCAGAAATGACCGTGGATCTTTGCGCAGAGGCAATTCTGCATGAGTCCGTACACTCGTATCTCTCCGCCTATGAAGAGGTGCACGGGAAGTTCATGTCAGGTGCAATCAGGGTGCGCCCGGTTTCACCATGGTCAGGAAATTTCATTCCCAACCATTCGCTGGCACACGCGGTTTTTGTTTACTACGCCATCCATCAGCTTCTCGGGAGATTGGTTGGTGTCGGCGGCGAGATTGGAGAAGAAGCCGTGAGGAGAATGAAGCGACGACTGATGCACGTAGCGGGCGGATTCTTCATCGAACGGAAGATCTCGACGCTATTCGTACTGGAGTCACCCGCCTCATTGCAGCTAATGGCGGTCGTGGATGAAATTCAGGAGGAGATCAGGGCTCAGTACGGCCGAAAAGTGCAAAGGGAGATGCTGGAGAGCGTGGCATGAAGATTCCAACCATTGTCATCCACTCCGATCCGGAGGACGTTGTCGCAACCGTGCTGAGAGATGTCGAGGGTGTGAGTGTGATCCATCTGGACGAGCTGACTCAAAGTTGGTGCGTTCAGGAGGCTGAGATCATTGAACCCGCAATGGAAACGTCGATTCCTAACATGTGGTCCGCCTACATCATCAACAGAGTCTTCGATCTCTCTTGCACCGAGATTGGCAAGCGTCTTCGTGCATTCGGATTGCATGAGAACTGGGCACACACAGCTTTGGGTTCGGTTCTATCGCGAGCGCACGCACTGGCGTATGGAATTGGTCCTCGGGGAGTGAGTAGATCGCTTCTCCCCTTGAATGTGCAATGGAAGCTTCTTTCCGAGCGTATTCCAGGCATTAGAACGCCACGTTTTGCTTTTGGGTTCGGTCATCGAATGCCTGATATGTCGCACCTGGACAAATTCGTACAGAAGTCAGTCTGGTCCTACTTCCGGTGGGATGGTGATTCTGATGTCGCAGAAGGGGAGCAGCAGTGGCACCCATTCTTCGTCGAACAGCCGCAAGGCATCCCAATCATATGTAGCTACCACGGAGAGGCGTTTGCACTGAGTTTCCCCAGGGGGCGACCCAAGGCGGATCTTGGGGCCTTTCCCGCTCTCATATGCGCATGCCGGGAACTTTTCGACAGCAGGATGGGCGAGATTCTGGTGTACCAAGAGAACGGAATCCTGACCTTCTGCGCCTGCAGCCCATACATGGCTGGAATAGGTGAGCTGGAAGAAAGGGAGCAACTTCTTCTACAGGGAGTTCCTTCGAGTTGAAGTTGAGGGCTCTGCAAAGGCCAAGGAGGGTACGTGCACGGTTACTACATCAAGATGTCGTTGATTCGATTCAAGCAGAGAGTCGGCACTCATCTGGCAATCGCTCTCATGCTGGGTGCAGGGGTAGGGATCACTACCGTGATGCTTTCCATTGTTCTCCAAGCATCGTCGGATCCCGCGCCAGGCCGGAGCTCGGCATTGTTCCGCCCCTACCTTGACGCGCGTCCAGATGCACTGCGCAGTGGCTCTCCGGATCCTGGTCAGTCACTGACCTGGCCAGACGCGAAGGTGCTTCTGAATCAAGGCCGGACGTGGAAGCAGGCAGCAATGGCAGGGGGCGCGGTGACGCTCTCCCGGCCGGGAGAGTCCAGCGCAAGATTGCGCGCCAGGTTCGCCACGTCCGAAGTCTTCAGTGTCCTTGGCATTGCCGTTGTTCAAGGGCGCGCATGGACCGCCGAGGAGGGGCATGCTTCGAGTCGAATAGTGGTTCTGTCGCGTGCGCTCGCAGCGCGCGAGTGTGCACAGGACTGTGTTGGTCATCGGTTGGAATTGGGCAGACGCACCTATACCGTAGTGGGTGTCGCGGAGGATTGGCATCCGGTGCCTATGTTTCAGGGAGATCTCACACGCAGACCGTTTGTGGAGCCTGACGAGATCTACCTGCCGGTTGAAACTGCAATCGCAGACAAACTGACGGTTCTGGACGGGACGGCGATCTGGGGTGGTGACCAGGACACGGATCCTGCAGGGGCCAACGTTTCCTGGCTTCAATTGTGGGTGTGGCTGCCCACCGCAGATGATGTCGCCGCTTACCGCGCGGTTCTAAACGCCTATGCGAAAGAAAAGAGGCTTCGGGTCGAGCCAGGCTCACAGCAGGTCGCACTCTGGCCCTTGATGGATTGGCTGGACAGGCTGGGATTGGTTCCGGAGCAGGCCAGGATGCAGCTTCGGTTGTCGCTGATCCTTCTCGGCGTGTGCATCGTCAACGCGGCGGCGCTGCTGAGCTTCAGCCTGGGGCGCCGTCGGCGGGAGCTCGCGATACGACGTGCACTGGGTGCGCGACGCCGGGACGTGTTCATCCAGCTCATGTGGGAATCCATCGCGGCAGGAGCCGCAAGCAGTGCGCTCGCTGTCGTCACCTATACGCTGGGAATCCGGTTGGTTGCTGCGGGAGACGTTCTGCCCAGCGCGATAACGGCGATGCATGCTGGGGCAATGCTGATGGCCGCTGGCCTGGGAGTCGTCACGACGTTGCTCTGTTCATTGGTCCCATCGTTTGAAATCTGCAGGGTCAGCTCCCTGTCGAGTGCCTTCGCGAAGGGGGCTGCCTGAAATGTTCGACTCGATGAGGGAGACCCGACGACACTTGGGAAGTGCCGCACTGCTTGCAGTCCAGGCAGCGCTTGCAGGCCTGGCATGTGCGTTCGCACTGCAATCCGCGCTGGACAGCTTCGCCAGATTGAACACCGGAAGCATCCAGGAGGCAGGGTCGATTGGTGTGGTCAGGGTCTCGGATGTCGAAGACGGCGCGGATGCGGCAGTGCTGCGGGCAGACCTGTCTGCGATCCGGCTGCCCGGTGTTCAGGACACGGTTGTGAGCGACGCTGTTCCGTTCGGGGGAAGAGCCCATCGATACGGCGTATGCACCAGTGAGTCAGCCATGGCGTACTCGATGAACTCGGGCACGACAGACGTAGCTGGATGTGATCGCATTCCCGTGGCAACTGCAAGCTCTGGCTTGCTGGCGATGTTGGGCGCGGGAATCGTCCTGGGACGGGATGCCACAGAGGACGACATGGCTGAAGGGGTTCCGGTAGTACTGATCAGTGAAGCGCTGGCTGCTCGTCTGTTCGGAACGGAGGGTGCTGTTGGCCGCCACCTGTATTTCGGCCCCGGCAGCAGCCGGGTCATCGTGGGCGTATTTGCGTCTGTTGCTGGACCGGCACCAGGAGGCAATGAGCGGGACTCGCAGTGGGCGCTGCTTCCAGGCCTTCCCATCGGCGCCAGTCGCTATTATCTGGCGAAGTGGAGGTCGGAGGTTGATCGTTCTTCGCTTGATCGCATTGGCGATGCGCTGCAGCGCCCTTATCGGATCGTGAATCCAGCCGGTGTCGAGACGCTGGCGGGATATCGCGACGCCTACGTCAAAGCTGATCGCTTCGCTACGACCGTGCTCGCGTTCATGACGGCCGTTGTTCTCGGTGTGCTGATGGCCGGAGTTTCCGGAGTTGTAGGTGCATGGCTTGATCAGCGCCGGCACTCCATTGGGATTCGACGGACATTGGGTGCTCGCGGATCCGTGATCTTTGCCGAAATCATGTTCGAGGTTTCACTGTTCACCACGCTGGGTACCCTGCTCGGCGCGTTGTCGTTGCAGTGGATAGGGCCGCCACAGGATGGCATCAAAGGTTCACTGTGGTTCTCGATATCGAGCGCTGTCGTGCTGGTGATGGCGGCCTGCTTGGCCGCACTGGTACCCCGGGCTCTGCGAATCGCCAAGGAGCCGCCCTTGACCTTGCTGAAGCCCCTATAGCCCATTCATCCTGTCACCCAGCTTCGCCTGCGACAAAGTGAAGCAGCGCGTCACCCGGTCGCATCCCGCCTTAACCAAATCCTCCTAAAGTGGTCCGGTATCCCACCCGTACCCGGCAGGAGGCGTCCCTTGGACGCGTTGTTGTTGTCCCGGATCCAGTTCGGATTCGTCATCAGTTTCCACGTGCTGTTCCCCGCTTTCACCATCGGCACGGCCAGCTGGCTGGCCTTCATCGAATGGCGCTGGCTGCGCACGAAGTTGCCCGTGTGGCGCGAACTGTATTTCTTCTGGCAGAAGATCTTCGCGGTGTCGTTCGGCATGGGCGTGGTCAGCGGCATCGTCATGGCCTTCCAGTTCGGTACCAATTGGCCTCGCCTCAGCGAGGTCGCAGGTACGGTCATCGGCCCGCTGCTGACCTACGAAGTGCTGACCGCGTTCTTCCTGGAGGCCAGCTTCCTTGGCGTGATGATGTTCGGCTGGGGCCGGGTCTCGCCGCGCCTGCATTTCCTGTCCACCTGCATGGTGGCGCTGGGCACGCTGTTCTCCACGTTCTGGATCCTGTCGTCCAACAGCTGGCTGCACACGCCGGCCGGCTACGAGATGGTCAACGGCATCGTGCATCCGGTGGACTGGTGGCAGGTGGTGTTCAACCCCTCGTTCCCGTACCGGCTGGCGCACATGGCGCTGGGCTCGTTCATCACCACCTGTTTCGTGATCGGTGGCGTGGGTGCGTGGTACCTGCGCAAGGGAACACACGTGGAAGCGGGCCGACGCATGCTGATCGCAGCGGTCGCGTTCGCGGCATTGACCGTGCCGGTGCAGATCTTCGTCGGCGACATGCATGGCCTGAACACGCTCAAGCACCAGCCGATGAAGATCGCGGCGATGGAAGCGCACTGGCATGAAACGAAGGAGGGCGAGGGCGTGCCGCTGGTGGTGTTCGCACTGCCCAACGAAAAGGAAGAGCGCAACGATTTCGAAGTGGCCATCCCGAAGCTGGGCAGCGTGATCCTCACCCATTCGCTGGACGGCACCTTCGATCCGCTTACCTCGGTTCCGGCCAGCGAGCGGCCGCCGGTGACGCCAGTGTTCTTCGCCTTCCGCATCATGGTCGGGCTGGGCACGCTGATGCTGCTGCTGGCCTGGGTGTCGGCTTTCCAGCTGTGGCGGAAGAGGCTGCTGGATTCGCCGTGGCTGCTTCGCGGCTGGAACTGGATGCTGCCCAGCGGCTTCATCGCGCTGTTGTCCGGTTGGTTCGTCACCGAGATGGGGCGCCAGCCGTGGGTGGTGTACGGCGTGCTGCGCACCGCTGATGCGGTGGGCCCGCAGAGCGCTTGGATGACCGCGCTGTCGCTGGGCGTTTACGTGGTCGGCTACGCCTTCGTGTTCGGCTGGGGCATCTGGTACCTGGTGAAGATCCTGCGCCACGGACCGCAGCCGTATGCCGAAGGGCCATCGCTGGACCACGGCAGCCACACCCCGGCACGCCCGCTGTCGGCGGCCGACGAACCGCTGGAGGAGCGCTGACATGGACCTGATGACCTGGCTGCCGGTGGCATGGTTCGCGGTGATCGGCTTCGGCGTGCTGATGTACGTGGTGCTGGACGGCTTCGTGCTCGGCATCGGCATCCTTGCCCCGTTCGCCGAGGACGAGGAACAGCTGGACCTGATGATGAACACCGCCGCGCCGATCTGGGACGGCAACGAGACCTGGCTGGTGCTGGGGGGCGCCGGCCTGCTGGCGGCGTTCCCGAAGGCCTATGCGGTGCTGCTGTCGGCGCTGTACCTGCCGGTGCTGCTGCTGGTGGTGGCACTGGTGTTCCGCGGCGTGGCGTTCGAGTTCCGGTTCAAGGCGCATCGTTCGCGCCGGCTGTGGAGCGTGGCGTTCGGCCTTGGTTCGCTGCTGGCGACCTTCGCCCAGGGCGTGATCCTCGGCACTCTGGTGCAGGGCATCCCGCTGGTGGACGGCGTCTATCAGGGTGGACCGTTCGCCTGGTTCAGCCCGTTCGCGATGCTGACCGGCGCCGCGCTGGTCGCCGGCTATGCGTTGCTGGGCAGCACCTGGCTGATCCTGAAGACCGAAGGGCGCGTGCAGGCGCTGGCACGGCAGATGACCCGCCCGCTGGTGGTGGCGGTGATCGCGGCGATGGGCCTGGTCAGCAGCTGGCTGCCGTTCCTCGATTCGCGGTTGATGGCGCGCTGGTTCAGCGACGGCAACTTCTGGTGGCTGTCGCCGGTGCCGCTGCTGACCCTGGCGGTGGCCGCCGCGCTGTGGCGCAGCGCGACCCATCCACGCCGCGACCTGCCGCCGTTCCTGCTCAGCCTGGCGCTGTTCGTGCTCGGCTTCCTCGGCCTGGTGCTGGGCATGTGGCCGTACCTGCTGCCGCCGTCGATGACCCTGTGGCAGGCGGCGGCGCCGGCGTCTTCGCTGGGCTTCACGCTGGTTGGGCTGGTCATTCTGTTGCCGGTCATCCTCGGCTATACGGCCTGGTCCTACCGGGTGTTCCGCGGCAAGGTGCACGCCGACACCGGTTACCACTGATCGATTGAAGGCGGGGCCGGCCGTTGCCTGGCCCCGCGTTGGGGAATGTGAAACCTGCACACCCTGCGCGGGACGTGCTAGCGTGCGCTCCTTTCCGGCGGCCAGGGGGGCAGCCGGCGACGTCCTGGACGGACGCACGGCTGCAGGAATGGGGGCCGCCGCGCGTCGCCGTAATGGCTCGTGCCTATCGTTCTCCCGTTGAAGCACCAACGCTAAATGATTGAATTCTCCATCGTCGACTGGGCTGCGTGGGCGCCCGGCCTGAGCGAGCGTAGCCAGTGGCTGGGCTGGGCCGATGCGCCGTACCTGCCGCATGGCGGGGATACGCCGGCACTGGCGGAGGTTCCGGCAATGCAACGCCGTCGCATCGAGCGGTTGGGCCGCATGGCGATCCAGGCCGCGTGCTGGTGCGAGGACGGGCAGGGGGCTGACAGCGACGTGCCGCTGGTGTTCGCCAGCCGCCATGGCGACGTCGCGCGTTCGATGGACCTGCTGGGTGCGCTGGTCGGCGACCAGCCGTTGTCGCCAACCGGATTCGGCCTGTCGGTGCACAACGCGATCGCCGCGCTGTACTCCATCGCCCGCGGCCATCGCGGCAACTACCTGGCATTGGCTGCCGGCCAGGCCACGGTCGAGGCCGCGTGCCTGGAGGCCGTCGGCCTGCTGGCCGATGGCGCCCGCGAGGTGCGGGTGGTGGTCTACGAATCCCCGCTTCCTGAAATTTACGCGACGTTCGCCGACGAACCCGACCCGTTCTTTGCGTGGTGCTGGCGGCTGACGGCGCCGGCCGCGGGGCGGCCGACGTTCGCACTGCAATGGCAGCCGGCCGAAGAACAGGCCGCTTCTGCGCCGGGCCTGCTGCCGCATGCGCTGGACCTGCACCGCTTCCTGTTGTCCGGCGCGCCGGCGCTGGAGCACGTGGCCCATGGCCAGCGCTGGCGCTGGAGCCGCCGTGAGTGAGCTGCTGCGCCGCCTCGACTACGCCTGGCGGGTGTTCGGCACCGGCCTGAGCTTTGCTGCGTTTGGCCTTGGCGGGCTGCTGCTCGGCGTCCTGATGATGCCGGTGCTGCTGCTGATGCGGGACCCGGTGGCCCGTCGCCGGCGCGCCCGGCGCGTGGTCCAGGCCGCGTTTGCCAGCCATGTCCGGCTGATGTGCCGGCTGGGGGTGATGACCCTGCAGATCGAAGGCCGGGAACGCCTGCAGCGCGACGGTTTGCTGGTTCTGGCCAATCACCCGACCCTGATCGACGTGGTCTGCCTGATTTCGTTGCTGCCCAACGCCGATTGCGTGGTCAAGCGGGCCGTGGCCTGCAACCCGTTCATGCGTGGTCCGGTGCGGGCGGCCGGCTACATCTCCAACGATGATGGCGCTGGCCTGGTGGACGACTGCGTAGCCGCGGTGCAGGCCGGCGGCACCCTGGTCATCTTCCCGGAAGGCACCCGCAGCGTGCCCGGACAGCCGCCGCGCCTGCAGCGGGGCGCGGCCAACATCGCCGTGCGCGGACGCCTGGACATCACCCCGGTGCGGATCACCTGCACCCCGCCAACCCTGACCAAGGGGCAGAAGTGGTATCGTGTCCCCTCACGTCGCTTTCACGTTCGGCTGCAGATCGGCGAAGATATCCCGATCGCGCCATTCTTGGCCGAAGACGACTCGCCAAGGGGGGATGCCTTGGCGGCACGCCGCGTTACCGAGCACCTTTCTCGTTATTTCGACCTGTCTGGAGAGCCGCCCCGTGCAAGCACTTGAGCACGAGATCAAGGAATTGATCATTTCCTCCCTTTCGCTGGAGGACATCACGCCGGAGGACATCGATCCGACCGCGCCGCTGTTCGTCGAGGGCCTCGGCCTGGATTCGATCGACGCGCTGGAGCTGGGCCTGGCGCTGCAGAAGAAGTACGGTGTCAGCCTCTCGGCCGATTCGGAAGAAACCCGTCGCCATTTCTCCAGCGTGCGCGCGCTCGGCGAGTTCGTCGCCGCCCGCCAGTCGTAACGGCGCCAGGAATTGCCATGACCAAGAATGAACTGTTCGAACGCATCGTCAGCATCCTGACCGACAGCTTCGAGATCGAGACCGCCCGGATCACCCCCGAGGCACGCCTGTACGACGACCTGGACATCGACAGCATCGATGCGGTCGACCTGATCGTGCAGCTCAAGCCGCTGCTTGGCCGCAACCTGCAGCCGGAAGCCTTCAAGGCCGTGCGCACCGTGCAGGACATCGTCGATGTCGTGCACGGGCTGCTGCCGGACCAGGCAGCAGCCTGACCGCAGCGCCGGCGGCTCCGCCATGGCACGCGCACGCACGTTCGTGGTGGCTGCGATTTCGCTGGCCTACCCGGTGCTGGTGTACCTGGCGATGGGCCGTTTCGAGCCACGCTGGCTGTCGCTGCTGCTGTTCACCCTGGCCCTGCTGCGCGCGCTGAGTACGCGCCAGCCGCTGTGGTGGGCGGCGGCGGCGGGTACCGGCCTGCTGGCCGTGCTGGCCACCGTGCTCAACCAGGCCCTGCCGCTGAAGCTGTACCCGGCGTTGGTCAACGTGGTGATGCTGGCGGTGTTCGGCACCAGCCTGCGCTTCGGCCCGCCGCTGGTGGAGCGCTTGGCGCGGCTGCAGGAGCCGGACCTGCCAGCGTTCGCGGTGGCCTATACCCGGCGCGTCACCCAGGTGTGGTGTGGCTTCTTCGTTCTCAACGGCAGCCTGGCCCTGCTGACCGCGCTTTACGCGTCGGACCGGGTCTGGATGCTCTACAACGGATTGTTGGCGTACGTGATGATGGGCGTGTTGTTTGCAGGTGAGTGGCTGGTGCGGCGTCGGGTCAAGGCAGCGCACGCGCATGGCTGAGTGGATTGCCCTGGACGGGCTGCTGGTGGACCCGCAGCCGAACCGCAGCATCGGCCTCTGCGAGGGCGAGGTGATCGATCATGCCCGCTTCCGCCAGCAGGTGCTGGGCTGGCGTGCGGCCTTTGCTGCTGCCGATGGCCGCGACTGGGCCCTGTACTTCGATGACGCGGTGGCCTTCGCTGCGGCGCTGTTCGGCGCCTGGCATGCCGGCAAGCGGGTGTTCCTGGCCGCCGACAACCTGCCGGCCACGCTGCAGGCGCTGCAGCCGCAGGTGAGCGGCTTCGCCGGTGATGTTTCCGCCGACTACCGACCACTGGTTGCCTCCACCGCTGGCGTGCACGGCGAACTGCAGGTGCTGGACGAGCGCGCCTGCGAGCTGTGCGTGTTCACCTCCGGCAGCACCGGCCAGCCCAGTGCGATCAACAAGCGCATGGACCAGCTGGCGCGCGAGGTGGATGCGCTGCAGGCTGCGTTCGGCGCGCAGCTGGAAGGCGCGCAGGTGCATGGCACGGTGTCCCACCAGCACATCTACGGGCTGCTGTTCCGCGTGCTGTGGCCGCTGGCCGCCGGCCGCCTGATCCATCCGCGCCGGTTCTTCCACGAAGACCTGGTGGGCGCGCTGGCCGGTACCGACACCGTGCTGGTGGCGACGCCAGCCCACCTCAAGCGTCTGCCCGAGCAGCTCGACTGGGCCAGCCTGCACGGTCGCCTGCGCGCGGTGTTCTCCTCCGGTGGCCCACTGCCGGAAGAAGCCGCACGCCAGGTACGGCAGTGGCTGGGCGTGGCACCAACCGAGGTTTACGGCAGCAGCGAGACCGGTGGTATCGCCTGGCGCCGCTGGGACACCGACCTGCCGCCGTGGCAGCCGCTGCCGGGCGTGCAGTGGCGCATCGAGGATGGCTGCCTGGCTGTCGCCTCGGCGCATCTGGAAACCCTCGACTGGTGGCGCACCCAGGACCGCGTGGAAGCATTGGCCGATGGCCGCTTCCGCCTGCTGGGCCGCGCCGACCGCATCGTCAAGATCGAAGAGCGCCGCGTTTCGCTGGATGCGCTGGAACGCGCGCTGCGCGAAGACGCCGAAGTGGACGACGTGCGCGTGCTGGTCCTGCCAGGACAGCGTGAGCAGCTGGCAGCGGTGGTGGTACCGGCCGATCCGGCGCTGCTGGAGGACGGTGACGCCGCGCGCCGCGCGCTGGGCCAGCGCCTTGGCGCGCGCCTGGCGCAGGCACATGACGCGGTCACCCGGCCGCGCCGCTGGCGCCTGGTGCAGGCGCTGCCGATCAACGCACAGGGCAAGGTCACCCAGGCGGCACTGGCGGCGCTGTTCCAGCCGCTGATGCCGGTACCGGCATGGGAGCACCGCGACGCTGCAAGCGCCACCCTGCGCATGACCCTCGACCCGGCGCTGCGGCCGTTCCAGGGCCATTTCCCGCAGGCGGCGATCCTGCCCGGCGTGGCGCAGCTGGACTGGGCCGTGCGTTTCGGCCGCCAGGCGTTTGCGATACCGGCTGCGTTTCTGCGCATGGATGCGGTGAAGTTCCAGCACGTGGCCCGCCCGGGCGATGAGCTGACCCTGCAGCTGGACTGGGATGCCGCCCGCAATGTGCTGGCCTTCCGCTACACCTCCAGCCACGGTGTGCATGCCAGCGGCAAGGTGGTTTTCGCCGATGCGGACTGACCCGGCCGTTGCCGGTGCCGCGTTCGCGCCACTGGTGGTGATTCCCGTCTACGACCACGAGCACGCCATCGCGGCGGTGGTCGACGGCGTGCAGGCCGCCGGCCTGCCGTGCCTGCTGGTCGACGATGGCTCGCATGAGGCGTGCGCGATGGTGCTGCGCTCGCTGGCGCAGCGCCACGGCGTCGACCTGCTGCGCCTGGACATCAACCAGGGCAAGGGTGGGGCGATGCTGGCCGGTTTTGCCGAAGCCGCTGCGCGTGGCTACAGCCACGTGCTGCAGATCGATGCCGACGGCCAGCACGACACCGCCGACCTGCCGCGCTTCATCGATGCGGCGCGTGCGCACCCGGGTGCGGTGATCTGCGGCATTCCGGCCTACGACGCCAGTGTTCCGAAAGCGCGCCTGTACGGCCGCTACGCCACCCACATCTGGGTCTGGATCAACACGCTGTCGCTGCACCTGCGCGACACCATGTGCGGCTTCCGCGTGTATCCGCTGCCGCCGGTGCTGCGCCTGATCGGTGAAGAGACCATCGGCCGGCGCATGGATTTCGATACTGAAGTGATGGTGCGCCTGTACTGGCGGCAGCTGCCGGTCGAGCACCTGGCCACGCGCGTGACCTATCCGGCCGACGGTGTGTCCCATTTCGATGTGTGGCGCGACAACGTGCGCATCAGCCGCATGCACACCCGCCTGTTCTTCGGCATGCTGCCGCGCGCACCGCGCCTGCTGTGGCGCCGCCTGCGGGGGCAGTGCTGAGATGGCGGCCGCGCAGGGCGCCCCACACTGGGCCGACATCGGCGAATCCACGTCGGTGGCCGGCGTGCTGTTCCTGTGCTGGGTGCACCGCTGGTTCGGACGCTGGCCGTTCCGCCTGTGCGTGTGGCCGGTGGTGGCCTGCCATTGGCTGGGCAACCGCGTTGGCCGCCAGGCCTCGATGCAGTACCTGCAGCGGTTGCAGGCACACAGCGGCGTGCTGGGCCGTGCGCCGACCCGGCGCGACAGCCTGCGCCACTTCTTCGCCTTCGCCGACACGATGCTGGACAAGATCCTCGGTCTGGGCGGGCGCTACCCGGCCGAACGCATCCACCTGCATCGCGACCTGGTGCTTGAAAAGATCGCGCGCCGCGAAGGCGGGCTGATCCTGACCGCGCACATCGGCTGCCTGGAGCTGTGCCAGGTGCTGGCCGAGCAGGTGCCGGGTTTCCGCATCACCGTGCTGGTGCATACCGCACACGCGCAGCGCTTCAACCGCCTGCTGCAGCGGCTGGACCCGCTGGCCGCGGTGGAACTGGTGCAGGTAACCGAAATGGGCCCGGCCACGGCGATGATGCTGGCCGAGCGCGTGGCGGCCGGTGGCTTCGTCGCCATCGTCGGCGACCGCACGCCGGTGCAGGGCGGCCGCAGTGTCACCGCTGATTTCCTTGGCCACCGCGCCCCGTTCCCGATCGGTGCCTATGTGCTCGCCGCCGCGCTGGGCTGCCCGGTCTACACCATGGCCTGCCTGCACCAGGGCGAGGGCTATCGCGTGGCATTTGAACAGTTCGCCGAACGCATCGTGCTGCCGCGTGGCTCGCGCGACGCCGCGCTGGCCGAACAGGCACAGCGCTTCGCGCGCTGGCTGGAACTCCAGGTCATCCAGTCCCCGTTGGACTGGTTCAATTTCTTTCCCTTCTGGGATCAGGCTCCGCATGACGACTGACGCCGTACCCGTGTGCCGCTTTGGCGATGCACCGTTGACCATTGAAGACGTGGTTGCCCTGGCCCAGCGCCAGTGCGAGGCCGCACTGAGCGACGCGCCGGCGTTCCGCGCGCACATCCAGCGCGGTGCCGACTTCCTCGACCGCCTGCTGCGCGAGGACGGCGTGATCTACGGTGTGACCACCGGCTACGGCGACTCGTGCACGGTGAACATCCCGCCGGCGCTGGTGGCGGAACTGCCACACCACCTGTACACCTACCACGGCTGCGGCCTGGGCCGTTACCTGGACCCGGTCGAGACCCGTGCGGTGCTGGCGGCGCGCCTGGCCTCGCTGGTGCGCGGCATGTCCGGCGTCAGCGTGCCGCTGCTGGAAGGCCTGGCCACGCTGCTGCAGCACGATGTGCTGCCGATGATTCCGGCCGAAGGTTCGGTCGGTGCCAGTGGCGACCTGACCCCGCTGTCGTACGTGGCGGCGGTGCTGTGCGGTGAGCGCGAGGTACTGTTCGAAGGCCAGGTGCAGCCGGCAGGCCCGGTGCTGGCGAAGATCGGCATGACCCCGCTGAAGCTGCGGCCGAAGGAAGGCCTGGCGATCATGAACGGCACCGCGGTGATGACCGGCCTGGCCTGCCTGGCCTGGCAGCGTGCCGATTACCTGGCCCGCATGGCCACGCGCCTGACCGCGTTCAACGTGCTGGCCAGCGACGGCAACGCGCACCACTTCGACGAAACCCTGTTCGCGGCCAAGCCGCACCCGGGCCAGGGCCGCATCGCCGCGCGGCTGCGCAGCGACCTGCACAGCGAGCGTCCCCCGCGCAATGAACAGCGCCTGCAGGACCGCTATTCGCTGCGCTGCGCACCGCATGTGATCGGCGTGCTGGAGGACAGCCTGCCGTTCCTGCGCCAGCTGATCGAAACCGAACTGAACAGCGCCAACGACAACCCGCTGATCGATGCCGACGGCGAGCGCATCCTGCATGGCGGCCACTTCTACGGTGGCCACATCGCGCTGGCGATGGACACCCTGAAGAACACCGTGGCCAATGTTGCCGACCTGCTCGACCGGCAGCTGGCGCTGGTGGTGGATGCCCGTTACAACCATGGCCTGCCGGCTAACCTGTCGGCGGCCACTGGCCCGCGCGCGGCCATCAACCATGGCCTGAAGGCGCTGCAGATCAGCGTGTCGGCCTGGACTGCCGAAGCACTGAAGCAGACCATGCCGGCCAGCGTGTTCTCGCGTTCCACCGAGTGCCACAACCAGGACAAGGTCAGCATGGGCACCATCGCCGCGCGCGACTGCCTGCGCGTGATCGAGCTGACTGAACAGGTGGTGGCCGCGATGCTGATCGCCGCCCGCCAGGGCCTGGCGCTGCGCGAGCGGGTTGGCCTGAACGCGCAGCTGCATGGCAGTCTGGCCGACATGTACGCCGACCTGGGGCAGCGCATCGCCCTGGTTGAAGAAGACCGCGCGCTGGATCGCGAACTGCGGGAACTGCTGGTGGAGATCCGCGCGCAACGTTGGGAGCTGTATGCCGGTGAATGAGGCCATCGAACGGGTCGGCGAGATTGCGCTGACTCCCGCCTTCCATGACTGCGACCCGATGAACGTGGTCTGGCATGGCAACTACTTCAAGTACTTCGAGATCGCGCGCTGCGCACTGCTCGGCCGCTACGACTACGACTACCCGCAGATGCTCGAATCGGGCTACCTGTGGCCGGTGGTCGACGCGCGCGTGAAGTACGTGCGCCCGCTGTTGTTCAACCAGGCCCTGCGCGTGGTCGCGCGCATCGTGGAATGGGAGAACCGGCTGAAGATCGAGTACGAAATCCTCGATGCGGAAAGCGGCCAGGTGCTGACCCGTGCCATGACCATCCAGGTCGCGGTGGACGCGGCCAGCAAGGAAATGCTGTACCAGTGCCCGCCGGTGCTGTGGGAACGCCTGGGAGTGCCTGCGCCGTGACGATGCTTGCCCGTCTTTCGAGCGTGCTGCTATGCGCGCTGCTGCTCACCGTTGCGCCGCTGGTGCACGCGGCCGATGCCGCCGTCGATGCGATCACCCAGGCGGTGGCGCGGCCCGACGTGCTGCGTGGCCAGTTCAGCCAGGAAAAGCAGGTCAGCGGCTTCAAGAACCCGCTGCGCTCGCAGGGCCGGTTCGTGGTCGCGCGCCAGCACGGCGTGATCTGGACCACGCTCAAGCCGTTCCCCTCTGAAGTGGTGGTCACCGCCGACCGCATCCTCAGCCGCCAGCGCGATGGCAGCACCCGCGTCGAGCTGGATGCGCGCCAGCAGCCGGCGATGCGCTCGGTCAACGCGATCATGTTCGCGCTGATGAGTGGCGACGTGCAGGCACTGTCCAGCCAGTTCAACGTGCGGGCCAGCCGCGAAGGGCAGGGCTGGCGCCTGCGCCTGACGCCGAAGTCGGCGATGCTGGCCAAGGCCTTCGAGTCGTTGACCCTGCAGGGCGACCGTTACGTGCGCCAGGTCGAGATCGTCGAGGCCAACAAGGACCGCACGCAGATCCAGTTCAGTGCGTTGAGCGAGGCCCCGGCCACGCTCAACGCCGACGAGGCGCGCCGCTTTGAGTGAGGTCGTGGCATCGAACGTACCGGACCGGCTGCGGCGCTGGTGGCACTGGCTGGGCATTGCCTGGCTTGCGCTGCTGCTGGCGCTGGGCGCACAGCAGTGGCAGCTGTGGAGCCAGCAATCCCGGATCGACACCGACATCCTCGCCCTGCTGCCGCAGGATGCGCATGATCGCCTGCTGAGTGATGTCACCCGGCGCATCGCCGATGGCAGCTCGCGGCAGGTGGTGGTGCTGCTCGGCAGCAAGGACAGCGCGGCCGCCAAGCGGGCGCAGGCCGCGTTCGCTGCGGCCATGGCTGCCGATGCCGACAGCGCATTGCTGGTGCCCAGCGGGTCCATCGAAGGCTGGTTCGATGAGGCGCGCGCGTTCTACGCGCCGTACCGCGACCGCCTGCTGACCCCGGCCCAGCGTGACCAGCTGCAGAGTACTGAAACCGGTGCGCTGGCCGAACAGGCGCTGGCCGCGCTGTACGGCCCGATGGGTGCGCCGCGCCTGACCGACTGGCGGCAGGACCCGTTGTCGCTGTGGCCGCAGTGGTGGCAGCAGCAGGCACAGGGTTCCGGGCTGCGCCTGGGCGATGATGGCCTGCTTGAAGCCGAGGGCAAGCATTGGGCGGCGCTGCAGTTCGATACACCGGGTTCGGCATTCCAGCTCGATGGCGAGCGCCATCTTGATGGCCTGCTGGAGCGGGCCGGAAAGGCGGCCAAGGCCGCAGCGCCGGCGCTGGAAATCCTGCATGCCGGCGTGCCGCTGCATGCTGAAGCGGCGGCGGTGCAGGCCAACCAGGAAATCAACACGATCGGCTGGGGCTCCCTGGCTGCGGTGCTGCTGCTGGTGTGGCTGGCATTCCGTTCGCTGCGGCCGATCCTGCTGGTCGCCGCCTCGCTGCTGATCGGCTGTGGCGTGGCGCTGGCGGTGACCGTGCTGGTGTTCGGCAAGGTGCACGTGCTGACCCTGGTGTTCGGTGCATCGCTGGTGGGTGTAGCGGAGGATTACGGCATCCACTGGTTCGCCTCGCGCCAGGCCGAGCCGGCCGATCGCCGCTGGAAACTGCTGCGGCACCTGCTGCCAGGCCTGTGGCTGGCGCTGTTGACCAGTGCGCTGGCCTACCTCGCGTTGGGCCTGGCCCCGTTCCCGGGCCTTCGCCAGATGGCGCTGTTCTCGGTGGTGGGCCTGGCCGCGGCGTTCCTCACGGTGATCTTCTGGTTCCCGTGGCTGGATGGTGGCGAGATCCGCCAGACCCGTTTCTCGCAGTGGCTGGGCAATACGCTGGAGCGCTTCCCGCGCCTGCACGGGCGCCGCCCGGTGGCGATCTTCGTGGTGGCCGCGCTGGCGCTGTCCGCGCTGGGCATCGCGCGCCTGCAGAGCAACGACGACCTGCGCAGCCTGCAGTCGTCGCCGCCGGCGCTGATGGCCCAGCAGATCCGCCTGAGCCAGCTGCTGGGCATGCCCAGCCCGGCGCAGTTCTACCTGGTGCAGGGCGCCGATGCGGCGCAGCTGCTGCAGCGCGAGGAAGCACTGACCGGGCGCCTGCGTGTATTGGCCAACGACAAGCGGATTGGTGGCTATCGCGCCATCAGTGACTGGTTGCCATCACCGGCACGCCAGCAGGCCGATGCTGCGCTGACCGCGAAGGTGGAACCCGGCGTGCTGTCGGCGGTGTCCGAGGCCGTCGGCGAGCCGCTGCAGCGACCGCAGTTCGCCGCAGCGCCGCTCACCGCCGAAGCCTTCCTGGCCTCGCCGGCCTCGCAGCCGTTCCGCCACCTGTGGGTGGGGAAGGTGGGCGCACAGATGATCAGCGTGGTGATGGTGGATGACCTGTCGCGTGCCGATGCGCTGGCTACGCTGGAAGGTGCCGCCGAAGGCCTGCCCGGCGTGCGCTGGGTAGACCGCACCTCCGATTTCTCCAAGCTGCTGGGCCACTATCGCAAGCTGATGGGCGGGTTGCTGCTGGTCGGCATTGCACTGGTGTTCGGTGCGCTGTGGCTGCGTTACCGCCGCCAGGCCTGGCGCGTGTTCGCCCCGACCCTGATCGCCGGCGCGCTCACGCTGGGCCTGCTGGGCCTGTTCGGCCAGCCGCTGCAGCTGTTCAACGTGCTGGCGCTGATGCTGCTGCTTGGCATGGGCATCGACTACGGCATCTTCCTGATCGAGCACCGTGGCGATGCCAGCGCATGGCTGGCGGTGTGCGTGGGTGCGGCCAGCACCTGGCTGTCGTTCGGCCTGCTGGGCCTGTCGCAGACCCCGGCGCTGCGCGCGTTCGGCCTGACCCTGCTGTTCGGCATCGGCCTGGTCTGGCTGATCTCGCCGCTGTTCCGGCCGCCGCCGCACGATCTGCCGCCAGCCTGAACCCGCCTTCCGCTTTTCTTCTTTCCCTCTGATCGAGCAACAAGGACGCCCCGATGAGTACTGCTGTGGATGCTGTCGAACGCACTGAAATCCTGATCATCGGCGCGGGCCCGGCCGGCTCCGTCGCCGCGGCGATGCTGCGCCAGCAGGGCCGCCAGGTGCTGATGCTGGAGCGCCAGCAGTTCCCGCGCTTCTCCATCGGCGAAAGCCTGCTGCCGCAGAGCATGGAATACATCGAAGCGGCCGGCCTGCTGCAGGATGTGGTCGAGGCCGGCTTCCAGTACAAGAACGGCGCGGCCTTCGTGCACGGCCAGGCGCGTACCGCCTTCGACTTCCGGAAGAAGTTCTCGCCGGGCTGGGGCACCACCTACCAGGTGCAGCGCGCCGACTTCGACAACGTGCTGGCACGCGGTGCCGAGCGCATGGGAACCACGCTGCGCTTCGGTGATGAAGTGCTGTCGGTCGAACCCGGTGAACAGCCCGCGGTGAACGTGCGCCGCCCGGATGGCAGCGAATACCGCATCGAAGCCGACTTCATCCTCGATGCCTCCGGCTTCGCACGCCTGCTGCCGCGCCTGCTGCAGCTGGAATCGCCATCCAATTTCCCGGTGCGCGGCGCGATCTTCTGCCACGTGCGCGACAACATTCCGGCCGAAGCGGAGTTCGACCGCAACAAGATCCTGATCACCACCCACCCCGAGCACATCGACGTCTGGTACTGGACGATTCCGTTCTCCAACGGCTGCTGCTCGCTGGGCGTGGTCGCCGAGCCGTCGTTCTTCGAGCGCTATGAAGGCGACGACCTGCAGAAGCTGCAGGCCATCGTCGGCGAGGACCCCAACCTGACCGGGCTGCTGGCCAATGCCGAATGGGCGGTGCTGCCGGTGCGCCGCATCACCGGCTACTCGGCCAATGTCAGCTCGCTGTGGGGCCCGGGCTATGCGCTGCTGGGCAACGCCGGCGAGTTCCTCGACCCGGTGTTCTCGTCCGGTGTGACCATTGCCTTCAAGTCCGCGCAGCTGGCCAGCGAGTGCCTCAAGCGCCGCTATGCCGGTGAAACCGTGGACTGGGAGGCAGAGTTCTCCAGGCCGCTGCGCGCGGGCGTGAAGACCTTCCGCCGCTTCGTGGAAAGCTGGTACCAGGGTGGCTTCCAGAAGATCATCTACCACCCGCAGCAGCAGCCCGAAGTGCGCGACATGATCAGCTCCATCCTGGCCGGCTACGCCTGGGACACCAACAACCCGTATGTGGCCGACGAAAGTGGCCGCCGCATGCGCGTGCTGGAGGAACTGTGCAGCGCCTGATCTTCCGTACTGCGGCCCTGCTGCTGTGCCTGCTGCTGGCTGCCTGTGCCGGGCGCATGCCCAAGCCCCAGGTGGAGCTGCCACCGCTGCGCCTGTCGCCGGCCAGCCTGCCGGCGCCACTGGCGCTGCAGCAGCAGCTGCATTTCCGCTTCGGCAGCCATGAGCGCGATCTCGATGCGCTGCTGGAAGCCGATGCGCAGCAGGTGCAGCTGGCCGTGCAGGCGATGGGCCAGACCGGCGTGCGCCTGCAGTGGGACGGCCAGCAGCTGACCCAGCAGCGCGCGCCGTGGCTGCCGCCGCAGGTGCGCGCCGAGCGTGTGCTGGACGACCTGCAGTTCGCGCTGTGGCCAACCGCCGCCATCGCCGCGGCGCTGCCCGCCGGCTGGCAGGTCAGCGATGACGGCAAGCAGCGCAGCCTGTCGCGCGATGGCACGGTGTGGCTGCAGCTGCAGCGCCTGGACGATGGCAGCGTGCAGCTGGACAACCGCGCCGAGGGCTATGCGCTGCGCATCGAATCGATCGACATGGCCGGGCCGGACCGATGAGTGCACCGATCTACCTGAACGACCTGGGCGTGGTCTGCGCGCTCGGCGATGGCCGCGCCGCGGTCGCGTCGGCGATGTTCGCCGATGTGCCGGGCGGGCTCAGCGACAACGACCGCCTGTTGCCGGGGCGCACCCTGGCGCTGGGAGAGGTGCGCACGCCGCTGCCGGCGCTGGAGGAGCTGCCGGTCGCGCTGCGTGGGCGCAACAACGCGCTGCTGGAGGTGGCGCTGGCACAGATCGCCCCAGCGGTCAGTGCTGCCATCGCCCGCCACGGTGCCGAGCGCGTGGCGGTGGTGCTGGGCACCAGCACCTCGGGCATCGGTGAATCCGAGCAGGCCCTGCGCACCCACGCCGAACAGGGCCGGTGGCCGCAGGGCTTCGATTACGCCCAGCAGGAAATGGGCACCGCCGCGCAGTTCGTGCGCCAGCGCAGCGGCGCGCAGGGCCCGGCGTGGACCCTGTCCACCGCCTGCTCGTCCAGTGCCAAGGCATTGATGTCGGCCGCGCGCATGCTGCGCGCCGGCATCGTCGACGCGGTGATCGCAGGCGGCGCCGATTCGCTGTGCCGCTTCACCGTGGCCGGCTTCAGTGCGCTGGAATCGGTGTCGGCCCTGCGCTGCAACCCGTTCTCGCAGCACCGCGCCGGCATCAACATCGGTGAAGGCGCCGCGCTGTTCCTGCTCACCCGCGAGCCGGGCCCGGTGTGCCTGGCCGGGTGGGGCGAATCGGCCGATGCCCACCACATGTCCGCGCCGGACCCGCAGGGCCTGGGCGCCATCGATGCCCTGCAGCAGGCGCTGCAGCGCGCCGGCTGGGCCGCCGATGAAGTGGACTACGTGAACCTGCATGGCACCGCCACCGGGCACAACGATGCGATGGAAAGCCTGGCGGTTTCGCAGGTGCTGGGCAATGACGTCCCGGCCAGCTCGACCAAGCCGCTGACCGGCCATACGCTGGGCGCGTCAGGCGCGATCGAAGCCGCACTGTGCTGGATCCTGCTGGCCGAGAACCCGCAGCAGCAGCTGCCGCCGCACTGGTGGGATGGCGTGGCTGACCCCGCGCTGCCGATGCTGCCACTGGTCGCACCCGCCACCCGCCTGGCAGAGCCACCGCGGCGGGTGCTGAGCAACTCGTTCGCCTTCGGCGGCAGCAATGCCGTGCTGGCGCTGGAGCGCCGATGAACATGCTGTATGCAATTGAAGAGGTGGTGCCGCACCGCCAGGACATGTGCCTGCTGGAGCGCATCACGCACTGGGACCAGGACGCCATCGAGGCCGAACTGGTGGTGCCCGAGGCCGGCCTGTTCGTGGAAAACCACGAAGTGCCGGCCTGGGTGGGCATCGAATACATGGCACAGGCCATCGCGGCCTGGGCCGGCTGCCGCGCGCGCGCGGCCGGCAAACCGCCGCAGCTCGGTTTCCTGCTCGGCAGCCGCCGCTACAACAGCGCGCGCAGCAGCTTCCCCAGCGGTTCGCGGCTGCGCGTGCAGGCGCGCTGCGAGCTGTTGGGTGACAATGGATTGGGCATGTTCGCCTGCCGCATCCTGGCGGGCGAGGACGAATGGGCGACAGCCAACGTGTCGGTGTTCGAACCGGCCGATGCGATGGCCTATCTGGAGAGTGGACAGGCATGACAGGGAATCGAAGTGTGCTGGTGACCGGCGCCAGCCGGGGCATCGGCCGGGCCATTGCGCTGCGCATCGCGCGCGATGGCTTCGACGTGGTGGTGCATTGCCGCAGCCGCGTGGAAGAAGCGCAGGCCGTGGTGGCCGAGATCCAGGCACTGGGCCAGCAGGCCCGCGTGCTGGCGTTTGACGTGGCCGACCGCGAGGCGGCACGCGCCGCGCTGGAGGCCGATGTCGAGGCACATGGCGCGTACTACGGTGTGGTCTGCAATGCCGGCATTGCCCGTGATGGCGCCTTCCCGGCGCTGTCAGCAGACGATTGGGACCAGGTGATCCACACCAATCTGGATGGCTTCTACAACGTACTGCATCCGTTGATCATGCCGATGGTGCGGCGGCGCAAGCCCGGCCGCATCGTCACCCTGTCGTCGGTGTCCGGCCTGGCCGGCAATCGCGGGCAGGTCAACTACAGCGCCGCCAAGGCCGGCATCATCGGCGCCACCAAGGCGCTGGCGCTGGAACTGGCCAGCCGCCAGATCACCGTCAACTGCGTGGCCCCGGGCCTGATCGAGACCGACATGCTCAACGAAGAAGTGGTCGAACATGCGCTCAAGCTGATTCCCGCCGGCCGCATCGGCCGTCCCGACGAAGTGGCGGCTACGGTGGCGTTCCTGCTGTCCGAACCGGCCGGCTACATCACCCGCCAGGTGATCTCGGTGAACGGAGGCATGCTCTGATGGCCGCCGATCGTCGCGTAGTGGTGACCGGCGCGTCCGCGATCAGTCCGCTCGGCCATGACTGGCGGACCATCGAGGCGCACCTGCGCAGCTGCCGCAATGCCGTGCGCACGATGCCCGAATGGGATGTCTACGCCGGACTGAACACCAAGCTGGCCGCACCGGCGCAGGACTTCGAGCTGCCGCCGAACTACAACCGCAAGACCACCCGCTCGATGGGCAAGGTCGCGATCATGTCGGTGCGCGCCACCGAAGTGGCGCTGCGCGAAGCGGGCCTGTTCGAGCACCCGGTGCTGCGCAGCGGCCGGACCGGCGTGGCCTACGGCTCGTCCTCGGGCAGCCATGAAGCCACCGGCGAATTCGGCCGCATGCTGCACGAATTCACCACCGACGGTATCAGCGCCACCACCTACCTGAAGATGATGAGCCACACCGCGCCGGTCAACATCGGCGTGTTCTTCGGCCTGTCCGGGCGCGTCTACACCACCTCCAGCGCCTGCACCTCGGGCAGCCAGGGCGTGGGCGCGGCCTATGAAGCGATCCGCAGCGGCAAGCAGACGGTGATGGTGGCCGGTGGTGCCGAGCAGCTCGACGCCACCGCTGCGGCGGTGTTCGACACCCTGTTCGCCACCAGCACGCGCAACGACGCGCCGCAGACCACGCCGCGCCCGTTCGATGCCGGCCGCGATGGCCTGGTTCTGGGCGAGGGTGCCTGCACGCTGATCCTGGAAGACCTGGAGCACGCGCAGGCACGCGGCGCCACCATCCTTGCCGAGGTGGTCGGCTACGGCACCAACAGCGATGGCCAGCACGTCACCCAGCCCAGCGCCGACACCATGGCCACCGCCATGCGCCTGGCGCTGGAAGATGCAGGCTTGGAGCCTGCGCAGATCGACTACGTCAATGCCCACGGCACAGCCACCGATCACGGCGACATCGCCGAGACCCAGGCCACCGCGCAGGTGTTTGGCAGCCGTGTGCCGATCAGCTCGCTGAAGAGCTACGTCGGCCACATGCTCGGTGCCTGTGGTGCGTTCGAGGCCTGGCTGAGCATCGAGATGATGCGTGCCGGCTGGTTCGCGCCGACCCTGAACCTGGCCGAGGTCGACCCGCGCTGCGGCCAGCTCGACTTCATCACCGGGCAGGGCCGCGAACTGCAGGCCGAGTACGTGATGAGCAACAACTTCGCCTTCGGCGGCATCAACACCTCGCTGGTGTTCCGCCGCTGGAGCGAATGATCCGCCTTCCCATCCCGCGTTTTTCCGCAACCCACCCGCACCCTCGACAAGGAGATGTTCCGATGCGCCGCACCCTGATGATCGCCACGGCCACCGCACTGCTGGCCCTGACTTCCACCGCCTCCGCCCGCGATACCCGCGTTGAGCAGTCCCTGCAGGAGCTGGTCACCTCGCAGGCCGCCCGGGACGCCGGCATCGACGGCAGCGTGCGCTTCTACCTGGCCGGCCAGCCGGTCAGCGTGCAGCAGCGCCTGGGCGAGGACGTGACCAACAGGAAGACCAACGCCGCCAACAAGAGCGATGCCGAGGCCTGCCACTGGGTCGCGCTGTCGGCGCTGCGCGCGCTGCAGGACGGCGCCAAGTCGCGCGGTGCCAACGCGGTGGTCGACATCGTCAGCTACTACAAGAAGAACGAGTTCAAGAGCAGCACCAACTACGAGTGCTGGGCCGGCACCTTCGTCGCCGGCGTGGCGCTGAAGGGCACCTACGCCAAGGTCAAGTAAGCGACCGCAGGGCGGTGGCGTTGCCTGAACGCCGCCGCCACATTGCTGAACCCCGTCGGGGAAACGCCGTTGATCACGCCGCCATCGTCGGCTGACGGCTTTCCCCGGTGTCGGCTTTCCGACACAATCATGGCTCTTCCCGGGTTATCGTCCCGCGGACATGCACGCCTACGTCTATAAAAGCCAACTCAAGCCTGACACCTACGTCTACGTTCCCCGACGCGATGATTTCAGCGCGCTGCCCGCGCCGCTGCTCACCTCGCTGGGTGCGCTCACCTTCGTCCTGGACGTGGCCCTGGATGCCCAGCGCCGCCTGGCCCAGGCCGACCCGGACAAGGTTCGCAGTGAAATGAGCGAGCGCGGGTTCTACCTGCAGGTGCCGCCGTCGGTGGCCAGCCTGATGCCGCGCCACTATGACTGACGCCTCCCGTCCGCGCGCCCTGTCGATCGCCTTCGCCGCCGGCGCCCTGCTGGCGCTGGGCGCTGCCGTGGGCGGCGTTGCCGGTGCCGTTCTTGCCGCCCTGGCGCAACCGGCGTTCGCGTTGGGCGTGTCGTGGTGGCGGCGCAGCCGCGCGCTGCTGCCGCTGAAGGTGGTTGCGCGCCAGGATCTGCCGGCGTTGCTGGCATTGTGGTCGGCGGCGCCGTTGTTGCTGGCGCTGCTGCTGGCCTGGCCGCTGGCCGCACTGCGTGACAGCGGCAGCCTTGCGGCGGTGCTGGGCCTGAGCGTGCTGGTCAGTGCCGGTCTGCTCGCTGCCTGGCGCACCTGGCCGTTGTGGAACGATGTCGAACGGCTTGATGGCAGCCTGGCCCATCATTGGCAGGCGCTGGCCGGGCGCGACCTGACCGCCTGGCGCGGTCTCGCCGTGGCCGCGCTGGTGATCGCGCTGGCCGCGCTGGTGGTGCTGCCGGCCTGGCCGGGCCTGCTGCCGGAAAGTGCACGCTGGCCCGCCGCGCTGGCGGTGGTGCTGTTGTCACCGCTGCTGCATCTGCTGCTGCAGCGGGTCAAGCCGGCGCCGCTGGTGGCGGTGCGCGCCAGCCCATTGGCGACGGCCAGCCACGAACACGAACCGATGTTCGCCGCCGCGGCCGAGACCGCGCCGCTGGAGGCGATGGCACCGCAGGAGCTGACCCCGGCACTGTATGAAGCCGCGCGCCATGGTCGCATCGACCGCGGCCTGCAGCTGCTGCAGGCCGGCGCCGATCCGTATGCGCTGCCCGACCCGAACTGGCGCGACCAGCGCAGCCTGGCGGTGCTGGCCGCGGTGCTGCCGGACCTGCGCCTGCTGCGCGAACTGATCGCCCGCGGCGTTGACGTGAACGCGCCGCACCGCGGCATGACGCCGTTGCTGGCCGCCACGCGTGACAGCTGGCATGGCCGCCCCGAAGCGGTGATGACCCTGCTCGCCAACGGTGCCGACTCGCGTGCTACCGACAGCGATGGCAATACGCCGCTGCATCATGCCGCGCGCAGTTCCGACCCGGGTGTGGCCGCGCTGCTGCGCGATGCCGCCGCCGAAGTCGACGCACTGAACCGCGATGGCTGGTCGCCGCTGGCGGTGGCCTGCCAGGTCGGCAACTGGCGCCTGGCCCGCTTCCTGCTCGAACGCGGTGCGCGCAGCGAACCGGCAGAGGGCACCCCGGTGCTGCTGGCCGCTGCTGCCACCGAAGACGACGATCCGGCTGGCGTGCAGCTGCTGCTCAAGCACAAGGCGCGCGCCGACGCGCGTGATCGCCAGCGCCGCAGCGCGCTGCACGAGGCGGCGCTGGCCGGCCACGTGGAAATCATCGGCGTGCTGCTGGCCGCCGGTGCCAACCTGGAAGCACGCGATGCACTGGGGCGCACGCCCTGGCTGGAAGCCGCCCGTGCCGGGCGCGCCGCGGTGGTCGAACACCTGCTGCCGCACAAGCCGGACCTGGTTGCCGTGGATGGCGAAGGCCGCAACGCGGTGCAGTTGGCGGTGATGGCGGAGGATGTCTCGCCGTTGCTGGTCAAGCGTCTGGTGGAGCTGGGCATCGTCGCCGACGCGACCGATCCGGTCGGTCGTCGCGCGGTGGATTACGCTGCCGAAGCCGGCCGCTGGGCGATCGTTGCGCTGCTGGATCCGTCCTACCCGTTGCCGGCTGCGGTCAGTGACGGCCTGGCCGAGCGTGGCGAAGCCGCCAGTGCCAGCGGCCTGCTGCCGGATCGCCCGCCGCTGACCCTGCTGCGCGAAGCGCTGGGCTTCGGCAACACCGAAGGGATGGCCGCGCTGGCCAAGCTGTGCCAGCCGGAAGAACTGGGCGGCCTGCTGCTCGACCCGGAGCTGGCGCTGGAGCCGCGCGCGGTTGACTGGCTGCTGGGCCATGGCGCCGATCCCTACGTGCGCGACGCCTGTTCCGACACGCCGATGTTCGCCCTGCTGTCGCGTGGCATCGATGCGGTGCCGGCGCTGCAGGTGATGCTGCAGCGCGGCCTGTCGCCGGCCGGCCGTGGCGGCCTGGCGCGCTTCCTTGCCGCCTGCGCGCAGCACGACCAGGCGGCGCGCGGCCTGGAACAGCTGGCGCTGGAACTGCTGGAGCGTGGCGCCGATCCGTTCGCGGCCTCGCCGGCCGGTGACCCACCGCTTTCCCTGGCAGTGCGCCTGGGCTGGCTGCGCCTGCAGCAGGCGCTGCTGAAGGCGGGCGTCGATCGCGAAGCCCGCGACAGCCATGGCATGACTGCATTGCATCTGGCCACTGCGCTGGCCCGCGAAGGTGCGCTGAAGCTGCTGGTGCAGCACGGTGCCTCGCCGGAAGCACGCGCCGCCGATGGCCAGACGCCGCTGGGCGTGGCGCTGTCGATTGGTCGCCGCGATCTGGCCGACTGGCTGGACTGGCGTGTGTGGCCGTTGCCGCGCCGCACCCTGCGCGAGGCCGATCTGCCGGCTGCGGCAATGGCCGGTGACGTCGATGCGGTGCGCCGCCTGATCGATCTGGGCTTCGCCGTTGATGCGGTCGATGCGCAGGGCTGCACCGCGCTGCTGCGCGCCGCCGGTGGTGGCCATCTGGCGGTGACCGACCTGCTGCTGGCGCGCGGCGCTGATCCGCAGCACGCGGCGGCCAGTGGTGCCACGCCGCTGTCGGCGGCGGTCAGCATGCGCCAGGTGGATATCGTCTCGGCCCTGCTCGATGCCGGTGCCAAGCTGGAACACCGCCTGCCGGGCGGCGTGACCGTGCTGATGCTGGCGTCCGCGCTGGGCCTGCCGGACATTGTTGCGCGCCTGCTCACCGCTGGTGCCGACGTGCACGCCGGTGACGCGCAGCAGCTGGGCCCGCTGCACTGTGCCGCGCTGTATGGCTTCAGTGCCCGCGACCGCTCGCGCCTGCTGGCCCTGCTCGACACCCTGCTGCTGGCCGGTGCCGAACCGGACCAGGCTGCCGCCGGTTCGGTCACGCCGCTGCTGCTGCTGCTGGGCGCACGCGCCGAGCCGGGCACCGCCTGCGACGAACAGGTGGTGATGGCCGCGGTGGAACGCCTGCTGGACGAGGACGTGAGCCTTGAGGTGCGCGATCCGCGCGGCTTCGGACCGCTGCACCTCGCGGCCCTGCATGGCCTGCCGCTGCTGGTGCAGCGCCTGCTGCGCGCCGGCGCCGATCCGGAAGTGCGCGACAGCCTCAACCGCAGCCCGCGCGAGATCGCGGTGATGCGCGGCTTCATCGACGTGGCCGGCGAGTTCGAACCGCGCGTGCCGGGCGTTTCGTCGATGGCGCGGTTCCTGCGCGACAACGGCTGATCAGGCCGGGGTCGGATCCCTTTCCAACGGAAAGGGCTCTGACCCCAACACCGCGCCATCCACGCATGGCGTGGATCTACTGCCGGAATCCGCAGTGGGTAGTGSCG